>JACZXQ010000001.1 GCA_022571515.1 Gemmatimonadota bacterium
AGCGCCGGAGACCCCCGCCGTAACCGCGAGCAGCGGACCAGCACAGCACAGCGCGGACGCTGCGGCAGTGACGACTCCTCCAGAGGTTGTGACGATGGCCTTTAGCATCTTACCGATCCGGCGGGGGGGAACATCGAAGGCATCTTGTAAGAATAAACCCTGGACCAAGGTACAGGGTCAAGGGAGGGGCGCGTCGGATTCGACCCGAGCGGAGGGGAACGACGGTAGCAGCCCATCCGGCACTACGAGCCGTCCATCTGGAGGTCATCGATAATGATGGCCCCGCTGCCCACCCGCTCGAAGACACGGCCCTTGATGCGGACGCGGTGCTCCGTGTGCGGCTTCAGCATGTCATTGCTCCCCTTCATCTGGCAGGACGCCTTTTTCGCCAAGGCTTCGGCGGGAGGCAACAGCCCCGCTCGTCCTCTCGAGATTAATCGCCCTTCTCTTGCTCGTAGTCCGGGAACTCGGATTCGAAGTTGCGTGAAATCTTGGCCACCTCGAAGCTCAAAGGAGGCCGTGTCTACTCTCGGCTCCAAGTGTCCGTGCCCTCTCGATCCCACGGCGGTCCCCACGCCGGTTCCCGCCACCGGGAACGCTCTACCTCCAGGTCACTTCCATGGCGAAGAAGTGATCGAAGACCGCGCGCGTGGGGTCGTTTCTGTCGTCGCCCTCCGGGCTGCGTATGAAGAAATCGAGTTGGATCGCTGCGGGGTTCACGGCACCGGCCGCGGATCTCTTGTTCAGAAGCGGATAGTTCACCTCTAGGGTTTCCCGGTCGCGCATGCCCTGCGTCACCATGAAGTGTATCTGGTAGTCCTCATAGAGCGTCGTGCCGTTCAGGGTCGCGTGACCAAAGCCCCAACCCGCCACATACAGAAGCGTCTTGGGCCAGTTCGTGTCACCGCATCCTGAGTCGCCGTGCTCGAAGATGAAGGCTGCGATTCCTCCGTCCTGACACGGGCTGAATTCGTTGAAGCGATCCATTTCAATTGTGAGTTCTCCCTCTGGAATCTCCAGCCGCGCCACGAACCGGCCGGTGTTGTCGATCTCATTCACGTTGATCTCGACCGTGCCACCGACGGGGTGCACGCCTGCTGCGTCGTTGCCCATGTGATCCCACCCAGGCGCGTCCCGGAGACGTCCGACCTGGTGTACGCGGCCAGCGGAGAGGACGAAGCGCCCGTCGTAGAGATCGTGCTGTTCGGGAGTGTACAGGGTCATGGCAGCACCCGGCTGCCTCCGTGGCGTGGCCTCTTGGCCCTCGGCAGCCCCTCCGAGGAGGGCCCCAACGGTCCCCAGGAGCATGAGAACAGCTGTGCCTTTCATAGCGCGCCTCCAGTCTTTCGTCTGAGTCTAGGGTCGAGAAGGAGTGAGCGTGTACTCGATGTCGAGCCGGGCCGTCTCGTTCGGTCGAATCGCAACCTGAACCTGCTGCGTACCCAGTGTTTCGTGCCAAAGCTCCAGCGTGTAGCTCCCCGGCGGGATTCCCGAGATCCTAAGGAAGCCGAGTTCGTCCGACACCACGTGAAAGGGGTGGACATCCACTCGAATAAAGGCTCGCATCCAGCCGTGGACATCGCAGAGAACGATAATCACGCCGGGATCCTCGATTACTCGGGAGACAGTCATTCCCTGCAACGGCAGAGCTACGTTGGACCTGAGGGGACCGTAGTAGTGAGTGGTGTGCATGACCGAGTCACTGTTCTTCGCCACGATCGTGTCCCCTACCCTCGCTACGGCCACATGCGGAATGAACCGACATCCGTGGTTGTCGATCACGAGCCGTTGCGGAGGTCCCCCAGGAACCCCATCTGTGGGGACGTCGAGCAATGTCGCGATCACGTGCTGAACGCCTCGGGTCTCCGCCGCCACCAACAAGTCATCGAGGCTGTGGTCGAGACCGCATGCCTCTGGATCCGTCGTGTTCCGTACACGCGTTGATGTTGGCCAGGACTCACCTGCTAAACGCACATGACCTTCCAGCGCACCCGTAGCGGCTACCTGCGGCTGTCCACCCTGGGCTGCGAAGCCAGGCTGTGACGGTGCTGTCGCGAGAAGCACAAGCAGCGCGAGGCCGGAGAATGCCGAGGCCCGACTGATGCTGTGGCGACCGCGTCCTTTAATCACGACCTTCCTTCTCCGCAGTTGAGATGCTTGAGGAGGGTGGCAGCCGCTCTGATGAAACTCTTGCAGTCATACTTCCCTCCAGCGGTTACGGGTGGCAAAGACCCATCGGGAGGACGGTCATGACACCAAGCGTGGCGAAACCTGCGCATCATTCCTTCGTTTTCTCGAACTCCGGGAACTCCGACTCGAAGTTCCGGGTGATCTTGGCCACCTCGAAGCCGGCGTCCTTCACTGCTTTTTGGAGCAGCTCGGTGGGGATATCAGCGTCTTCTTCTAGCCGCAGCGTGGCAACTCCCGTTTCCAACACCACCTCGAGCTCGGTCACGCCGTCGAGCCTCTTGAGCTTCTGCTGGACGCCGTAGGCGCAAAACGGGCAGCTCATCCCGAGGATCGTAACCTCAATCTGGCGTGGATCATCGTTCTGGCCTTGGGCCCGTTCTTGCCCGTACACCGCGGGCGCTGCCAGGCTAAAGGCAAACGCCAGGACAATCACTTTCCGAAATGCTCTCATTATTCCCTCCTCCATGACCAAGGTTTCTGTCATCATCATGACATCGTTGTCATGACGTCTGCCCGAAGGGCTTCCCACCATCACATCCCAGACATGGGCTGGAACCAATGGTGGAACCACGGCACGTCGTTGGGCCGAAGTGTCGAGTGCGTAAACGCCTCGAACGAGTCGCGGACCCCTACTATTCCGGCGAGCCAGTCCAGGCCCCACCACCAAGCCGTAGCCGCCAGCGCGCCAGCCAGAATCGCAACCACGAGCCACACCAGCACCTTCTTACCCAGCTCCACGCCCAAGAGCGCGAAATACCGATGCAGCGTGAACGGCATGACGAGCGTCCCGAGATAGAAAGCGGACAACCCGGCGTAGCTCACGAATTGCGCCTTCCACAGTCCCGCCGCGAACAGCGCGTTGCCGACGAGGGGAGCACCGGTCACATAGGCAAGCAAGAGGCCTACCCCGGCGTTCCCGAGCTGCACCAAGGGTCCCTTTGTGCCCTGCAACGACGGAGCTCCGGGTGACTGGCCGAGGGCGAGAAAGAAACCGATGCCGAGCACTCCGAAGAGCAGCGGCCACCAAAGCGAATAGACCTGTCCCCCCAGGGACATGCCGAACCGCACCAAGACCGGTCCGCGCCGCACGATAGGCGTGGTCTCTACGCCTTCCGCGAGTTCGCGTGCGGCGGACTGCCGTGCCGCTTCCCACAGTGATTTCGGCGTCCGCCGGAGCCCGTACACCAGGACCGCCAACACGGCGGCGACGGCGACGAATTGGCCGAGCATCGGCTGCGGTCCGTTCAGCTCCACGATGAAGAACAACAACCAAATGAACAGTGCCTGTGCCGAGACGAGATACGCCATCACTCCGATCGGGCTGACCCCGTGCGCCAATAATTCCTTGGCCTGCGCGAATATCCGGCTGCGGCTCGGTGGGCTCAGCACCCCAAGGAGCGCTGCCAGCCCCACCGTCCGCCAGCCGTCGTCGCGGGCCTCGAGCACGCGGCGCCGCCACATGTCGAAGAAGAACGATTCGCTCAGGGCCGTGAGCGCAACCGCAAGCGCCCAGACCCACCAGAGCATCAAGATGAAGTGGCGGCCGGAGAACATGGCCCACTGCTGCATGTTCTCTATGAAAGGTGGCATTTGTATTCTCTCGCTACATCTCGTTCATCGTTTGCGTCATTATCGCAAGAACGAAAACCGGAATCGGGTTCCGAGCTGAAACCGGGTGTCGTGCTCCAACTGGGTTCCGTTGAGGTCCTGCACGATCGGAAACTGGACGGATGCCTCGAACAAGAGCCACGGGGTAGGAATCCACTGGATATCCGGACTCAGGAACAGCAAGTGACCACCGGAATCCGGATTGGGCGTGCCGTCGATTTCGCCTCGCTTCGCCACCTCGCCATTCAGTTCGAAGTAGACGATGAGCGATTTGTCTCTGAGGGTCTTGTAGACCCACGGTGCGAGGCGGAGGCCCAGCGCCACGTCATAGCTGAAGACGTCACCCGCTTCAATACCGTCGTCGCTGGTGTTGATTCGGTAACCGGCGTTGGCGAGAAGGCCGAAGCGGTCGCGCGTCATCGTGAACAACGCCTTAAAGGGAAAATCCCAGGAGCCGGAACCCACTTGCAGCGGCCGAGGGGCGACGGTCCCGTCAGGCATAGTGGCTCCGATTTCACCCACAGGAATCTTGACTCCGCCCTGAATCCCTAGGCGCGTGGTTCCCTTCAACTGGTTCTTGATGAAGAAGATCCACTTGGTGTCCACGACCACGTCGCCGACCCCGCTGGTCGCATAATCGCCTCGCGCCCCGCCAGGTGCAGTGAAGTCCATGGACTTGCGCACGAACGGCACGATCACTCGTGTGGTCCACATCGGCGTGATGGCGTACGGAAGGACGCCGAACGCCTGCACGAATACGTCGATGTCGCGTCGCATCGGATCGGTGATTCCCACGCCATCGCGCCGCAGACCCCCTCGGCCGAAGAACGAAGAGAACGTGCGCGCAGCGGATTCTTCGAAGCCGGTTGTAATTGCGGTCGCGGTGTGGAACGGCAGCACCTGGGCTGTAAGGTTCGCGGGAGCCAGCAGTACTGCGGCCGACAGCCACGTGACGAGCCCGGACGCCTTTCGGACGCACGCGTTGTGAGGTCCAGCGTGTGCCAGCCTGCCAGGGCCTGACCGCGTTCTATTGTCAAACATCGAATTCATATCTAGCTCCGTCACGTCGGTCGGACTCCACTGAAAATCCCTTGCGAGCAGCGGCAAGCAGACGGGCTGCGTTACGCTGCTGGCAAGCTAGACCTTCGAGCCTAGTCCAAGGTCAAGGGTCTGTCGGAACGCTGCCCGTGATTTCGGTTCCCGACACCAGAGTCGCCTGGATCGGGCACGCCTCGGCCAGGCGTTGGACGACTTGCTTGGGCGAGTCCGGAAGTCCCGGCCAAGAGAGGTTCACATCCATCTGTTTCACTCGATTGTCTCCAGCGCCCCCGTGTTTCCAACTGACGGCGATGATGACCGGGGCCATATCAATCCCCGCACGTTCCGCCCAGGGTTCGATGAGCAGCACGATGCAGGACGCGAGCGAGCCCGCGAGCGAGTGGTAGGGCGAAACGGCGATGTCTTCGGACGTGATTTCAAAGCCCTCTCCGGCCATCTCCAGCCGGATCCTCAATTCACCTTCCAGAATCATCCTCATTCGACGTGTTCGCTTCGCTGCACCCGGAAACCCACATTCGCCAGCACTTCGGCGAGGCGATCCTGGATGGTGCGGGCACAGCCCTCGCAGTGCATGTCCGGCACCTGGAGCAAGAGCTTGGTCGGCGTCACTTCACGCTCCTCCGGTGGAGGCGCCGGAGCTTCCTCCCCACCCTCAACGCGACCCAAGACCCTCCCCCAGAAGGAGTTCGCCAGCACGGCGCTGACGCTCGTGACCATCGCCATCATCGCCCAGATGGGATGCACGACTCCCGTCGCGGCCAAGGGGATACCCACGCCGTTGAACGCGAAGGCCAGGGTCAGGTTCTGAACGGTCTTCCGGTACGACATACGGCCGATGGCGATGGCGTCGCTCACCCCCTCCAGTCGGCTGTGGATGAGCACGACATCGGCCGACTCGATGGCGATGTCTGTCCCTGCGCCGATCGCAATGCCGACATCGGCCTGCGTGAGAGCCGGCGCGTCGTTGATCCCGTCGCCCACCATGGCCACGCGAACGCCGGTCGCCTGGATCTCCCGGATCTTGGCCGCTTTCTCCTCGGGCGACACTTCGGCGATCACATTCTCGATCCCGACCTCGCGTGCCACGATGGTGGCTGCCTGCCGGTTGTCGCCGGTTAGCATCGTCGGCTCGATACCAGCCTGCTTGAGGCGCGCGATGGCCTCCGCGGCGCCGTCCTTGACCGTGTCGGCGATGGCAATGAGTCCGATGAGCCGAGTGCTGCGGGCGACGCCTACGACGGTATGCCCACGACCCTCTAGCTCGTCGAGCGTTTCTAGGGCGTCGGTATCAAACTGGACCTCGCGTTCTTCGAGCAGCTTCCGACGTCCCACGACGATGCGTTCGCCGGCGACTTCCGCCACGACGCCCCGGCCGGTCACGGACTCGAACGCGTCGGGCGCCTCGACGTCGACGCCCCGGTGTTCGGCATGGGCCACAATCGCTTGGCCCAGGAAGTGCTCAGAGAGCAGTTCGGCAGAGGCGGCCACGCCGAGGACGTCGTGTCTCGACACCTCGCCAACGGCTACCACATCCACCACCGAGGGATCGCCCTCGGTAATGGTGCCGGTCTTATCCAGCACGACCGCGCGAATGTCTTTCATGATCTGGAACGCCTCGGCGCTCCGGATGAGTACTCCCCGCTCGGCCGCCAGCCCACCACCTCGAATCAGGGCGAGCGGCGTCGCCATCCCGAGGGCACACGGATAGCCCATGACCAGCACGCTGAGCGCCGCGAAGATCGCGCGCGTCCAGTCCGGGGAACCGGTAAAGATCCAAGCGCCGCCGGTCCAGAAGAGGAAGCTCAGGGCAGAGACCGCCAGCACGCCGGGCACGAAGTAGGTGAGGATCGCGTCGACGAGCTGGATGATGCCCGGCTTCATCGCGCGTGCTTCCTGCACATGCTTGGCAACCCGGCGGAGGAAGGTGTCTTCGCCCACGCGGGTGACTTCGATCAGGAGCGAGCCGGCCTTATTCACCGAACCGCCGATCGCCTCAGCACCCGGGGCCTTCTCGACAGGCAGTGCCTCTCCGGTCACAATCGACTCGTCCACCGCGGAAAAACCGTCGACCACCTCCCCATCCACCGGAATGCGCTCGCCCGGGCGAACCCGGACGCGATCGCCGACCCGGACCTCTTCGATAGCGACCTCGATCTCGACGCCGTTCCGTACCACGCGGGCAGTGTCCGGCTGGAGCTCCAGTAGCCTGCGCACCGCCTCCTGGCTGCGAGCGCGGACGGTGGTGGAGACGTAGCCACTCAGGAGGTGGTAGGTCATGAGAAAGGTCGCGGCCACGAAGAAGTCGGCGGGAAAGGCGGGAGCAACGAATCCCAGCAGGCCCGCGAGGTAGGCACCCGACGCCCCAAAGGACAGCAGGACGTGCTGGTTGAAGATCCGCCGCCGCAGGCTTCCCCACGCCATGCGTAGGACGTGCGAGCCCACCCCGAAGACGGCGACCGTCGCGATGGCCGCCTGAAGGATTCTACTTGCCGGGATGTGGATGCCGACCCACATGAGCGCCATGAAGACAATCGAAACCGTGGCGAGCGCCGCGTTCGCAAAGAGCTTACGCTTCTCGCGCCGCAACTCCTCCTGCTGCTCTTCGTAAGCCCGCACCCGGTTCGGATCTCGGACCGTGTAACCCAGGTCGCGCAACACATCTCTTACACGCGCTTCATCGATTCGCTCGGCGTCGTACTCGATGAGCGCTTCCTCGTGAGCTACGCTGACGGCGACAGTCTCGACCCCTTCCGTGTTCTCAAAGGCTCGGCGGATGCTCTCCTGGCAGAAAGAACAGTGCATCCCTCCGACATTGAGCTGCAGTCTCGCTGTCATCTCGACCTCCTGATCTCTTCGACTTGATCCAAGGTAAACCCTAGAGTCTACTCCAAAGTCAAGGGCCTGCTGATCGGCAGATTCCTCGTCACGCAGGCCCTGGACTTGAGCCCTTGCAGGGGAAACAACCTTTGAGTAGCCTTCAAGGTTCCGGGGGCGGACCCGGGGCTAACTCTTGGAGCACCTGTGATGCGGATCGGAGAGCTGGCGAAGACGATGGGCATCACGCCCGACACCATCAGGTACTACGAGCGCGAAGGGTTGCTTCCTCCCCCGCAGCGCACGGCGAGCGGCTACCGGGACTACGGACCGGAGACCGTGGACGATCTCCAGTTCATCAAGAAAGCGCAGGCACTGGGGCTCAAGCTGAGCGCCGTGCGCGAGGTCATGGAGATTTCCTCGGGCGGCGAGCCGCCGTGCGAGCACGTGCGTGCGACTGTCGCCGGGCGCCTGGGCGAGGTGGAGCAGCGGCTGAAGGAACTCAGGGCCCTGCGCTCAACGCTGCGCGAGACGCTGACACGGCTTGATCGTGCGCCGGCGCCCAAGGAGGGCTGCCGCTGCGCCGTGATCGAGTCAGTGGATCGCCCGGGTTAATCGAAGATCCTGCGATCATTGCAGAAGCCGCTCAACGGTGAACAGATTCTGCTCGGCCCTCCACGTCCAGCTCAGTGACTCGCTCCTACCGGCGGCCCCCGCGCTCCCTACGCTCGGTCACCCGAATATCATCGTCCGAGCGGAGTACCGTGTCGGGCCCGCCTGAGCCAACCATGAAGGAGTCCGCCCAGATCCGGTAGTAGTAGGTCGAGCCCCACGGGTCACTCACGCTGCGGTAGGTCTGCAGCAACCAGTCCTCGAACACCTCCGGTTGCGGGAAGAGGCCGCTCTCGTCGGCGGTGCGCTGCAGGCCGACGACCATGCGTTCGAGCGTCCGCTCCACACCCGAATTGTTCCGCTTGTCGAACAGGGTTCGGATCTCGCCCTGGATCCGGGCCCTGGACTAGAAGGCCGTTGAAGAAGTGGGGTGCGGCCGCGCGACCATGCCTCCGGCATGGGTACCCCGGTCTTGCGTGACTCAGGGTAGGAACGACGACGAGGGTCAACAACAGCGAATGCTGTTGTCGGCAGGGCGGGCACCGCCGCCGAAGGCGGTGGTCCCGTCGTTAGAACTCCTTACCGTAGCGATTGCTATGCCTGCGGAGTTCCGCCATAGGATCTGGCCCCGTGGCGCGCCTAACGCGGCTCGCCCCACTTCTTCAACAGCCTTCTAGGAAATCGCGTACGCCAGTGCGCTCACGAGGAACAGGGCCAGGAAAACCTTCGTCATGCAGGAGCCTCCACCACGCTCAGGCGGCCTTGGCCCGATTCTTCAGCATGATGCTCGCAACGCCCATGACGATCGCGATGGGTACGGTCGCCTGGACCCAAGGTTGGCCGATGTTGAGGAGCGAAAAGCCCCAGAGGCTCCAGGCTGCGGGAGCGAGAAGCAACACGAGTGTCGAAACCTCTTCAGGCGCTTCTTCGCGGGCCTTTCCGAATAGCGCGCTGAACACGCCCACGACACCCGCACCGATCATCACAACCGCACATACCCGCACGAATATCATGTAGAACATGATCATCATGGTGCTGCCTCCTACGACGGACTCCGCCCACACCCCGTGGGATCAACCTGCGGGGCCTCGATATCCACTGCAATCAATGTGCCTTCCCCGCTACGCGCGATCCAGGTCGAGAAGCGCGTGCAGCAACACGTTCATGCCACTCACTACGTGCCGAGGCTCGGTAAACTCTCGCGGTGAGTGGCTGATCCCGTCTCGGCTGGGTACGAAAATCATGCCCACCGGACCGAGTAGCGCGATGCTCTGGGCGTCGTGTCCGGCGCCGCTGGGCATTCGGACATTCGTGTATCCGAGGCGCTCGGCAGCCGCTTCAATCACGCGCCGCAGCCGCCGTGCGGTGGGCGCGGCCGCGCTCACGTAGAACCGCTCGAAGGTGAACCGAGCCTCCTCCGACGCCACGATCTCCGCGGCGCGGGCTCCGATGACCTCGTAGACGCGATCGATCTTCGACATCTCGAGGTCACGGATCTCGAGGCTGAGAGTCACGGTGCCCGGGATCACGTTGGGAACGCCCGGCTGTACGTCGAGGCGGCCTACCGTCGCCACCTGGCGCCCCGGCATGGACGAAGCCACGTCATCGACCGCCTCGATGAAGCGGGCGGCGGCCACCAGTGCGTCCCTGCGGACGTTCATGGGAGTCGTACCCGCATGGTTGGCGAACCCCCTGATCGTGACGTTCCAGCGCTTGATCCCGACGATCCCCTCCACCACTCCGATCTCCACCTCCTCGGCCTCGAGCAGGGCACCCTGCTCGATGTGCAGTTCCAGGTAGGCGGCGATGTCCCCCTCCTGACGCCTGACCTCATCCAGCCGAGCGGGATCGCCACCCACGAGGCGCAGCCCCTCCGCGATGGTGTGGCCGCTGGCGGTGACCAGATCGAGCTCCGCGTGCTCCACCTGGCCGATCAGGGCACGGCTCCCCGTCTTGCCGCCCTCTTCGTTGCTGAAGATCACTACCTCGAGAGGGTGCCTCAGGGCCACCCGGTTGTCGGCGAGGGTACGGGCGACCTCGACCGCCCCGATGGAGCCCACCTGTCCGTCGAAGTTCCCACCGCTCGGGACGGAATCGATGTGGGATCCCATCATGAGGGGCGCCCGCCCCGGGTCGCTTCCAGCCTTCCGGCCGATGAGATTGCCCGCGAAGTCGACGCTGACCGAGAGACCGGCCTCGCGCATGAGGCCCGCCACGTAGTCCCGTGCCGCACGGTCGGCCTCGCTGAACGCCACCCGCCTGATGCCCCCCTCCGGCGTTTTCCCGAATTCGGCGAGGGCGCGCAGCCATTCCAGCGCACGGGAACCGTTAACGCGCAGAGAAGCCTGTTGACCTCGACGCGCCAGGGCAGTCCCAGAGTGACGGCCCAGTTCGGCCAAGTCCGTCCCCGTCACGGCGAGGACACCCAGGGCCGTGCCCGCTCGGCGGCCAAACTCTCGTCGGTTCACGTCGCGCCTCCGGTGTGAGTCCTGCAACCAGGGCAACATGCCCCGGCTCCCTGCCCAGGATCAAGCCGGGTCTCCCGAAACCGGCTCCTGCGACTGTGCGTAGGGGAGTTGGGAAACGAAACTTCTCGGGGGAACCACATGTCGGGACTGCTACAAGACCTTCGCTACGCCGGCCGGATGCTGTTCAAGAACCCGGGCGTAGCCGGCATCGCCGTGATCGCTCTGGCTCTCGGGATAGGGCTCACCGCGATCATGTACAGCATCGTGCACGGTGCGCTCTTCCGCGGGCTTCCGTTCGAGGATGGAAACAGGATCGTCCACATCGAACGGAGCAATCTCGCCGAGGGCATCACGGACATGGCGGTCTCCATCCACGACTATACGGACTGGAGAGACCAGCAATCCTCATTCGAGGAGCTGGGCGCCTACTACGATGGCACGGCCAACCTCAGGGGCACCGAGCGCACAGACCGCTACGACGGGGTATTCATCACGGCCAACGCCATGACGACCCTCGGCGTGCAGCCGATCCTGGGGCGTCTGTTCCGCGAGGATGAGGATGGACCCGGGGCCCCACCCGTGATGATCATAAGCCATCGGGTGTGGACCGACCGTTTCGGGCAGGATCCTGGCATCGTGGGCCAGACCGTGCACCTGAATCGCGAGGCGACGACCGTGATCGGCGTCATGCCCGAAGGGTTCAGGTTCCCGACCCAGAACGACCTCTGGGCACCGCTTCGATTGGACCCCGTAGAGCTCGAGCGCGACTCGGGCACCTGGCTGGAGGTTTTCGGGCGGTTGAAGCCCGGCGTGAGCGTGGACGAAGCGCTCGTGGAGTTCAACGGGATCGCGACCCGCCTCGAGGCCCAGTACCCCGAATCGAACCGGGGTGTGCGCGTCATCATGCAGCCCTTTACACGGGAGTACATCGGCCGCGACGTAGCACCTGTCCTCTACTCCATGCTCATCGCGGTCTTCCTGGTACTGGTCGTAGCGTGCGCGAACGTGGCCAACCTGCTGCTGGCCCGCGCCGCAATGCGATCCAAGGAGGTGGCGATCCGCACCGCCATGGGGGCGAGCCGCTTCAGGGTCATGATCCAACTGCTGGCCGAGGCTCTGACGCTTGCGACGGTGGGGGCACTCCTGGGCGTGGGGATCGCCTGGGTCGGAATCGACTGGTTCGCGAAGATCGTCGAGGCGACCGAACCGCCCTACTGGCTCGTCTTCAAGCTCGACGGCCCCGTGCTGATCTTCATCGTGGGCCTGACCATGACGGCCGCGATCATCTCGGGAGTGATCCCGGCGATCAAGGCCTCGAGCGGTTCCCCTCAGGACGTGCTCAAGGACGATTCGCGGGGTTCCTCGAGTCTCCGGGTCGGGCGGCTCAGCCGGTCTTTGGTGGTCGTCGAGCTCGCGCTATCGACGGGTGTCTTGGTGGTTGCGGGACTCATGATCAAGGGCGTGGCCAAGCTCAGCAACTTGGACCTGCCGTTCGCCACGGAGGATGTGCTCACGGTCCGAGTCGGCCTTACGGAGGACTATTCCGACCTGGAAACCCAGGTCAGGTTCTACGACGAGCTCGAGCGGCGCATCGAGGCTAGCCCGGGTGTGGCCTCCGTCGCGTTCGCGAGTAGCATGCCGGGGCTGGGCAGCGGTAGCACCTTCTATGCCCAAGACGGCGAGAGCTACACCACCGACCAGGACTACCCCCGGGCGCGCTGGGCGATGATCACACCGACGTTCTTCGAGACGTTCGGCGTGGACGTGCTCCGCGGGCGCGCCTTCACCGACCAGGACGATGCCAACTCGAACCACGCGGTCATCGTGAACGAGAGCTTCGCGCGCCGCGCTTTCCCCGGCGAGGATGCGCTCGGGAAGCGTATCCGCCGCGGCAGGTCCGACAGCACGGAGGAGTGGGCCACCATCGTCGGAATCGTGCCCGACCTCCGCATGAACGGAATCGGCGACAACGACAACGAAGAGCCCGAGGGCATGTACTTCCCGGTCGCCCAGATCGGCAGCCGGTTCCTGACGGCTGCCCTGAGGGCGCGCGGCGATCCACTCGACCTCGCATCGGTCGTACGTGACGAGGTGTCAGCGATGGACAAGGAAGTGCCGGTCTACTGGGTCCAGACCATGACCGACGCCATCGGCCAGAACACCTGGTTCTACAGCACGTTCGGCACGCTCTTCCTGGTTTTCGGTGCGGTCGCCCTGTTCCTCTCCTCGGTCGGACTCTACGGGGTCATGTCGTTCGGAGTGAGCCGGCGCACGCGAGAAGTGGGTATCCGCATGGCCCTGGGCGCGGAGGGCAAGCAGGTACAGGCGCTCATCCTGCGCCAAAGCTTCGGTCAGATCGCGATCGGGCTGCTGTTCGGATTGGGAATCGCGGCCGTGTTGTCGCGGGGCATGGCTCTGCTGCTCTTCGAGACCGAGCCGTGGGATCCGGTGATCTTCGGGCTGATCAGCGCCGTGCTGGCCGGGAGCGGTCTGCTGGCGTCACTGATCCCAGCCCGCCGGGCCGCCCGTATCGACCCCATGGAGGCGCTCCGATACGAGTGACCCTGCGAAGACCGACCCTCTAGAACACCACGTTCGCCACCCGCTTGCCGGCTCTGTCGAGCAAGATGGGCTCGCCCAGGCCGAGCTCGCGCAGGCGGGCGAACTGCGTCTTGGCGTCACCCACCACCAGATAGATCATGCGGTCAGGCATGATGTACATCTCCGCCAGTTCCCGGTGGCGCTCCAGAGTCATGTCGCCCACCACTTGCTCCCTCTGGCTGATGTAGTCGAACGGCAGGTCGTAGGTGGCGATCGTGTTCAGTGTGCCCAGCAGCGCACCCAGCGTCTCGAAGCGCCGGGCGTTCGACTGGATGAGGGCGCCCTTGGTGAACGTCAGATCTTCCGCGCTGATACCCTCGCGGTATTTCGCGATCTCGTCCTTGAAGATCTGGACGGACTCGAGCGTCACGTTTGAACGCACACCGGACGAGGCCATGAAGGATCCCGGGTAACTCGATCCCGAGAAACTTGAGCTCGCTCCGTACGTGTAACCCTTCTCCTCGCGGAGGATCATGTTGACGCGGCTGTTGAAGCTGCCTCCCAGCTGATAGTTCATCACCGTGGTCGCATAATGGTCGGGATGCTCGTACGCCAGCCCCAGGTGGCCGATCCTGACTTCCGACTGCCGGGCGTCGGGCACGTCAACGAAGTACACGGTGGGTTCGTCCAGCGCCGGTGGCTCCGGGTAATCGGGGAATTCCACTTCCTTCGCAGCCCACTTCCGCTCCAGCGGCTCGAACAGTGCGATGGCATCTTCCTCGGAGATGTCGCCCACTATCGCGATGTGGGACACGCTGGGTGAATAGTTGGCCTCGTAGAAGTCGCGCACGTCCTCGATCGTGAGTGAGGAGACGATGTCCGGCGTCCCGATCGTCGGGTTGGACAAAATGTGATCCTCACCGTAGAGCAACCGACTGAACACCTCCGAAGCCACGCTGGCCGGACTCGCGGCCCGCCGGTTGATCGTCTCAACGGTTTCGCGCTTGATCCGCTCGAACTCGACCGTGTCCCAGCGCGGCTCGAGCAGGATCTCCTCGAAGAGGCCGTACACGCCGTCCAGCCTCGATCGGAGGGTGTTCGCCCGGATTGTGATCGACTCCCGCCCCGTGGACATGCTGAGGTTGGCCCCGAGTTCGTCGATGGCCTCTTCCAGCTCCGCGGGCGTCCTGTTCCTTGTGCCCTCCATCATGATGTCCGTCATGACGTTGGCGACGCCCACACGGGTGATGTCGTCCAGGAGCATGCCGCCCTTCATGGTCAGCGAGAACTGGACGAGCGGAAGCTCGTTGTGCTCGATCCCGAAGATCCGCATCCCGTTGGCGTACGTGTGTGTCCAGATCTCCGGCACCGCCAGCGCGGGGGAAGGACCGTTCGCGGGTTGAATGGAACGGTCGAACGACGAAGGCAGGCGCTCGACGGAAGTTTCATCCGCCACGGCCGGTTCCTGGCCGGCTACGCCGGCGGTGGTAAGCGACTCCTCCTGGATCGGGAAGCGCTCGGAGTTCGCGGCGACAAGTTCGACCTGTCCTTTCGGCACGAAGCTGGTCAGCACGTAGGGCTTGTCCTTCACGTACTCATTGTAGACCCGCCAAACGTCGTCGACCGAAACCGCGAGGATGTTCTCGATGTCGGTGCCGATGAAGCCCGGGGATCCCGTGAACTCGTTGTAGGAGGCGAGCTGGAACGCCTTGCCCAGCACGCTCGAGATGCCGTTGTAGAACCCGGTCTCGACCTGGGCCTTGATTCGGCTGATGTCACGCTCCGTGAAGCCGTCCGCCTCGAAACGGTCGAACGCCTGCATCACCGCGTTCTCGACGTCGGTGAGGCTCTTGCCGGGGAACGTGCGAATGCTCACGCGGAACGTCCCGGCGATCTCGAGGCTGCCTTGGAAGACACGGGCTCGTGGAGCCAACTGGCTCTCCTCTACAATCACTTTGTAGAACGGCGACCTCTTGCCGTCGGACAACAGCAAGCCCAGGAACTGAAGCGCGTAGGAGTCCTCGTTGTACCGCTCGACCGACGGGAAGACCATGTTGAGCTCCGGCGAGCGCGCGAAGTTGTCCTCATGGAAGGCGCGCTTCGTCTCTGTCAGCACCGCCGCCCTCGGCTCCGGGTCCGGCTGCTTCTCAGGCGAGGGCAACTCGCCGAAGTACTTCTCGATCCACTCTTTCGTGCGCGCGACGTCGAAGTCGCCCGCCACGACCAGGGTCGCGTTGTTCGGACCGTACCACTTGGTGAAGAAGCCGCGAATATCCTCCAGGGTCGCGTTCGCCAAGTCCTCGAATGAACCGATCACTGACCAGTTGTACTGGTGATCCTCCGGGTAGAGCATCTTGCCGATCATGTAACCCGTGTGCCCGTACGGGACGTTGTCCACGCGCTGGCGCTTCTCGTTCTGGACCACGTCCTGCTGGTTCAGGAAGGCTGCCTGAGTCACGGTCGGCAGCAGGTAACCCATGCGATCGGCCTCGAGCCACAGCGCCATCTCCAATGCATTGTTGGGCACGATCTCGAAGTAGATCGTATTGTCGTTGCTGGTCCCGCCGTTCAACGTGCCGCCCACCGCCTGGATCTTCTGGAAGAATTGGTCCTCTGCCACGTGCTGTGACGATTGGAACATCATGTGCTCGAAGAGGTGAGCGAAGCCGGTTCGGCCCGGCTCCTCACGGTTGGAGCCCACGTGATAGAGCACCGCTACCGCGGCGATGGGATCCGAACGATCCTCGTGCAGAACCACGTCCAGGCCGTTGTCGAGCGTATACTTCTCGAAGTCGACGTCCAGGCCGGCCTGACTCTGCGGGGCGAATCCGACGGCGATTCCGGCGGCCAGTGCAACGACGACGAACATCCGCAACCAGCGCATGGTTACCTCCAGACTGATGGGACACCACCTCCCCGGGGGGGCTATTAGTAGTCAGGACCGTCTGAATCGTTCCGAGCTTCCCGGCCCGCGTCAGAGGCAGGCACCGCCCGCCACCCAAGGGCCATTCGAGTTGCGCGCAGGAACAGCGCCCGGCAACGCGATGGGGCTCCGACACGCAGCACTCGCAGCGTCGGGAAAGACGCCTTAGCTTTCACGGGTTTCGCAACCAGTCGGGGCGGGGCCTCGCCGTCAGACGTTGGAAGGCTCTCACAACAGGAATCGACTCATGAACCGTCGTAATGTCTTCTCCATGCTCGTGAGCGCGATAATGCTCTCGATGGCCTCTAGCCTGGCCGCGCAGTTCCCTCAAGCCACCGACGAGCAACGTGCGACGGGCGACAGGGTCACCGCCGCGAGACTGGACGTCGAGGAGCTCGTCATCCCGCGTGGGAGCACGGTCGGCGTGAGCGCCATTCTCCTCGACGACGACGGGAACGAAGTGTCGGGAGCGCTCGCCGTCGTCATCATGCGGAGCCGCATCGCGGAGGTCTCCAACGCCGTGGTGGGCGACGAGCCCATGCAGTTCACGGGCCAGACGCCTGGGCAAGCCGAAATGCGCATCATGGTCATGGTGTCGGGTGATGAGAGCGCCTTCCGCGGCGCCCGTGGTACACGTGAGATCGCCCGCCTTTCCATACGGGTGCTCGACTGGCCGGCCGCCGAGATCGAAATTGACGATCTCGCCTACTCCGCCTATGCGGGCACGTCACAAACACTGTCTGGCCGGGTCATTACCGATCACGGCAACGAGCATGCGACGGCCGCCATTCGCTGGACCTCCGCCGACCCATCGGTCGTCTCGGTCACCGAAGGCGGGATCCTCACACCCATGAGTGCTGGCTCGACACGGGTCACGGCCCACACCGAGAACGGTGTCACCGCGCAGCTTACGGTCAATGCGGCCGACAACCCGGTGCGGAGCATTTCGATCAGCCCGAACGCCACCTCGACCCGAACCGGCGACGTGGTGACCTTCGAGATCGAGGCCCGAGATTCCCGAGGAAACCCGGTGAATGACGCTGCGGTCGACCTGGCCGTCACCGGGCTGGGCAGCACGGGCAGCGGCGGTTTCGTCTTCGGTGATGGAACGTTCGTGGCCGAGAACGCGGGCGCCTACCGTGTGGTCGCCAGCATCGGTGGAGTAGCAGCGGCCGCAGTGGTCGAGGTAGCACAGCGCGAGCAGCCGGAGCCGGTGGAATTGGTGGACCACGCCGCGGTGGCACACGTCGCCACCAGTGATCTCTGGGCGTTCGAAGGCCAGAACGGACGCGACTATGTGTATACGGGTACGCACGCGCGTGGCGGGGGCCAGCGCATGTTCGTTTGGGACGTGACGGACCCAGAGAATGTGCAGCTCACCGACTCCGTGGTCGTGAACGCGCGTGTGGTCAACGACGTCAAGGTCAGTGATGACGCTTCATGGGCGATCATCACCCGTGAGGGTGCCAGCACTCGACGCAACGGAATCGTGGTGCTCGACCTCACCGACCCGGCGCACCCGACCGTCTTGTCCGAGCTCACCGACAGCCTGACCGCCGGAATCCACAACGTCTGGATCATGGGCGACGTGGTGTACGCCGTGAACGACGGCACCAACGCCATGAACATCATCGACCTGAGCGATCCGGCGAACCCGCGCCACGCGGGCCGTTGGGAGATTCGTCCCGGCGATCTGGATAAGTCGCTCCACGACGTCTGGGCCGAGGACGGGTACGCCTACCTGTCGTATTGGGACGACGGCCTCGTGATCCTCGACGTCGGCGCCGGCACCCACGGGGGCACCCCGACCGAGCCCGCCTTCGTCTCTCAGATCTCCTACCCGCAGGGCAACACGCACGTGGCGTGGCGGGACCGTGACTACGTCTTCCTCGGGGACGAGATCGGCACATCGGACGGCATGCGCGGATACATCCACGTGATCGACGTGGCCGACATCGACAATCCCAAGGAGGTCGCCAAGTACGAGGTGCCCGAGGCCGGCGCGCACAACGTCTGGATCGACGACGAGACGCTCTACATCGCCTATTACCAGGGTGGCCTGAGGGTCGTGGACATCAGCGGCACCCTGCGCGGCGATCTCTACCGGCAGGGCCGCGAGATCGGGATGTACCGGACCGGTGCCCCCGAAGGCGAGGCGGTCGTCCCCAACTCTCCACAGGCTTGGGGTCCACAGGTCTTCAAGGGCAATGTGTTCGTGAGCGACATGTACAGCGGCCTCTGGGTCCTGAAGCACGGCCGCCCGCGGCGCGTGGCGTTCTAGTGCTCGCCAAAAGATCTAGCCGCGGGCTGGCGGTGGCGGCCATACTTGCCACCGCCAGCCTCGGCTGGCCGGCAGCGACCCCGGCGGCCGCCCAATCGAACGGGCAGAGCGGTCCCACATACTGGGTGTACGTGGCCAACGAATCGTCCGATCTCGTTTCGCGTGTACGCTTCAGCGACGGCGTAGCGGTCGAAGAGACAACGTTCGAGGTCGGCTACCATCCCGCCGACATCGACGGAGCGCACGGGATCACCGTGTCGCCGGGAGGTGAGTACCTGTACGTGTCCATAGCGCACGGCCAACCATTCGGACAGATCTGGAAGCTGGATGCGGCTAGCGGGAGGCTCGTGGACTCGACGACCGTGGGGCTCTTTCCTGCGACGATGGCGATCAGCCCGGATGGGTCGATGCTCTACGTAGTGAATTTCAACCTCCACGGCGATCCGATCCCCAGCACGGTCTCTCCCGTGTTCACGCCGTTCATGGAGGAGTTCGAGCCGGTCGAGACGTGCGTGCGGCCGCATGGTAGCCGGTTCAGCGTGGACGGGACGCGGCACTACTCGGGCTGCCTGCTGAGCGACCAATTGGTCGAGATCTCAACCGAGATACCGGAGGTCGCGAGACGCCTCCGTCTCACGAGCGGCCACGAGGGGTTGGTCTCGGGAGACCACAACGCGAGTGTGATACCCGCTGCGGGCGCCTGCCGGCCCACGTGGATCGCGGTGGCGCCCGACGATGAGCACCTGTACGTCACATGCAACGCCCGGAGCGAGGTACTCGAGATCGACGCCGCATCGCTGAGCATTCGGCGCCGCTTCCCCACTGGACGTGGTCCGTACAACGCGGACGTGACTCCCGACGGCACCCACCTGGTCGTGACGCTCAAGGGCGACCAGGCCATAGCCATATTCGACTTGGCGACCGGCGAGGAGACCCGTGTGGCGACCAGCCGCCCGGTGACGCACGGAATCGTGGTCTCGCCGGACTCGCGCTACGCATTTGTGTCCAACGAGGCGGTAGGCGCAACCCGCGGCACGGTGGACGTAATCGACATCGCGGCCGGCAAGCTGGTCGCCTCGGTGGACGTGCAATATCAGCCCGGCGGAATCGGGTTCTGGAAGATGGAGGGTGGGGGGCTGTAACCGTCCCGGACGCCCCGGCGGGTCTACCCGAACTCCATCCCCTGAGCGAGCGGCAACTCGGTGCTCCAGTTGATCGTGTTGGTCTGGCGGCGCATATACGCCTTCCACGCATCCGAGCCGGACTCGCGGCCGCCACCTGTCTCCTTCTCACCACCGAACGCCCCACCGATCTCGGCGCCGCTGGTGCCGATGTTCACGTTGGCGATCCCGCAGTCGCTCCCCCGGTTCGACAGGAAGTACTCCGCCTCGCGCATGTGCTCTGTGAAAATGGCCGAGGATAGACCCTGAGGCACACCGTTGTGGATTGCGACGGCCTCGGCGATCTCATCGACCGCCTGGGCCGGCGTGGCGTCGGCACTCCCGTACTCGATGATGTAGAGGATCGGGGCGAAGGTTTCCTCCTGCACGATCGACCACTCGTTCTTGGCCGAGGCGATGCACGGGCGCACGTAGTGCCCGCCCGGATAGGCATCTCCATCGAGCCGTTCCCCACCGAAGAGGATTTCTCCACCCGCCTCCTGCACGCGTCGGACGGCGGCCTGAAGATCCTCGACCGCCTGTGTGTTGACCAGCGGGCCCATCAGCGTGCTCGGATCCCGTGGATCGCCGATGGGAATGTCCTCATAGGCGCGGCAGAGCCGGCTCACGAGCTCGTCCCTGAGCGAGGCGTGCACGATGATTCGGCGTGTGCTCGTACAGCGCTGGCCGGCCGTGCCGACCGCTCCGAACAGGATCGCCGGTAATACCAGGTCCATGTCGGCGTGCGGCGTCACGATGATCGCGTTGTTGCCACCTAACTCCAAGATGGTACGCCCGAGTCGCTTGCCCACCACTTCGGCCACACGGTAACCCACCGCGCAGCTTCCGGTGGCCGACACCAGCGGCACGCGACGGTCGTGGAGCAGCCGGTCACCCACCGAGGACCCCTTCCCCACCGTGAGCGAAAAGATCGCGGGGTCCACGCCGTTCTCACGGCACACACCCTCTGCGATCTTCGTCACCGCGATGGCGGTGAGCGGCGTTTGGCTGGCCGGCTTCCACAACGAGGAGTCGCCGCACACCGCTGCGATCGCCGCGTTCCAGCTCCACACCGCTACCGGGAAATTGAACGCGCTGATCACACCGACCACCCCGAGCGGGTGCCACTGTTCGTACATGCGGTGATCCGGACGCTCGGAATGCATGGTGAGCCCGTAAAGCTGGCGGGACAGACCCGTCGCGAAGTCGCAGATGTCGATCATCTCCTGGACCTCACCCTCACCCTCGACGCCTATCTTGCCCATCTCGAGAGTTACGAGAGCGCCGAGTTCGCTCTTGAACTCGCGCAGCTTGTTACCGAGCTGGCGGACGATGTCGCCCCGACGTGGAGCGGGCACGGCGCGCCACTCCAAGAACGCCTGGTGCGCTCGATCGACGATGCCATCGTACTCGTCCTCGGTGACCTGAGTCACCGCCGCGATACGCGATCCGTCGATGGGGGTGGTCACCTCGAGCTCAGGGCCCGAGCCGACCCAATCGCCCCCGAAACCACCAAGGTTGTTGTCCTCTATGCCCAGCCTCGCGAGGATCTCGCTCGCGCTGGTGACTCCTGTGCTCATGCCCTCGGCCCCTTCGGTAGAATCGTTACGTGCGCGACGATACAGGAACGCGTTGCGCGCCGGTCGAGGCGTAGTCTAGCTGGATGGTTGCCGACCTCAAACCGCCAACCTATCTTGCCGTCCCCGGGAGGCGGTGTGACGCCATCTCCCTGTCCGGACCATAGGAGTTGATCGATGCGTCCGTCTGGCCGCCCTCGTTCGCCGCGCATCCCATCACCATCGGTCGAGCCGGCATCGGCCGATCGCGTGCGCCGTGGGTTGCGGTGGGGGATCGTGATGGCCCTGGCGCTTGCGCTGGCGTGCACCACGAGTACCGTCTCGGGCATCCGGGAACTGGCGATTACCATAACGGCCACTCCGACCACCGCTGCGGTGAACACGCCGGTGGAGTTTCGCTACGATGCCATGGGCGCCCAGCTTGCGGGCATTGTCGTGGCCTACGGTGACGGCGTCGCAGATTCCGTGGCTACGTTTGGCGCGTCGACCGCTGGAGGCCGGCTTACTCACACCTACTCCGCTCCGGGCATGTTCCAGGTAGAGGCCACGGTCATCGAGGGCAACGGTAACCGCGCTTCGAATTCGGTGTCGGTAGAGATCACCCCGTGACCGAGGGTGGGGCCCCGCGCCGAACCAGGCTGCCGGGCGCCGCAAGGGGCCGCCTGGCCGCGCCAATCCTCATCGCGATGGGGACCTTGGTGGTCGTCGCCGGCGGTGGTCCGGAACTCGCACCCCTCCCGCTCGAGCAGGAAGCCCTCCGGCCGCCACCGCCCGGTTTCGTCGGCTCGTCAGTCTGCGCCGACTGCCACGCGGACCGGTACACGGAATGGGCCGCCTCCACACACGGCAGGGCCGGCGGTACGCCGGGACAGGTCGAAGTGATCGCACCCTTCGACGGCACGCCCATCGTGTTCGCGGATGCCACGGTCATCCCATCGATCGGCTCGGGGGGCGAGTATCAGTTCGCCGTGCAACGGGAGGACATGGAAGACGTCGTCCTGACGGTGCACGGAGTGATCGGAGGCGGGCACATGTTGGGCGGCGGGACCCAGGGCTTCGTCTCCCGATTCGCGGACGGAACCGTTCGCTTCCTGCCGTTCGACTACTCCCGCACGGAAGACCTGTGGTTCTGCAACACGGCCCCGATCGCGGGCTTCTGGATGGCGAGCGTGTCTCCAGGCCTCAGGCCGGACATCGGATGGGTCCCGATCACTCAGACCACGAAGCTCACGGACTGCGGGGACTGGCCTCCGGTTCGGGTGTTGGGCACGAGCACCCGCTTCGCGAACTGCCAGCAGTGTCACGGCAGCCAGATCACACTGGCCTACGACACGCTGGCCCGGGCCTACGAGACGGGGCTTCAGAGCTTTGCGATCAACTGCGAATCGTGCCACGGTCCAGCGGCCGAGCACGTCCGCCTGGCCAGGGAGGGGTCGCTGGCCGACCATTCGGATGCCGGGATTCGATCGCTGGACGACCTGGACGAGGACGGGTCGTTGGAGGTCTGCTTCCAGTGTCATGCCCTCAAGAGGGCCCTTCGGCAGGGCTACCTACCCGGCGACGCTCTGGCGGACTACTTCTCGCTGGGCGCACCCCTGATCGCGGATGAGCCCCTGTTCCCCGATGGCCGGGTGCGCACCTTCGCCTACCAGGCGAATCACAGGTTCAGCGCTTGCTATCTCAAGGGGCGCATGACCTGTGTCGACTGCCACGACCCACATGGCCAGGGATACCGCGACGTGTTTCGCAGGCCCCTTTCCGGTCCGTTCGATGACGGACAGTGCACGGGATGCCACGTCAGCAAGGCCGCCGATCCGGCAGCCCACACCCGTCACTCCCCCGACTCGGAGGGGGCTCGATGTGTCTCGTGTCACATGCCCTATCTGCAACAGCCCGTGCTGGGACAGGCTATCCGTTATGCCCGATCGGATCATACCATCGCCGTACCTCGGCCCGGACTGGACGACGCGATGGGCGTTCCCAACGCGTGCGGACTCTGCCATCAGGACCGCACGCCGAGCGAGCTTGCCCTCCAGGCCCAGGCCTGGTGGGGGCGGATCAAGCCCCGCGAAGCGGTCGTCGAAGGACTGGCGGCGGTGATGGATCGGCCCCTCCCCGCCGATGAGGCCACCCGACTGCTAGGGCTCGCGGCCGACCACCCGGTGGCCGCGCTCATGGTTCTCAACAGGGTTCTCGAGGACGTCTTGGAGCCGCGTTCGCCGCGCCGGTACCCCGACCTTCAGGCGGCCCTGACCCGCCTGACAGAGCATTCGGACCCGGATGTTCGTGCGACCGCCACCGCCACGCTGCACCTGGCGTGGAGCGACGACCTCGAGGTCCGGGCGCTCCTGGACGGGCTGGCCCGCACGGCAGGTCCGGACGCGGCCGCCTTCAAGGCTCGCTGGAGTCTCGTGCTGACCCTTGTAGCCGACCGGTACGGCAAACGGGGCGACCGAGTGGCCGCCCTGGCCTCGTTCGAGAAGGCTTTGGAAGTCCGCCCCGATGACCCGGAGGCAATTCTGAGCGTCGCCGTAGCGTACGCGGCGGTGGGCCGTGACCAGGAAGCGATTCCATACTTCGTGCGGTCGCTCGCGTTGGATGGAAGCCAGTCGGTCGGTTTCGTGAACCTCGGTGTGAGCCTGGAGGCGCTGGGACGGGAAGAGGACGCGCAAGCCGCTTACGAGGCCGCCATACACGTGCGCCCCCGAGAGGCCCTCGCCCACCTGAACCTGGGCAATATCCATCTCCGGGGCGGAGAGGTGGCCTCGGCCATCGGCGCCTACGAGGCCGCGGTCGCAGCGGATCCGAGCTTGGCCAGGGCCGGGTACTACCTCGCCGTGGCATACCTCAGGAACAATCGTACTGACGACGCCTACCGGGCGTTGCTTCGCGCCCGGGCCTTCGCGCCCCGTGATCCGGAGATCCAGGAACTCCTCGACCGGGTGAGCGAATCGCGAAGGTGACCAGCCCCGGAGTGCCGGAGACACACTCGCCCTCGACCCCGCCCGCTGCCGGGCGCCGTTGCCCGCTGACCCGGGGTTACCTATCGTCGGGATTCGCAGCGCCGACCGCGCTCCCGTCCGTCAATGCGCGTTTTCCTGGAGACTGAAGATGGGCCGAACTCGCTCCCTGACCCTGGTGCTGCTGTTGGCACTCGGGGGTTGCTACACGTATAGCCCGACATCCTTCGATCTTCTGAGCGAAGGAGCAGAGATACGGGCTCGCCTCAGTGCGGTCGCGGTCGATCGCCTGGACGACGTTCTTCCGACGGATAGCCGCGTAGTGCAAGGAAAGGTGGTGGAACGCGACGGGGGAAGCCTCTTTGTCGACGTCACCGTCGTGTCGTCTTTGCGGGGTATGCGGCTCACCTCCCTGCACCAGCGTATCCAACTCAATCGCGACGGGGTGCTGGATCTCGAGCTCAGGACCTTTAGCCGGGGACGTACGTGGGCCGCGTCGGGTATCATGGGCGCCGCCATCGGCTTTTTCATCTACAAGCAGCTTCTGCAGGATTCGGGCGGACCGGGCAGCACGGGCGGCGGCGATCCGAACGAAGGTCGTGTCAGGTCGCTCGGGTTCCGGTTGCCGTAGTTTTCTTGGGCATGGAGAGAGTGTTTGCTTTCCACCCTCGCTCAGACCTATTGTTGCACTCGAAGCAGTTCGGCGAGGCACTCCGGTCTTTCATCCCTGAGGGTCTCGACCCCAGAAGCCTGCTCTGCCTGCGCGGCTTCATAGATTCGAGAGGAGGGCTTGGACTAGACTCCGAAAGGAGTGCCGTGACATCCAATCCGCAGATGGTACCGCCTGTCACACAGGGCTTCCCGCCATGCGTCGCCTGTCCAGTGCTGTGCAGGAGGCGTCGCATCCCCTCCGTCAACGGACGGTCCGTATCCGGGGGGAACGCCCATCAGGATTCCAAGGAGGTCCAATGAATATCTCGACGTTCGAACGGCTGCGCCTCGCACTCTGGCGACGCGGAGCCCCTACCCTAGCTTTGGCCGGACTGCTGAGTTTGGCGGCCGCTGGTACGGCGGCGGCTCAGACTGGTACGATCGCCGGCGCCGTGGTCGGTCAGGAAGACGGCAGGCCTCTCTCGGCGGTCCAGTTGCACCTTGTCGGGACCGGTCTCGGCACCTTGAGCAACGTGAACGGCCGTTACCTCATCATCAACGTGCCGGTCGGCACCCATACCATTGTGGCCCTGCGAATCGGATTCGGCACGCAAGAAATCGAGATCACGGTCGGGGCCGGCCAGACGACGGTCCAGAACATCCAGCTCGCCATCGAAGCGCTGGGCCTGGACGAGATCGTGGTCACCGGTACCGCGGGCGCCTCGCGGCGGCGAGAGATCGGAAACACAATCGCCCAGATCAACCTTTCGGAGGTGAACGAGCCTCCGCTGAGTGTGGATGCGCTGCTGCAGGCCCGTGTGCCCGGTATGACGGTGATGCAGAGCTCGGCCGCGTCGGGCGGGGGTGCTCGCATTCGCCTGCGCGGGAACGTCTCGGTGGCCATGTCCAACCAGCCGATCCTGTACGTGGACGGAATCCGGGTCCGCAGCGACGCGTTCCACAAGAACGTTCCGGCCACCGGTTACCCCGGTCGCAGCGGGAACGACGTGGCGAGCCCGCTGAATGACATCAACCCGGGTGACATCGAGCGGATCGAGATCATCAAGGGTGCCGCGGCCACCACGCTATACGGCACCGAGGCGGCCGCCGGGGTGATTCAGATTTTCACCAAGAGGGGCCACCGCGGCCAAGCGCGCTGGACGGCGAGCATCGAGCAGGGCGTCGCCTACACGCTGCCCTTCGGTTTCACAGGGGAGCTGCCGCCTTCGGAGCCGGCCGCGCTGGCGTCCGGCGCCACGCCCGCGTTCCTGTTCATCGATCCCTGGTTGAGGAACGCGTGGCAGCAGAAGTACTCGCTGTCCGTGGCGGGCGGCGGCGAGCGGTTCCTGTACTTCGTGTCGGGGTCCTTCGAAGACGATGAAGGGGTCATGCCGAAGGACACGCAAACAAAGTATGTGGTTCGCGGCAACTTCACGTTCAATCCGTTCGAGGAGCTTCAGCTTCAGTGGAACACGTCGTACACCAACAACGACATCTCGAATACGGCGGCCGGTAACAATGCACACGGGCTGACGCTCAACGCGTTCCGGCGCGAGGCCAACTATCTCGGATCGGAGTTGTTCGAGGACATCGATCCGTTCACCGATCAAGAGATCACGACCCAAATCGACCACATCATCACGGGGATGACCGCGACGCACAGTCCGACGGCAAATTTCACCCATAGGCTCACCGTAGGATACGACCTGGCCAGCCAGGAGAACCGCAACCTGCGACCCTTCGGCTTCGTCCGGGCTCCACGAGGGATCATCAACGACAGCCGGAGTGAGTTCACCACGCTCACATTCGACTACGTCGCCACCTATCGGCTGGGACTCACCGATGCGATCCGCTCCAGCCTCTCCTGGGGTGGTCAGAGCATCACGAGCAAGACCGAGCAGACGGTTGCCTACGGACAGGACTTCCCGGGGCCCGGTGAGCCCGTGGTTACGAGCGCCGGAACAACGCTCGGATTCGAGTTCCGCGAACGCGTTATAAATGCCGGCTTCTTCGTCCAGAACGTTTTCGATATCAACAACAAGTACTTCATCACCGGCGGCCTGCGCATCGATGGCAACAGCGCCTTCGGCGAGAACCTGGGCCTTCAGGCGTACCCGAAGGTGAGCGCCTCCTGGGTGGCGTCGGACGAGGACTTCTGGAAGCCGGGGTGGGGTACTCTCAAGGTCCGCGGCGCACTCGGACAGTCCGGCCGCGCGCCCGGCGCATTCGACGCCGTCCGCACCTTCGATCCGGTCGGCTTTGGCGGAGCGCCCGCCTTCTTCCCGCGCAACGTCGGGAATGCGGACCTGGGTCCGGAGCGCACCACGGAGTGGGAGGTGGGCTTCGACGGAGCGTTCGCAGACGACCGCTTGGTGCTCGAGTTCACCTATTACAACCAGAAGACCAGCGACGCCCTGTTCTTTGTCAGCCAGATCCCGTCCAACGGGTTCGGGGGCTCGCAACTCGAGAACGTGGGCACCCTGAAGAACACGGGAATCGAGTTGGTCGCATCCGCGATGCTCCTGCGCGGCCAGAATTGGAGTTGGGAGTTGGGCGGCTCGGTCTACACCAACTCCAGCGAAGTCGGCTTGCCCGAAGAGGTGCCCAACTTCCAAGTAGGGAGCAACGGGTGGATCCTCGACGGTGAGGCCGTGCCTACCATGCGGGGCGACTGCGTGACCAACGCCGACGCCTTGGCCGAGCCCATCTACGAGGAGGACTGCATCTACGGGCCCAACCAGCCCACGCACATCATCGGAGGGTTCACCACGGTGGGGCTGCCGGGTGGGTTGACCCTGTCCGCTCGAGGTGAGTTCCAGGGTGGTCACTTCATATACGACGGCGCGGCCTGGAACGCGGTGCGCCGCTCGGTGAGCTGGGCCGGGTGCTTCGACGCTTACCGGATAAACGAAACCACTGGACGAGATGGCGTAACGGCGCTGGACCGGGCGCGTTGCCTGGACGTCGGCGGGCCGAACCACGTGGACGAATTGTTCATCTACCCGGCCGAGTTCTTCAAGCTGCGCGAGCTCACGCTCAACGTGCCGATCCCCGACCGTTGGCTGCCTGCCGGTGAAGGCGCGACCCTGACCGTGTCGGGACACAACGTCTGGAGGTGGGTCAACGACGACTTCCCGGTCTTCGAGCCGGAGATGGGGAACAACAACGACAACAACGAGATTAGTCGCGACGGCGCCAGCTCGGGCGACTTCCTGGTTACCTCGATCTTCGAGCACGTTCCGCCATCGGCCACTTGGACCGTGGCGCTACGCTGGAGCTTCTGAGAGAGGAGGATGCGACAATGAAAAACGACGAAAGAGGAAGCCCCATGCGATGCTCCATGAAGAATATGCGGTGGCCCCTGGGTGTGGTCCTAGGCGGTCTTGTAGCCCTCGCGGCCTGTGACACCAACGTCACCAACCCGGGCCCGGTTCAGGATGAGTTCCTGAACACACCCGAGTCCCAAGCCGCGGTCGTGAACGGCATGAAGCGCGGCTTGGCTGAAGCCTTGAACTGGATCGCCTACACTGGCGCGGCCATAGCCCGCGAGGTCCATCCGTCGGGATCGACCGGGAGCTTCGGCATTACGACGCGCCAGCAGAAAGGGGAGCTGGCCGACGATCAGATCGGCACACATTGGAGCAACGCGCAGCGGGCGCGTTGGCTCGCCGAATCGGGAATCGCGCGCATCGTGGCGTTGGAGCCAGCGGACCAAGACGGAGCCCTGCTGGCCGAGGCCTACCTATGGGCCGGTTATTCCAACCGCCTGTTGGGTGAGAACATGTGCGAGGCGGTGATCGACGGCGGGAGCGCCCAGGCGCGCAGCGTGTACTTCGATCGCGCCTTGGCCAACTTCAACTCCGCTGCGGGCCTGGCGTCCGGCGATATGGCGACCGCGGCGGTCGCGGGCCGGGCGGCGGTCAAGCTGGCGATGGGCGACTGGTCCGGAGCCGTGCAGGATGCGCGCACCGTTTCCACGGGGTTCACGTTCGCGATGGACTACTTCGACATCGGCGACGATGAGCAATCGAACCGGGTCTTCATTTCCACGAAGGGAGAGCCCTATCGGGCCCACACGGCTTGGAACACCTGGGTTCAGGACGTCGGTCTGAGCACCATGAACCCGAATGGGGATCCGAGAGTGTCCTTCAACATCACCGGCGAGGTGGGAGACGCGCAGGTGCAGTGCTGTGGCAACGTGGACTGGTGGCCGGAAACCAAGATGGACGAGGACGACTCCCCGATCAACCTGTCCAGTGGCGCCGAGATGCGCCTGATCGAGGCCGAAAGCGCGTTACGTGATGGAAATATGGGTACCGCAGTGACCCTCATCAACGCGCTGAGGGCTGCGGCCGGCGTGGCCGACATCGCGCCTGCCAACATGACTGAGGCGTGGGCCGACCTGAAGAGGGAGCGCGCCATCGTGCTCTGGCTCGAGGCGAGGCGCCTCCACGACCTGGGCCGATGGGCGGCAGGGAACACGCCCGGCGCCCTGCACCTGTTGGAGCAGGTGAACGCCGACTCACACCTCACCCAGCAGGACACTTGCTTCCCGATTTCGGAAGGGGAGAAGAACACGAACCCCAACCTGTAGCTGAATTCGGCCGGCGTGGAAGCCGGCCGGATCGCGTGAGCAGAGCCCGGCGCCACCCAGTGGCGCCGGGCTCTTGCGTTGTCGGTTAGGGCCCACCGACGTCGCCGGCCCAGGCTGGCTGTTCGCACGCACACAGCGACCGGATGTATCGGACCAACGCTCGAATCTGGTCCGTGTCCAGCATCTCGCCGAACGCCGGCATGCGGGGGCTGCCACCCAGGATGTAGGCGCCTGCCGCGATCGCGTCGAACAGAGTGTCGTCGGGGCGCCGGCTCATGAGATCGGCGTCCGCGTGGGCGGTGGGACGGACCGGAAGCGCCGGCGCGTTCCAGCCGTCGCCGTGACCCTCGGGCCCGTGACACGCGGCACAGTGCCTGGCGTAGAGGGTCGCGCCATCCGCTCGCTGATCCGCGGGGAGATCCGGCCGCGCCGGGCGCGGCGCCAAGGGTCGATCTCGAGGAGCCTCCTGCCCGGCGAAGAGGTACGCCACCAACCGTCTCGCGTCCCGCTCCGGCATCGGTTGACGAGGCATGATCGTACCGGGCAGGGTCCCCGCGGGGTCGCGGATCATGCTCAGGGCCCGCGCGGCGGTCATGCGGTCCTGGATTCCGTCCAGTGCCGGCCCGATCCGCCCTCCTTCATCGCCGAGCCGGTGGCATCCGAGGCAGGCCAGGCGGTCGCGCAGCAGTCGCTCCGCGTGCGCGCGGGCGAGGGAAGTCAGCCCAACCTGATTCTGCCGTTCGGCCGCGATCCCGCCCCCCTGCGGCGCTTTCGCAAATCCAGCGCTGACAGAGGCGGCCAGCCATAGGACGGCAACTCCGGCCGCCACGACGACGAAGAGGCGCCGAGTGACCACCTAGACCCCGCCCAACACCTCGTCCAGCAGGAAGAGGTCGGTGAGAAGCGCACGCACGTGGATCGAGGCGTTGAGGTTGTCGATCAACTGGGAACTGATGCCGTCCTGCGCCAGAACCATCCGGACCGCCGCCCGCGTCGCGTCCGCGTCGCGTCGCAGCACGTCGATCATGTCGCGGTACGGCTCCGGCGGTTCCAGACCCTCGGAGTCGACCACGGACGCCATGGCGTCGGCGAGGCCGGTCAGGGCCTCCTCGGTGCGCTCGAGAAATCGTCTGACCTCACCGCCCGATCGGCTGGCGCCCTCGCGGGTGAGGCCCTGGGCGGCATAGGCGAGGAAGAACTCATAGCTCTCCTCGATGGTCTCGATCCGTTGCCGGACCTCCTCGAGGCTCAAGTGGTGATCCGAGATGTCATGGAGCCGAGTCCGGGTCTTGGGGCACCGACTCGGCCACTCCACCGGCGGAGAGAGAGGGCGGCTCCACGCCGGCCGCTCCCGTCACCACCCACCGCTCAGGATCGTGGTGCTCCAGGAACTGCTCCCTGCCGACCCAGCCGTAGATCATCGAGCGCGTCATCCACAGCTTCTCGGGCCGGATCGCGAAGTAGACGTGCGCCATGACCAGCGTGATGAGCGCCACGCCGGAGAACCCGTGGAGTACGTACACGACACCCCATGTCGAGTCGGCCAGCAGATAGGGATTACGCGTCCAGAACGGCGTGTCGACACGGACCATCATGAGAAGTCCCGTGACAATGGCGAACCCGGCAACCACCACGATCAGGTGATGGTAGAGCTTGTGGTCGGCTGGGTACTTGCCGGTTCTCGAGCGGCCGTCGGTCCGGGTCAGGAATCCCTTGAGCAGTCGGATCACGTCTGCTACATCCCGCCCCTCGATCCACATGGACCAGAAGTCCTGCTTGAGGGTGGCGTGCACGATGTGGTAGGCCACGCTCAAGATCAGCAGCACCCCCGCCATCCAGTGGATCGTGACCCATGCGAACTGAATCCCGAGCACCGGGAAGAATGCGGTGATCAGGAGCGTGAACATCGCCAGCGCCATAGTCCAGTGGAAGACACGGGCGGCCACTACGTGCCGCTCCACACGTTCGGGCACACCGGCCGCACTTCCATGGTCGGCGCCAGCATGCTCGGGCTTCTTGCCGGCACCCCACACGAAGACCGCATGGAACACGACGAAAGCCAGGCCCGCCCACGCCGCTGCCCACATGACGTCCCACGAGATCCCTATCAGGACCTCCTGGTTCCACGGATTGGCCACCCTCCTGAAGATCTCCATCAGGCCTCCTGACCGCGGATCGCCCGCCGAATGAGGTTGCGCATGAGCGGACGCTTGAAGTCGTTATGCCTTAGCGGCTTTGCTCTTCGGATGGCGGCTTCCCCGGCGGCCAAGCCAATGGATTCGTTGGCTGGACTCCCGATCAACACCGACTCGGCCTCCGTCACCCGAACCGGACGCGGCGCCACACCGTTCACGACGATGCGCGCATCCTGCACCCTACCTCCACTCATTCTCATCGCCGAGGCCACGGTCACGAGCGAGAAATCCCACGACTGACGGTCACGAACCTTCTCGAAGTAGAACCGCGCTCTCGACCAGGTCTCAGGAATGCGAATCTCCGTGAGCAGCTCATCGGGTTCGAGCACGGTCATCCGCGTGATGTCCACGGCGGGGCTCATGAAAAAATCTTCGGCGGCGACGACACGCTCACCGCCCGCGCTTCGGATCACCATTTGAGCGTCGAGAGCAATCAGGGCGGGAGCCGTGTCCGAAGGATTGACCGCGACACACCGCTTCGCGCCGAGGATGCAGTGCTCGCGATTCATCGCCTTGGGCGCGGCCGCGTAGCAGATGTTGCCGCCGGCGCGGTAACACGGCCACCCACCACGGTAATACCAGCAACGGGTGTCCTGGGCGACGTTGCCACCAATGGTGCCCTGGTTGCGGATTTGAGGAGTGGCCACGTGGAAGGCCGCCATCGACAACAGGGAGAAGCTCTCGACAACTTCGGGGCTGGTTGCCACTTCGGTCAGCGTCGTCATCGCCCCGATGGTGAGCCCTCCACGGTCGGCCGTGATTCCACGCATCTCAGAAATCGCGCCCAGATCGATCACAGCCTCCGGGCGCTTTATGCGGTCTTTCAGCCAGTCGAAGGTGTCGAGCCCACCGGCCAGGGCCCACGCGGCCTCCCCGTGGCGCGCCATGAGTTGGAGCGCATCGTCCACACTCACCGGACGGAAGAGCTCGAACGCGGGCATCATGTCTCGGATGACGGCCATGGTCTTTCTCCTCCCCGGTCAGACGTGGGTTTCGAGGGGTCCGTAAGGCTGCTCGCGGCCTTCCACGGCAGCCAGGATCATGTCGGCGGTCAGTGGCGTCCTGCACAGGCACCGCCCGCCGAGCGCGTCGGCGATGGCCGACGTAATGGCAGCCGCGCCCGCCCCGAGGGGAGGTTCTCCGATGCCCTTGGCGCCCACGGGCGTCTGCGGGTCCGGGATACCCACGGCGGCCCACTTCATCTCGAGTGGCACGTCGAGGATGCCCGGTGGCCTGGCGGTGTACAGCCGTTTCGCGAACGACACGCCCCACTGGGGATCGAACACCCAGCGCTGGCTCCTTGCCATGCCCATACCCTGAACGCCGCCGCCGTAGAGCTGGGCGGCGAGACTCCTGGGGTGGAGCACGGTTCCGCAGTCCGTGACCGCCGTGTAGTCCTTCACGACCACGTGCCCGGTCTCGAAGTCGACCTCCACCTCGGCGAATCCCACCACGAACGAAAACGTGCTTCCCTCGTGCGGGTAGGTGTCCTTGGCCACACCCATGAGGCCCTCGCCCGCCAGGGCTTGGGCCGAGGTCACCGTCATCGCGTTGATGTCCTCTGGGAGTTCCTCGCCCGAGTACTTTCCGCCGAGCTGTGTGGCCCGGCGCGCCGCGCGGGCGAACGTCATGCCCGTGTCACGATCGTTACGACGGTAGACCCGACCGTCCCCCGTCTCGTAGTCGCCGGGCGACCCGCCGAGATCCCCCGCGGCGATCTCCTGCAGCTTTCGCTTGGCGTCCATGGCCGCGGCGTGGTTCGCGCGTGTATGCGCGTGCGTGGTCTGGCTCCCCGCCTGCACCGCGCTCCAGGGCAGGTGGCGGCTGGTGTCGCCCCACACGATCTCGACCCGGTCCCAAGGCATGCCCAGCACATCGGCAGCCGCGCGAGCCGTGTCGGCGATCGAATGTGTGCCCAGGTTCCCGATGCCCTGGTGCACGTAGAGCTTGCCGTCCTCGCGGATCATGAGCAGGCCGTCGAACCCCGATGATCCGCCCACGAAGCTGCTCACGCCGATGCCAATGCCGGTCACCATGCTGCCGTGGCGCTGCCCGCTCCGAGCTGCTCGCTCCTCCCAGCCGAATAGCTCGACGCCCCGGTCGAGGGCCTCACGCACGTAGGCGCTGGTCAACCCTCTGCGACGAGGTCCGAACACGCCATCGTTGTCCGGAACGTTGATGTGCCGGAGGGCCACACGGTCGATGCCCAACTCGCGGGCCGCCTTGTCCATGATAGGCTCGAGCATGGACGTGATCTGGCCGCCGCCTGGCGCGCGCTGGGCAGACTTGGGCGGCGTATTCGTGTAGACCGACACTCCTCCGAAACGCATGGCCGGAACCTGATAGGTGAGGCTGGCCATGTCCGCTGCGGTCCTGAAATCACCGGAGCGGCCGTAGGGCCCATTGTCCTGTACGATGAACAGTTCCATGGCGACGACACGGCCATCGGCGCGATAGCCGATCTTGGCCTTGGCCTGGAAGCCGGGGCGGGCGCGCCCCAGGTAGGTCTCTTCGGCGCGAGTGATCCGGAGCATCACCGGCCGGCCGATCTTTCTGGACAACAGGGCTGGCACCTGCATGATCGTGCTGCCCGAGATTTTGCTTCCGAAGCCACCGCCACAGTACTCGGCGATCAACACCACGTCGTGGAGTTCCAGGCCAAGGCCCCTGGCGATCGCCGCGCGGGTGCGGGCGGTGCTCTGTGTCGACCCGTGGATGAAGAGCTTCCCGTTCTGCCAATAGGCCATGCAGCTCCGGGACTCCAGTGGATGGTGCGTCAGCGACTGGTGGACGATGGTCTCATCCAGCACCAGGTCCGCCGCGTCGAAGGCCGCATCCACATCCCCGTAGCTCCACTCGTCCCCGGGTTGGCCCACAGGCATGTGGCCATCCGCAGCGGCCGCGAAGTCTTCTTCCGACCATTTTATGGTCTGCACCTCGCGGCCGATGCGCGTATTGCCGTCGAGCCTCGCGTTCGGACCGTCCGGCCTCAGACTGTCCAGTGGGTCCAGGACGAACGGCAAGGGTTCCAGATCCATCCGGATCTTCTCGATGGCGTCGGCTGCCGTGGTCTCGTCGATCGCGGCCACGGCCAGAATGGCCTCTCCCTCGTAGAGCGGCTCGTTGGTGAGCGCCGGCTCATTCGGAGCACCGGGCTGCGGAACCTCGTCGGCCGTCAGCACACCGAATACCCCGTCCATGGCGAGTGCCTCGCTCGTGTCGATCGAACGCACACGTGCGTGCGGCATCGGGCTCGCCAGCAGCTTCGCGAAAACCATGCCCTCCGCCCGGAAATCCTCGGCGTACTTGGCCCGTCCGGTGACCTTCGCGACGAGATCCGGAGGCGCGATGTCCCTTCCGATCGTCTTCTCGGCCATGATCTACGCCTCCCGGCGGGCGTACTCGGCGGCCCGCATGGCGGAAGTCAGGATCTTGTCGTAGTCACCACACCTGCACAGGTTGCCCGACAGCGCCTGCGCGGTCTCCTCACGGGTCGGGTTCGGGTTGGCTTCCACGAGCGCTACCATGCTCATGATGAACCCGGGCGCGCAGAACGCGCACTGGAAACCACCTTCGTCCACCACGGCCTGCTGCACGGGGTGCAGGGTGCCGTCCTCGCTCTCGAGACCCTCGATGGTGGTGATCTCGCGCCCGACCGCCGACCGCGTGAGCATCGAGCAGGAGTAGTGGTTGGTCCCGTCCACGAGCACCGTGCACGCTCCGCACTCGGCTCGGTCACATCCGAGCTTGGTGCCGGTGAGCCCTAGCTTGTAGCGGAGCGTCATGGCCAGGGTTTCTTGCGGCAGCACATCCACCCGGCGCTGTTGGCCGTTGACGTTGAGTGTGACGAGGCGCCCGACGGACCCTTGTATGGAGGGCAGCGCGAATACCGCCGCGGGCCCTCTGAAGAGATAGCCGACCGAAGAGGTCGCCGCGCCCGCGGCAATGACACCCTTGATGAACATACGCCTCGAAACCGTACGCTGGACGGCCTCCAAGAGCTCGATCTCGTTCATGGCGCGATCACTCCAGGCAACGGGTCCCACGGAGATATTCCCTGATTGGATCTGGGAACTATAGGGTGCCAACTCGGGATAGGCGACCCCTGTTCAGCGTATGCAACCACACCAGAGCGGGGCGCTCCGGAGACCGGAGCCGCCCCGCCCTAATGTCGTAGAGTTCCTGAGCTCTAGCTCACCTTGCCCATGAGCTTCTTGAACGCTGGGCTCACGAGCATGGCGAATACCCCCACAACACCGACGATTATCGCGATGCTTCGGAAGAGGTCGAAGTAGGCCATGTCCTCGAGCCGCCCGGCCACCAGGCCGGCCATCAGGTTCCCAAGGGCTGCTCCGACAAACCAGATCCCCATCATCTGACCCACGCGCCGCTCCGGCGAGAGCTTGGTGATGGCCGAGAGCCCGATCGGCGAGATCGCCAATTCGCCGCACGTGAACAGGAAGTAGGTGACGATCAGCCACGAGACCGACGCCAGATTGCCCTCGGTCGCGTTCGCTGCGCCCCACGAGAGCACGAAGAATCCCATCGCGAGACCGATCAGGCCGAGTCCCGCCTTCAACGGAATGGAGGGGTTGGCCTTGCGCCGCTCCAACCACACCCATAGGGAGCCGAACACCGGCGCAAGAAGGATGATGAAGATCGGGTTCACCGCCTGAAGCCAGGACGTCGGCATCTCCCAGCCGAAGAACACGCGGTTGGTGAGGTCCTGACCGAACAGGTTCAGCGACGAGCCGGCCTGCTCGAAGCCGGACCAGAAGACCGCGATCAGAAGGAAGAGCCAGAAGATGACGCCCATCTTCTTGTTCTCGTCAGCCGTGTGGCCACCCCTCGTCCACACGTAGAGGAAATAGCCCGCAACCATGATCATGACGGCGATTCCGAGGTACTCGGCGACCTCAGTGATCGTGACGTCGATCCTGCCGATCGAGACCATGTACCCAAAGAGCACGGTCGCCGCGATGATGGCGAAGAAGGACCCGAAGAAGATCCGCGACTTGCGCGATATCTCCTCGGCCGAGGCTCCGGTCTTGAGCAGCCCCGCGCTACCGAGGTAGCCGGCACCGTGCTTGAACTGGATGAGACCCAGCACCATGCCCACGCCGGCGGAAGCGAAGCCCCAGTGCCAGTTGTAGCCCTCTCCTAGGAACCCTGCCACAATCGGGCCCAGCCAGGCCCCGAGGTTGATGCCCATGTAGAAGATGGAGAAGCCGGCGTCGCGTCGCGCTCCACCTTCCGGGTAGAGTTCACCGACCACCGTGCTCACGTTCGGCTTCAGGAGGCCCGTACCACAGATGATGAGGCCGAGGCCGAGGAAGAATGTGAATTCGGTCGGCACAGCCATGGTGAAGTGGCCGAGCGCAATGATGCACCCGCCGACGAAGATCGCCTTGCGTTGACCCCACAGGTTGTCGGCGACCCAGCCGCCCGGCAGCGCCAGGATGTAAACGAGCGCGGTGTACAGCCCGTAGATCGCCGCCGCGGTGGCGACGTCGAGTCCCATACCAGGGTTTTCTCGCAGCACGGTCCCGTCCGGGGATGTGATGACGTTCGTCGTCGCCGCGGTCATGAAGAGGATGAGGAGCGCGCGCATCCCGTAGTACGAGAAGCGCTCCCACATCTCCGTGAAGAAGAGTGTGGAAAGCCCCCGCGGATGCCCGAAGAACTGCTTGTCCGGGCCTCCCGGCGCCGACGGGTCGGTAGTGATCGTGCTCATAGGCTGGTGCGATCCTCAGAGTGATGTGGCTCCGTGCCTCCCACTAGGGTGGAGGCCCGAATCCGCCTGTGCGCAAGTTTTCGGAAGCGTGAGGGCGGTTCCCCACCCCCCGCGGGCGTGACAAGCTGTGTGCTCGCCCGAAGTCCTGGCAAGCCCCGAGCCTCTAATTCTTCCTTGTGTTGCACAGGCTCGGCCCTCAACATGAGGTACGATCGCCAACAGGAGCATCGCAGTTTGAACCGTGCCCCGCCTCCCGTTCACCCCGCGCTAGAAGCCATGCCGGACTCACCCACGCGGCCACCGCACAGCTCCTTCGACCTCGCCGACGACGACTTCCGCCGGCTGGGCCACCAAGTGATCGAACTCATGATCGAGGCTTTGGCAGCGGAGAGCGCCGACCCGGTCCTGCGCCACGCCAGCGGCGCCGAGATTCGCGCGCTGTTGGACGAGCCGCTCCCGGAAGAGGGCGCCTCGGCGGAGGAGGTCGTCGCACTCTGGCGGGACGCGGTGCTCCCCTACTGCCGCCGAAACGGGCATCCGCGCTTTTTCGGTTACGTGTGCACCTCGGCAGACCCGCTCGGCGTGCTGGCCGACGCCATGGCTTCGGCGTTGAACCAGCCCGTCACGGCCTGGCGTTCGGCGCCCTCCGCCACCGAGGTCGAACGGCTGGCGGTCCGCTGGCTGGATCAATTGGTGGGGTTCGGCGGTCCGGCCGACCCTGGCATTCTGGTGAGCGGTGGATCGGCCGCGAACTTTCATTGTTTGGCCTGCGCCGTCACCCGTGCCGAGTCCCGCGCGGGTCTGCCGCCCGGCTCTCGCGCACGCCTGACCCTCTATATGTCACGCGAGGCCCACGTCTCGTTGCGCAAAGCCGGGCAGCTTCTCGGCCTGCCCCCGGACCAGGTACGCCTGCTCGGCGTGGACGAGCGCCGCCGTCTGCGGGTGGACGAGCTCACGGCTGCCGTGGCGCGCGACCGCGAGCAAGGGCTGGTTCCGGCGGCCGTGTGCGCCTCAGCCGGAACGGCCAACACCGGCGCCATCGACCCGCTGACCGAGATGGCCGGTTTTTGCGAGGAACAGGGGGTGTGGCTGCACATCGACGGAGCCTACGGCGCCCCGGCCGTACTGACCGAGTCGTACAGCTGGATGGCCGAGGCGTTCTCGCGCACGGACTCGATGTCGCTCGACCCCCACAAGTGGCTCTTCGCACCGGCCGACGCGGGCTGCGCGCTGGTGCGGGACGAAGCGGCCGCGCGGCAGGCGTTCACACTGGCGAGCGAGTACACCGCGGTCACACAGACCGACCCGATCGAGCGGTACGCCTTCTTCGACTATGGGCTGGAGATGTCACGCCGTTTCCGCGGCCTCAAGGTGTGGACGATCCTCAAGGCTCGCGGCCTGGGCCGCATCCGCGCGGCGATCCAGCACGACATCGACCTGCGGCGCCGGCTCGACGAGCGGGTCGAAGCGGAGGCGCGCCTCGAGTCACTGGGCTCGGAGCTGAGCATCGCCTGCTTCCGGTACCTGCCCGATGGCGCGGACACGGTGGGCGAGGTGAACCAGGCCAACCGGACGATCCTCGAGACACTCGTACGCGAGGGACACCTGTACATGTCGCCCACCGAGTTGGACGGCCGCTACGCCCTGCGCGCTTGCATCGTGAACTTCCGCACTCAACCCGCCGACATCGATTTTCTGGTGGACGAGGTGCTGCGGCTGGGGGCCACCTACCCCTACCGGTAATTCCCGAACATCAGCTCCACGCCGTAATCCTTCCCCTTCGTAAACGCGATGATCTCCTGAAGCGTATCGCGGGAAGGCGCCGTAACCCGAAGTTCGTCGCCCTGGATCTGCACCTGGACCTTCTTGTAGCCCTCGGCTTTGATGTCCTTGACGATCCTCTTCCCGGTCTCCTGATCGATGCCCTGCTTCAGACTGAGAACCTGACGCGCGCGGCCCAACGTGCCCATCTCGACGTCGCCCTGGTCCAGGTTCTTCAGCGGCACCTTGCGGCGAGTGAGCTTCTCGCGCACGACCTGTAGGAGCTGTCCGAGCCGATACTGGTCATCCGCGTCCAGCTTGATCGCAGGGGCCGCACGGTCGAATTCGATCTTGCAGTCGGTTCCCTTGAAGTCGAAGCGGGTCGCGATCTCCTTGATCGCCTGGTTCACGGCGTTGTCGACTTCCTAGAGGTCGACGCCGGTCGTGATATCGAAGGATGCTTTCTTCGCCATGGTCTGCCCGGCTGGGGTAGGGGTCGAGTGGGGGAACCTAACGAATACTCAGATCCTCGATGAGCGAGCCGCCCAAGCCACAAAGTGTTAGGGGACACCGGCGCGCGATGTCGGTGCGCGGCGGAATCTCATCTCAGTTCTTCTTCTTACGTTTCTTCGGCTTCGGCTCGGGTAACTCTCGGGCTGTGATCCTCACGAGCTCACTCAGCCATTCGGAGTCCTCCAGCTGATCCCCAATCAGGAGGCTCGGCTTGGCCCCGGGATACGGGGGCGCTTCGACCACGTCCCCGATAAACGCACGACCGCCCTCGGTTGGCTTCACAAACAGTTGATCGTCGCAGATCACCGCGAAGAATTTGCCGTGACTATAAAGTCCGAACTCACCAAACATCCTCTTGTAGGTGACCGCGCAGTCCTGATCGACGAGGTCGACCACGAACTCGACGAAGCTCAAATCAGAAGCCATTCAGATCGCTCCGCTGGGAATCACCCGGACCATCCGCACACGGATATGCCGCAACCTAGCGGAGTCAGGGGAGGGGCGCCGGCCCCGGTGGCACGTGCTCCTTCAGGTAGCGCGTAAGCAGACCGTAGAGGTGCAGCGTCGTGCCTTGGCCCTCGAAGATGCCATGCGATCGGTTGGGATAGGCCATCATCGTGAAGACCTTGTTCCTCTCGATCATGGCGTTGATGAGGGCCTCAGACCCCTGGTAGTGGACGTTGTCGTCTCCGGTGCCGTGGATCAGCAGCAGGTTACCGCTGAGCCCATCTACATGGTGGATCGGCGACCCGCTCCGATACCCGGCGGCGTGCTCCTCCAGAGTGCCCGAGTACCGCTCCTGATAGATGGCGTCGTAGTAGAGCTGATCTGGCACAGGAGCGACCGACATGCCGGTTCCATATAGCTCGGGATAGCGAAACATCATGTTCAGCGTCATGGAGCCACCACCACTCCAACCCCAGATCCCGATGCGGTTGGCGTCCACGAAGGGCCACTCACGAATCGCTCGGTTGGCAGCAGCTTGATCCTGGGACGCGAGCGTGCCGATGTCGCCGTGTACGACCTTCCGCCACTCACGCCCACGGGGAGCAGGGGTGCCGCGATTGTCTACGCTGACCACCAAATAACCCTGCTGGGCGAGCATCAGGTGCCACAGGTAGCGCCTCCCACCCCAACGGTCCACAACCGTCTGCCCCGCAGGCTCCCCGTACACGTAGAACAGCAGAGGGTATTTCCGTGACGGGTCGAATCCCGGCGGCTTCATCAACCAGCCGTCGAGCTGCACGCCGTCACCCGCATCCACCCGGAAGAACTCGACATCCCCGCGCGCAAGCTCGTCCAACGTCGCCTTGAGGCGCGTGTTGGCGGCAAGCGTGCGCACGACCCGATGGTCGGGCAGGCTCACCAGGCGCACGGTATTGGGCACTTCGAACGAGGAGTGCGTCTGGAACGCCCAGCGCCCATCGTGCGAGATTTGGTAGCTGTTGGTGCCCGCGTCCGACTCCGGCGTGAGCCGCTCCGGCTCACCGCTTCCGTCCAGCCGGCTGCGGTAGAGGTAGCGCTGCGTGGGATTGTCCGGCGATGCCATGAAGTAGAGCCACCCACCCTCTTCGTCGATCAACTCGACGCTGGTCACATCCATGGGCCAGGGCGTGATGAGGGTTTCCCCACCGGACCGGCTCACGGAGTAGACGTGGTTCCAGCCGTCCTTCTCGCTTACCCAGGTGAACCGTCCTCCTCCGTCGAGCCATCGAAGGTCGTCCACCACGTCGACCCAGGCCTCGTCCCTGTCCGTGTGGACGGTGCGCACCGCGCCGGTCGCCGCGTCGGCCAGCATCACGTCATTGGTGTCCTGGGCGCGGTTCAGGTGCTGGAGGACGAGCTCGTCGGAGTTGGCCGCCCAGTCCATGCGGGCGATGTAGTTGTTGCGGGGATCACCCGGAACGTCCATCCACCGCACGGGGCCGCCCGCCGCCGAGATGACACCCACCCTCGCCGACGACAAGACCTCGCCGACCTTGGGATACGGAATCCACGTGAGCTGCGGGTACAGCGAGTCCGTATAGTTGACGAGAAGGAAGTTGCGCACCCCCTCCGAGTTCAATTGCCAGAACGCGATGCGCTCCCCGTCCGGGCTCCAGCGGAAACCATCCTGGATGCCGAACTCCTCCTCGTAGGCCCAGTCGAACGTCCCGTTGATCATGGTGGGCGAGCCGTTGTCTGTGAGCCGTGTGATCGATCCGTCCGAAAGGCGCTCCACGTACAGGTCGTTCTCGCTTACGTAGCCCACGCGGTCACCCTGGGGTGAGAACTTGGCGAACATGAGCGTGGCTTCCTCAGCGTCCCCGCCGAGCTGCTGAAGGCCACCGTTCTCCAGATCGAGCACCCAATAGTCGCCGCGCGTATTGTCACGCCACACGCGCCGCGTGTTGGTGAAGATCAGCAGCTTCGACCCGTCGGCCGACCAGCGGTAGTCCTCGACGGCCAACGGCGAAGCGGCGCCGGCAGGCCGGAGACTCTCTGCCGCGACCAGTACGCCGTTCGCGCCGGTCTCGGGGTCATAGCGCACGATGTCGAAGGCGCGCGCGCCCGAACGCGCGACCTCCAATGTCGTATAGCCCGAGCCGTCCTCCAGCCAGCGGGCCGGCCCGAACCGCTCGGAGGCGAACTCGCGCGAGGCGTAGATCCGCTCGAGCGTGAGAAGCGATGCATCGGGAGTCTGCGCGCTGACCGCAACAGAGCGGAGGAGGATCAGTGCTACCGTACGCCAGAGTATCCCGAGCTTGTTCACCCGCATTTCTGTGGTCTCCTTGGAGTCAGTTCGAGGCGGTGCGCGGCCGGACCCGCAGGGTCAGCAGCACCACGTACACGGCCGCCGCAACCAGCGGCCAGAACGTGTCCGCCTTGACCTGCCAGTAGAAGTGTAGCAGGCCCAACGCGACGGCAACGTAGACGAGCTTGTGGAGTTTCCGCCACCGCTTCCCCAGGCGCCGCACCCAACCCCGCGTCGAGGTGAGGGCCAGCGGAATCAGCAGCAGCCACGCCGCGAACCCGACCACGGCGTAGGGGCGCTTGGTCAGATCCTCCAGGATGAACTCCCAGTCCAGGGTCTGATCGAGCACCAGGTAGATCAGGAAGTGGAGCGTGAGGTAGAAGAACCCGAAGAGCCCCACGAGCCGTCGAATGCGGATGAGCACGTTCCAGCCGGTCAGCCGCCGGAGCGGCGTGATGGCAAGAGCAGTCAGTAGGATGATGAGCGTGAAATCGCCCATCCGGTGCAGAAGCGTGTCGACCGCATCCGCCCCGAGCTGCCGCGTGACCGTCAGCCACACGAGCCAGCCCAGCGGGCTGAGAGCCAGGACCCACGTGGCGAGCTTGAGAAGAAGGACCTGACGCTTTCGGTCCACCGTGACGATCACGCCGGCGCTCAGGAGTCCGGAATCAGAAATCGACCCGCAGGTCCATCCCGTCGTAGAGATGCGCCACCTGATCGCCGTACCCGTTGAACATCCGCGTCGGGATCCAGTTCCGCCTGGGGATGAAGCCGAAGGACTCATCGGACAACCGGTCCTCGCGCGCCTGAGACCAGCGCGGATGGTCCACCTCGGGGTTCACGTTGGCGTAGAAGCCGTACTCGCGCGGCGTGGCAATCGCCCACGAGTTGCGCGGCATCCGCTCGGTGAAACGCATCTTCACGATGCCCTTGATACCCTTGAAGCCGTACTTCCACGGAATGATCAGGCGGAGCGGAGCGCCGTTCTGGTTGGGCAGATCTCTCCCGTACACGCCGGTCACAAGGATCGTGAGGGGGTGCATGGCCTCGTCCAGGCGTAGGCCCTCCACGTAGGGCCACCTGAGCACGTTGCGCCGCTGGCCCGGCATACGGTCGGGATCGTACAGGGTTGTGAACTCCACGAACTTGGCGTTGCCGTTGGGCGCCGCCCGGTCGATCACATCCTTCAGGGGGAAGCCCCGCCACGGGATTACCATGGACCATGCCTCCACACAGCGAAGGCGGTAGATGCGGTCCTCCATCTTGCTGGGCTTGATGAAGTCCGCGAGGTCGAACGTGCCCGGGTTGGTGCACTCGCCCTCGACGGTGATGCTCCAGGGACGCGGCTGGAACTCCTGCGCGTTCCGCACCGGATCCCTCTTCCCGGTACCGAACTCGTAGTAGTTGTTGTGCGTGGTGACGTGTTCGTAGGGATTCAGCTCTTCGCCCAACTCGGAGCGCATCTGGCTCCAGTCCACCTGTTGGTCCTCGCCTTCCTGGCCGGAAAGGTCGCGGCCCCGTCCCAGGAGCACGCCGGCGGCGGCACCTGCCACGGTCAACTTCGTCGCGTCGGCGATGAACTTCCGCCGGTCGAGATACACGCGCTCCGGCGTGATCTCGGATGATGCAATGTCGTTGGGCTTCCGAATCAACATGGCGCAATCCCCGATTCGTGGCCGTAGGCCACCAAGTTCCCTTGGAGTCCATATTCCCGGTGCGGTGCCGTTGTTCCCAAGCCACGTGCGCAGGGCCGCGGACGGCGCCTCGCCGCACAACCTCGCTCCCTCGCGCATCGTTTGACAACCCGGTTCACACGAGCGCACCTTGCCTCAACCCTGAAGGTCCACTGGCTCTGGACTCAGGGATCATGCCGCCTCGTACCGTAGGAGGCTCTCATCATTCTCATCATGCAGGATCAGGACTCTGGTTACGTCCTACACGGGGCGGTGGGCGGGGCGGTGGCGGGACTCGTGGTCGTCCTTTGGTTCCTCGTGGCCGACGTCATCGCAGGACAAGCCTTCCAGACACCGGTCCAACTCTCGAGCCTCGTGCTGCACCAGGAGTTCGACAAGCCCTGGCCCCGGCTCTTCGCACTCTACACGGTCCTTCATTTCGGCGTGTTCGTCACGCTCGGGATCGTGACCACCTGGGTGCTTGGCCAACTCAAGCTGGAGCCAGGGCTCTTCCTCGGCGCGATCTTCGGCGTCGGTGTGCTGAACGCCGTGCATTATGCCGGGCTGCTCGTGACCGGCACAAACCTGCTGACGGTGGTCTCCCCGGCCCAGGTCACCGCTGCGAACATCCTGGGCGGCATGCTCATGATGGCGTACCTGCACCGGGCCCGACAATCCGACTCCGCGATGGGGTGGAACCTGCTGAAGAAGTACCCTGTGATCTATGACGGCCTGATAACCGGCCTCATCGGCGCGGCCGCCGTGGCGGTGTCGTTCCTCATCAAGGACCTCCTGGCCCAAGCCCCGTTGCACACGCCGGCTACCCTGGGCTCTGCGCTGTTGTTGGGAGCGAGCGGACCGGATGAGATCCAACTGAACGTGGCGGTCATCGGCGCGTACACGTTCTTGCACATCTCGGTGTTCGCGGGCGTGGGCATGATGTTCGCGTGGCTGGCCGAGCGCGTGGAGCACACGCCGGACTTTTGGATCCGAGGTGCCGCAGTGCTACTACTGCTCGAGGGCATGTTCCTGGGTACGGTGGGCATGATGAGCGGTTGGATCATGCAGGATCTCGGCTGGATCACGGTGCTGGTTTCCAACGTGGTGGCCGTCCTCGCGATGGGCATGTGGATGCTCCGGAGCCGGCCCGAACTTCGCAGACTACTTGTAACCAGCGGTGTGGCGCCGCAAATTTGAGGTGGTAAACAGTGCTCGCCACCGGAGGATTTACGCATGAGACAACGTTGGCTGGTCCCCATCTCCGGGCTGCTGCTGGTCGCCTGTGCGGACACTGTCACGGCGCCGGACGCGCTTCAGTCCATGGACGAAGCGACCGCAACAGCGATCGCCGCCGCGGTGGTGGAGGCATCGGACGCCAGGCTGCCTTACTTGCCCGCCCTGGTGCGCAAGGCTCGGGAGGCGATCGAGGCGAGCGACGACAACGCTGAGGCCGTCACCGCATTCCGGCGGGCGCGGCGTGCACGCCGCGCTGCCAACGCAGCCTTGGTTGCCGGGGACCAGGACGAGTACCACCGCTTGAAGCGTCTCGAACTCCGCTTCACGCTGGGAGGAGTGATCGCGGCGCTCGGCCCGGACGTCGTGACCGACGCTCTCGCCGGTGTGGACGCGGCGATCGCGCGCTGGGAGGAGCGGACGGCCGGCAAGGACGTGCCGCCGCGGTTCGCGAGGGTGCTCGAGCGAGTGCAGAACCTGGCGGAGAGGGCGCGCACGGCGGACTCGGCCGTGGCCTCGCTTTACTTCTCGGTGAGCGCGACCGAGGCGATCCTCTCGCTATCGCCACGGCACGTGGCTCGACGGGCCATCCGAAAGGCGACGCTCCTGTTCCGCGCGGCACGGGCCGCCGTGGGCGACGGGCCCACGGACGACGAGGTGGCCGCCCTCAGGCGTGCGCACCGTCTCATCGGCGTGGCCGAGGAGGCGTTCGATGCCAAGGAGTGGAGGCTTGCCATCCGCGCGGCCAACGCATCCGCGGATCTCTCGCAAAAGGTCCTGGACGGGCGAGCGCCTTAGCCTCCAAGGCGTGCCCGGTAGACCGATTCGGCCCGGTCGGCTTCTCGCCGGCCGGGCCGTCTTCCCTCCGTCCCCGATCTCGGCCATAGTTCTGCTCCTTCAGGAGGTAATCGAATGAGCAAGATGCGCCTGCAGCACACGATCCTCGGAGCAGCCCTTCTCCCTTGGCTGGTAGCCGGTTGTGGGGGCAACGATGCCGGGGAGAGCTCTTCGATGGACGGCAACGTCCAGGAGCTACTGAATCAATACACGACCGTCCGCCTGTCGGCCGACCTGAGTGCCCTCTCGGATGCGGATCGCACCGTCGTTCGGCATCTGCTCGGCGCCATGGACGCCATGGACGACGTTTACTGGCAGCAGGCCTATGGTGACCGGGACGCCCTGCTCGATAGGGTGGAGGGAGAAGCTGCCCGGCGCCTCGTCGAGATCAACTACGGGCCGTGGGATCGCCTGGGCGGGGACGCGCCCTTCATCGAGGGCGTGGGCGCCAAGCCCGCCGGAGCGAACCTCTACCCGGCCGACATGACGACCGACGAGTTCGAAGCGGCCGCCGCCGCCGATGGCGGCGAGGCGCTCCGCAGCCTGTACACGCTGGTCCGGCGCGCGGATGACGGCTCGCTGACTGCGGTTCCGTACCACGAGGCCTTCGCCGAACAGCACCGGACGGCCGCGGAAGCGCTGCGACGGGCGTCCGAAGCAGCGGAGGAGCCTGGGCTCAAGAGCTTCTTGAGCCTGCGGGCCGACGCCCTTCTGACCGACGAGTACCAGGCAAGCGACATGGCCTGGCTCGACATGAAGGACAACATCGTCGATGTGGTGATTGGGCCGATCGAGACGTACGAGGACCTGCTGTTCGGTTACAAGGCGGCGCACGAGGCGTACATCCTGATCAAGGACCAGGCATGGAGCGAACGCCTGTCGCGGTTCGCTTCGCTGCTGCCGGAGCTCCAGCGCGGACTACCGGTGCCGGAGGTGTACAAGCGCGAGATGGCGGGCTCGGACTCCGACCTGAACGCCTACGACGTGGTCTACTACGCCGGCCAAGCCAACGCCGGGCCCAAGACGATCGCGATCAATCTTCCGAACGACGAAGAGGTCCAGCTCGCCAAGGGCACGCGGCGGCTCCAGCTCAAAAACACAATGCGGGCCAAGTTCGACCGAATCCTGGTACCCATCGCCGGAGAGCTCATCGCGGAGGACCAACGCTCCCACGTCACGTTCGATGCCTTCTTCGCGAATACCATGTTCCACGAGGTGGCGCACGGCCTGGGCATCAAGAACACTATCGACGGCACGAGCACGGTCCGAGGGGCCCTGCTGGAGACGGCGTCCTCCATGGAAGAGGGCAAGGCCGATGTCCTCGGGCTCTACATGGTCACCAGCCTGCTGGAAAGCGGAGAGATCACCGAGGGCACGCTCGAGGACTATTACGTCACGTTCATCGCCAGCATCTTCCGCTCCGTGCGCTTCGGCGCCACCAGCGCGCACGGCCGCGCCAACATGGTGCGCTTCAACTACTTCCAGGAGCGCGGAGCCTTCACTCGTGACGACGCCACGGGTACGTACCGGGTCGACTTCGAGGCGATGCGGGAGGCCATGAACGCTCTCTCGGAGCTGATTCTGACGCTCCAAGGTGACGGCGACCACGACGGAGCGGTGGCACTTCTGGCCGAGAAGGGCATGGTCGTCCCAGCGTTGCAGGCCGACCTGGATCGGCTGGGCTCGGCGGGAATTCCCGTGGACATCATTTTCGAGCAGGGCGAGTCGGTGCTGTTCGGAGGGTAGCAGTTCACCCGGAGCCAGCAACACTGACGATTACGACCGAGGCGATGGTACTCAGCCGCTCAATGGGTACTTGAGCGTGCCCTCGTAGGAGTCCAAGCCATCCTCGTTACGGACCGTGATCCGAGCCTCCCTGCGGCTGCCCATGCGCGCACAGCCATACTCACCATCCTTGTTGATGGCGACAAACTTCTCGCCCGGAATGAAGTCGTTGCCGATCGCGCGATATTTGTTCACGATCATCTCGAGCGCGTCCTCGCACGCCTGTTGGGGCGAGCGCCCATCGCGCATTCGCATGACGATGTAGTACGACGCGCACGACTTGATCACGTCCTCCCCGCGCCCGGTGGCGCCGGCAGCTCCGACCTCGTTGTCGACGTAGAGGCCCGCCCCGATGACAGGCGAGTCACCTATACGGCCATTGATCTTCCAGCTGAGTCCGCTGGTCGTGGTGATGCCGGCCACATCGCCGTTCTCGTCGACGGCCAGCACATTGGTAGTGCCGTAGTGGAATTCGTCAGGACCATCGAGGAAGCCGGTCTGGTTCCCACCGCGTTCACGAAGATGATCGGGCGGACCCCAGTCATCAGACTCGCCACGGCGCTCACGCCAACGTAGCCAGGCTTCACGCGCCTTCGGAGTCAGCAGGTTCGACTCCTCGAACCCGAACGAACGCGCGAAGTCGAGCGCGCCCTTCCCCACCAGCATCACGTGATCGGTGCGCTCCATCACGAGACGCGCCACAGATGCCGGCGTCTTGATGTTCTCCAGGGATGCCACGGACCCTGCGTTGTACGTGCGGCCGTCCATGATGGACGCGTCCAACTGAACCACACCGTCCTCGTTGGGGAGGCCGCCATACCCCACGCTGGAGTCTTCGGGATCGACCTCGATCACGTTGGCCCCCTTCTCGACGGCATCCAACGCGCTACCTCCCGAGTCGAGGATCTGCCATGCCTCACGCATGGCGTTCTGACCGGTCTCATTCGTGTGGCTCGTGATGATCAGCGGCACGCCATGAGCGCCGCGCACGCGGCCTCCCAGATCCGCCGGAAGCCGTCCGAGCGCCAAAGCTCCCGCGCCCATGCCGACACTGTGCCGAAAGAATTCCCGCCGATCGAGTCCAGATCCGTTGCTGCTCATCATTCTCTCCCTTGTCGTGGCTGGCGGACCGCTTCCGGCGCCGCGGTGAACAGATGCTACGGGATGAGGGGCAGGGTCCGCAACCGCCTGGAGGCCTTTCAGATGCAGCCCTACAGAGTCTGGTGACTCACATGAGCGAAAGTGCCTTGATCGACCACCTTCCCGCGGAGCTGGATCCGCTCGGGCTGCTCCTGGGCATGGGCTATCCCCGTCGCACACAGGAGCATCGCGACCGACAGTCCGGTGGTTGGGAGCGGGTCACCGGCCACCCAGGTCGACCACCTGCCGAACCGTGCCCCCCTTCTCCGACCGAACCGTGATCTCTGCGCTCGCTGGGCGCCGACCGTCGACGACGCGCACCGACCACTCCAGCGATCGCTCGACCACCGGGCCGCCGCGCGTACCTGGGAGCACTCCCAACGACCGTACGGCCTCGCCCTCGACCAGCTCTGCGTTGGTGAGCGCGAGGCTCACTCGCACCGGCTCGGCGATGCCGAGCACTTCGGTCGCGTGGACCGTGGCGGTGGCCATCCAGCCGGTGTTGGCCACGGTGGCGAGCACCCGGAACTGGCCATCGGACTCGGCGTGCTCCTCCGTAGCTACCAGCACTGCGACCTGGGGGGTCTTCTCGGCGAAGGTCAGCACCCAGCGCACGTTGCGGTCGAGCTCTCCGGCAATCAGCCGGTCGGGAGGGTTCGACGTGGACCACCGGTCCCAACCACCCACCTCGATGCGGCCCAACTGCGGGTGATCGAACGGCTTCCAATCGATGAATCCCGTGCCGCCCAGCACCTCATCGTTCCAGCGAAAGAGCGCGTCCTGCCCCTCCCCGAACGCGTGGCCCCACATCTCGGTGGTCATGGTCAGCACGCCGAACACCTTGCTGCCCCAATCGTTGAAGACGCCGTGCCCCGGGCTCATGAGATCGACGATGGATTTCTTCGTATACGCGAAATTCTTGTAACCGGTGATCGGCACGCCGTCCTCGGCGATAAGCCGATAATCCTCCTGATCCGCTTCGGGAAACTCCCAGTCCTGGTCGGCAAGCGTCGGAAAGCGTAGCAGCAGGCCACCGCTCGTGTGGAACGTGTGAATCGCCGCGATGTTGGGCCGGGCGGTGATGTAGGTCACCAGTGCGTGCGTCTCGGGCTCGGAGAGCGGGAAGGGCCCCGACGCAAACTGCGCGGCGCTCCAGTTGGCCGGGAAGTTCCGGTTGAGGTCCACGCCACCCACACGGTCCTCGTTGAACCGGCCATCCCCATCGTTGTCCGTGCCCTCGGTGTAGACGCTGTAGCGTGGGCCTTCCTCCGAACCCGGCCGGGCTCGCACCATCCGCCGAGGGTCGTCCGGATGGATGACCCATCCACCGTCCGGGTCGGGCACGCGCATCTGGAGAATGCGGCCGTCGCCGTCGAGGTCCTCGGGCGGATCCTCGTCCAATAGGCCGTCGCCGTCCTCATCTCCGGGCCGGACGTTCCAGCGATGGTTCTCCGGCGTATCCACCGAGATCGCCCGACCGTCCGGGTTCACGATGGGCACCACGTAGAACGCGCGCGTATCGACCAGCTCGGTGATCCTGGGGTCGCTGCCGTAGGCTCCAAGGAGCCGATCGATGAAGGCCAACGCCCCTTCCCCACCCAGCACCTCGCCGCCGTGGATGTTGCCGTCCACATAGAAGGCCGGCTTTTCCTCGGCCGGACCCGTCGCTGGGTTGTTTATGTCCACCGCCCAGATGGGGCGGCCCAAACGGGTGGCGCCTATCTCGAGCAGAGTCACCAGCTCCGAGTGGCGCGCCGTCACGGCCTCGAGGTAGTCCTGTATCTCGGCCAGCGTGTGATAGTGGTCGAAGGTGATGAGGCCCGTCTCTTGTGCAGCCATACGGAACGGCGAGCACACTCCCAGCACGGCGGCGACGCACAACATCATCTTTCTCGAACGAAGGATCTCCATGTCACGTCCCCCGTAACCCATCAGTAGTCCGGCTCGTCCGGCACATTGCAGTAGAAGTCCGAGAGCGAAATCGACATGCCAACCACCGAGTTACCGATCTCCTCGAAGTACTGCCGGATCCCCTCTTTGCCGATCACGAGCTCAGGCCCGAAAAATAGGCGAGCGTCGTCGTCATAGAGATCCGCGAGCTCATCGAGCTCACCCGCGTTCCAAGCCGCCTGCCATCGCTCGAGCCTGGGCCGAATCTCCTGCAGAACCTCGTTCCGGTATTGCGCGGCGGCGCGATCCCAAGTCGTGAGGAGCCCCTGGCCGGGGATTCGCTGACCGTGAACCGAAATCGGACCGAGCAGCCCGAGTAAAGCCGCTAAGGCAACGATGTAGATTCTGGGCGGGGTGCTAGTCATCGAGGATATCCATGTGTTCGAGCAGGCGGGTGAGCCGCCAAGCAAAGGCCGAGCGCTTGCGGCGCCGAGCCCCTGAACCACCTATGAGATTAACATACGAAACGCAGCGTGGTATTACCAAGGGCGCCGCTCAGCCCCGTAGTTGCCTCATGCGCTTGCGGATCTGTTCCACCCGGCGGCGCGCATCCGTTACGGCCGCATCCACCTCTGAGGAGGCCGGCGTTACCCCTTCGCCGAGCTCGATGAACGCGTTGAACTCCTGGATCGCCCGGCCACCCGAGCGCACGACCTCGATGGCACTCTCCGCCCGTCCGAACTCATGCTGGCTGCACATCGCCCGCTGGTACTCCACCAGCGCAATCACAGAGGCGCGTTCACCCGCGGGGATCGCGCGCGCGCCCAACTCGATCAAGGATCTCCTGCCGGCCTCGGTACGCCCGACCGAACACTGAGCCTGCGTGAGGCGGAGGAAGGCCGACGAACTAGACGACTCGAACCCGACAGCCTCTTCCAACGCCTCTAGCGCACCTCCCCACTCTCCCAGGTTGATGTGGCTGATGCCCCGGTTCATCAACGCCTGGGCGTATTCACCGGCGTAAGTGCCCGTCCCACGCGGAGGCGCTTCCATGCGGGCATAGGCCGAAGCCGCTGCAGCCCAGTCCTCACTCTGGAACGCCCGGTCACCTGCACGTAGGGCAGTCCTGTCGATTCCAGCGTCCGGATCAGCCGGCGCGGGCCGGCTGATGGGTCGAGCGGTCGTAGCTGGCGGTCTCCTGCCCGCCACCCTGTCGAGTCGCCGCGCCATGCGGATCGTGAACGGCCCTGCCGAGGAGCCGCGCGCAACGGAGAGCACGGTGTCCAAACGGTGATACGACGGCGCCTCGAGCCGCAGCTCGACAACCATTCGGTCCTCCGCCACCGCGTGCTCGATTCGATAGGGCTCCCCGGACAGCACTTGCTCCGTGGCCGATGCGTCGAGGGTGATCGGTGACCTGACGAGGTAGCGGACGGTCATGCGGTCGTCGGAGAGGGCAGCGCCGGTGCCTGCGTCCACGGCCTGGAGAACGATCTCGCTCGGCTCGGAGTCACGCAGAGAAACCTCGGCGGGCGAGTCGGCCTCACCCGAGCAGGCCCCAATGAGGACCATCGTGAGCATCGTCGAAAGCCCAGCGTATCGCATGCCGTCTAAAGGAAGACGGCGGCCCGCGAGCGGCAAGCCCCACGAGCGAGTTGACCTGGCTTCATCCCGGCCGGTAAGTTCGTCGCACCACCGTTCCAGGCAAGGTGTTCGGTCCGTGTCAAACCCCGACGAACCCAAGAAGAAGAAACCGCCGCAAGCCACCGTCGCGTGGAGCCCGGACGACCTTCCCGACCCCGAGGATACGGGCCTCGCCACCGGCTCAGGTGAGGACGAGCCGGAGGAGGATCGGCTGGTCGGCCAGCTCCTCAGGGACAAGTGGCGGGTGCTGGAGCGCATCGGCGCCGGCAGCTTTGGGACCGTCTATAAGGTAGAGGACGTGAAGGGCGGTTGGGTGGAGGCGCTCAAGATCCTCGGGGTTGACCAGCTCCATGGCGCCGAAGCCGAGAACGCCCGCAAGCGCTTCCTGCGGGAGGCGCAGATCATGAAGCGGCTCGGCACGGAGTCGGCTCATATCGTCGGGCTGTCGACCTACGAGGAGGACCTCGAGGCGGGGCTCATCTATTTCCTGATGGAGTTCGTCGAGGGCCGGGACCTTGCCACCGTGGTGCAAGACGAGGGCCGCTTCAGCACGGAGCGGACCATCAGGCTCGCGCTCCAAGTTTGCGACGCCCTCATGGCCGCACACGAAGGCCCCGAGCCCGTCGTGCACCGCGACCTGAAGCTCGAGAACATCATGCTCACGACGGATCGGGCAGGCGATGAGATCGTCAAGGTCCTCGACTTCGGGATCGCGAAGATCGCCGGAGGTGAGGCCGACAGCCGCCTCACGACCGTGGGAACGCTGGGCACGCCGGGGTATGCCGCACCCGAGCAACTCCGCGCCGAAGAGGTTGACGGCAGGACGGACCTGTTCGCCTTCGGCGTGGTCCTCTACGCGTTGCTCGCGGGACACGACCCGTGGCTCGGCAACCCAGCGGGCTCATCGACGCACCAGATCTACGAGTTGATGGTGGCCTCGGACCGCGGTGAAGTCAGGCCGATCACGGAAACGGGTGCCGTGGTCCCACCGGCGATGACCAACATCGTCATGCGGCTCCTTCGCCGGGACCCGGACGAGCGCTTCCAGTCGGCCAGGGAACTCAGGGACGCGCTTCAGCGAGTCGGGGCGGGTGGAGCGGAGGCCGACGCGGCCTCGCTGCGGGTCATCACCGACACGCCGGGCGTCGAGATCCTGATCCGTCTGGGCCGGCAAACCATCACGGAGGGGCCCACGCCGCATGTGGCCAATGGGCTCGCGCCCGGTACCTATAAGGTTTCGGTCCGCGATCCGCGCTATCGGGCAGTGGAGACCACTGTGGCGCTCGGCCCCGGAGCAATGGAGGACCTGACGCTCGTCACGGAGCTGCGAAGCGCGGGCACCGGGGCGGGTGGTCACCGGCCAGGACTCATCGCCGCCGCCATCGCCACCGTTCTCCTGGCAACAGGGGCCTTCGTGGTTCGGCCATGGGGGCGTACGCTCGAGCTGTCCGATCTTCAGGCGCGCGTGGCGGGTGGCGGAGTGAGTCACGTTCGCCTGACCCCGAGGGGAATTGAGGGCCGGTTCAAGGTCGGATTCGTACCCGCCCCGTTCCGCGTGCCGGTGGGTGAGGGTGACGTACCGGGAGCGGTCGGCGAGCTCCGCTCGGGGGGCCTCTCGGTGGATACCTCCTGGGAAGTCACGCGCCTGATCGGGCTGGCTGCGGCGGCCCAGGAACAGACACGCTACTTTGGTCGAGATGGAGACGACGTGCGTGGCTATGCGCAGCGCGCCGCCGTGCTGGAGCCGGGGAACGTCGCAGCCCGATCACTGCTGCTCAAGGTTGCCGAACGAATGGCATGGGACGCCGAGGCGGCGCAGCAGGATGGTTCCCCGGAGATCGCCCGAGAGCTCGTGCGAGAGTGCCTCACACTCGTCCCCGATCACCCGGGTTGTACCGCGGCCCGCGACGGAAACTGAGCAGGAGACAATCGGATGCCCAAGATGACGGTGCTCCTCGGCCGCAAGGCAATTCAGGTCTACGACCTCGATCAGGCTACCATCCGCGTCGGCCGTGATGAAGCGATGGACATCGTGATCGACAACCCTTCTGTGTCACGAAAGCACGTCGAGTTCCGCAGCGACGAGACGGGTTGGGTCGTAGAGGATATGGGGTCGTCGAACGGGACGTTCCTGCGTGGAGAGAAGCTCGAGACGGCTCGGCCTGTCGAGGCCGGAGACGAGATCGGCATCGGCAAGTTCTCCATCGTCTTCGACAAGGTCGTGGCCGACGCTCCCCCACCGAGCGAAGGACCCAAGCTCAGACCGACGATGGCCGGAGTCGCAGGCACCACGCACATCAAGCCTCACGAAGTGAAGGAGCTACTCCAAGACTCCGAACGAAAACGTCGGGCACAGATCGTGTGGGAGTCCGGTGGCCAACGCGGCACGCACTACCTGTCAGAAACGCCGGCGGCTCTCGTGGGAACGGACGACCTGTGTGACGTACGAGTGCCCAAGGGGCCCAAACACCACGTGCTCGTGGTGAACAAGGACAACACTTGTGAGGTGAGGAACCTCCACGCATGGACCAGGATGAAGGTAAACGGGATGGCAAAGAGCAGAGCCGTCCTGAACGACGGGGACGTCGTGGAGATCGGCGGCCTCAAGATCACGTTCATGGCCGACATCAACTGAGTCGCGACGGGTCCGCCCGAGACTGACCGCGGCCAGTCCTACCCGCCCAAGACCATGAAGGCGATCACGGCGGCGATCAGGCCCACCACCACCGTGATGATGGCCGCCATCGGCGGTCCGGAGCGCGCAGGCACCTCCGATTCGCTCGAAGCGGCGGCGGCCGGAGTAGGCTCGGCCTGCGTCACCCGGACCTCGGGCGGGGTGTCCTCGCCGGGCGGCTCGTACTCCATGGGTAGCGTGCCGGCCGGCCTGTCTCTCGGGACCTCACCGAACTCCGCGATCGCAACCGAGATATTGTCGTCGCTCCCGGCCTCATAGGCGTTGGCAACCAGGCTCTGTGCGGCTCCGCGTGGTCCGCCCGATTTCGCGAACATGCCCGAAAGGTCCGTATCGCTCAGGACCTTGTAGAGGCCGTCCGAGCAGAGCAGGATCGCAGTATTCGGGTCGACCGGGAACGGGCCGAAGAGATCCACCTCAACCTCGGTCTCGGTGCCGATACAGCGAGTCAGGACGTCCTTCCACTGCGAGGCCATCGCTTGCTCTTCGGACTGGCCACGCTTGATTGCCTCCGTCACGAACGAATGGTCCTCGGTGATCTGTCGAGCGCCGTCGGCGTCGACCAGATAGCAGCGGCTGTCACCGACGTTCGCGATCTGGTAGCTGTCGCCGTCCAGAAGCATGGCGACCAGTGTGGTGCCCATGCCCTGCTTGCCGGGATCCCGTGCCTTGACGTGAACCCGCTCGTTCGCCAGCCGGAAAGCGTCGTCGAGGGGCCGACCCTGCTTGACCGCGTCGGAGAGCGTCTCGAGCGCGAGCGCACTAGCCACCTCACCCGCGGCATGGCCACCCATGCCGTCCGCGACTGCCATGAGCGTGCGACCGTCGGGTAGGGTCTCGGAGAGGACCGCATCCTCCTGGTAGGGCCTCAGCCCCGCAATGGACTCGACGGCAAGCCGTGGCTGCTCTGACACGTCACTCACCTGGCTAGATATCGCGTTACGACCATACGGTCCTCGCTATCGTAATCCGACGAGAGACCCAGCGTCACTCCAAGAAACAGATAGGTCTCGGGCAACGGCCGAGCAAGGTAGGAAGCCCGAAGCAGCAGGCTCCAGCCCGCCGATGGAAGGTCCTGTGACAACTCAATGATACTGAGGAACGGTCGCATGACGGCACCCGCAAAGACGATGACGATGAGCGCCACCCGGTGCCCCGGTGGCCGCCCCCAAGTCCATCGACATGTGCCCTTCCTAACACAAAGGGGCCACCTGGAAGCATCGGTTGGGTCCGACAAGCACTGAACTCGGAAAAGCGTTATCCTGATGGGTATTTTTGGCCTTATTTGAGCGAGGTGATGGGTCCTTTGGCCCTAAGGTTCTTACAAGAACGGTGACCCTGAGCGCCTCACGACCTGGATTGGCAGGTGGCAGATCCGCGTCTGTGGGCCTCAGCAATGCATCGACAGAATTTGAACTCCAGAGATTCGGAGTGTGACCGTAGCCCACCGCCCCCCCAGGGAACGGCATCGGCGAACCGGCAGCGAATACGGCGACGCCCTTGCTGATGTCCTCGCAGATCAAGAGAGACGAGCGGAAGCCCGCCAGACGGCCGGAAAGCGTCGGCCCCCCAAGCGGGTGCATCCCGCGGTGGCCCCGGTGCTGGTGGCGATCACGGTCTGGCTCTGGGTCGCGCCGCCGGCGGTCCTGGGGCCGAGGCCGATCCCGGAGGTTTCCTTCGAGCGCCGAGAGGCGGGAGTGAAAGCCGAGATGGTGCTCCTGGCAAAACGCATAGAGGTCTGGTCGGCCGAGAACGATGGGAAACTGCCAGCGGACTTGGAGGAAGCCGACGAGGAGCGGCGGGAAATCCGTTACTTGCGCCTCACAGCTACCACGTACAGGCTACGTGCTGAGGTGGATACTCTGACGATCGACTACAAATCCTCCGAATCGCTGGAGGAATTCTTCGCCGAGGCGAAGATCCTGATCGAACGGGGTGAAATCCGATGATTCGCAACGAACGGGGCTTTACGCTCGTCGAACTCGCCGTCGTGGTCCTGATCATCGGTATCGTGGCCGCATTGGCGCAGCCCCCCTTCACCCACATGCGCACCCGGGCCCGGGCTGCTCAGGCAGTAAGCGAGCTGGGCAACCTCCGAAGCGCGGTCCTTCGGTTCCAAGGGCTGAACCATGAGTGGCCTCCTGAGGCTGCTGCAGGCATAATTCCGGTGGGGCTACAGGCTCATCTACAGGACGGGTACAGCTTCAGCAGGTCCGGCTACACGCTGGACTACGACAACTGGGGCGGAGTCCCATTCGTTGTAGGCGTGACACTTGTCACGACCGACACCGACCTCGGTGGCATGATCATGCAGATCGTCGGCAGCATGTGGAAGTCTGGTGATCGGTACAGCATGGTGATCGAATAGGCACGCCTGCCTCGCCTTCCGGCCCGCCTCAGCCAAGAGAGACCCCGTCATGATCCACCACCAACGTCATGGGTTACCCTCCGCCTGTCTGGCGGCAGCCCTACTCTACGGGTGTGCGGGCGACGCACCGGAAGCCGGCGATGATCTCTTCTGCGCTGAAGCGATGGCTCGTGTCGATGTCTTCTTCTCGGACTTCGACGCGCCCACGGACCGCAAATACGGTGGCACGGCGGTTCTCAGCGCTTCGCAGGATCTTTCCGCCGGAATGAATGCCTTCGGCGCCTCAGACTTCATGAGCGTGCAGTTCCAACAGTTCGCCATGCTCATGCCCCTGGTTCGGCTGAATGGCGACCTGGAGTTCGAGCCGTACCTCGCGAGGTCGTGGAAACTGTCCTCGGACCGATCGGAGTTGACCTTCACGCTGAGGGACGACGTCCGGTGGCATGACGGCGAGCCCACAACGGCGGAGGATGTCGCCTTCACCTACCGCCGCATGACCGACCCAAGGACCGGCTTCCCAAACTCGCAGTACTGGACGTACTACGAGGGCGTCGAGGTTCTGGACACCTACGCAGTCCGGTTCCGTCTCCGTCCGCACGCCGACATCTTGGACCCTTGGCGGACCGTGGCCATCATGCCGCGGCACCTTCTGGGGGACGTAGCTCCCGCCGACCTGGGACATCACCCGTTCGGGCGGCGTTGTCCGGTTGGGAACGGCCCATTTCGATTCATCGACCATGCCGATGGGCAGCAGTGGACCTTCGAGGCGAACCCCGCATTCCCGCAGGATCTCGGGGGCCGGCCGTTCCTCGACCGCCTCGTCTACCGCATCATCCCGGAGAAGTCGACGGTGCTCACCGAGCTTCTGACCGGCGGAGTGGACGTCTACCTGGAGGCGTTACCTCAACACGCGGAGCAAATCCAAAGCGCCGAAGGACGGCGCCTGGTCGCCTTCCAGGGCCGAAACTACTCGTATATCACGTGGAACCTCTCGGATGACCGCTTCAGCGACCTGATGGTACGCAAAGCCTTCGCTCACGCCATCAACCGCCAGGGCCTGGTCAACGCCATCATGGACGGCTACGGGATCGTCGCGCATACGTCGGTGCCCCCGTACCACTGGGCTTACGATCCCGACGTCGACCTGCTCCCCTACGATCCCGCCCTCGCACGCCGGCTGCTCGACCAGGCGGGGTGGGTGGACACCGATGGAGACGGCGTGCGCGACAAGGACGGCCAGCGCCTCGCGTTCGAAATGAAAACCAACCAGGGGAGCCAACTGAAAGCCGACGCACTGGACGTTGTCCAGTCGCAGCTCGGAGCGGTCGGCGTCGACGTCACCACGAGCGTCGTCGAGTTCGGCACGTTCATCCAACAGCTCATCGATAGGGATTTCGAGGCGGCGATCGGAACCTGGATCACCGACTTCAAGCTCGACGACTGGACCACCTTCCACGGCGATGCCGATACGACCCACTACGGCTGGGGGAGCATCGACGATGACGAACTCGCCATGTATCTGGATACACTGATGCTGGTCCCCGACCGTGAGGAGGCGCAGCCTCTCTGGAGTGCATACCAACGGCGCCTCGCCGAACTCCAGCCGTATACGTTTCTCTATTTCGACGACCGCATCCACGGCATCAATGAGCGTTTGCGCGACGTGGTCACGGACGTAAGAGGCGACCTCGTCAACGTCACTGAGTGGTGGATCCCTGCGGACGAACGGCGATTGAGAAGCCGGTGACCCGGACCCCGCGACCATGAAGGTCGGGCTCGTAGGCTTCGCCGGCTCGGGCAAGACAGCCGTCTTCAACACGCTCACCGGGTTGGATGTGCCCGTGGGCTACGGCGGTGAGGTGCGCTTGGGTCGGGTGGACGTGCCTGACGAACGCATCGACGCCCTCTCGGGAATCTATTCTCCCAAGAAGACCACCTACGCCGAGATCTCCTTCTGCGATGTACCTGGGGAGCACGGAGCGGAGAAGAAAGGCCTCTCCCCGCGCTCCCTCCAGCAGATACGCGACCAGGAGGCGCTCTGCCTGGTCCTGCGCGACTTCGACAACCCCACGCTCGAAGGCGCACCCGATCCTGCTGCCGATCTGGACGCATTTCATACCGAGTGCATCTTCGCCGACCTCGAAATCGTCGAGCGGCGCCTCGAGCGCGCTCGCAAGGAGAGGGCCGACCCCATGGAGATCGCGGCCTTCGAGTTGATGACACAGACACTGGAGGCTGAGCGCCCCATTCGGTCCATCCCCGCCGAAGAGCTGAACCGGCGGTTCCTGCGGGGTTACGGCTTGCTCACCGACCGGCCGCTCTTGGTCGCCCTGAACCGTGCGGAGGAGACCGCGGCGGAGCCCATCCCTGAGGACATCACAGCGCGGCTGGCTGACCTCGACGCCGCAGGCTTGGTCCTTTCAGCGAGCGTGGAAGCCGAAATCGCAGGGTTGGATCCGGACGACCAAGCCGCCTTCCTGGAAGATCTCGGCCTCTCCGAATCGGCCCAGGCGAGGTTCATCCATGCGGCCTACGAGCTACTGGACCTCATCTCGTTCTTCACCGTGGGTGAAGACGAAGTACGCGCATGGACCATCAGGCGGGGCACGGTCGCGCGTGTGGCTGCCGGCCAGATCCATTCCGACCTGGAGCGCGGATTCATACGGGCCGAAGTCATTCCCTATGCCACCTTCATGGAGTACGGCTCCGAACAAGGCGTGAAGGATGCCGGCCTACTCCAGATCGAGGGGAAAAACTACGTGATCACCGACGGAGAGATCATGCACGTGAGGTTCAACGTTTAGGTCCACCACCTTCAGTGCTATCAAAACTGCCGCTGTCGGAATCCTCGAGGGCGCGTATCTTGCCGGATGTGAGCCACGCCTAATGCCATCGATCGATGCGCGCGTGGGAAGGACGAACTCCCGGCGGAGGGCTACCCACTGTGCGCGAAGACCGCATAACCCGGCGTGACTTCGTCGCCGACACAGGAAAGGCGGCCCTCGGTGCGATGATCGTGCCACGCCACGTTTTGGGCGGGGCCGGCTTCCAGGCGCCGAGCGACACCCTGAACCTTGCCATCGTCGGTGCGGGGGGCATGGGTACCGAAAACGCCCAGGAGCTCGGCACCGAGAACATCGTGGCGGTCTGCGACGTGGACTTCGACTATGTCGAGCGTAAGGTCGAGGAGCGCACCAAGGACGGCGACGGAAAGGCGCGCCCCGCAGGCGTGCGCTGGCAAGAGCAGTACGTCCAGGCCGTGAGGTACACCGACTTCAGGGAGATGCTCGACAAGCAGCGCGACATCGAGGCCGTAGTCATCGCGACGCCGGACCACACGCACGCCGTTATCGCGAAGGAAGCCATGCTCGCTGGTAAGCATGTCTACGTACAAAAACCCCTCACCTACTCGGTTCACGAAGCGAGAATCCTGGCCGAGACCGCGCGCCGGACAGGCGTGGTCACGCAGATGGGCAATCAGGGCCACTCCAGTGACGAGGCGCGCCTGATCAACGAATGGGTCCAGGCCGGCGTGATCGGTCCCGTTTACGAGGTACACGTCTGGACCAACCGCCCCATCTGGCCGCAAGGCCTCCCGAGCCCCGCCGCATGGGACCCGGAAACCGAGATGCCGGAGGGTTGGGGGCGGGGTGCCATCGCGCGCCGCACGGCCCTTGCGATGGGCGATTACTACTCGAAGCCCGCCTGGATCGACTGGGATCTCTATCTCGGTCCAATCGCCGAGGAAGTGCCCTACCATCCGGTCTACCACCCCTTCAACTGGCGTGGATGGGTGCCGTTCGGCGTGGGCGCGCTGGGCGACATGGGCGCGCACCTGATCGATCACCCCTACTGGGCCCTCGGGCTGACGTACCCGACGTCGGTCGAGGCGACGTCCACCCCGTGGGGTGGGCCCAGGGGCAACCCGGTGACCTATCCGCTGGCAATGACCGTCCATTACCAGTTCCCACGTCGCGGCACCCAGCCGCCGGTAAAGCTGAGCTGGTACGACGGGGGCCTCATGCCTCCTCGGCCCGAGGTGCTGCCTGACGATGTGACCTTCAACCGGACGGGCGGAGTGATCTTCGTGGGCGAGAAGGGCATCCTGATGCACGAAACGTACGGAGACAATCCGAAGCTCTTCCCCGAGGGCCTCCAGGAGGCCGCCGACGCCGTTCCCCGGACGCAGCCGCGCATTGAGGAGAGCCACGAGATGAACTGGGTGATGGCGTGCAAGGGCACGGCAACCGCCACATCGAGCTTCGACTACTCCGCGCCGCTCACCGAAGTCATGCTTCTCGGCATCGTCGCGCTCAGGGCAGGTCAGGGACGGACAATCGAGTACGACGCGGAGAACATGCGCATCACCAACATCGAGGAAGCCAACCGCTACCTGACGCGTGAATACCGCGCCGGGTGGTCGGTCTGACAGCGGCTTGGGGAGAGATCCTTTGATGCGTCGAACGTTGTGGAGTTGCGCGATCGTCGGCTTGGCGATCGGCACCGCTTGTGCCACCGCGCAGAGCGATGCTCCGGGCTTGAACGTGCTCACGCCCGCCGAGAAAGCCACAGGGTGGCGGCTGCTCTTCGACGGACGCACCACGAATGGGTGGCGCGGTTACATGCAGGAGGGAATGCCCGAGGGCTGGCAGGCGGTGGACGGCGCGCTTACCCGGGTCGGTAGGGCCGGCGACATCATCACGACCGAGAGCTACGGAAGTTTCGAATTGTCGCTCGAATGGAAGGTCGGGCCCGGCGGGAACAGCGGGGTTTTCTACAGAGCCATCGAGGGGCCCGATGCGATCTACATGGTCGCTCCGGAGATGCAGGTGCTCGACGACGCGGGGCACCGAGACGGACAATCGCCGCTCACCTCGGCCGGCTCCAATTACGGGCTCCACCCCGCCGAGCGCGGCGTAGTCAGGCCCGCCGGAGAGTGGAACGAGGCCCGCATCATCGTGGACGGCGATCACGTCGAACACTGGCTGAACGGGGTCAAGCTGGTGGACTACGAGCTCGGGAGCCCGGATTGGGCGGAACTGGTGGCCAACAGCAAGTTCGTCGAGTGGCCCGAGTACGGGACCGCGACCGAGGGCCATCTCGGGCTCCAGGATCACGGTGACTGGGCCGCGTTCCGCAACATCAAGATCCGGCCGCTCCGGTGAGCGACGCTCGCGAGGTGGGACGGACGACCGGGGACGGCGGCCTCGACCGTCGCAGCTTTCTGGGCGTGGTGCCACTCGCGGCCGCTGCCCTGGCCGGGCTCCGGCAGGCAGGCTTCCCGGCCGCGAGGGCGTCGAGCCCCGGTCCGCTGAACGCCATCGGGGTCCAGCTCTATACCGTGCGCCAGTTCATGGCACGGGACGTCGAGGGCGCGCTGGCCGAGATTGCCGAGATCGGCTTTCGGGAGGTCGAGCTCTGGCGCCTGCACGGTCTCACCGCATTGGAGATGCGGGCCGTTCTGGACGGTCTGGAGCTCGAGGCAGTCTCCAGTCACGACTCACTCGACGTGATCCGTGGTGAATGGTCCCGCAGGCTCGATGAGGCAGTCCAGCTGGGACAGACCTACCTGGTGTGCCCGTCCATCCCTCACGATGAGCGCACGCTGGACGGCTACCGTCGGATCGCCGACGACTTCAACGTCGCGGGCGAGGCCGCTCACGCGATGGGCATGCGCTTGGGCTATCACAACCATGACCACGAGTTCGCGGCAATCGACGGCGTGGTGCCATACGACCTACTCCTCGAGCGATGCGATCCGCGGTTCGTGGACATGCCGGCGGCCATCTTCGCGCGCGCCGAGCAGGCCGGCATCCGCCACGCCTTCGTCGAACACGATCGTCCTAACGATCCGATGGAGAGCGTCCGGGTCGGCTTCAACTAATTGAAAGGTCTCGATGCGAGCTAAGAGCCAAATGGAATACGACGTCATCGTCGTGGGATCCGGCGCCGCGGGTGGCATGTGCGCCTACGTGTTGGCGCTAGCGGGCGTCAAGGTCCTCATGCTCGAGGCCGGCCGGAATTACGATCCCGTGACCGAGACCCCGATGTTCAACCTCCCGAAGGACGCGCCGCTCCGTGGGGGTGCGACGACGGAAAAGCCGTTCGGGTTCTACGACGCGACGGTCGATGGGGGTTGGCAGGTTCCAGGTGAGCCCTACTCCAGCGCGCCGGGCACCGACTTCCGCTGGTGGCGGGCCCGCATGCTGGGCGGACGCACGAACCACTGGGGGCGCATCTCCCTCAGGATGGGGGAGTACGACTTCAAGCCACGCTCCCGCGACGGTCTCGGCCTCGACTGGCCGATGTCCTACGAGGACCTCTCCCCCTACTACGACCGAACGGAGGCTCTGATCGGGGTCTACGGATCCAACGAGGGACTGGAGAATACGCCGGACTCGTCCCCGGGGGTTCTCCTCCCACCACCGGCCCCGCGCGCATCCGAACTTCTGACGAGGAAGGCGTGCGACGACCTGAACATTCCCGTCATTCCAGCGCACCTCGCCATCCTGTCACGCACCCAGGACCACGAGCGCCTCCCCGAGTGGATGCACCCGAAAAATCCGCTGGCACAGCGCGTGACGAGGGAGTCCATGCGGTCGAGGGCAGCGTGCTTCTGGGCTACGCCCTGCGGCCGAGGGTGTTCGATCAAGGCGAACTTCCAATCGCCCACGGTCTTGATTCCGCCCGCCCTGGCCACGGGCAACCTGGACATCGTCACGGACGCCATGGTCAGGGAGGTCACGGTGGACGCCCGCGGGCGGGCCACGGGCGTGCATTACATCGACAAACACACCCGGCTCGACGAGCATGTGAGCGCTCGTGTGGTCATCGTGGCGGCGTCGGCGTGCGAGTCGGCCCGGATCCTGCTCAACTCGAAGAGCACGCTTTTCCCCGACGGGCTGGCCAACGGCAGCGGTCTGGTGGGCAAGTACCTCATGGACACCGTCGGCGCGGGCGTGTCAGGGCAAATCCCCGCGATGGAGAACACTCCACCGCACAACACGGACGGCGCGTCCGCCATGCACATGTACATGCCCTGGTGGTTGTACGGTGAGCAGGCGGCGGGGAGACTCGACTTCGCTCGCGGCTACCACATCGAGTTCGGCGGCGGCCGCGGCATGCCCGGCGGTGGCACGTTCGGACGGCTCGAACGATTCACCGGCGGATCCTACGGACAGGCCTTCAAGGAAGACTGCCGTCGCTATTACGGGTCGTTCATCGGTTTCGCCGGCCGGGGCGAGATGATCCCCAATGAGGATTGTTACTGCGAGATCGATGCAGACTCGGCCGACCAGTGGGGGATCCCGACGCTGCGCTTCCACTGGAAATGGTCGGACCACGAGCTGAACCAGGCGCGCCACATGCAGCGCACGTTTGCCGGCATCATCGAGGGCATGGGTGGGACCGTCCTGAGCACCATTCATGAGGATGGCGCACGCGCGATCGCGGCTCCCGGCCAGATCATCCACGAGGTCGGAGGTGTGATCATGGGTGACTCGCCGTCGACCTCGGTGCTCAACTCGTTCTGTCAGTCCTGGGAGGTGGACAACCTGTTCGTCACGGACGGAGGGGCGTTCGTCTCGAACGCGGACAAGAACCCCACTCTGAGCATCATGGCGGTCGCGTGGCGGGCATCGGACTATTTGGTGGACCAGCTCGAAAGCAGGAGCCTCTGATGAGCGAGAAGCGCAGAACCGAGCTCCCCGTCATCCCGCCGATCGATCGGCGCACGGCACTCAAGGTGATGGCGGCCGCCGCTGCCACCCCGGCGTTCCTGCCCGGCGAGGCAGGGGCGGCAGAGAAGACCGCCGCCCGGCAGGTCCCCACGCGGCAGGTTTCCGGCAATCCGCTCGCGGCGGGCACGGCGTGGGATCCCGACCTGATCTCGCCCGTGGTGACGTGGGAGCGCGTCCTTTCGGCCGATGAGCTAGCGACGCTGGCCGTGCTCTGCGACCTCATCATCCCCGCCGACTCCAAGTCGCCGTCGGCCAGCCAGGTCGGGGCCCACGACTACATCGACGAGTGGGTTAGCGCGCCTTACAGCGGCCAGCAGCGAGACCTGGTGTTGGTGCGGGGCGGCCTCGTCTGGTTGGACGCCGAGGCCTCGCGGCGATTCAAGGAGGATCAGCGTTTTCGCGAGTTGAGCGCCAAGCGGCAGCGCGACATCTGCGAGGACATCCGTCACGTGCCCGACGCTGCACCGGGCTTCGAGGCGCCCGCGCGCTTCTTCGCCAAGGTGCGCGACCTGACCGCCGCAGCCTTCTGGACCAGCGAGGAGGGGATGAAGGACCTCGAGTACATCGGCAACGTGCCGCTCGACCGGTGGGATCCACCTCCTCCCGAGGTCCTGCACCACCTGGGACTGGATTGACGATGGAGACATCTTCGGCGGACGACATGCGCACCGGCGACTCCTCGGGGTCCAGCGATGTCGATAGCGGCCGCCTCTTCTTGGGGAGTTGCGTAGCCCTGGTGGCCACCTCGGTGGCTTTTGCGACGGTCGGGGCCATCATGCTCGCGCTCAAGCGCGACTTCGTGCTCACGAATCAGGAGGTGGGCTGGATCGGCGGCGCCGCACTGTGGGGCTTTGCCGTATCTCAGCTCGTTTTCGCGCCGCTGTGCGACACCCTGGGCATGCGCTTCCTGCTACGCCTGGCCTTCCTAGGCCACCTGGCAGGCACCGCGATCATGATGGTGGCCGGCGGATTCTGGACTCTTTTCGTTGGTGCCCTGGTGATCGCCATGGCGAACGGGCTGGTCGAGGCGGCGTGCAATCCTCTGGTGGCCGCTTTGTACCCCGAGAACAAGACCGTCAAGCTGAACCAGTTCCACGTGTGGTTCCCGGGCGGCGTCGTCCTGGGTGGCCTGGCGGCTTTCGGCCTGGACGCGATGGACATCACCGCGTGGCAGCTGAAGCTGGTCCTCATTCTGATCCCCACACTGGCCTATGGATGGCTCCTGCTCGGGCAGGCGTTTCCCGCCACCGAGGGAGTCCAGGCCGGCGTGAGCGTACGGGAGATGTTCAAGGCCGCGTTCACCACACCGCTGATGTGGGTGATGCTGGTCGCGATGGCAATGACCGCATCCGTCGAGTTGGGGCCCAACCGCTGGGTACCGGCCGTCTTGGAGGCTGGCGGGATGGCCGGGATCCTCGTGCTCGTTTGGATCAACGGCCTCATGGCGGTGCTGCGATACCGAGCCGGACCGGTGGTAAAGCAACTCTCTCCGACGGGCCTGCTGTTGGCCTCCGCCGTACTCTCCGGGGTAGGGCTCATGGGTTTGAGCGTCTGGGGCAGCGGGTGGCCGACCTTCGCGGCGGCCACCGTGTTCGCGGTCGGCGTCTGCTATTTCTGGCCTACCATGCTTGGAGTCGTCTCGGAGCGGGTGCCGCGTAGCGGGGCCCTCGGGCTGGGCCTCATGGGAACCGTCGGCATGGCGACCGTGGGCCTGGTCGCAGCGCCAACCATGGGGCGCATCGCGGACCGGTACTCACACGAGCGCATTCCCGTCGAGCAGACCGTGCGCCTACTCGAGAGCGGAGCCTCGTCCCTCGCGGACATCGAAGATCCCGACGCCCGGGCTGCTGCGATTGCCTCCAGGAACGTCGTCGCCGAGTATCGTCGAGCCGGTGCCCTACCCTCCCCAGGAACCGCCAATGCTCTGCGCGCATTGATCTCTTCGGGCGGCTCTGTAGAATTGGTGGACGAGGCACAGGCGGTGCTAGGACCGGCCGACAACTACGGTGGGAGAATCTCGTTCCGCTATGTCGTGCCGTTATGCGGGGCGCTCGCTCTGATCTTCGGCACACTCTACGCCAGCGACAGAAGAGCCGGAGGATATAGGGTGCGGCGAGTGGAAGCCTCTCCATGACCGTTCGTTACGGCATGGTCGGTGGCGGTCCGGGCGCATTCATCGGGGGAGTGCACCGCATGGCAGCCGTCCTCGATGGCGAGTTCACGCTGGCCGCCGGCGCCTTCTCGTCTGATCCCGAGCGCTCACGGGAGACCGGCACCGAACTGGGCTTGGCTCCCGCTCGCACGTACGACTCCTACCAGGCGATGGCGGAAGGCGAGGCCGCGCTTCCACCCGACGAGCGCATCGAGGCGGTCTCTATCGTGACGCCGAACGATCTACACTTCCCCGTGGCCCGGACGTTTCTCGAAGCCGGCTTCCACGTCGTGTGCGACAAGCCACTCGCGACCACGATCGAAGACGCAGAGGCGCTCTGCAGGTTGGCCAAGGAGAGCGAACGGGTCTTCGCGGTGACCTACAACTACACGGGCTACCCGATGGTCAAAGAGGCCCGGGAGCGCGTGCGGTCGGGCGCCCTGGGCGAGATTCGCAAAGTGGTGGTGGAGTACTCCCAGGGTTGGCTGGCCACCTTGCTGGAAGCCCAAGGCCAGAAGCAGGCCGAATGGAGAGGCGACCCTGGGCGGGCGGGTATCTCCTCGGCGCTGGGCGACATCGGAACGCACGCGCATAACCTGATCGGTTACGTGACCGGATTGGGCATCGACGAGCTCTTCGCCGACTTGGGCACCGTCGTCGAAGGCAGAAAGATGGAGGATGACGCCACTGTGCTGCTCCGATTGGAAGGAGGCGCGCGCGGGCTGCTCTTCGCCTCACAGATCTCCGTGGGAGAGCGAAACCACCTACGTCTGAGGGTCTACGGCACAACCGCGGGGTTGATGTGGGTGCAGGAAAGTCCCAACGAGTTGGTTCTCATGGCCGACGATGGGTCCGAGCGAGTGTTTTACGCCGGCAACGCAGGGCTGTCCGAGCGGGCGCAGGCCCATACGCGGCTCCCCGCTGGGCATCCCGAAGGCTTCATCGAGGCGTTCGCGAACGTCTACCGGAACGTAGGCCGAAGCATCAACGTCAAAGCCGGACGACGCGAGCCCAGTGCCTTCGACGACGACTATCCCACCGTGCAGGACGGCGCCCGGGGAGTGCACTTCATCCACGCGGCGGTGGATAGCAGCCGTAAGGGGGCCTGGGTGCCCGGCACCTATGCACCCCCCTCCTGAACCCGGCGGAGACCGTCATGGGTAGACCGATCACGCTCTTCACCGGACAATGGGCCGACCTTCCCCTGGAGGAACTCTGCCGGAAAGCGGCCGAGTGGGGCTACGACGGCCTGGAGTTGGCGTGCTGGGGCGACCACTTCGACGTCACCCGCGGGGCCGAGGATGTCGAATACTGTGCGCAGCAGCGAAGCCTCCTGGAGGCCCACGGGCTCGGGGTCTGGGCCATCAGCAACCACCTCGTAGGTCAGGCTGTGGCCGATGTCGTGGACGAACGCCATCGCTCGATTCTTCCCCAGCACGTCTGGGGGGACGGCGACTCCGAAGGGGTGAGCGCGAGGGCCGCCGAAGAAATGGCGCTTACAGCGAGGGCCGCGCACAACCTCGGAGTAGAGGTGGTGAACGGCTTCACGGGGAGCCCTATATGGCCCCTGCTCTACCCATTTCCCCCGGTCGACCCGGGGGCGATCGACGCCGGATTCAAGACGTTCGCCGAGCGGTGGAACCCCATCCTCGACGTATTCGACGAGGTCGGCGTGCGCTTCGCCCTGGAGGTGCACCCTACCGAGATCGCTTTCGACAGCGTGACCGCCGAGCGAGCGCTCGAGGCGCTGGGCCATCGTGATGCGTTCGGCTTCAATTACGATCCCAGCCACCTCGCGTATCAGGGGGTAGACTGCGTCGACTTCGTGATGCGATTCGGACCCAGAATCTTCCACGTGCACATGAAGGACGTGTGGTGGTCCGGGGTCCCCAAGCCGTCCGGCGTCTTCGGTGGACACCTCCCGTTCGGCCACAGGGACCGCTATTGGGACTTCCGCTCGCTGGGAAGAGGGCGCGTGCCCTTCGAGGAGATCATCCGGGCGCTCAATCGCGTCGGGTACGACGGGCCCTTGTCCGTCGAGTGGGAGGACTCCGGGATGGACCGCGAGCATGGGGCCGCGGAGGCGTGCCGGTTCATCAGGGAGTTGGATTTCGCTTCGTCGGATAGCGCATTCGACGCCGGCTTTCAGAGCTCTTAGAAGTCGTTGCCCGTGCAACGGGCCACTTGGTACTGTGGGTGGCGAAAACCCGGGCGAGACATTGTTTCCCATCCTGCCTTCATTCGGGCTCACCTGAGAGTTCTGACCAGGCCGCCAGCGAGCAGCGCAGCGCCCGAGTTTCGTTGACAGGCGGTAGAGCACGGGCCGAAATTGCCGGACCCTCCAATTTCGGAGGAGCGCCCTGGTGCGTGCCCCTGTTCTCGGGAGGATAGGTCCATGTCAGTCATCCGCTGCCTCGTCGTCACCATGTTCGCCTTCGCGACGCTTCTTCCGGTCTCGGCTCAGGCCCAGCAGAACGGCGACGTCCCGATGATCAACCGGTCGGATCACGAGTTGCTGCGATCCTTCCGCTGGCGTTCTATCGGGCCCATCGGCCAGGGCGGCCGCGTGGATGACATCGCGGTGGCGCTCGAGCGACAACGGCCGCACATGGCAGTTCCGCAGCAACGAGAACGGCCGCCCCATGTACTTCAGCCAGATACGAGTAGATCCGTCGGACGCGAACATCGTCTACGTGGTGGACCAGCGGGTCTACAAGTCGACTGACGGCGGCCGCGAGTTCCAGCGCCTGAACGGCTACGGCCATGTGGACCAGCACGCCTTCTGGATCGACCCGGACGACGGCAACCACATCATGATCGGCAACGACGGCTCAGTCGACGTGAGCTACGACCAGGGCGAGACCTGGGAGTCGCTGCGTAGCTGGGCGGTTGGCCAACCGTACCACGCGTCGGTAGACATGCGCCGGCCGTACTACGTGTGCACAGGCTTACAGGACAACGGGACGTGGTGCGGGCCCAGCTCGGTCCGGGGCGGAAATATCCTCGCTCAGGACTGGTACCGGGCGGGCGGCGGAGACGGCTTCTATTCCGCCATCGACCCGACGGACTACAATGTGCTCTACGTGGAGTCTCAGGGCGGTAATATGAGGCGCGTGAACCTCGCGACCGGCGAGCAGGAGCGCATTCGTCCGAACGCGCCCTCCGAGAGGACGCCCGACTCGAACATCGTGCCGGCGCCACCGGAGGGGATGCGGATTCGCTGGAACTGGAATACGCCGCTCATTCTATCGCCCCACAACTCACGCGTGGTCTACGCAGGGGCGAACCATGTGTTCAAGTCGCTGGATCAGGGACGCACGTGGACGATGAGCCCCGACCTGACCAAGAACATCGACCGTGACGAGGTCGAGATCATGGGCCAACGCAACGCGTTACCGCGTTGCCGAGGCATTGAGCGCGGGAAGGAGTGCATTCTCTCACGAAACGATGGTGTATCACGCTACAGCACCATGGCCTCACTGTCCGAGTCCCGGCTGGTGCCGGGGCTCCTATGGGCCGGCTCGGATGACGGCAACATCCAGGTGAGCCGGGATGGCGGCGCCACCTGGACCGAGGTGGGCCGCAACATCCCCGGGGGCACGATGGAGTACTACGTGTCGCGGGTCGAGGCGTCGCACCACGACCCGGGAACGGCCTATGTCTCGCTGGACGGGCACCGGAGTGACGACACTCGGCCCTACGTGTTCGTCACGCGGGACTACGGACAGAGCTGGCAATCCATCACGTCGGACCTGCCCGAGTTCGGGAACGTGAACACCGTACGCCAGGATCCGCACAATCCGAACCTGCTCTACGTGGGCACCGAGGTCGGCTTCTACATCTCGATGGACGAGGGCGAATCATGGCACAGGTTCATGAACGACCTCCCCACCACGCGCATCGACGACGTGCTAGTGCATCCGCGAGACAACGACCTCGTGCCTCGCCACGCACGGGCGCAGCGTTATGGTCATGGACGACATCACACCGCTCCAGGGCCTCACTGACGAGGTGTTGGCGTCCGATGTCCACCTCTTCGAGCCACGCGACGCGGTGCTCTGGAAGCGGGACACGCGCATGGCCCGGTCGGTAACGGGAAACAAGACGTGGCGCGGCACGAGTTCCCCGGCGGGCACAGCTATTTCGTACTATCTCGCCAACGCCGAGCGGGACGGGGTTGAGGTGACCATTACCGATCTCCGCTCGGGTGACGTCTTCCGTGGTCTGGAGGGTCCAGGAGAGGCCGGCCTCAACCGGGTGCAGTGGGATCTGCGAGGGGACCAGCGGGACACGCCGGCAGGTGGACGGGGAGGCCGGCGGCGTCTACCGCGTGACGCTGTCCGTGGACGGCCGTGAGTACTCCACGACGGTGAACGTGCTCGAGGACGTATGGATGGGACAGCGCTGACGAACCAGCGTCTAGACCCCGAAGAACATCCCAATCACGAAGTTGAGCAGGGCTAGCGCCAGCGTTCCCTTGAGGGCGGCACCAAAGCCCTTCACCTCGAACCCGTCGACGAAGGCAGCGGCCAGCATCAGCATGAGCGCGTTTACGACGATTACGAACAGGCCCAACGTGATGAACGTGATGGGGAACGCCAGCGTAAGCAGGATCGGCTTCACGAACGCGTTGGCCAATCCCAGCATTCCGGCGCCGAACAAGGCGGCGGTCCCATCCTCCACCTCGATACCGGACACTACGCGGCCCACGATGAACAGAAGGACCGCCGACAGGAGAAGATGTACCGCAAACTGGATCATCACGATTTCGTCCTCGCGAAAGCCGACTTACATGGGGCGGCATTGCCTGCGAACCCCATGCCTTACCTCTAGTATGACGCGATCAACGCCTTAAGGGTTTCGCTCCGACTTAGAGGCGGATCGGGCCAAGACTCGCGCAACTCGCTTGCCTGCGGGATGAATCAGACGGAAGTTCGGTGGCGTTCGCCCAGCATGGGCACCTAATCGACTCCTTGGCAAAGGCACCGTCATGCGCTCCAGCGCTCGCTGGTATTCGACCCAACGCGGCCTACTCGCCGCTGCACTCTTGGTGTTGTTCCCAGCTCCACCGCTTGCTGCCCAGGGCGGGCAGAACCCGGGACCATGGCCCATTCAGATGGGTCGCCCAGGCGACGCACTCAGGCCCGGTGAGCGCGGCACATCGAACATTACAATGCTCTCGCACGTTCCGCTGGGTGGTTATCTGCACGTAGCGGACGTGGAAATCGAGCAGGAGGAGTCGCGGCCCTTCGTGTACGTCTCCAGACGCTTCGACCCGACCGGGTTCGACGTCATCAGCGTTGCGGACCCGGACAATGCCGAGGTCATCTACCGATGGCGCATCGAGAACTCCGCGCTCCACCAGGGCTCTGGGGCGCTGGATGGACGTTACTTCAAGCACAAGGGCCGCTACTACTACGTGCAGTCGACTCAGTTCGGGCAGGGCGGGCCCGACGCAGACCTGGGCGCGATCGTGTTCGACGTAACGGGCCTGCCGGATGCCTCGACGGTCCGCGAGGTCGGCCGCATCCGTGAGCCGGAGGTGTCCGGCGGCTTCCACAACATCTTCATGTACAAGCACTCGGATGGACGACCCCTGTTGTTCACGACCACTCGCTCGAAATTCGCCCACGTGTACGACATGGGCCGCTTCGTCGAAGGTGACCATGACGGGGCGCTCGTAGCGCGCATCGCCAACCCCGAGACGGTCTACTGGGCGCTCTCGGGTGGAAACGGATCCTGGCATGACTTCTACGTGGGTTATGACCTGGCAACCGGCCAGGACCGCTTCTGGGGTGGGGGCCGCGGAGGTTATTTCGTCTTCGACATCACCGACCTCCAGAACCCGGAGCTACTCGTATCGATCACGGGCGTCGCGGGCGTGAACAACGGGCACACGTTCACCCCATCCCCCGACGGCCGCTTCGCGGTGGGTGAGACGGAGTATCAGTACGCTCCGCTCAGGATCTACGACGTGGGCTCGGCGATGGACGCTGGACGCACGACGATCCGTCGGCCCATCTCCGCCTGGACCGCTAACTGGCAGAACCTGTCCCACAACCACGAGGTGCGCTGGCCGTTCGTGTTCGTGGCAGCCTACGAGGACGGCTTTCAGGTGTTCAACATGTTCGACCCGTTCCGGCCGGTGACGTGGGGTTTCTACGACACGTACGGCGGACCACACGAGTCGCGCGGCGAGAACAACGTGAACACCGGCGGCTGGGGAGTGGACGTGCGCAACAGCGACGGACTCATCGTGGTGAGCGACATGGTGACCGGCCTGTGGGTGTTCCGTATGGAGGGCTTCGAAGGCTGGAACGGCCTGGATTGGGGCATGCCCAACCTGTCCAGCGTCCAGGACTGGGAGCGAGGGCCGGCGGTCCAGGCGGTGAGTCGGTAGGGAGAGGGCGCCTGGCCGCCAGCCACCGAGGAGCGCCCACCGGGGCGCACACCTCTCAATGGGCATGTGCACCCCAGGCTCCCACAGACGTCTCCAGAAATAACCGTTGGATCGTTCAACGCCGTCGCTCCTCGCTGCGGCATGTCTGGAGACGTAATCATGAAGATGCTGAGACTGTCGGTGGTGGCCGCCCTCTCGCTGTTCGCTCTGTCGTTGGTGGACGTCCCGGTGGCGGACGTGACCGACGCAGGTGCCGCCGGCCCCATGCCTATCGGGTTAGCTCAAACCGCGCAGGCCACAACCGGCACCATCACCGGTGTAGTCACCGACGAGGCTAGCAAGCAACCGATCGAGGGCGCTCAGGTGATCCCCGTAGGAGAGACAGTCGGCACCGTCACCAACGTCGACGGCCGGTATTTGCTGCTGAACGTGCCCGCCGGTGAGCACGAGATTCGTGTGGTACTCCTGGGCTTCGCACAGCAGAGCCACACGGTGACGGTCACGGCTGGGAAAACCGCAACTACAGATTTCACCCTCAATGCCTCGGCCGTTCAGTTGTCCCGTCTGGTCGTGAACTCCATCGCGGGCACGGCCCGGCTGGAGTGGGAACGAGGTGCCTACGACGCTGCGAAATCCTCCCAGAAGATCCGTATCCGCGGCGCGAACAGCATCTCACTGTCCAACGAGCCCATGGTGTACCTCGACGGTGTTCTCATGGGCAACGACAGGAGCAACAGAGGCGCGCCCTCGCGGCTCAACGATCTGCGGCCGGGTGACATCCAGTCGATCGAGGTGCGTGAGGGTCAGGCGGCTTCGGAGCTCTACGGAGCCTCGGCGGCCAACGGCGTGATCGTGATCACGACGAAGCCCGAATCAGACCGATTGGATTCCTACGATCGGGAGGGCTACGCCTCAGTCGATTACAACCGGTTCCTCACGGCGGCCGCGAATCCGCGCTCGACATTCGCCATCGACGTGGACCGGGCGTCCTACTCGAACATCCGGCGGTTCCTCCGGAACGGGCAGAGACCGCCACCCGACGCCGTCCGGATCGAGGAGCTCGTCAACTACTTCCCGTACGATTACGAGGGGCCGCGGGGTAGGCACCCCTTCGCGGTGCACACCGAGGTGGCACCCGCACCGTGGAACCCGGACCACCTGCTGGTGAAGATCGGCATCAAGGGAAAGATCATCGATCGCGAGTCCCTGCCCCCGAGCAATCTCGTCTTCCTGCTCGACGTGTCGGGCTCGATGGGGTCGCCGGACAAGCTGCCGCTGCTGAAATCAGCGCTGGCACTACTGATCGAGGAACTTCGTCCTGAAGACCGGATCGCCATGGTGGTGTATGCCGGCGCTGCGGGCCTGGTGCTCGAGTCTACGCCGGGTGACCAGAAAGCCACGATTCTCGCCGCCCTGAATCGGCTGTCTTCCGGAGGCTCCACTGCAGGCGGCGCGGGCATTCAATTGGCCTACGAAGTCGCGCGGCAAAACTGGATCGCAGGCGGCAACAATCGTGTGATCCTTGCTACCGACGGAGACTTCAACGTCGGCGCGTCAAGCCAGGGCGACCTCCGCCGCCTCATCGAAGAAAAGCGTGAAGAGGGGACGTTCCTCACGGTCCTGGGCTTCGGCACCGGCAACTACCAGGACGCCAAGATGGAGCAGCTCGCCGATCACGGAAACGGGAACTTCGCGTACATCGACAACCTCGCCGAAGCGCGCAAGGTGTTGGTGACGGAGATGGGTGGAACCCTGCACACCATCGCCAAGGACGTGAAGATCCAGGTGGAGTTCAACCCGGAGCGAGTGAAGGCTCATCGTCTCATCGGATACGAAAATCGCATGCTCGCGGCAGAAGACTTCAACGACGACACGAAAGACGCGGGCGAGCTGGGTGCGGGCCACACGGTTACTGCGCTCTACGAGATCATCCCCGTTGGCGTGGACTCGGAGCTCGCCCCGCTGGCCGTCGATCCCTCGCGTTACGACGGGATGGGAGTGACGGAGCCCGCCGCGCTGATGGCTGCGACGAACGTGCTTCAACAGTGGTACGGGGCCGTGAAAGCGGTGGCGGCAGCTGCGATTCGGTTCATCACAGGGTCCGAGCCCGAACTGATGTACGTGAAACTCCGGTACAAGCTGCCCGACTCCGACAAGAGCGTCCTGCTGTCCCACGCGGTCTACGATGATGCCGCACCGGCGAGCGAGGATCTACGCTTCGCCTCCGCGGTGGCCGCATTCGGCATGATCCTCCGGGGCTCGCCGTACTGCGACTCCGACCTGGACGATGTCAGGGCCTGGGCCGAGCAGGGGCTGGGCGCGGATCCGGAGGGCTACAGGGCGGAGTTTATCGGCATGGTGGAGACCGCTCGGTCGCTGTACCGGTAGGGGCGGGGGGGCGCAGCGAGCATGGGCATGCGGGGCCGTCGGGGGGAGTCGAGGAACTTCACGCGCAAAGTCGAATAGAGCTAATACTCCAGATGACGCTCCCATCGGCGCGCCTCATGCCGCTATACGGCCCCGCATCCAGGAGCAACTGTCATGTCCGCCACGAAACTCCCTTTCCGGCGCCGCGCGGTCCGTTCGCTGATGCCGGCGATCCTCGTCACGATAGAGGCCGCCGGCGTGATGGCCCAAGGGCCGCCGCCTACAGATGCAGATCTCGAGCTCTACCTGCTCGCCGTGGATTCCGCGGCCTACCCCGACGAAAGCGTCGTGCTGTTGCTGAATGAGCGAGCTCTCCACATCGACGTGGACGGGACGCTCACACGTCGCGTCCGAGTGGTACGCCAGATTCTGAAAGAGGCCGCGGTGGCTCCCTCGGCCGAGCTTTCTTTCGGATATGACCCTACTCGTGAGACGTTTGCCCTCGACTGGGCGCGGGTCGTGGAAAAGGACGGCACGATCGTGGCTCACGAACCGGTCCACGTTCAGGAACTGGATGAGCCCGTGGCCCGGAATGCTCCCGTTTACAGTAGCCGCAAGCGTGTGCGGGCCTCCCTGGGCAATGTGACAGTCGGGAGAATCGTGGACTGGCAGTACACAGTGCGCGTGGTCGACCCACCCCTTCCAGGAGACATCTGGGTCAACTGGGACGTCAACCTCCCGAGCCCGGTGCGCCGCTCCAGATTCACCCTGGAGCACCCGGTGTCGTTGAGACCACGCATACGCGAACTCAACCTTCCTGCGCCCGAGCTGGAGGCGCGGCTCAGCGAGGTCGTCGCTGGCGCCTCCACGCTCACAGACTCGATCGAGGCGGTGTATCGCTGGGTGGCCCAGGACATCAGGTATGCATCCATCTCGCTCGGGCGGGGTGGATATCAGCCGCGACCCGCCGGCGAGGTGCTCGCGACAGGCGTGGGCGATTGCAAGGACAAGACGACGCTCTTCTTGTCCCTTGTAGCGCGCATGGGAGTTGAGGGTTATCCGGTGGTGGTGAGCACCGGGCGACGAGTGCAGCCCGACCTGCCCTCCATCCGTCAGTTCAACCACATGGTGGCTGCCATCAAGCCCGAGGATGAATGGGTCTATCTCGATCTGACGGTGAGGGTCTCTCCGTACGGGGAGGTATTCGGACCGCATCAGGGCCGCACCGGTGTGCTCTTTCGGCCAGATGGAACGGCTAACGTGATGGAGTTTCCGAAAAGCGCCGCGACCGAGAACCGCTCGTCGATCGTGGTTGAAGGCGCTTTGTCAGAGGACGGTGGGTTCGAGGGCACCTATACCGAGACCGTCACCGGTGCGATTCAATACAGGATTCGCGCTGAGTTCTATCGAGCTCTTTCGCCACAACGCCGGGCGAGCGTGGCCCGGAATCTCGGCCAGCGCATCTTCGAGGGAGCCAGCGCCGACTCCGTCGAGCTCTTCGTTGGGCGCGATCTTTCGGCCACTCCCAGACTCTGGGGGCGCATTCATGCCGACAATGTTCTGCGAGAACTCCCGGGCGGATGGATGCTTCCGCTCAAGCTGCCCCGCTTCGGCTCGGCAGAGGGCATCGCGCGGCTGGAGGAGGATGCGGATCGCCAGTTTCCCATCGACGTCGAGCGGGTGTTCGGAAGGAGGGAGCACTACAGCGAACTGCGCATCATCCTTCCGGAGGGATGGGTGGCGGACCTACCGTCCAACGTGACCGCCGAAAGCCGTTTTGGGCAGTATGAGTCATCCTACCAGCAAAGCGGTCGTGAGCTCGTGGTGCGCCGCCGCATGCTGGGCTACGATGGCCTGGCTCCACCGGAGCGTTATCAAGAACTCATCGACTGGCTCAAGGCGACATTCGGAGATGATGCGGAGTACATCGTGCTCACACCTCCTCCGGGAGCGTAGCGGCGACGGCCTGTTGTGTTCGTCGGCTCACGAACTCCTTCTGCTCGAGCAGTTTGCTCCTCGACCGTGTAGTCAGCAACCCGTAAACGTACTCCTCAGGCCGAGGCGGGTCAGGTCTCTTTTCGGGTCGCCTTCCAGTTGATCGTGAAGCGGCCACCCCGGGCCTCCATCGTCCCCGTCATCGTGTCGCCGTCGATCTCGCCGGTGTAAGTGGCCTCGAACGAGCCACGCTGCGTCTCACGCATGATGGTGAACGTGATCTTGTTCCCCTCGAGCATGATGTTCGTCAGCTCGCTATCCCCACGCTCGGACTCGAGCGTTCCCTGCAGGGCCCCATCCTGAACGGAGAGCACCAACGTCTGAGGACCGCCACCAAACCGCCCGCCGCCGCGACCACCGCCGCCACCGCGGCCGCCGCCGTCCCCACCACGCTGTGGCGCCTCGATCGTGAACTCCCAGCTCCCCGCCAGGTCACCGGCCTCCTGGGCCGCTGCCGGTTCCGCGAAGTACATCACCGACAGAATGATCGCGCCAATACCAAGAATGAGCCTTCTCATGTGATCCCCCTCGAATCGAGCTGCTGTGCCGAACAGTCCTCTGACGAAGAAATGACACTCGACGTTAGATCTCCGTTGATGCGGACCTCTCAGACGAGGGTGGGCTGAGCAGGGTCGGCTCACCAGGCAACGCCCTTGGGACGCCTCGCCGTCAATGGCCCGCGATAGCCCATTGTTGTCTGCTGCCGAGCCGCGCCCTACCATAGGCGAGAGCCCTTGGAGGGAGCCCGCACCCATGACAGACGTGAGACCCGCCGGCGTCGACCTTCCCGGCGCGGCTGTCCACCCACGACCCCACGCCGACGACCCGTTCGACGCCGCGCTCCTGATGCTCGAGGGCCGCCGGAACGTGTCACGGCGCGAGTTCATCAAGGGGGTCATCGCCTCCGGCGTAGCCGTATCGGGCGCCACCTATTTCGGTGCCGCCTGCACAGGCCTGGCCCCAGCGCCCTTGGGCGGCGGAGTGGAGCGCCTGATCTCGCTCAACGTGAACGGACAGGTCCGCCGCGTGGACGTGCTCCCCGGCGAGACGCTGGCGATGACGCTGCGCTACAAGCTCGGGCTCACCGGCACCAAGCTGGGCTGCGATCGCGGCGAGTGCGGCGCGTGCACGGTGCTGATCGATGACGTGGCACAGTACTCGTGCTCGACCCTGACACACCGTGTGCGGGGCCAGGAGATCACTACGGTCGAGGGGCTGGAGACCCCGTCCGGCGAGCTACACCCGGTCCAACAGGCATTCATTGACGAGCTGGGCCCCCAGTGCGGTTTCTGCACGCCCGGCCAGGTCATGTCGGCCGTGGCGCTGCTCAAGGCCAACCCGGACCCGACGCGTGAAGAGGCGCGGGCGGCCATGGCCGGCAACCTCTGCCGGTGCGGCGCCTACGACCACTACCTGAACGGGATCATGCGCGCGGCGAGGGAGGCCTGAGATGGCGAACGAGCTCATCGGCAAAGACTTCACGCCGCCGGACCTCCACGGCAAAGTCACCGGGCGCGCGCGCTTCGCCGAAGACTTCCGCGCCGACGGCATGCTGTTCTGCCGTCTCCTGACCAGCCCCGTACCGCACGGCCGCGTGCGCGACATCGACGCTTCCGAAGCGCTCGCCATGCCGGGCGTCATGGCGATCCTGACGGCTGACGACGTCCCCCTGATCCCGGCCCCGGGCAACCCGATCCTGACCAATGAGCCATGCTACGTGGGCGAGCCGATCCTCGCGGTGGCCGCGGTGGACGAGACCACGGCTCAGGACGCCATCGAGAAGATCAAGCTGGACCTGGAGCCTTTGCCGTTCACGGTGGATCCGCTCGAGAGCCTGCACCCGGACGGGCCCAACGCCCGCTCGGACGGCAATACCATCCGGCCCCGCGAGGGTGTCGAAGAACTCAAGTGGACCGTCGAGGACTTCGCCGCGGCCGCCGATGGCCAGCTCCCCATGGGCGAGCCGATGGTGGAGTGGTCGTACGGCGACGTCGAGGCCGGCTTCGCCGAGGCCGCGCTGGTTCTGGACGAGAGCTTCGTGACGGCGGGTACGTCGCACCACTCCATGGAGCCACGCAGCGCCATGGCCTACTGGCAGGGCGGGAAGTGCTATGTCTTCGGCTCCAGCCAGAGCCAGAGCTTCGTGACGCCCGCGTTGGCCAACTACATCGGCATCTCGCCCGAGGACCTGGTGTTCGTGGCGGAGTACTGCGGGGGCGGGTTCGGATCGAAGGGTGGCCCCTACCCTGTCATGTCGATCCCGGCTCACATGGCCAAGAAGACCGGCCGGCCGGTCATGATGCGGATCAGCCGGGCGGAGGAGAACTTCATCGGCTCGGCTCGGGCAGGCTTCCAGGGACGCATCAAGATGGGCTTCCGCGGGGACGGGCGCGTCACGGCGGTCGACCTGTACATCGTGCAGGAAAACGGCCCGAACTCGGGTTTCGGGGACTTCAACAGCGCCGCCGGGGCCGTCTCGCTGGTCTACACACCCCTGGCCATGCGCTTCAGAGCAATCCCGATCCTGACCAACACTCCGGCACGCGGGGCGCAACGCGGCCCCGGCCAGAACCAGATCGCCACGGCGGTCGAGCCACTGATCGACAAGGCAGCCCGCCAGCTCGGGCTCGACCAGGTCGAGATCCGGAAGATCAACGCGCCCGACAACGACTCGCGGTACGGATCGCGCCAGCAGAGCATCACGAGCGCGTACCTCAGCGAGGCGCTGGACAAGGGCGCCGAGCAGTTCGACTGGACGGCCAAGCGCGCCCAGAGCGGGCAGCGCAACGGGTCCAAGGTGATCGGGGTCGGCGTCGGCTCGGCCTTTCACTCGGCCGGATCGAGCGGGTTCGATGGCCTGGTGCGCATCACACCCGACGGCAAGTTGCACATCCACACGGGCGTGGGGAACCTGGGCACGTACTCGTACGCGAGCACCTCACGGGTCGCGGCCGAGGTGCTCGAGTACCGCTGGGAGAACTGCGTGATTGTGCGCGGCGATTCGTCGCGCGCCCTGCCCTGGAACCTGGGCCAGTTCGGCAGCAACACTTCGTTCACGATGACCAGGACCAACTACGTCGCCGCTATGGACGCACTCCAGAAACTCAAGGAGATCGCGGCGCGCGACCTGGGCGGCCGCCCCGGCGACTACGATGTCGGCAATGAGACGGTCTTCGCCCGGGCTGACCCATCGCGGCGCATGACGTACGCGGCCGCGGCCCGGAGGGCCATCCAGCTCGGCGGTAGGTACAGCGGTGAAGAGGCGCCTGAGGACATCAACAACATGACCAAGGCCGCCGTCCGAGAGATCGCGGGCACCGGTTTGGTCGGGGTAGCGCGCGACAACCTGGGCCGTCCAGGTACCGTGCCCGCGCTGGCGGCCGGGTTCATCCAGATCGAGTTGGACCTGGAAACCGGAAAGGTGGAGATCCTCGACTACGTGGGGGTGGCCGACTGCGGAACCGTGCTTCATCCGCAAAGCCTCGCCACGCAGATCAAGGGTGGCGCCGTGATGGGCTTCGGCATGGCCTGCCTCGAGCGCCATGTCTACGACACGCAGTACGGGCTGCCCGGCACCGTCGGTTTCTATCAGACCAAACCTCCGTCCTACCTCGACGTCCCACTGGAAATGGACTGGGGCGCCGTAGACATCGCCGACCCCGACAACCCGGTCGGCTCGAAGGGAATCGGCGAGCCGGTCATGGGATGCGCGGCAGCAGCCTTGCTGTGCGCCATCTCGGACGCGCTGGGTGGCCATTACTTCAACCGCACGCCGGTCGTGCCGGACATGATCCTCAACGCCGCTTCGGGGCGAGCCCAGTCTCACCGGCCGCTTCAGGTCAACACCCAGTGAAGAGCTGATCATGTTGAAGGACATGATGCCGCATGTCGAGCTGTTTCAGCCGACCGATGTGGACAATGCGCTGGCCCTCATGGGCCGCTTCGGATCGGACGGCTGGGCGCTGGCAGGCGGCCACGACAGCCTCGCCTGGTTCAAGGATCGCGGGAAACGCCCGTCGGCCCTCATCGACTTGGCCGGGATCTCGGAACTGCTGGGCATCCGGGAGACGTCCGACGGCATCGAGATCGGCGCGATGACGACGCTGACCGAGATCGAGCTTCACCCCATGATCCGGGAGAAGTTCGCCCTGCTGGCCGACGCCGCCCGGCACGTGGCGAGCCCGCAGATCCGCAACTCCGGGACGCTGGGCGGAAACGTCTGCCAGGACACGCGCTGCTGGTACTACCGCCTTGGGGTCGGTTGTTACCGAGCGGGCGGCAACACCTGCTACGCCGATACGCCGGAGGCCATGAACCGCGAGCACTGCCTGTTCGGCGCCGACCGATGCGTTGCGGTGACGCCGTCGGATACGGCTCCTGCCCTGGTCGCGCTGGACGCCACCATGGTCATTCGTAACGGGCAGGGCGAGCGGGAAGTGAAGGCCGAGGACTTCTTCATGAGGCCCGGCATCGACATCACACGCATGACGGTACTCAACCCCGCCGACCTGCTCACCACCATCCGGATTCCCAACACCTGGGCCGGCGCGCACTTCTATTTCGAGAAGGTGGCCGACCGAAACACTTGGGACTTCGCGCTGGTGAGCGTCGCCGCCGCCATGAAAGTGAGCGGGGATCGCATTCAGGACGCGCGCATCGCGTGCGGCGGCGTGGAGTGTGTTCCCAAGCGGCTTACTGGGGTGGAGAAGCTCTTGAAAGGCGCGCTCCTAAACGACGAGACGGCCGATGCGGCTGGCGCTGCCGCCACCCGCGGGGCGAAGCCGCTCAACTACAACCACTTCAAGATCCCGCTGATGGAGAACCTCGTGAAACGCGCGGTGCGGAGCGCGTAGGGAGCTACTGAGACCGCCCCTGAGAGCCGAACGGGCCGAGCCTTTGGGTTCGGCCCATCTGCGTCTGTGGAGGCCCCAGATCTGAGCGGCGAATGCTTGGGATTCCAATGCAACCACTCCGGCTTTTGGAGCGTCCAACCCTGAAGAAGGCATGACAAGTAGCCACGGCCGGGGAAGAGAGGGTGAAGATGAGGGATCCGTCACGTAGGGAAGACGCAAAGAATCTCGGAATCGTATATGGAACTGGCGCGGTGGCGGCCCTCCTTACGGCTGCACTGTTGCTCAAGGCGAGTCCCGCGCCGGTCATGGAGGTGGTCATCGAGACCGCGCCGGACCCGGTGCCGGTGGTCATGCCTGAACCAGCAGCGGAGCCGGTTGTGCAGCCGGAGCCAGTCCAGATTTCCGGCGACAATCGGCTGTACGGCACCGTCACCACGCTCAACGGAAGACGGTACGAGGGCTACATCCGCTGGGATCGGAACGAAGGCAGCTGGGCCGACCTGCTGGACGCGAACAAGCAACCCGACCACGGCATTGGCCGCGTTGTGAGCGTACAGCGGGTGCGCGAACGGGTCAGGGATCGTGACCGAAGCTTCGACCTGGCCGATCTCGACGACCTACTCGATCTGGACGATCTGGACGACCTGCGCGATCTGGACGACCTGGACTACGTCTCCGGGATAACGATAGCGCTGGCAGAGCGCTCACGTGATACCCGCGCCCGGGTCCAGAGCATCGTCATCAACGGCCGCAGCATCAGGAGCGGGCTCATACAAAGCTTCTCCTTCGGCTCGGGCGCGACCCAATCCGGCATCCGGTTCGGGCACATCAAGAGCATCGCGGCGCTCGACTCGCGCACGGCGCTCTTCACACTCAAGTCGGGTGAGGAAGTCGTCTTCAGCGCCAACGCCACCGACCTGGGTTCCAACCTTCGTGCGCTGGTCATCGAGCAGTTGGACGGCGACGTGGTGGAGCTCGAGTGGGGCGATCTCGACGTGGTCGAGTTCGAGGCCGCACCCGAAGACGCGTCACCGCCTTCGAGCCGGAACTACGGGACCATGACGACCCATTCCGGCCTGGAGTTCACCGGGTACATCACGTGGGATGTGGATGAGATCTATTCATCCGACATTCTCAATGGCGATGATGGCCGTGTTGACCGCGAGATCCCATTCGGATCGATCGTGCGGATCGACCGGGACAGCTCGAGGGGCTCCATGGTCACGCTCGACACCGGTGAGGAAGTGCTCCTCAGGGGCACGAACGACGTCGACGAGTCCAACAACGGCATCTCGGTGTCGGACCCAGGGCTCGGCCAGGTGAAGGTCAGCTGGTACGACTTCGCGTCGGTCCGGTTCCACGAGGCCGAGTCTCACGCCGGCTACGGGCAGTTCGACGGCGGCCAGGCGATCTTCGGCACCGTGACGACCCATAACGGCGAAGAGTTCACAGGCGAGATCGTCTGGGACTGTGATGAAGCCTACACGTGGGAGATGCTGAACGGCGAGCAGGATGGCGTCGAGTTTCACGTCGAGTTCTCAAAGATCGCGTCGTTGAGGCCAATCTCGAGCTGGGGCACGGAAGTCACGCTCAAGGATGGTCGCACGTACGAGCTTCGCGGATCCAACGACGTCGACGACGGCAACCGGGGAATCCTGGTTCGCCTCGAGAATGGCGACGAGGTGGTGGTGGAGTGGGATGACCTGGAGGAGGTACGTCTCCAGGGTCGTTGATCGCTATTGGATCTACGGGAAAGCCCCGCAAGGCCTTGAGGTCTTGCGGGGCTTTCAGTTACCTCTTGTGGTGCCCGAAGCGCACAACCCCCACCCTACGCACATGAACAACCATCATCGCATCGCATTCACTGGCTCCACCTGTGCGCTCGCCGTGCTCCTCGGGGCATGCGCGTCTCCAGCGCCTGCACCTACCCCTGCCCCCGGGGCGGCGTCCGATCCTCCCGCGATCCACTGGGTTCGGACGGCCGCTGAGCATGATCTCCTGTTCCAGCAGACGTACGCCTGGATTGCCGAGCGCGTCGAGGCACGGGCGAGCGGGCTGGAACGTGGATCCTGGGCCGTGATCGTGGATGCCGACGAGACGGTTCTGGACAACTCCGAGTACCAGCTTCGCCGCTCCCGCCAAGGCCTCGGCTACACGTCCGATAGCTGGGCCGTTTGGGTGCGCGAGGAAGCCGCCCCGGCACTCCCTGGAGCCGTGAGTTTCCTACGTCGGGTCAAGGAGCTCGGCGGGCGAGTGGCAGTGGTCACGAACCGAAACGAGGACGTGTGCGAGCCGACGCGCCGCAACCTCGCGGCGGTCGGGCTGACCGTCGACGTGGTGTTGTGCCGGCAGCCCGGTGTTTCGGAGAAGGAGACACGGTCCCGGTCGGTACAGGACGGCACGACGTCGGCCGGCCTTCCACCGCTGGAGATCGTCGCCTGGGTGGGCGACAACATTCATGACTTCCCGGGCGGCTCTCAGGAACTCCGCAACTCGGACCCGGGATCTCTGGCGGACTTCGGCGTGCGCTTCTTCCTGCTCCCCAATCCGATGTACGGCAGTTGGGAGCGGAATCCACCCAGCTGATTACCACACATGGTGGCCATGGCGCCGCCCGTCATCTCAAGGCTTCACCTCTCGCGATACGCTTTCGGCCACGACGTATCGAGGACTGAGCGAAGCCTCTTCAGCCGGAATGAGGACCCGCTGGGCCGTGAGTTCCTGAGTGTGCTGGCTCACGACCCGGTCCAAGAAGGAATCAGATACGTCACGGGCGCCGAAAAGGCGCAGGATGAAGCTGGGCTTCAGGCCACGCCCCAATGCGTCTCTTAGGTCGGCCCTGGTGATCGTGTCCACGTCGCCGCGCTGGCGGGCTGCAAGCACCGCCCTCTTCAACAATAGGCCCCGGCACTCGTCCGTCGTGATCCAATCGATGCGGGTGAGGTCGTTCTGCTCCATGAACCATGTGAGCGCGAAGAACATCCATCCGTAGAGTGCGATGCTGAAGGTGATCGGCTCGAAAAGGGAGTACGCGAACAGGGGCGCCACGATCGAAGCCTCAATGGCGGCCGACACGTTGTCGTTCCCCCACGCGGCCGTCACCGTTGGGAGAACCCAGAGTGCCGACACGAACGTGGCGATAAAACCGGACCCGAGCCGGGAGAGGCGAAACCGGTGGCAGGCCTCGTCTCGAGCTTCGAGCCGAATAGCTTGGCGCTGGGCCGCTGAAGACGCCCCATGAGGTTGAAACTGCCCGACTCGACCCAAGGCATCGATGATGGCCGAAACCATCGGCGCGACCGTGGCCACGGGCACCAGAGCGGTCGCCGCACCGTCCGAGTCGAGCTCGGCCAACACACGAGAGAGTTGAGCGAAGCGTTCGCTGGCCTCGCCATCCGCAAAGTCGCCTTCATTCCGGTCCGGATGGAGGTCCCTGAGCTCTGTACGGATCTCCCTACGGAGCAATTCAATGCTCTCCGGAACGGGTGACATCCCGAGCGACTTGGCAGCGGCCTCGAGTCGATCTTCAGACATGGTTATCCACCTCAACGTATCGGGGATCTACATCTCTCTGACGCCGAGAAGTCCCCTCGGGTTGCAGGTTACGCCCCTGCTCGAGCCTGGTCGGGAACCGACGCAACCTGAAGCCGGCTGGGCGCGTCTAACTATTGGACCGGGCCGATAGGAACGTGAGCGATCGGATCGCGTGACGTTGACCGGAGTTGAACGCGAGGGGGTGAGGGTGACGAAGCAGTGTTCGAGACCATGCGCAGAGCCACCGGCCCAGGTCGTCCGCCATGCGTAGCCCCGAGCTCGTGCTCATACTGATCGCCTGCTTGGTCGCCGCAATCACCGGCGGTCTGGTGAGCGCCCATGCGACCGGGATCGTGCCCTCGAGTCTCTCGGCCGCTGTCACGCAGCAGCGGCCCGACATGGCTGCGCCGGGCGACCACCCACTCCTGCCTCCAAGCCTTGCCGGGCGCGATGACGACCTGCTCGCGTCTCCGATGCTTCGAGATCCCGAGTTTCGGGCTGAAGTGGAGCGGTGGGTACGCTTCTGGGAAACTGAACGGACCGAGTGGTTCCCCGGCTACCTCGCCCGGATGACCTGGTTCGAGGGGATGGTCGACACTACCCTGGCGGCTCATGGCCTCCCGTGGTCGCTCAGATACCTGCCGGTGATCGAGAGCGGGTACAGCACGTCGGCGGTCAGTTCGGCGAAGGCAGTGGGGCTATGGCAGCTCATGGCCTCTACGGCCGAAGACCTCGGTGTCGAGGTCACGCATTTCGTCGACGACCGACGCGATCCCTTCGAGTCCACCGCGGCGGCGGCGGACTTCCTGGTGGCCCTACGCGCCGAGTTCGGTTCCTGGTTCCTGGCATTGGCCGCCTACAACGCCGGTCCCGACCGCATTCGCGGCATCCTCCGACGGCACGCTCGGAACGCGCCTCTATCGGACAGTCTGTATTGGGCCATACGGGATGTCCTCCCCAGAGAAACGCGAGAGTTCGTGCCGAACCTGATCGGCGCCATGATCGTGGCCTCGGATCCCGAAGCACATGGCTATGATGTCCCGGAGCCCAGGCCCTTCGATTTCGACCGCGTGCCTGTGCGCGGTGCGTTCACGTTCGAGGGCCTGGCGCAGGCCGCCGGGGCGAACCTGGAAGAAATCGCCCGCCTCAACCCGGAATATATCCGCAGTGTGACGCCGGACCGGAGAAGGGTGGAGGTCCGGGTTCCAGTAGGGCTGGGTCAGGCGGTCCGCGACTACTATGCCTCCGGGGCGCGGGGCACACGGTGACGGGAGAGGCCCGCCTCGCTAGAAGCCTGCTCACGCAGGGCGGCGAAGGCCTCACAGATCCGGTCGATCTGCTCGGGCGTATGAGCGGCGCTGACACTACACCGCACCAGGGATTGTCCAGCCGGCGTTGCGGGCGGAAGCATGACGTTGACGTAAACGCCCTCGTCGATCAGGCCACGCCAGAGTGCGAGGGCCTGGTCCGGCGTGTCGAGACGGGCCGCCACCACCGGACTCACGTCGGGACCCAATCGATAGCCGAGTTCCTCCAGCTTGCCATAGAGACGCCGGGCGTTGTCCCAAAGGCGCTCTCTCAACTCGGGGCGCGAACGCAGAATGGACAGCGCCTCGCGGGTCGAGGCGACCACGGAGGGGGCGGGTGATGCGGTGAAGATATACGGTCGACTGGAGTAGCGGACCAACTCCAGCTCCGGCCGGTCACTCACCGAAAAGCCGCCAACCCCGCCAAGGCTCTTGCTGAACGTACCCACGATGAAGTCCACGTCGGCCGCCGTCCCGGTTTCCTCGGCCAGACCCCTGCCGTTCTCGCCCAACACGCCCAGCGAGTGCGCCTCGTCCACCATCAAGAAGCAGCCGTGGCGACGCTTGAGTTCCACGATCTCCTCCAACCGGGCCCGGTCGCCGAGCATGCTGTAGAGGCCCTCGACGATGATCAGCGTCCTGGCTGTCTGCTCACCGAGCCGACCCAGTCGCTTGTCCAGACTCTCCGGGTCGTTGTGGCGGAAGCGCAGAATGTCCGCGCCGCTCAGGCGGCAGCCGTCATAGATGCTCGCGTGGCAATCCGCATCGATCAGGGCCACGTCGCCGGGACCGACCAGCGCGCTGATCATGCCCAGGTTGGCCAGGTAGCCGGCGGAAAAGACGATCGCGGAGCGGCAGCCGTAGAACTCGGCCAACTCGCGCTCCAGCTCGAGGTGACTCGCATAGCTGCCGTTTGCCATGCGCGAGCCGGTGGTGCCGGTACCGCTTGCGGCCAGGGCATCGTGTGCGGCCTGAATACAGCCAGGATCGAAGGTCAGGCCCAAGTAATTGTTGGTCCCCGCCAGCACGACCGTGCGCCCGCCGATCCGGGCCTCGGTGGCCGAATAGACCTCCTCCACCGGAACGCCGAAGGGGTCGCTCTCCCCGTGAAGCAGAGCTTCGCGATCCTGAGAAAGCGTCCGGAGCCGGTCCAGCAGCGACATCACTGCTCCTCTGTGAGACCGCGTATGAGCGTAGCCAACTCACCGGCCGTCTGTACATCCGAAAGGGCGTTCAGCGGGACCGAGACGTCGAATTCGTCCTCCACATCGAGGATAATGTCTACGAGCGTAGTGGAGTCAAGGCCGAGGGTGCGCACCAGATCGGTATCTCCATCCAGCTCCACGCCCGGTCGGGCCAGCGGCCGCAGGTGAACGAACAGACGCTCCAGGATGTCGTCGTAACTTGCCATAGTTCTTCTATTATGGAGCCCGTTGCACCGGTCAGTGCAACGAGTTGGGTCATGCCTTGCCTGCGACCTTGGCGACGGCTAGAGGCTCGTCCCATACGACCCGCTCCAGGAACCCACGCCTGGCTGCGTCGCGGGACAGCTTTCCAGACGACGTCTTCGGGAGCGTGCGCGGCGGCACGAGGTCGACGAGGCAGTGGACACCGAAGCTCGCGTAAATGGAGCTCTGGATCTGCGACACTAACTGCGCCCGCTCCGCCACCTCGGAGATGCGACACTGGACGACGAGAACCGCATTCTCCATCCCGTCAGGGTCCGACACACCGAAGGCCGAAGCATCACCGATCCGAACCTGCTGCTGCTGTTCCGCCAAATACTCCAGGTCCTGCGGCCAGATGTTGCGGCCGTTGATGATGATGAGGTCCTTGGAGCGCCCGGTGACGAACAGTCCTTCCTCCGTCAGGTACCCCAGGTCGCCGGTCTCCAGCCAGCCGTCCTCTGCCAGGACCTCCTTCGTCGACTCAGGATCGTCGAAGTAGCCGCTCATGACACTCGGCCCTCGAACCATGACTCGGCCAGTCCGCCGATAGCCGAGGCTGGCCCCCGCCTCATCACGGATGACCACCTCGTGCTCGGGCAGGACCTGGCCGCAGTTGACAACCTCTCTGACCTCTCGGGCATCTGGTCCGGCGGGTACGGCGACACCCTCGTCGGAGAGGGCGTCGGCGTCCACACGCTCGGCGAGCACTCCACCGTCCACCGGGGAGAACGCTACTGCCAAGGACGACTCCGCCAGCCCGTAGCACGGAAGGAATGCCCGAGGGTCGAATCGGGCGGACTTCAAGCTGTTGGCAAAGCGCTCCAACGGCGCCAGCCGAATCATCTCGGCCCCAACACCGGCGATCCGCCAGCTGCTCAGGTCCAACTCCGCGATGTCGTCGGCGCGGAGACGCTGATCGCAGAGCTGATAGGCGATCGGGGGGCCGAATGCGATCGTGCCCCGGTTACGGCTGATGAGCTTCAGCCATTGGACGGGCCTCACCGCGAAGTCCCGTGTGCGTAAGTAGTCCACCGTGAGCTGCGAGACCACTGGGCCAAGCAGGCAGCCCACGAGACCCATGTCGTGGTAGAAAGGCAACCAGGAGACGCACCTATCACCGCGTCGCACCGCGAGACCCTGCCGTACGATGCCGCGGAGGTTGCTCATGACCATCGACTCGGTGATGACAACGCCCCTCGGGAAACGCGTGCTCCCCGACGTGAACTGCAGATATGCCACTTCCTCAGGCTCCGTCGCACGAGGCTCGACATCCGCCTCGGGTGACGCCTCGAGATCGCCGAACGACCTCGGTGCCAGCCCAGGCAGCCCCTCGGCAGCTTCTTCCAGGAACGGCATCAACTCCGTCGGCGCGAGGGCCAGGGCGGGTCTACTGCCGACCAGAAGCCGGCGCAACTGCTCAACATACGCCGCGTGACCACCAAGATTGAGGGAGATCGGTAGCGCCACCGGAACGAGTCCAGCGTACTGGCAGGCGAAGAACAAGACCGCGAACTCCGGGTCGGTCTCCGCGACGGCCGCGATACGGTCCCCACGGGACAGACCCGCGCCTAGGAGCTTGCGAGCGACCGATCTAGCACGACGCCGGAGTTCGCTATAAGGCATCGCCTCCTTCAGGCGGCCCTTGGAGTCGTAAAAGTCGAATCCAGTCGCACCCGTCGCAGCGTAGTCGAGCGCCTCGGAAAGGGTGGCAAAATCCGCCAACCGATGCGGAAGATCGTGATTAGAAGGGTTGGAAACGATGTCCAAGCAAGAGTCCTTTTCGCCTACTGACTGTCCGATGTGAGCGGTCCCCTGCCGACGAGAGAACAGGAGCCCAAAGGGCTCAGAGCTGCTCCAACGCTGTAGCGATGGCTCGCCGATCGATACAAAAGCCAGAACACGCGGAAAAAGGTTCCACACACCGCGCCGTCCACCCTTCCCGTCCACGTGCTTGTGAGCGCGTGTGAAGATATCTAAGATTCTCTTTCTTTGTAAGGATTGGAAAGGTTCGAAGGCGACTCACTAAATCCCTCGAGACTACTGAGAAACAGAGGCCCACAACGAATGGCAGGGGCGAAATCCGCCCGGGAGATCGTGGTCGTGCGCCCCGTGCGTACACGGCGTGACCTTTCGGCATTCATCAAGGTGCCTCACTCCGTTTTTGTCGACGATTCGGCGTGGATTCCGCCTTTGCACCTGGAGCGGAGGCTGCACCTCTCGCCTCGGCACAACGCCTATTTCCAGCACGCTTACTGGCAGGGGTGGGTGGCCTACCGCGACGGACAGCCCGTCGGGCGCATCAGTGCTCAGATAGACGAACTCGAGCGCCAGCACCACGGCGCGGATCGAGGTCAGTTCGGCTTTCTGGATGCCACTGACGATCCAACCGTGTTCTCAGCCTTGTTCCGCGCCGCCGAAGGGTGGTTGGCCGCGGCGGGCGCGCACCGAATACGGGGGCCTTTCAACTTCTCCATCAATCAAGAATGTGGACTTCTGGTGGATGGCTTCGAGCACCCACCGATGGTCATGATGGGCCATGGCCTCCCTTATTATGAGGCTCACCTTCATCATCTGGGCTACCAGACCGCCAAGGATCTGCTCGCGTTCTGGATCGATTCCGATTTCGAGCATCCGCCCGTGATGCGGTCGCTACTGAAGCGCTACGCGCGTCGCATCCGAGTACGTCCCATGGATGGGGGCAAAGTGGGCGAGGAGTTCGAGCTCCTGCGCACCATCTTCAACGACGCCTGGGCGAAAAACTGGGGCTTCGTGCCCTTCACCGAGGCCGAGTTCAGCGAAATCGGTAAACAGATGCGCCTGTTTGTGAGCGATGACTTGGTGCAGATCGCGGAGGTCGACGGGGTGACGGCCGCCTTCATGATTTGTCTGCCGAACGTCAACGAGGCAATTCGCGATCTCGATGGTCGGCTGTTGCCGTTCGGCTGGGCCAAGGCACTGTGGCGGCTGCGGCGGCATCGAGTAAAGACGAGCCGAATCGTGCTGATGGGCGTACGACGGCAATACCACGACTCCCCTCTCGGCGCAGCCCTAGCCATGTCGGTGATCGGCGCGTCCCTGGCGCCGGCCCGGCGTTATGGGATCGAGGGTGGCGAGTTGTCCTGGATTCTGGAGGACAATGGGGGGTTGCTCAACATCCTCGAAGCTCTCGGCGCCCGGCCGTACAAGCGCTATCGTATCTTCGAGAAGACTCTGCCAGCCGCCTCCGCGCCCCAGGGTTGACGGTCATCCACGAGCTACCATGCCAAACCCGAAGGCTCCAACCAGATCCGAGGGGCACCGCATCGCCGTGCTCTGCAACCCCCGCAGCGGGCGGGTGCTCAGGGAGTTGGACGCGGTGCGCGAACTCGGGCGGGAGCTGGGAGGAGAGCTCTACCGTGAGGCGGCCGAACCCTCAGAGATCGCAGAGGCACTGGGTGATCTGACCGAGATGGGGGTCGGAACCCTATGCATCGTCGGTGGCGACGGCACGGTGCACGGGGCCTTGACCGCCCTTCATGGGTCGAGGCCCGAAGAGCCCTGGCCGGTGATCGCTCCGGTACCCGGCGGATCGACCAACATGACAGCCCAGGATCTGGGTGCGGGCGGTTCCCTCATGGAGCGCCTGCTCGCGATCCGGGCGTTCTGCGATACAGAAGGCCGGCAAGGAGCGAGGGCCGAAGGGGCGCTCGTAAGCCGACCGATGTTGTGCGTGGAGCATGGGAAGAACGAGGCTCTTTGTGGCATGTTCTTCGGCGCTGGAGCCGTCGCTGACGGTGTGCGGTTCTTCGACCAGCGCCTCCGGGGTCTTCCACTGGGTGATCGAAACACGTCGGGTCTCTCCATTGCCCGGGTGCTGTTTTCTCTGGCCGTCCGGGGAACCCGGGGGGAGTCGGTCGGGTGCAGCGTCGCGAGAGCCGTGGACGGCCACGCGCCGACCGACCACCTCTGCATATTCTGCTTGGCCACCACACTGCACCGGCTGATACTCGGCACGCGTCCCTATTGGGGAGAAGAGGACGGGCCAGTTCACTTCACACTGGTGGAGAAGAGCGCCCGCGCCTTCTGGCGGAGCTTGCCTCGCATCGCCCGGGGTCGAGCCGGTGCGAGGTTGACGCCCGAACGCGGTTACCTCAGCCAAAACCTAAACGCAGTGGAGCTGACCTTCGATGGCCCCTTCGTCGTGGACGGGGAGGTCTATCATGCACGCGCCGCCGACGGTCCATGCCGGATCACGGCGCCGCGCACGGTGCAGTGGCTGGTCCCCTAGGTTCCCTGCAAGGCTGTTGCCCCGATACAGCGTCCTAGAGACCTTTGCAGCCTGAAGCGTACCACTCCCCCAAAGGTCGACTGACATGGGTTCTACACGGCGGCACGCCGCCCATCGACAAGCCATCGTGATCGGAAGCGGCTTCGGCGGCGCAATGGCGGCGTGGAAGCTGGTCGACTCGGGTGCCGACGTGCTCATGCTCGAGCGGGGGCCGTTCGTGGAGCGGGGACCGCACAATTGGGAGCCCGAAGGCACCGTCATGCGGACGCCCTACTACACCGAGGGTCCACACTACGAGGCGAACACGGACCGCGGCATCAGCGAGGCCGGTGTCTGTTCCTGCGTGGGAGGTGCATCGGTCTTCTACGGCGGCGTGTCGCTGCGCTTCCGTGAAGCCGACTTCATGCCTGACCCCGAGATCGTAGGAGGTTCCGGGGCCCGCTGGCCGTTCGCCTACGACACCCTCGAACCGTACTACGGTGAGGCGGAGAGGATTCTCGATGTCGCCGGGCGGGCGGGGGAAGATCCGACCGAGCCTCCGCGGACCTCAGACTACCCCTGCCCTCCGAGTGGCCTCTCCGAGGTGTCCAGGATCATAGCAAACGCCGCCGAGGCGCGAGGCCTGCACCCGTTTCGGCTGCCCCTGGCGATCAACTACCAGAACAGTGCGCGCGCGCGCGCATGCATTGAATGCGCCACGTGTGACACGTTCGCGTGCAAGATCGAGGCAAAAAACGACCTCGCCGTGCGCGTGCTCAGCGGCCTGGTAGAACGTGGCCTCGAACTTCGAGCCAACATGGCGGTCACCGGTCTGCACCTCGATGGCCGGAGGGTCGCAGGCGTCGAGTGCGTCGACCGAACCACCGGAGACACGGAGGTCCTGACGGCCGACCGCATCATTCTGGCGGCGGGAGCCCTGGGGTCCGCGCACCTGCTTCTGGCCTCCCGCCTCGCTGAGTCGAACCCCGCGGGCGACGCCGTCGGCCGCTATCTGACACGCCACTGCAGCGCGATCGTGTTCGGCGCATACCCTTGGCTACCCAAGCACGAACGCCACTTCCACAAGCAGATCGGGATCACCGACTACTATCTGGGAGACCCGGACGGTAATGGGCCCAAGGGCCCTCTCGGCAGCATCCAGCAGACCCAGACACCCTCGATGGGGACGGTACGCGGTGAACTGAACTGGTTCCTCGGATCGCTGGTGGCGCCCTTGGCTCGACGAATCACCGGCCTTCTGGTGATCGCTGAAGATCGGCCACAACATCGAAACCGAGTGGTCCTCGATCCTGCGGAAACCGACGAGTTGGGTCTGCCCCGGCTCAGGATCGAGCACCGATACGACCCCCGAGACCTCGAAGCGCGCCGATTCCTGGCGGGCCGGGCAAAGCGGATCCATCGGGCGGCCGGCTCGCTCGTGGGTTATACACATGTGATCGACACCTTTTCGCACGCGTTGGGAACCGTGCGCATGGGTGATGACCCCGAGAGAGCGCCGGTGGACCGGGATGGACGCTTCCGAGGAGTGGACAACCTGTACATCACGGACGGGAGCACCCTGCCTACCCCAGCGGCGGTAAACCCCAGCCTCACGATCTCCGCCAACGCCCTGCGAATCGGCCACGTGATCGCCGAAGATCTCCGCAGAGAGGGCGTTACCTGATGGCGCCGCGCCCCGCGTCGATCAGGCTCGCCTTTCTGGGCTGCGGCAAGGCGACTCGCATGCACAGCCGGACGCTGCGCCGGTTGGCCCCGGAGGTGCGGCTCCACTATGCGAGCCGGGACCTGAACAAGGCGCGCCGATTCTCGGACGAGCACGGGGGTGCCGGGGCCTATGCTTCTTACGAGTCCGCCATCGAGGACCCCGCGATCCAGATCGTCCTGGTTGCGACCCCTCCCCCGCTTCACCTCGACCTGACGCTTGCCGCGCTGAGCGCGGGCAAGGACGTGATCGTCGAGAAACCGGCGTTTCTTCATCCGGAGGACTTCGGCCGGGTGCGGGAAGCGATGTCTCGCTCGGGCCAGCGCGTGTTCGTCGCCGAAAACTACTTTTACAAGCCGCTTCGACGCCGGCTGCTCGACATCTTGGAGGAGGGAATCATCGGCGATCCGCTCTTCCTCCACGTGAACGCTGTCAAGCGCCAACGGCCTGACGACTGGCGAGCGAGTGCGGTGGCCTCGGGCGGAGGCGGCCTCTTCGAGGGCGGCATCCACTGGATCAACCTGATGGCGAATCTGGGCATGGACGTGCAGAGGGTGAGCGGCTACCGGGCCGGACCGCCGAGTGGGATCGGAGACGGCACCCGAGAGACCGAAGAGAGCATTCACGTGGTGATGAACTTCACCAACGGTGCGGTGGGCACGCTCTCCTATTCGTGGGAGGTCCCCTCACCGCTTCGGGGGATTCGCATCTCCAAACTCTACGGTCGCGAGGGGTCCGTAACGTTCGAGTCCAACGGCATCTTCGTCTTCGCTTCAGGAACCCGGACTCGGCTGAGCTTTCCCGGCCTTAGGGACCTGGCGGGTTACCGCGCTATGTTTACCGATTTTCTGGCGGCCATTCGCACGGGGAGAGATCCCCTGATGGCACTCGACATAGCGGAGCGGGATGTCCGGCTGGTCCGAGACATCTACCGCTCCATAGAACTGAAAGACTCATGACGGAACTGCTTTTGGCACTCGGGACGGGCCTGGCGGCCGGGTTGCACAGCGCGACGTGGGGCATGTACAAGGACGCCCCGCACGAGGGCTTCAAGTGGAGCACCTACGTTCGCAGTCCAATCCTGGCGGCCGCGATCGCCGTCGCGATCGTCGCCGGCACCGAATTCGACCCGGCGAGCCCAGCCGGCCTCGTCCTCTTGTTCGGGGTCACGTACGGGCTCGAGCGGGCCTTCTTGGAGATCTACAAGACCTTTCTGCGGGTGGAGGACCAGTCCAAGTACGCGATCCCCATGCAGTTCGCGATTCGAGGGAAGGTCGTCGAGAGTTCGGCGCTGCGCTGGTCGGCTTGTGCGCTTTACGTCTCGACCGAACTACTGGTCCTCTTCGCCGTCTATCAGCTCCAGCGGAGCGGGCCCGCCCTGCACCCCCTTCTCATCGTGTTCCTCGTGGGAAGCGCCGGCGGATGGATCTCAGCCATCGGTGGTGCGTGGAAGGACGCCCCGGTAGAGGGCTTCCTCATCTTCAAGTTCTTCCGGAGCCCGGGCATCGCCTTCATGTACGGGATCCTGCTCGGGTCTTTGACGACGAACTACGTCTTCATCTTCATCGGCTCGATCGGGTTCACCGTAGCCACGATCGAGACCTATAAGACCTTCTTCTTCCCCCACAGGCCCCGGGGGAAGTTCATGGGCAAGACACCGCTGTTTCCCGAGTTCCTCGAGACTCGAACCCGCTTCGTACCACTTTACGTCGTGATCTGGCTGGGAGTCTTGATCTCTGGTGTCCTGGCGCTTGTCGGCCCCCGAGAGGGTCTCCTCTTCTAGGAAACTCTCAGAGGCCGTTCTACAGGCCACTTTTGCGGAACCGCCGCCAACTCGAGGGTGTTCAATGGCAGTACACGCACCCGGGATTCAAATTCCTCGCAGCAGGAGCAGTTCACGATCGACCGGCACCCGCATGATTTGCACCCCGGTAGATGGCTTGCCGCAGTCGGCCTATTCGCGGCAGCAGTGAGCGCTCCCGCGCCCTCCGTGTTCGCCAGCGTGCCCACGCGGCATATGGCGGCGTGTGAGGACTCCGCGGAACGCAGGATCGACGTCACCTACGCTCGTTGGATCCGCCTCCTGGGTATGAGCGGCGAACTCGACGAGGACGACTTCGCCCAACAGGCGGAAGAACTCGTAGGGGAGATCTTCTCCCTGGACGGCATGAGTTCCAGGATTCTTGGGGGCCGCTGGCAGGACCTCGACGAGGGCCCCAGAAGCCAGTTCACGCAGGCGCTTGCACGTTCCGTACGCTTCACCCTGGTGGAGTACTTCGAGGACTCGGACGAGGTGCCGGCGCTGCGTCCCGCCGCCGAGGAGATGACGGTCGAGGGTGGCCTTGTAGAGGCCCGATACTGGCTCGTGAAACGGGACTGGAGCGACTGGTTCACCTTCCGGCTTGCCGACGACGGCGCTGGATCATGCGGCATCGTGGACATCCGCAAGGGAGACCGCAGCCTGCTCGGGCACCTGAAGGGCCAGGTAAAGGAGCTCCTCGAGGACTATTCATTCCCCTACATGATCGCCGAGCTCGGGCATTACGGGGCTGTCGTTCTCGCCGACTTCGAGAACGATACGGAGGGTGAGCTGCCGAAGGGGTGGACGTGGCGCGGTTCCGACGATCACAAGAACAAGCCCTATCGGGTGAAGGTGGAAGACGGGAATCGGTACCTCGAAGCCACCGACGAGGGGGAATCAGTCATTCTCGGACATGAGATCAAGTGGAACCTCGACGAGTTTCCCTACATCTCCTTCCGGGTGAGGGTGCACCAGATTCCCGAGGGTGGCGACGAGCGGGACAACAAGAAAGTGGACAGTGCTGCCGGCATCTACATCACGTACCGGAAGAAGTTCTTCGGAAAGATTCCCGAGTCTGCCAAGTACGTGTGGAGTTCGACACTCCCCGTCGGTTCCGCGGTACGAAGAGCGGGCATCGGACGGCCGTGGCAGATCGTGTTTGGTTCGGGAGAGGAGGGCCTGGGTGAATGGCGCACGTACGTGTTCGATCTGCGCCAGGCGTACACCGACACTTTTGGTGGCACTGCTCCGTCGAAGCCTATCGGGGTGGGTGTGCTCTCGGACGCCAACTCCCTCAAGCTCAAGGCCTACGCCGATTATGACGACATCCGAGCCCTGCGAGAGGCCCCTCCGGGAGTCACGTCGGGCGTCACTGAGATTCTCTCTCCGATAGGCGACGAATGAGATCCACCGGATTGTCGGCCGTGGTCCTCGCGGCGATCCTGGGCGGCCCTGGGTTGGCACACGATGTTTCGGGCCAAACGGTCGACACCTTGATCGTGAGCCTCGCCGATGTGGAGCGGATGGTGCTGAGCCGGAGCCCCCTTCTCGCTCCCGCGGTAGCCGCGCTCGACCTGTCACGGGCTCAGGTGACCCGCGCGAATCGCGCCCGATTTCTTCCCGAGTTCAACCTGCGGAATACTTGGGGATTCGCTCCGCAGCTACGCGGCGAATTTACGGAATTCGGCGTGCTCGTATCTCCCGACACAATGACCGGACTGTCTGATCTTACCTGGTTCACGCAGGTGGATCTCAACATCGTGCAACCCCTCTACACCTTCGGAAAGATCGGTTCGCAGATCGACGCGGCCAGGTTCCAGGTAGAGGCATCACAAGCGGAACTGAGCAAGACCCAGGCCGAGCTCGTGTTGCAGGCGCAAAAGATCTACTGGGGGGTGGTCCTCAGCAACGAACTCACGCGAACCGTGAAGTCCGTCAACAACCGGGTCACAGAAGCGGAGGAGCGGCTGCAACAGCGTTTCGATGAAGGCTCCGCCACACAGAACGACATGTTCAAGTTCCGGATCTTCCAGTATCAGATCGCCAGCCAATCCCGAGAGGTCGAAGCGGGAAGGGCCAAGGCCCGCGCCGGCCTGAGGGCCGTCTTGAGGATCCAGGAGGGCGTGCCGTTTCGCGTCGAGGTCGAGGTTCTGGAGCCTGTGGACGTAACGTTGGACAGCCTATCGACCTACGTCTCCGCTGCTCTCGCCGCCCGCCCGGAGGTGAGGCAGCTTCAGGCCGGAATCAACGGGCGCAGGTCGCTCGTAAGAGCGGCCGAAAGAGCGTCGTATCCCACGTTGTTCGTCGCGGGTCAGGTCAAGTTCAATGCTGCGCCGGGCCGCTTCGACTCGCGGAATCCTTTTGTGAACAACCCGACGAATTTTTTCCGACCTGGCATCATTCTCGGTCTGGACTGGGATCTCAACTTCTTCCAGAACAATGACAAGACGGCGCTCCAGCGCTACGAAACCGCCAAGCTGGAAGCTCAGGTCTATCCTCTCAAGCTCATGATCGAGCAGCAGGTGCGGGAGGCCTACCTCGACGCCGTCCGGGCGCGGGCAGACATGCAGGACGGCCGGAGAGCGCTCAGGGCGAGCGAGAACCTGCTCCGCGCTGAGCTCCAGACGTTCGATATCGGGCTCGGGGGCATCGAGGACGTCATCGATGCGTTCAAGGCCAACGTTGGCATGACGCTGGCACAGTTCCAGAACATCGCGACGCTGAATTCCCGAATCGCCGAACTCAGCCAGCGTGTCGGTCGGGAGATTACATGAAGACGGAGAGACGGGCAGCAACAGGCATCCGAAAACCTTGGCGACTCCACCCGACCGTGATGGCGGCTTTCGCCCTGGCGGTGTCGATCCCCATCCCCGCAGCGGGCCAAGCCGGTCCGGGAGAGGCCGTGAGAGCCCGCAACGAAGCCGCGCAACGGGCCGTCGATGCCGCGGGAGATTCGATTTCCGACGAGGCGAGAGAGGCGCTGAAGGACGTCATCAACGGGCTGATCGACTTTCGGGAACTCTCGCGCCGGGCGCTGAGACGCCACTGGGCCGCGCGCACTCCCGAGGAGCAGGATCAGTTCGTAGACGTGTTCCGGAGCCTGATTCGCAATTCGTCCGTACAAAAGCTCGAGATCTACCAGGCGGACAGCATCACCTATCAGCCCGCGGAGACCGATGGAGACAGGAGCCGGGTCGTCACGATCGCCTACAAGGGGCGTAGCGAGGTCGAGATCGCGTACCTCATGCACAAGGTCGGAGATGAATGGAAGGTGTACGACGTTGTCATCGATGACTCCAGCACGCTCCGGACCTACCAGGACTCCTTCCAGCGGGAGATCAACTCCACGTCGTACGAGGCGATGTACGACCGCATGGTCGACAAACTCGCAGAGTCCAGCGGCACGGGGGGCTAGGCACCCCACACCCTCAGGCGCTCGTTCGCCCGGAACCCAGGACAAATGAAGCTTCGATTCCACCTATGCAAGTTGGTCCCCCGGAGCTACCGGGCCATCGTCGTCGTCTCGGTAGTCGCCACGGCGGTCGGCGCCCATTTCACGTCTAAGCTGACGCTCGAGAGCGATCTCGCCGCACTCCTACCGAACAGTTTTCCCAGCGTGCAGGCGCTCGAGCGGATGCGTGACGAGGTTGGCGGTGGGGTCAGCAAGCTCCGCGTCGTTCTGAAGAGCCAGAACTTCCCTGCCCTCCAGCGCTTGGCCGGAGATCTCAAGCCGAGGCTGGACGCAAGCGAGTACGTGCTGTATTCGCAGTACCAGAACGAGGTCGATTTTTACCAGAAGAACGCCCTACTGTTCTTGAACACGACCCAGCTGGATTCTCTCTACGACGCCGTCCAGGGTGCGATCGACGACGAGAAGCAGGCGATCAACCCCTTCATGATCGACGATCTCTTCGGGCCACCTCCCGGCGCCACAGAGTCGGATGATGCGGCGAAGAGCGATCTGGAGGCCTGGGACGAAAAGTATCGGGATAGCGAGCCCAAGCCGTTCTACACGAACCAGGACAGCACCGTCCTGGTGATAGAGGTCTTCGCCGCCGAGGAAAGCCTCAACATCGCCGCCAGCCGCGTCATGCTGACGGCGGTACAAGATATCGTTCGATCGATCGATCCGAGCAGTTACGCCCCCGATGTGGAGGTGTACTACGGTAGCAACATCAAGAACCGGATCGACGAGTACGAGGTGCTCACACGGGACATCTTCGGCACGGCCGTGTACGGCGTCGTCGGTGTGTTTATCCTGCTGGTACTCTACTTCCGGAGCCTTATTCCGCCCATCCTCATCGCGATCACGCTGTTGGCGTCCCTGGCTTGGACATTCGGCGTCACGTATCTGGTGATCGGCCAGCTCAACACGATTACGGGGTTCCTCTTCGTGGTCCTGTTCGGCCTTGGGATCGACTATGGGATCCATGCGTTCGCGCGGTATCGAGAAAGCCGACAGGCAGGGCTAGACCGCGCCGAAGGTCTTCACAACATGATGTGCGAGACGGGTGCCGCTCTCGCGACGACCACCTTCACGACGGCGGCGGCGTTCTTCTCGCTCCTGCTCATGGACTTCAAGGGCTTCTCGGAGCTCGGCGCCATCACCGGAATCGGGCTCCTCTTCGCTCTGGCCGCCACGATATTCCTGCTACCGGCCCTGATCATCATCGCGGAGAATTTCGGCCTGCTTCGGATCGCGCCGGTCGCAGGGAAGACGCTCACGTTCGAGCCGCGCCCATACCGGCCCGCACGAAGGTTGCTGGTCGGGGGAGCCGTGGTGACCGCGTTCGCCGTGTTCGGCCTCTCACAGATCAGCTTCGAGTACGACTTTACCGAGCTACGCATCATCACGCCGGAACGGCAGACGGTGGCCGAGCTGACCCGCGGGGTCTTTTCGCTCTCCGATTCACCCGCACTCGTCCTGGCGACCTCTCCGGAAGAGGCGGCGGCCGTGCAGGCTGTGGTGGAGCGCATGATGCAGGTGGACACGCTGACCCCCACCGTGGAGAAAGTCAGCTCGGTGTATTCGCTGGTACCTCAGGATCAGCGGCCCCGCCTGGAACGCATACGCGCGATCCGGGACCTCATCGAAGAAGAGGACGCGCGCGACCTCCTTTCCGGCGATAACCTGGAACGGTTGGAAAGGCTCGAGGGCTACCTCAGCGTGGAAGCGCCGATCACGTTCGAGGATGTGCCGCCGAATGAAATCAGGCGGTTTCGGAATCGCGCGGGCGAGGTGGGCAGCTTCGTGTTCATCTATCCGAGCGTACCCCTTCGCGACGGGCGCAACAGCATCCGCTTCTCCGAGGACATCGGCACCATCACGCTCCCGTCGGGGAAGGAGCTGCGCGCAGCCAGCCCGAACCTGGTCATCGCCGACCTGTTACGCATGGCGATTCGCGAGGGCAAGCTGGCCGTTATCCTGTCACTCGTGGTCGTCTTCTTCATCATCCTGCTGGATGTGCGCAGTCTGAAGAGCACGCTCCTTGTGATGAGCCCACTCGTGCTCGGACTCACGTGGATGGGCGGCGTGATGTTCTTGGTGGGCATGAAGCTCAACCTGTTCAACATGGTCGTCTTGCCCAGTGTCGTGGGGATCGGCGTCGATACCGGAGTCCACCTTCACCACAGGTATCGGGCGGAGGGACCGGGATCGATGTACCTGGTACTCAAGCGCACGGGGCCCGCCGTTGCGGTCGCGACGATCACGACGATCGTGGGCTACGCCGGCCTGCTGTTGGCGACTCACCCTGGGCTGACTTCGATCGGGAAGCTCGCAATCGTGGGTCTGTCGACTACGCTCGTGAGCGCACTCGTGATTCTGCCGGCCCTGATGCAGGTCGCGGACAAGGAGTGAATGTGGCCAGGGACGAAACATGAACGACACTCCTGAGACGGTCTCGCAGGCCCTGATCCTGGCTGCGGGCATGGGCTCACGCCTGAAGAGTCGTATCCCCAAGCCGTTGACGCGCGTGCTGGGCGTTTCGCTGTTGGGGCGCACGCTGTTTTCGCTCCAGAAAGCCGGCGTGACCGACGCCTATGTGGTGATCGGACACGAAGCCGAGCAGGTGCGTGCCGGGATCGACAAGATCACGCGGCTAGGCCTGACGGTGCACTGGATCCACAACCCTCAGTGGAGAGAGCCCAACGGTGTGTCCGTGCTCGCCGGAGAGCCCGAGCTCGACGGCCCGTTCTTCCTGACCATGACCGATCACCTCTTCCATCCCGATGTCGTCATGTCGCTGGCGCGCAGCGGGGCGCATGGAGGCATCAACCTCGCGGTGGACTATGACGTCGACTCGGTGATCGACCTGGACGATGCCACCAAGGTTCAGGTGTCTGAAGGCCGGATCGTGGCCATCGGCAAGACCCTGCCGGACTACAACGCGATCGACACGGGCATATTTCTCGCCTCGCCGGCCCTCTTCGGCGCGATTCGCGAGGCTCGTGCCGAAGGGAACGCCAGCCTCTCGGCGGGCGTCCAGAAGCTGGCGGCCGAGGGGCTCGCCAGGGTGACGGACATCGGGGACCACATGTGGCAGGATGTGGATACGCCCGAGGACTTCGCCGAAGCCGAGCGCAAATTGATGGATGGCGTCCGCAAGGCCTCCGACGGTCCCATCTCACGGTACATCAATCGCCCGATTTCGACCGCGCTCAGCCGCGTCGTGGTCAACACCCCGGTCACGCCCAACCAGATCAGCGTCTCGACCCTGGTGATCAGCCTGGTCTCCGCGGGCTTCGCGGCGGGAGGCGGTTATGCGGGATTTCTGATCGCCGGGCTTCTCTTTCAGATCGCCTCGATCATAGACGGCACGGACGGCGAGGTCGCGAAGTTGACGTTCCAGTCGAGCGAACGCGGAGAGTGGATCGACACCGTCTGTGACAATGTCTCCTACCTGGCGTTTCTGTTGGGTTTGATCGTGGGTGTCTACCGCTCACCGTTGCCCGATCTGTACTATCAGGCCGGCATCGTCGGGTTCGTCGCGGGGGCAGCCAGCATCCTCAACCTGACGTTGTCGGTGAGGCGTGGGCAGCGCTCCGGAAGTTTCCTGTCCGTCCGCTACGGATACCAGGAGGACGCGGGCCTCGGCAGCCGGGTGATGCGGGTGGTTCACTTCATGGGCAAACGGGATTTCTTCGCCTTCCTCGCACTGACCTTGGCGGTGGTCGGACAGTTGCCGCTGGCGCTCCCACTGTTCGGGGTGGGTGCGACCCTCCTCCTGTTTCCCGCGACCCTGAAGGTCAACCTCTCGTCTTGGGCGCAGGCGCGTGGGACGGGCACATGGACGGCTAAGGCGCCTCCGCTCTAATGAGCGCGGACTCCGACCGGAGCGAGCGCCCGGGACGTACTTCCGAAGAAACGGACACCAAGGATCTCGCTCGCGGGGCCGGCGTGAACTACCTCGGCTCGGTCGCCCGCATCGCACCTCGGGCTATCTTCTTGGTGCTCGCGGGCCGTCTCTACGGCGGGGAGGGCTTCGGGGAGTACACGTTCGGGATCACGGTGGCCGAGACGGCTGCCGCCCTGGCCCTGTTCGGGATGAAGCGTTCGCTGTTTCGGTTCATGAGCGAGGCGGTGGCGCGCGGCGAAACGGTGCATCGATCAATCGCCAATGGCGTCGCGCTCGCGGTGACGGCGGGCGCCGTTCTCACACTCCTGGTCGCCGTGGCGGCCGGGCCGCTTACCGGGGTGTTCGGTCTCCCCGGCGCGACCCGCCCGCTGCTCGTGCTGACTTTGGCAATCCCCATGATCGTCCTGTCGGACATCCTGTTGGTCTCGATCCGCTTCACACGGCAGATGCGCTTCGAGGTCTACGCACGGAGTCTCGTCGAGCCGATCACCCTCACGCTCGCACTGATCGTGGTCCACTGGGCCGGCGTCCGCGAGTTGGGGCTGGCCGTCGCTTACGTCGTGTCCCTGTTCGCGGCCGTAGTGACCACGGTGTTCTTCTTCGTCCGGGTATTTCCCCTCTGGGAGTGTCTCCGAGTGCCGCTTCGCTGGCACGAGATCCGAAGCCTCGCGTCGTTCAGCGGCCCGACGGCCGGATACGAACTCTTCCTCATGCTCGCCGACAAGGTGGACATCTTCATCGTCTCGTACTTCGCGCCGGCTTCGACCGTCGGCATCTACGGGATGGCCCGCCAGTTCTCCACGGTCACCAAGAAGATTCGAGGAGGCTTCGACCGGATCCTTCCTCCGATATTCTCCGAGAGCATTGCCGCCAACGATCTACGGCGGGCCAACCAGCAACTGGCCATGGTGGCCCGTTGGATCATGACGGCCGAACTGCTCGTCGTGCTCGTGTTTTTCTTCTTCGGGGCGGGGATTCTGGGCCTCGTCGATAGCGACTTCGTGACCGGCGCCAACGTCCTGGTGCTGCTCATGGTCGGCGACGCGTTCAACGGGAGCCTCGGGGTGAGCGAGTTGCCGTTCGTGTACCTGCGGCCCACCGCCAATATCTTTTTCGGTGCGGCGATGCTGGCCATTGGGTTGGTGAGCGGGGTCCTGTTGTTTCAGGTCTACGGTCTGGAGGGGGCGGCCCTGGCGGTCCTACTCACCGTGATCGTGGTCAACGTTGCCCGCATCGCGGCGAGCCGCTGGATGTTCGGATTGAGTGTCGTCGAGGCCAATCTCCTGAAACCGCTTGCCGCCGCGGCATCGGCTCTGGCCATCGTCTGGACCCTGCAGTCACTCGTGGGCGGCCTGCCCTTCGTCGGTTCCCTGCTGGGTCTCCCCCTACTGTTCGGAGCATTCTTCGGAGTCCTCTGGCTGCTCGGACTCGAGCGGGAGGACCGAGTTCAACTCAGCCGTATTCTCACACGCTTTCAGTAGCGCCGCTGGACCGCCGCATGGCCCAGGCCATCATGGTCCGAGCCACGTAAACTCCGAGCGTCCCCAGGGCCCACCACAGGCATAGCGTGAAGGCCGCACCGACGCGATCGACGAAGAACCCAGCCAGCAGGAACATCACATAGATGTTCCGACGCCCCGCCACGAGGCGCACGGCGCGGTCGAACGCCCGGTGATCGTGGATTTGACGCCCCGTGATCAGCTTGTAGAGACCCGAAATGCCCCGCGTGCCGATCATGATCGCAATGAGCGCCAGCGCCGCGCCGAACGGTCCAGACCTCACGACCCCGCCAGAAAGTCCCCAACCCAACGCCACGTACCATGAGAACTCGAATGAGACGTCGAGCGTGTGGTCCAACGCATTCCCGAAGGGGCTGGTCTGGAGCTTGATCCGGGCCAGTTTGCCGTCCACCCCGTCCAACACGTTGGTGACCAGGGCAAGCACGAGGCCGAGACCATACGACCCGGTCGCGAACAAGTAGGTTGCCGTAAACCCCGTGATGGCCGTGATGAACGTGACATGGTTCGGCGTAACGGGCGTGCGAGATAGGAGCCGGGCCAAGAAATTCTCCACTGGGGGGTGGAGGTATCGGGCGGGAAGGTCGAGCACACCCTTCTGGGCCGAGTCCAGGATCCTGTCGGCCGCTCGCGCCCGATCATCGGCGGACCGAGCCGAGACCCAATAAGGCCGCAGCGTACGCCTCAAATCAGGCAGGTAGGTGTCGAGTTCATCCACGAGGATCCGCTCCTCGAGGCCTCCCACAAATTCGTGCGTAGCACCGTCGGGCGGCCCACTCACGGTGCGAAGACCCACCCCCACAACCTCGCCGTAGCCTTTGTCGCCGGTTTGATCGGACCGGTCGCCCACCCAGGCGGGCACGGCCGCACCGAACACCACTCGGTAAAGCCTCGGATCCAGCACGCTGTCGGCGGCGACCAATACCACTGCATCGTCATCCTCGGACGGGTCGGACCGCCCTTCCGAGCCGGGATGCGCGAATACCAGGTCGCACCCGTCGAGAAGTACCGGCGGAGCCTGCTGCCGGCACTGTTCTTCGAGCGCGGCGCCCTCGGCGGAACCGGGGAGCGGCACGATGATCCTGCGCACGCCAAGGCCGCCGAGATGTTTGAGATGTCGCTGAAACGGCGAGCGTCCAAGAACCGGGATTAGAGCACCCGCCATCGGGAAGTCCGGGGCCATTCGCTCAACGCCTAGCAGCACGGCAGTCTTGGGGGGGGCGACCACCAGGCTAGACTCCCCCACAGTCTTCACAGATTGTGCTCAAGCTCGTTCCTCGCGCGTGGCATACTGATACGCCCGGAAATCCGGCGCCAGAAGAGATATGGGCGAACGTCGGACCCGGCAGACGCATATGATAGCGAAATCGTTTCGGATGTGGGGCTCCGGTCCCTCACCTCTTGGGATCACTACGTGGCCATGGCCTTCGCCCAGTTCACGTACCGGGAGAGCCTGCGGGACATCGAAGTCTGTTTGAGGCCGTAGCTCAGAAATTCTATCACAGCCACCTTCGCAGTGGGCCGGTACCGACGAGCACACTGGCCGACGCAAACGACCGACGTGACTGGAGGGTTTTCGCCGAGTTTGCCCAGGTCCTCATCGCTGACGCTCGGGCTCTGTATGCGGGAGACGCGTGGGCGGTGGAGTTAGAGCAGACCGTCTACGCCCTCGATGCGACCATCATCGGCCTCTGCCGGACGCTCTTCGACTTACGACCGGACAGTACTGAGCCCGATTACATCGCGAATTCGTCTTCATTCGCGGAGTCTGGCGGGGCCGGGCCCAAGTTGACAAGACCGCTGGCGGAGATCAAGACGACGGCGACCCTGGTATTCGGCGGATCTCTCGCTGGGTCCTGCGGCAAGCTCCCCCCCGCCCAAGCAGGCGGAGGGGAGCGACGCGGCACTCCTACGCAGGGGATCCGACGGGCGGCCCCCGCGTCTCGTGAAGGCCTCTATTGCGTGATCAATCTCGGTCCACATCGAAGATCAGCGGACGGTCGTCCCCGGTCACGTTGATCATGCCCAGGGCTCCCTTGTCGAAGGCTCGGAAGATCGAGTGGTCCACCATGATGAGATTTCCAGGAACCTCGACCCGGAACTCGACGATGGTCGCGCCTCCCGCGGGAACGAGCGTCGTCTGCACGTTGTGAGTGGGTGTGGACCCAATCCCCGTGTAAACGTTGTCGAAGATCTCTCCGATCACGTGGAAGCTGGAAACGAGGTTGGGTCCGCCGTTCCCCACGAACAGCCGGATGGTCTCACCCGTCCTCGCTGTCAGTGCGCGATCCCCCGTGAGTGACCCTACCTCACCGTTGAAAACCACGTAGGTCGGGTTCTCCGCCAGTGCTTTTTCGTAGCTGAAGGACTGGTACCCCTGCTCGCCGACACCGCCCTGCAGGTAGAACTCGCCCTGCATCACGTAGTATTCGTGGTCCACGGGCTCGAGACCACCCTCGGGCTCGACGAGGATCAGGCCGTACATCCCATTGGCGATGTGCATCCCCACCGGGGCCATAGCGCAGTGATAGACGTAGAGACCGGGATTCAGGGCGGTGAAGCTGAACACGGATTCGTTGCCCGGCAGGGTGAACGTGGCTTTGGCCCCGCCGCCCGGACCCGTCACTGCGTGTAGGTCGATGTTGTGCGGAACGACGCTGGTCTCGTGATTCCTGAGGTGGAATTCCACCAAGTCACCCTCACGGACACGAAGGAAGTTGCCGGGCACGTCTCCGCCGAAGGTCCAGAAGGGGTACTCGACCCCGTCGGCGATCCGCTTGGTGGTTTCCACGACCTCCAGATTGATGATCACCTTGGTGGCGTGGTCTCGCGTGATCGGCGGAGGAACGTTCGGCGGCACCACAAGCACCGCGGCTTCTTCTCCGCGAATCTCCGGCGTAGTGCGAACCGGGATGGTGGCGTCGTCGGTCGAGGGGACGAGTATCGCTCCAGCCGTTACGGCGATCAGGCCGATGGAAGCGAGCGTCTTCTGTATGTGGCCATTATGGCGTGTCGTGCTCAAGGTCTCATCTCTTTCGGTTAGTTGTCTTGTCTACTTCCCAACTTGGGAGGACGTGGTTGATACAGCCTCGTCCGTCTGGTCAGCGATCAGCTGGGCGATCGTCAAGCTCCCGACGTAGCCCCTGGAGACGTCCAGGACCGCCTTCCAACGCTGATGCGCACCACAGGGGTTCTCGCTGTCACAGAGTCGGCCACCGAGAAGGCACATGCGACGGCGTCGGGGCGGGTCCACCGCATCGATGATTTGGCCTACCGAAAGCTCCGCAGCCGGCACCGCGAGGCGAAAGCCTCCGTTCCTTCCAGGCGAGCTGATGACGATACCCTGACTGGCCAGCGAGCCGAGGGTCTTGCGCATGTAGTTTCGGGGGGCGTCGAGATTGCTCGCGATCACCTCGGCCGAAACGGGCCGACCTTCATCCTGGCGGGCCAGGAAGATGGCAGCGCGAACGGCGTGTTCGGCGGTTCTCGAGAGCATCCGGTCCTCAATTGGGAATAAGTGATTCATGCATGTACATATGATGGTTTATGGAAAGTGTTTTCGCAGTCGGGAGAAGTAGCATGCGGAATGTAGTCGAGTCGGGCGTGACGCGTGGGGGATTTCCCCATGATGTTTGGAAACCATCGAGCTCGAAGATGCCCTGGGGCGGAGCGCGATCTGGTGGTGGCCGTCCTGTTCCAATACTCGGCCCAAGGCGGAATACTGCGCCTGGTGGAGAGGCGGGGTTGGCAGCGGCACGCCGTGGTGGCCTGTCGGGTGGGGCAACCCCTACCGGCGAGTGCCGGTGGCGTAGCCCGGGGACAGTGCCTGGGGCGGCTGGAGCGGTCTTCGCCTCCCGGGGTCGGAAACTTAGCGCACGGCCGTGCGTATAATCCACCGTCACCAGACCGCTGCTAAGGGGCATCCTCCGGTAGCCGGACGATGCCGGAGCACCTGGGGTGCCGGTACGAGGCAATCGGAATATGAAGGGTCGTAGATCGAAAGAGAGCCTTAGGGAGACCCCGATCCGCGCTCTCCCGCTCCTTGTCGGCTGCCTCTGCCTCGTGCTTGCGACGCCCGTCTCCGGGCAGAGGGTCCTCATCGTCGGGCGGGTCATCGACGACGCCTCGGAGCGCGCGCTGAGCCAGGTCCAGGTCCAGCTCCGCGATCGGGACGGGATCAGTCTCGGGCGCTACCAAACCGACAGTACCGGGACGTTCGAGTTCACCGTGGCGCGGGCTCGCGCGGTACGAATCCACGTCTCCGTACTGGGATACAAGGCCAGCACGACACCTCTGCTCTACCTGGACGAACACAAGTTCTTCCAGTTGGAGGTGCGCCTCGACCCCGAGGCGATCCTGCTGGCACCCTTGGAGGTGATCGCGTGGTCCGAAGTGGACAAGAGCGCCCTTCTCGACGGCTTCCGGCAGCGGCTGAGAACCGGATTGGGCACCTACATCACGCGGCGCGACGTCGAGCGGCGGAACCCCATGTACGTCACGGACCTCCTGAGGGAGGTCCCGGGACTGCGGGTGAGCGGCGCGGGGTACGGGTCCCGCCCCGTGGTCGAGACGGCTCGCAGCGCCGGGCGGACCTGCACGACGCAGATCTTCGTAGACGGGTTCCTGCTGAACCGCCGGACGGGAAGCGGCATGACCCCGGCGGATTTTCGTATCGACGACGCCGTCAGCCCGGCCTCGATCGAGGGGATCGAAATCTATCAGGGGGGGAGCACGGTACCGGCCGAGTTCCTGAACGTGGACGCCGCGTGTGGCGTCATCGCCATCTGGACCCGAAGGGGAGGGGCGTAGCGCCCCCCGTTCGTTCCCGGATGCTCCTACCGACGCGGCGGCCGCGTGTACACCACGATGGCGCCGGACACGTGACGCCCCGAACTCAGGCCCGAAAGGGTGGCCACCGCCCTCGCCCCGTCCAGCCACCGGATCTCGTAGGCGATCTCAGTCTCCATCTGGCGCAGTTCGTTCGGGCCGCCGAGGAGCATCCCGTTCTGGAAGACGACGATCTCCGTCTCCATGGTGAAGCTGCGAGTGCCGCCCCGAACGTCGAGCCAACGGGGACGGAGGCGCTCCACTACCTCGAACAGGTTGAGGGCCTGCGTGGACCGGATCTCCTCCTGAGTCAGGACATCCCTACGGAAGTCGACGTCGCTTCTGGCCGCGCTGGCGCAGGCCGTCACGAGGGCGGAGGCCAGCAGCATCAGTACCAGTACCCCACTGCGTGAAAACTTCATGTCAACCACTCTCCTGGCTCGGGACGTCCCAGTCGATCTCTCGGATTTCCACCATACCGCTCTCGTTCGAGGCTGCCGCCCTACCACGGCGGGAGTCTCAGGGACATCCCCACCGTGATGCCCCTTGGGCGGGACTCGAAGCCGAACTGAGTGCTGATCAAGGAGCTGATGCGCATCAAGGCGCCCACCATGACGCTGACGCCGGATTCCGCATCGTCCGGGGACTCGACCCAGAAGACGCCTGCCCTTCCCAGGTCTACGGTGGGAGCGGCCTCGTAGAGCCAGTACTCGGTTCGCTTGAAGTGGCCTAGGCCCCCGTAGACCATGAGGGAGGGATTCAGCGGCCGGATCAGGGCCACGCTGAAGCTCTGCCAGCTAGATTTCCTCCTTCTGAACTTGGCGTCGGGAACCTCATCCTCCACTCGGCTGGGCGTCCAGCCCTCCTCGAAGTCCCGGGACCCCGCTGGGCCGCCGCCGGGGAACTTGGCATCCACGTACAGCCCGATCCCGCCCAGCGCAGGCAATACCACGTAGACGGCGCCGCCGACCATTACATCCGGGGCATTGGCCACGTATCCGATCCCGACGTGAGGTTGGGCCGGACCCTGCGCGGCCACCGATTGGCCCGCCAGCATGATTCCACACGTGACTGCCATCCCGAACAGGAACCTCCTGTCCCGGTGGGAGGTGTATCGTCGCGTCGGTAGCCTCGATCGTCTATGGAAGGGCACAAGCCTCATCAGTATATTCCGTGTTGTAATCTCGTGGCATCACAGGGCACTGTCCACGGGAGCCGAGTCACGGCACCTGACAGGCCCCAAACGGTTCTCAGATGAAGACACCCGGCACCCGAACGCACCGGCCTGGCCTCCTTCAGGTCCTCCCGCTTCTCACTCTCATCCCCCTGATGAGCGGCTGTGGTTCGATCACGGAACCCCTCGTCACTCGGTGGGAAGGGAACCTGGAACCCATCTTCCCCAGCGCTGTTTCCGGTCAGGTGGCTGCCGTCTCCCAGTTCGACCGCACCGAGGCCTCCATCCAGATCGAGCGGGGAGAGGTCGGTGTCACCTACCGCTGGCACATCGAGTCGGGAGACTGTCAGGGGAACGGGCAGATCCAGGGGGGTGTCGCCGTCTATCCGCAGCTGGTCCCCAACGAGGTAGGGACGGCGGGCGGCGAGACCACGCTCAGCACGGTGTTCGAGCCCAAATCCGTCTTCGCCGCCCGGGTCTTCCGAGTCCTCGAAGGAGGGTCGCAACAGGTCGTCGCCTGTGCCGATCTCCGAGAGCTGTGATGAACTCGCCGACGGCGCCCCCGGAGCCTCGCGTCCAAGCCCCTGTCGCTGTAGATTATGATTATGCACGGCCGTTCCCGTGTCTGTGAATCCTGAAGCGGGAGTGTCTCCGATGAGGTTTTATCGTCTGTTCTTTTTGGCTGCACTCGTGAGCCTCGCCGTCGCCTGCACGAACCCCGTCGCCCCGAAAACGCCCCAGGAGAAGGAGGATCCGCCTCCGCCGCCGCCGAAGCAGGGCCTGGTCATCACGCCGCAGCAGATGGGGGTCTGGGTCTAGACTCCGGGCCGCCGCAGTCAACCTTTTTCTCACGCCTCGGCTCGGTTCGAGGCTCTCGCTCCTTCCGAACCCCCGGTGCCCCCCGTTGGGGGCTTCCGCTCCCTACCATCGCCCACGTCGGGCCATGTGTGCAAAAGGGAGGGGGACGCGATCTCGCGCCCCCCTCCCGGTCCAGACTTACAGCTGAGGCTTACCCTTCACCGTTGAAGGCGTAGGTGCTCAGGGGGGCGCCCATCTCCCCACCGGGCCCGCCGAAGGTCTCACAGGGCAGCTGCTGAAGCACCTGGAGCTCCTGACACGGAACCGGGAACTGGAGGGGGGTGTCCTTCCAGAGGTCTCCCCAACCACGTCCGTCGAAGTACCAGGGGTTACCGGCGAGACCGACGAACTGGGTCTCCATCCGCTTCTCCCACTTCAGCATCTCCCACAGGTTCCCGCAGGGACCGTTGGGAAGGTGCGGCACGCAACTGGTGTTGGTGCCTCCCGCGTCCGTGGCGTTCAACCCTGCCTCCACTCGGGTCTCGTTGATGATGAGGGCAGCGCCGCCCTTGTCACCCGATCTGAACAGGGCCTCGGCCTTGAGCAGCCGCATCTCGGTGTGGTCGATCTCCTTCTGGTTCATTTCGAGATCGTAACCGTCCACTCCCCAGTACTCCCGACCCTTCCAGGTCTTGTACCAGGACCAACGCCACACGCCGCGCTCGGGCTTCTTCCACGTGTTCCCTAAGTGGCTCGACTTGGTGATCTCGAACTTCGTGCCCTTGGCGGCCCTCTGCTCCTCCACGGTCGTCCCCTGGGGGAAGCGGAGGTCAGGCGTCACGATCAGGACCGGCTCGCCGTCGGCGAACTGATAACTCTTCTCGGTGAGGCCAAGATCATGCCAGCGGTCGACGTCCCCGCTCTGGTCGGCCATGCCGTACATGAAGTACGCGTTCTGGCTCCACCCGTAGTACGAGCCGTACCCCAGGACGTCCAGCGACCAGCCGTTGTAGTCGTCGTAGAACGGGACCAGGTCCTCGGTGATCCCCGCGTCCACGTCGGCGACCACGGCGCTCCAGTTCACCGCCGCCCGTTCCGACTCCGTCCGCGCCACCTGGGCACGGAACCGGGCCTTGTACGAATGGGCCACACGGGCCAGTTCCGGACCCGAGAGCGTGATCTGCATCCAACCCAGGGGCAGCGTGAAGCTGGCGCCGCTGGAGAGGCTGATGGCCTCGTCGAAGTATGCCAACGCCCTTTCCATGAGGGTGTTGTAATCCAGGATCTCCTGCTCCTCGTTCAGGTCCGTGGTCTCGTCAACGGCGAAGCCGCGGTCGTAGAACATGGCGAGGGTCGCGTGGGAGAGTCCCAGGTTGAACTTCCCGAAGGCCGTGATCCGAAGCACGTCGGCGGCGCCGAGCTCGTCCGCGATCTCCGGGTCCTCCAGAGCCGCCAGGCCGTTGGCGACGGCCGAGATGGCCCGATAGGAGCGGTACCAAGGTCGGACGAAGTTGTTGTAGCTGCTCGCCGCCACGTTGTTGTCCATGGAGATCCGGGGGAGTCGTCCGTACTTCTCCATCCCGGAGTTGGACCACGGCGCGTTGTGCTGGAACGCCGCGTTGCTCATGAACATCCCGGGGCCGCCGTAGGCGTTGACCCCGTTGAACCAGGTGTTGAACGAGCCCGCGATCAGTGATTCCACGTCCCCAGCCGATGCCAGGGAGCGGGCCGCGTCCGGCGCGTTCTGGTTCGCGATCTCCAGGTCGGCACAAGCCGCCGCTCCGAAGAGCAGCAGCGAGCCGACGGCAAGATACCTAAATGACTTTCTCATTGATCGGCTCCCTTAGAAGATGAACTCGATGGCGGCGGTCCAGGTCCGGAAGTTCGGGTACGTGTACCCGTCCACCCGGGCGATGGCGGAGGAACCGGTGTCGCCACCGGTCTTCCCCACCTCGGGATCGTAGCCACGATAGTCGGTCCAGGTGAACAGGTTCCGGCCCACCAGGCTGAGGGCCAGGCCTGCGAATTGGCCCATTCCCGGAATGACACCCAGCTGCGAGGGGTTGAACCGGTAGCTCAGGGACACTTCCCGGAGCTTCGTGAAGGAGGCGTCCTCGACAAAGATGCTGCTGGGTCCGAGACCGCTCACCGCGTACCAGGCGTCGTAGTAGCCGATGGGCTTCTTGTCGGCGTCAGGAACGTTGTCCTGGCCGAAGATGCCCGTCATGCGCTTGAACGTGCCCCACTGTAGCGGCTGGTTGTACACGTCGAAGCCGGCGCTGCGGCTCAAGAGAGCGTAGGCCGTCAGCCCCTTGAAGCTCATCGTGGTGGAGATACCGAAGTTGTAGTCCGGCATCGTGTTCCCCACCTCGCAGAACTGCGTCTCCTCGCCCGTGGACCGGTCTATGCAGAAGCCACCGAAGGGTGTCCCCCACTTCAGGGTTTTGCCGCCGACCACGGCGCCGTCTACACCCCACTGGGGGTTGGCGAAGCCGCCGCCGCCGGTCCAGACCAGGAAGCCGTCGTTGTTGACCTCGAAGCCGTCGCAGCTCATGGCGGCCGGCAAGTGTGCGCAACTCATGGCGGCCTGGATGCCGTAGAACGTCCCCACCTTCTCGCCCTCACGGGCGTAGAAGACGTTCCCCATTGCCTGGCCGCCGACGCCGTAGGTGAAGGCCGGAACGCTCAGGCTCGTGATCTCGGACTTGGTGGCGTCGTAGAGGATCTTCGCGCGCCAGCTGAAGTCGGGTCGATCCACGAGCCGCAGGTCGAGGGTGGCCTCCCAGGTCTTGCTCTGGATGGTCCCCGCGTTCTGCCACTGGCTCTGGAAGCCGGAATACGCCGGCTGGGGAACCTGGAGGATCTGGTCCTCCGTCGTGGACTGGGCGTAGGTCAGGGTGAGGATGGCCCTGTAGTCCAGCATGGCCATGTCGAGCCCGGCCTCGTGCTCCTTGGAGAACTCGGGCTTCAGGCTGCGGTTCCCCAGGTTGACCGGGGAGATACGACCGCCGGAGACGCTGTAGGTCTCATACTGGGCGGAGAACCTGGGACGACCGCCGGCGGTGCCCAGGGAGTAGCGGAACTTCAGATCGTCGATGAACGGGACGTTCTCGAAGAAGTCCTCCTGGCTGATGCGCCAGGCACCCGCGACGCGGTAGTACCACTGGCGCCGCGCTTCGTCCCCGAAGAGGGAGCTCCCGTCGTTCCGGATCAGAGCATCGACAATGTACTTGTCGTACATGTCGAAGTTCGTGATCAGGAAGTAACCGTCGCTGCGAACAGTGCTCACGTACGAGCCCGCGCTGAGGCGGTCCGGGTTGGTGTTGTCCAGCGTTGGGACGTCGCCCACGGCGAACTCACTGCCGCTGGTGTCGTGATCCTCGTAGTCCTCGTTCTCGAAGAGGTATCGGACCTGTGTGGAGTTGATGATCTGGTCCGTAAGGTTGAAGCGCGTGGAAGCGGTGATGCTCGCGTTCAGGGCCTCGTTCTGGCTTGTGAACTTGTAGAGCGTCCCAGTGTTCACGCTGGACGGGCTGATGGTGCGGTAGCCCTTCGCCCGGTAGTTCTCCCGGTTGTTGTCGAGCCGGTCGAAGCTGACGTTCGAGTCGATCTTGAGCCAGTCGGTGGGCGCGTACCGAATGTTCGTGCTCCCGAGGAAGCGAGCCCGCCACTGCATGCGCTCGTAGTTCTTGAGCTCGTAGAGGGGGTTGGCGCTCTCGGCGTCCGTGGGGTTCACGGAGAGCATGAGCTCACCGGGCTCGTCGGGATCCTCCGCCAGGAGGTCCACCCCGGCGGGCATGCGGGTGAGGTCGAAGATCGTGTTCCCCGAGGACTCGGCGGGGCGGCCCTGGGAGGACTTGCTGTAGAAGATGCTCGTCTGGACGGTCAACTTCTCACTCACCGCCTGGTCCACGTTCACCCGCAAGTTGCCCCTCTTGAAGCCGGGCGTGTTGATGATGATGCCTTCCTGGTCGAGGAAGCTGGCCGAGATGTGGAAGTTGGTCCGGCCGGACCGACCCGAGGCAGAGATGTTGCTCTGCAGGATGGCGTTTTGGGTGAAGAACCGCTGCACCTGGTCGTATGTCTGGCCCGGCCACTTCTGGTCCTGAATGGTGTTCCACTCGTTGGCGCTCAAGCCCCCTGCGTTCTGCCCGGCAAGCTGCGGCGAGGAGCAGTACAGCCAGTCGCATCCGCTACCGTCGACGTCGATGAACTGGCTGCCGTCCGGCGTCAGCGCATACTCGTGGACCTCCGTCAGGAGGAACTCGGGCGTGCCGCCGAGAGAGCTTCGGCCGTACTCGTTGCGGAACGTGTAGGTGACGTGGTCGTCGGCGATCTCAGCCCCGCGCCTGGTGCGGATCTGGATCACGCCGTTTCCCGCGCGAGACCCGTAGAGGGAGGCCGCGGCGGCGCCCTTCACTATCTCGATGCTCATGATGTCGAGGGCGTCTAGATCCACAAGGCTGGAGCCCAGGATCACGCCGTCCACGATGTAGAGCGGCTCCTGGCTGCGGCCCGAGGCGTCAAGGCTGGTCACACCCCGAAGGAGGATGGACGGGGCGGCTCCTGGACGGCCGCTTCCCCTCACCACCGTCACACCGGCGACCTTACCCTGGAGCGCCTGGGCGGCGTTCATGGTGGGCACCGGTAGGTCGCGCATGTTCACCTGAGCCACGTCGAACGGCAGTTTCGTGCGCTGCGTGGCCCCGACGACGCCCGTCACCACGATCTCACTCAGCGAGATCGCCTGGGAGATCATCCGCAGGTTTGTCGTGGTGGTCTCACCGGAGGTGACGTTCACGGTCTGCGTCGCGGTCCCATAACCGATCAACAGCGCCCGCAGCGTATACTGCCCGGTGGGAATATTGAGGAGGAGGAATCTCCCCGTGGGCCGGGTGAGGCCCCCGAGAGTCGTTTCGCCGGTCGCGACGTTTCCCAGGGTTATCTGGACCGCGTCGAGCGGCTCACCCGTGGCGGCGCTTAGTATGGTGCCCGTGACCGAGCCGGTCTGCGCTTGCGCGTCAGCCGGCGAAGCCGCAAGCAAGGCCAAGCCTGCCACCAGGCCCACCGTCAAGCGGGCTAGTCTGTAACTGAGCAGGTTCACTTAAACCTCCCTGTGGGTTGCAAGAGTTCGGGGTTTCCGGTGGTGTGAGCCAGGTTCGGACGAACCCGTTGGAGTCGAGTGACCGACCGGCCCCGAGGGCGGATGTGGGGTAGCCACAGCCGTTTCCACGGCTGAGCTGGTTGCGATTACGTCGGCAGGAAGCCGAACGCCACGACACGCCAGAGGCCACGCACACTTCCGCGTGGTCTCTCGGTGGCTCTCATCGCTGTGGGCGGGGGGCAGAACAAAGCGTGCTTCCAAGTGGTCTCCTGTCGTGAGGGCGAACGTCGCGATGCACGTCAGTGTCGTGAAGGCGGGACCACAATACGGGTGCATAGTAGGCTCGTATAACGATTGACGCAACAAGCGTGTTCCGAGTTTCCCAAAGACCCCCCTACGGATTCAGACTGGCGAAGAACTCCAGGATCTCAGCCGTGGTGTCGAAGTTGCGGCTGTTGGTCCCGTTGAAGACGCTCCAGGGGCCCGTGTCCCCCGGCCAGGTGTGCCCCCCATTGTGCACCCGGAAGTGAACGACCGCAGCACCCTCCGCGCAGCCATCGAACCGGTACGTGGTCACCCAGGTGCCGTCCCGGGCCGTATCCGGCCGCTCACCCAGAACGGGGACCGAGTCGCAAGTCATCATCCGGACCCACGTGTCCACGGTCCTGGGGGCCGACAGGATGCTGGCCCGGATGCCGTAGCCGTCGTAGAAGGCCAAGGGGTCTCGGTCTCCATGGACGATGGCCACGGGGAACGCGCCGCGGGGTTGGCACTCCCTGGACACGACGGAGAACATCGCCGCGGCCACACCTGCGATCCCTGCCGGCGGCATGTCGCTCTGGCAACCGTAGAGCTGAGCCAGTTGTCCACCCTGTGCGAAGCCCGCCACATACACACGCGTGGTGTCCACCGGAAGACGGTCGGCCAGATGCCTGATCAGGGTCGTGATGAACGAGACGTCGTCAGCCTCGAGGACCTCCGCAAGGGTGCATTGCCCGCAGCCGACGGTCCAGGTGTCCTCCATGCCGGACGGATAGACCGTGATGAAGCCGACGGCGTCGGTCGTCGCGTCCGCCCTTAGGCGCCTATGGAAGGCCTCTCCGTCCTCACCCCCTCCGTGGAGGAAAATGAGGAGCGGATATCGTTGGGCGCCGGACATCCCCGGCGGAGTGTGGAGGAAATACTTCCGGTTGTACCGGCCGGAGTGCACCCATACGCCCAACTCGCCTTCGCCGTCCTCCTTGGTGAAATCGAATCCCGCGGGATCGCCTGAATCACATCCGGAGAGGACGAAGCCGAGCAGGGCCAGGCACAGGACCGGAGCAGGTCTCATGAGATCTCTGATGGGAAGGGTCATGGGCTCATTGGAGAGGTGTCCCTCTCCCAAAATATACGTCTTGAAGCTTCAAAGTATCCAATGGTGACCGGAGGATCCACGTCGCACCCACCCCTGGAAGCCTTCTAGCACTCAGGAGCGGAGACGCCGATAGCCAGGGATGGGGCCGCCATCTGGACGGGACGAAGCCGCAAACTGTATCTTCCGCGCATCAGGGAGCCACGCCGACCTTGTTTCCAGGACAGGAGCATCCCATGGCCCGCGTCCGTCGTGCCTCTCTTCCACTGGTCCTTTTGGTGCTTGCGCTGAGCCTACACCCAACCCAGACCTCGGCTCAGTCCCAGACAACTTCCTCCGTGCGTGGTACGGTGGTGGGCCCGGACGGTTCCGGCATCGCCGAGGCGACGGTACGCATCCGTCACACCCTCACCGGGGCCGAGCGGTCGACGGCCACGAATCAGGAGGGCCGCTTTCTCATTCTCCTGCTCCAACCCGGAGGCCCCTACACCGTCACGGTATTCCACATCGCCTTCGGCGAGTTCACTGAGGAGGGCATCCAGCTCCGAGTGGGCCAGACCTACACGGTGGGCGCGGCGCTTCAGGAGCAGGCTATCGAGTTGGAGGGCGTCGCGGTGAGCGTGGATCGGAACGCGATCTTCAATCCCAATCAGGTGGGCCCCGCCACGCTCCTCAACGAGCGTGCCATTGAATCGATTCCCATCCTCTCCCGCGACATCATGGAGCTTGCCGTCCTGTCGCCGCTGGTGCGGACCACCGAGAGTGGGGGCTTCTCCGTCGGCGGGCAGAACGATCGATACAACGCCATTCTGGTGGACGGCCTCCTCAACAAAGACGCCTTCGGTCTCACGGCCGGAGGAGTCCCCGGGGCCCAGGCCGGTGCGAAGCTCCTTCCCATCGACGCGGTGTCCCAATACGAGATCCTGACGGCGCCCTTCGACGCTCGTCTCTCGGGCTTCGCGGGCGGAGTCATGAACGCGATCACGAAGACCGGGACCAACGACTGGCGCTTGCGCACCTTGGCCGTCGGACGGCACGAGGCGCTCATGGGGGAACTCACCCTTCCGTCCGGTCCCGCCAAGGCTTCGGGAGTCGAGCGCACGCTTCTCGGATTATCCGCCGGGGGGCCCATCATCCGCGACAAAGCGCACGTCTTCATCTCCGGTGAGTTCGAGAGGCGGCGGCAGCCACCCTCCGGCTACAACATCGGGCGTGACCACCCTGCGCTCGTGGGAATCAACCCGGACAACATGCGGGACTTCCAGGAAGCGTTTCTCGCCAACTTCGGCGTGGATGCGGGGATCGCTGCTCCTTACTCCCTGGAACAGTCGCTGGCCAACGTCTTCGCCCGCGTGGATTGGAACTTCGAGGGCGGGAACCGGCTGACCGTCCGCAACGTCTTCGCATACGCCGCCAACGACGAGAGCCCGAACCGATCGCCCTTCGAACCGTACGAGCTGTCCTCCAACGCCGTGTTCCGGACATCCACCAGCAACACTGCCTCCATCCAGTTCTTCTCCGACCTGGGCACGCGCGGCGGGAACGAGATCGACCTCACCGTCCAGCGCACGACGGATCGGACCACGCCGGCCAGCACGTGGCCTCAGATCGAGGCCGTGCTTCTGAGCCCCGACCAGTCCTTCACATCCAGTCGGCCCGTGCGAGCGGGGGCTCAGTTCTTCGCCCAGCAGAATGACCTGGCCCAGACCAGCGCCCGCCTCTCCAATACCCTTACGCTGGCCAGTGGACGGAGCACGTGGACCCTGGGCGTCATGGGTACGTGGTACGACATCGAGCACGAGTATCTGCCCGGCGCGACCGGAGCGTACGTCTTCCCGAGTTGGACCGACGTGCTGCTCAACGCGCCGGAGGAGTATCAGCGCACCGTGCTCCTGGAGGGGCAGTCCCCGGGGATCGGTTTCAACGTGGCCGAGCTGGGCGCCTTCGTGCAGAACCAGCTCGAGCTGGGAAATCTCACCCTCCGCTTCGGCCTGCGCATGGACGTCCCCTTCGTCATGGACCACCCCGAGGAGAACCCCCAGATCCTCGATTTCTTCTACCGCAGCACCGCCTACGTGCCCTCCGGGAATGTCCTCTTCTCCCCCCGCCTCAGCTTCAACTGGCAAAGCGGTGGGGAGCGCCGGACCCAGGTGCGGGGAGGCGCCGGCCTCTTCACGGGCCAGCTTCCCTACGTGTGGCTGTCCAACGCGTTCCACAATACGGGGCTGCGCTCCGTGACCCGGTCCTGCTTCGGCCGGTGGTACGAGGACCCGCTGGTAGGGAACACTGCGCCGCCCTTCGATCCCAACGACCCGAATCCCACGTGCCTCTTTGGTCCCCCCTCGGAGGTGCGCACGGTCACCCTGTTCGAGAAGGGCTTCACGTATCCCCAGTATGGGAAGGTCTCCATCGCGGTGGACCGGGAGCTCTCCTCCACCCTCAGCGCCTCGCTAGGCTTCATCTTCAGCCACTCCATCAACCAGATCATCCTGCGAGAGCTGAACATCCTCCCACAGGACACGGGCCTGGGCCCACTCCGGGGCTACGGCACGTCCCGCACCTACTTCGGCGCGCCCTCCGACGACGGCTTCAATCCCATCCGGTTGCTGCCGGGATACGACCAGGTCCTGCTCGCCACCAACGGAGGTGGGGATCGCTCCTACTCCGTCAGCGCGGAGCTTCGTGGCGCCCTCACGGACCGGGTGGCCCTCCAGGCCGGATACGCCTACGCCCGCTCGTACGACCGCATGAGCCTGGCGTCGGTGGACCTCATCTCGAACTTCGGGCTCACGCCAACCCACGGGAACCCCAACGAGCCACCCCTCACGCCGTCCAACTTCGACCGGCCCCACAAGGTCGTTCTCGCGGTGTACGGGGCGCCGATCCCCGGGCTCGAGGACACGGAGATCTCCTTCCTGTACACCGGGGAATCGGGGCTTCCGTTCTCCTATGTCTACCGCGGCGACCTGAACGGCGACGGATACCCGGGCCCGGGTCCGGCCTTCGATCGGAACAACGACTTGGTGTACGTCCCCCTCGACGTCTTCGAGTTGCCTTCGAGCATCGGGACGTCCATGCGCCTGGCTGCCGCCCTCGCGACGGACGAGTGCCTCAAGAAGTTCCGGGGTCAAATCATGCTGAGGAACCACTGCCGGGCGCCGTGGCAGAACCGGCTGGACCTCCGGGTCGCCCACACGACGCGCATAGGGGGCGCTGCGGTCCGGTTCGAGGCGGACATGATCAACCTGTTGAACTTCATGGACTCCGATCGGGGGCTCGTGCGATCCATACGCCCCGTGTCCTCCCTCCTGGAGCCTCTCGAGCGCCTCATCCCTGGCAACGGCGAGCTCATGTCCGAGTGGGCTGGGGGCATCCTACCGTTCCGCGACGAGGAGGGTCGGCTGGTCGTCCCGGAGCCCTGGTCCGTAGTGTCTCCCGAGTCGCAGTGGCAGGCGCAGTTCGGCGTGCGCGTGACGTTCGGCGGAGGCGGGCGCTGAGCTACGGCGCGGCGCCGCGCCAGGTCTGCTCGCCCGAGGAGCCATGGAAAAACAGGTTGACGCTGGAGGTATTGTCGACTTGAGCCCGGCCCCCCAGACTCCGAACGCGCCTTGCCAACAGTAGCCGCCCCCGGATCTATTCTTGAGCGGCCGGGGCGCAGCGGCCCTCTTCTTCAGCGGAAGCGGGATTCATGAAGGGATTCCTCAACCTCATCGGCATGTCTGTGGGAGGGTGGCTGGGCTGGTGGCTCGGGGCTCAGATCTCGCTCTTTACCGCGTTCATGGTCAGCATGGTCGGAACCGGCATCGGGTTGTACTACACCGTTCGCGCGGTGAAGCGTCTTCTGCCCTGAGAGGGACTCAGGTCCATCCATGGAATCTCTTCTGAAGGACATCCGCTACGCCCTTCGCAACCTCTGGAAGCGTCCGGGCTTCACCGCGGTGGCCGTCGTTACCATCGGGCTCGGCGTCGGGTCGGTCACGGCTCTCTTCAGCGTCGTGAATGCCGTAGTGCTCTCGCCCTTCCCGTACGACGCTCCCGAGGAACTGGTGAGGGTCTGGTCGTCCAACGCCGAGCGCGGGATCGCTCGGGGGTTCATGTCTCCACCCGACATTGCCGATTTCCAGGAGATGAACCGGACGCTCGCCGGACTCGCGGCGTACTCCGAAGCGGAGCTCGCGCTGGTCGATCGCGACGGTGCAGCCGTGAAGGCCACGGGCACCTGGGCCGGCGACAACCTCTTCACCGTACTCGGCGTTGCACCGCTTCTCGGTCGGGTCCTCACTCCCGAAGATGGCGGGGCGGGTGCACCCAAAGTCATCGTCCTCGGGCACGATTTCTGGCAGACACGCTTCGGCGGAAGTCCGGACGCCCTGGGGCAGTCCCTGACGGTCGAAGAGGACCGATACTCGATCGTCGGTGTCATGCCTCCCGGCTTCGATTTTCCGGGCAGTTCGCACTTCTGGGTGAATCGGCATCTCCTGGCATACCCTGGGCGCTACGCACGATGGATGGACGTAGTCGCGCGGATGAAGCCCGACGTAGACGTGGAGGCGGTCCGCGCGGATCTGTCCGGAGTGGCGGGTCGGCTGGAGCAAGAATACCCGCAGATCAACCGAGCGTACGGCGCGGTCGTGGTCCCGCTTCACGACGCGGTTGTCGGCGAGACCGGTACGACCCTCCTCGTCCTGTTCGGCGCCACCGGCCTCTTGCTCCTCATCGCCTGCGTGAACGTCGTCAACCTGCTCCTTTCACGCATGGCCGACCGAGCGCAGGAGATCGCGCTCCGAACCGCTCTGGGTGCTGGTCGGGGGCGCCTCGGTCGCCAGCTCATCACGGAGAGCCTGGTCTTGGCTGGCATGGGCGCCCTCCTAGGTCTCGGCTTCGCCGGGTTGGGAATCGACCTCCTGGTACGGTTCGGACCCGAAAATCTGCCGCGGTTGGACGAAGTCGGCCTCGATCGCAGCGTACTGTTGTTCTCTCTGGCCGTGACCTCCGTGACGGGGCTCCTCTTCGGACTGGCTCCTCTTCTCCGTATTAGCCGCGCCGGCGTTCAGGCCACGCTCCAGGATGGGTCGAAGAGATCGACGGCGGGCGGAGGCCGAGAGCAGATTCGAGGCCTGCTCGTGATCGCCGAGGTAGCCCTTGCTGTCATCCTCGTGGTGGGCGCGGGGCTACTGAGTCGGAGTTTCTCCCGACTCCTCTCTGCCGAGTCCGGCTTCGATGCCCAGAATGTCCTGACGCTCCAGATGGATCTTCCAAGTGGAAGATATCGGGATCTCGAGCGTGTCGCCGACTATTTCGGCGATCTGACCGCTCGCATGGAGGGGCTTCCCGGGGTCGTGTCGGTCGCGGCCACGGCCGCCCTCCCATTCGACCGGGAGATTCCCTTCCTGGGCAACTTCATCGTGCGGGACCGGGATGCGCCCATGCGGGGCGAGGAGCCTCACGCGCACTATCGACAGGTGACGCCCGGCTTCTTTGCGACGATGGGGATCGACCTGTTGAGCGGCCGAGACTTCGACACGCGGGACGATCGCACGGCGCCGGGGGTGGCGATCGTCAACCAGAGCCTGGTGACGGCCTACTTCCCGAACGAGGATCCGATCGGGAAGGTCATCGAGGGACTTCCTCCGCACATCGCCCTGGGAGGCTTCCTGGTCGAGTCGTTCGAAATCATCGCTGTAGTACAGGACGTGAAGTACTTCGGGCTCGCGGAGGACTCTCAGCCCTCCCTGTACCTCCCGATCGCGCAGGCACCGTTCCGGCGCATGTACCTCACACTCCGCACCCACCAGGATCCGGATCTCCTCATGGGCGCCGTGCGGTCGGCGGTCGCCGCTGTGGACGTGACCGTCCCGGTCTCGCGGGTCTCCACGGCCGAGCGGATTCTGTCCGCTTCAGTGGCACGGGAGCGCTTCAGCATGTTGCTGCTCACAATATTCGCGGCGGTTGCGCTCGCCCTGGCTGTGGTGGGTGTCTACGGGGTGATCTCCTACGGCGTCTCACAGAGGACCACCGAAGTAGGCATTCGCATGGCGATCGGCGCCGAGCCGGCCGACGTGCTGCGCATGATCTTGGCAGAGGGGGCACGACTCACGCTGGTAGGCGTGGGCGTCGGCCTCGTCGGCGCATGGGGCCTGAGCCGCTTCATGGCGAGTCAACTGTACGGGATCAGTACCACGGATCCGGCGACCTTTCTGGTGGTCGCCGTGGTGCTCACCGGGGTTGCCCTGGCGGCCGCGTACATCCCAGCTCTCAGGGCCGCCCGTATGGACCCGGTCAGGGCGCTCCGGGCCGAAGGGCGCTAGAAGGCTGGGTCCGATCCCGCATCGCGGTGCTGCTCTACAAAATCCTCGGTCCCTTCGGGTAGTAGCAGGTTATCCGAGATCGCCGCGATCTCCTCGGCCTCCTCCCATGCGCGCTCGAGTCTCCAGAGCTCGCCCTCCAGCGCACGCCGCTCCTGCTCTTCGTGCAGCGCCATTTCGAGCGCGAGCTTCGTCGGCTTGGGCATCTTGTTGATGTAGCCGGGGATGCCCTTCCTGTCGCGGAAGCGGTCTCCGTCCACTACGTCCCGGAGGAAGGCGTTCGGGTGCCCGAGTGCCTCGATCTCTACCACGGCCTCCTGAACCGTCTTGGGCTTGCCTCCCATCTTGTTCATCTTGGGCAGGATCGCGCCGACGATGCGACGGGCCTCGTCCCCCTCGAACCATTCCTTCTTCTTCTTCCTCCGGACCTCGACCTTGAAGCCCAACTCGTCGTCGGACGCGCGCACCCGGGTGCCGAGCAGGTCCATGCGCTTGAGTTTGAGCAGCCGGCCGTCGGGGCGCCGATACTTCACGAGGGTGCGGCCGTTCGCCCAGACATTCCAAAAATTGCCGGCTTGGCTCAGAGCCACGCCCGACAACAGCCCGGTCGCGATCCCACCAATGACGATCCCGCCGATGGCGGCCGAAGCGGCCACTCCGTAGATGATCTGGCGCTTTCGCCGGCGTCCGAACTGGTCCCCATAGCGCCACGCGGCGAACTCCGGGCGCATCGGCTCCCCGATCCGGACCAGCACGAGTCCCTCCGGGTGTTTGGCGAGTCCGACATTCTCGGTCGAGACGCGAAGGCGCGTCTCGCGAAAAATCTTCTCGCACATCTCGACGGCTTCCCACCGCTCCTCGAGCGGGGTGAGGTTCCATCGCTCGCACTTCCGACACACGACCCACAGGCGGCCGCGCGCGGCGTCGAAGGCCAGCCGGCGCCCCACCGGGAAGGTCTCGATCACCTCGTTCGTGCCGAGCGGTCTATTGCAGAACATGCACGTCTTGTACATGCGGTAGTCCGGGTCTTGGGTCGTTCAGTCTCTCGTTCTCAAGATACGGAAACCGCAGTCCGGCCTTTCAAGTGACATATGTGGAAGCTCAACCCTCTTTCCCGGCAACCAGGGTCCGAACCACCGACTTCACCGCCATCGTGAGATGGACGCACGACGGGATCATCGCGGAGATGCCCATGATCAGGCCGAAGTAGATGTTTCTGAGGTTCGCGGTGGGGTTCTGTAGCGCAGATACGACCCGCTCGGAGTAGACGGACCCCCGTGCCGCCAACGCTTCGACGTCGGCCGCGGCGTCGAAGTGACGAATCAGCCAGCTCGAGAAGGAGAAGACGAAGAGCACCCAAAGCGTCGCCAGGATCGCGATGACGAGATCGATCGACAGGTGGCCGAGAAAGCGCCCCGTGGTGGTGGACGTGAGGGCTTTCCTGATGAGGTGCAGGGTTACGAAGAAGGATAGGCTGTCGAAAAGCGCACCCAGCGTCGCCACCGGGAACTGGATCTTGAAGTAGTACTCGGCCATATCACCCACGAGGAGGTCGGGGAAGGCCGTGACCATCGCCAGCCAATAGCTGACGTCGTTGATTAGCACGAAGAAGATGAACAGTGCGGGATAGAAGACGTGCCCGGGTGGCCGTCGAGCAACGTACACGCCGTACAGCCGCTCGAGTGAGGTTCGCCATCGTTCGACTATAGGGTTCATCGTCGCCGCGCAGCTTACCTCACGCCGGTCAACTCCTCGCTCAGCCGCCTGAGCCTCGCGCGAGCTTCCCCGTCGTACGCCTGGGCGTTCGCGCGCGAAGGGCGGAGGCCGTTGAAGAACTGGCCGTTCTCGATGCCGTCGGACATCACCAGGTGCATGACAGCATCCGCGCCCTCGGCCACCGTGGTCCGGGGGCGGACGCCTGCCCTGCGTACCATCCCCGTGTCCATGTACGTGGCCGGGTGGAGGGAGGTGGCCGTCACGCCCGTCCCCTCGAGCTCCTCGGCGAGATCGATCGTGAACAGGACCTGCGCGAGCTTGCTCTGCGCGTAGGCGCGCCCGCCACTGAAGTCGTTCTCGATCATCACGTCGTCGAAGTCGATGGGTCGCTGAGCAAGGGATGAGACGTTGACGATGCGCGACGGCGTGCTGGCCAAGAGCCGCGGCATCAGCATATGTGTGAGCAGGAAGCCCGACAGGTAGTTGACCTGGAAGCGCAGCTCGTGGCCGTCCTCGCTGAGGAGGCGTTCATTGGGCGTGGAGCCGATTCCGGCATTGTTGATGAGCACGTCGAGCCGGTCGTAGTCTCGCAGGATCGCTTCGGCGAAGTCACGCACCTGGTCGAAAGACGCCAGATCAGCGCGGTAGAAGCGCGCGCTGCCGATGCCTTCGCTCTCGATCTCCGCTACGAGCTCCATCCCGCGCTCGCGATTCCGGCCGTGGACGATGACGTGCGCGCCTCCCGAAGCGAGCCTGCGCGCGACCTCGCGCCCGAGGCCGCCCGTGGAGCCGGTCACGAGAACGACCCGCTGGCCCAGGCCGGGGCGGGCGGGTGTCTGCGCCTCGGCGGACTGCGCAGTCACGAGCGAGGCTCCCACGAGGCACACCAGAACGAGCCCGAATAGGGTAGTAGGGCGAGCGAGCGCCCGCTTTCCGGTGCCCGCGCTTTCGATTCTATTCATTGCCTGACAATCCGTTCTCTGGTTCCAGTTCGGCCTTCCCGCGCCGGCCTGCGGTTTTCGACCGCACGGTGTCATCTATCCAGGTGGAGCGCAAGACGGAAAGGCACGGGAACACCAAGCCCACGGAGCGCCTTAGGGAGTGAATGTCGTGAGCTTTTCCATGAATCGTGTGCTACCTTTCATCGACGTGCCGAGTGATGACCATATCGACCGACCCGCCCCCGCCGAACTCCGCGGAGGGGTGGCGGGTCCTTCCCAGTTCTTGAGGCGGTTGCAGTGAAACATTCGAGAGTTGGCTCCTTCGCAATTCCCCTGTTGCTGGTGGGGCTGACGAACTGCGGCGGTGGGGACGGAACGACCCAGCCCGAGCCGCCGCGCGCGACGACGATCACGATCACGCAGAGCTCGGTTACGCTGTCCTTCCTGGGCGCCACCATCACGCTCACCGCGAGGATCCGCGACCAGAACGGCCAGCCCATGAGCGGCACGATCATCTGGTCGAGTGACAACCCTTCGGTCGCCACGGTGGCCGCCACGGGTTTGCTCACCGCGGTCCAGAACGGAACGGCGACCGTGACCGCCACGTCGGGGAGCCTGTCCGCCACGGTGACGGTGACCGTGGAGCAGGTCGCCACGCTGATCGCGATCGTCTCCGGCGACGGCCAGACCGCGACGGTGGGGCAGGCGCTCGCGGAAGCCCTCGTCGTCCGGGCCGACGACGCCCTCGGTTCGACCGTCGCGGGCGTGAACCTGACGTTCGTCGTCACGTCGGGCGGGGGCACGGTCGGCGCCTCCACGGTCGCCACGGATGCCCAAGGGCTCGCCTCGACGACCTGGACACTCGGCACGACCGCCGGCCTCCAGCAGGTCGACGTATCTCTCGCGGGCTCGACCTCGTCGCCTGTTCAGATCTCCGCGACAGGGTTGGCGGACGCGGCCACGGGGCTCGTGCAATCCTCGGGCGACCTTCAAGCACATGCCATCAACCTGGCCCTGCCCCTGCCGATCGTGGCCCAATTCCAGGACCAGTTCGGCAACGGGGTCGAGGGTGGTGAAGTCACGTTCACGGTCACCGGCGGAGGTGGCTCCGTGAATCCTGCGACCGTCACGACCGGCGAGGACGGTACCGCCCAGACGACGTGGACCATGGGACCCTCGGTCGGTCCCGCCACGCTGACGGCGGTGGCGGCCGGATTCCCGCCGGTCGAGTTCACGGCGACCGCCCTGCTCGCCATGCCGGACCTCACGGCCGGAACGATCTCGGTCGACCCCACCAGCCCGACCTCGCAGGAGACGGTGACGGTCACCGTACCCATCACGAACAATGGGACCGCGTCGACGGGGGTCGCCTTCCCGGTTCAGCTCCTCGTGGATGGTGTGGATGCGGCAAGTCCGGCGCTCGGCCCCCTCACATCTTCGGCGACCCAGACCATCGGCCCTATCGCGCCCTCCGAGACCGTGGAGGCGGAGTTCACGGTGGGACCACTCGCCGTCGGCACGCGGTCGCTCAGCGTCGTGGTCGATCCGAACGATGCGATCGCCGAGTCGGACGAGACCAACAACACGTCGGTGCAGTCCTTGGCCGTTGTGGCCCAGACCGCACTCACGGAGGGGGCGCCCATCCCCAACGTCGGGGGCACATGTACAGTACCGCCACCGGGGGACTGTAGGGACGGCGGGGGAGACGAGCTCCTGTTCGCATTCCACTTCCCGGTGGCCGACGGCCTGTCGATCGAGATCAAGCTTTCCGGTGGCGTCAACGACGCGGACATGTATGTGAACCACGGGAGTCGGCCCGCACTCCGGGACGATTACGAATGCATCTCGGGCGCCTTTGACAGCAACGAGTCGTGTCGCTTCGAAGGCGCGCTGACCGGTACCTACCACATCCTGATCCATGCGTTCGAGACGTTTTCGGGCACCACGCTGAGCGTGACGACGGGTCTCGACGTACTTCCGTACAACATCGAGCTCGTGTTCATCAACAGCGGGTCGGAATCTCAGAACGCCGCGTTCATGCTCGCGGCCGCACGCTGGGAAAGCATCATCCCGTTCGATATCACCGACATCCCGTTCGTGAACCAGCCTATCGAGGCCAACCTATGCACCGAGGGGCAGCCCCCGATCGAAGACACCGTGGACGACCTCAGGATCTACGTCGACCTCAGCTCGATCGACGGAGCCGGGGGAGTGCTGGGCCAGGCCGGTCCGTGCATCACCCGCACGGCGACCGGCTTGCCGGTGGTCGGAATCATGCAGTTCGACATCGATGACCTGGAAAACCTGGAGGCCTCCGACCGGCTGATCCCGGTTATCCTCCACGAGATGGGCCATGTGTTGGGATTCGGAACTATCTGGAACCGGGCCGGTCTGCTGCGAAACCCGTCCGTCCCGCCCGCCGGGACTCCCGGTGTGGACACCCATTTCGCGGGGCCGCTCGCGATCGGGGCGTTCGACGACGCCGGTGGAACCGGCTACACCGGGGGAGAGAAGGTCCCGGTCGAGAACAGCGGCAGCGAGGGATCCGGAGACAGCCACTGGAGAGAATCCCTCTTCGGTAACGAGCTCATGACGCCCGCGATCAGCGGTAGCACGAATCCGCTGAGCGCGATTTCCGTCCAGTCCCTCGCCGACGTGGGCTACCGCGTCGACGTGGGGCTGGCGGATCCCTACAGCCGTGTGTTCACGGCAGCCGCGCCCGCGCTCGAGTTGGGTCCGGTCATCGATCTGCGGGGTGACGTCCGGCGGGGACCGATCTATGAGGTGGACCACCAGGGACGCGTGGTACGGGTCATCAATCGCTAGTGAGTGGATCCGGACGAGCGCAGCCTCTCCTAATCACATGGCGAGCGCCCGCGGAAACAGGATGTTGTTCTCCAGGTGGATGTGCTGGTGCAGATCCTTCTCGAGGGCGGCGAGGCCGTGCCACAGAGCCCGCCAGGTATTGCAGGCATCCTCAGGCGCCTGGTACCCGTTCGTCAGCTCGCGCAGACGCTCCAACGCGCCTCCGGCGGAGGCGTGCTCCGCCTCCATGACGGAGATGGGACCCAGAGCCATCGAACCCTGACCCTGTCGGATCATGGGAAAGAGAATCGTTTCCTCCTTCATCATGTGCTGCTCCAACTCCGTCTTCAGGGCGAGGAGCGTCGAGAGCAGCTCTGGGAGCATCTCGGGCTCACGATCGCCGTGGACCTTGAGAACCTTGCGAGCCATGAATTCCAGCCGCGGCAGCTCTTCCTCCAGGGGCCGGTGATAGGCCGTCAGGATATGGTCGATCAGATCGTTTAGATCGGCCTCGTTCCAGCGCTGCTGATCGGCGTCCACTCCCGCGAGCTCCGTCCGGATCTCTTCGAGGATTTGTTCGGTGTCCAGGCCCCGCGCCTGGCAGACGTCCTGGATCGGCTTGCCGCCGCCGCAACAGAAGTCGATGCCGTGGCGGGAAAAGACCCGTGTGGCCAATGGATGCTCGGCCGCGATCCGCCCCACGGGTGTAGCGTTTTGGATTTCCATGTCTATCCCTCCGTCAATTCAGTGGTTGGTGTTGGTGTGAAGGTTCGGCGTCATGGCGCGGATGCCTCCGGAGGCTCCAAGAGGCGAGCCAAAGCGGCGAGCACCCGTTGGGGCTCACGGCCCAGCTCGTCGGTCTCCGATCGATGCATACCCTGCATTCCGATGAGCGCGTGGATGGTCCCCATCACCGGCACCATCAGGATCTCGGGCTCGATATCCGCCCGCACACTCCCCTGCTCCGCCGCCTCACGGAGCGCTCGCAGGATGACCTGCTTCGATCGGGTAACAAGATCCAGGAGGAGACGCACAGCCGGCTCCGGTAGTGTCAGTCGGGCCTCCTCTGAGCGAACGAGCCACGCCAGACCTGGGTCTGAGCCGAGTAGGCACACCCTGGCTCTGGCCAGCTCGAGCAGGCGGTCGAGAGGCGGTAGCGACTCGTCGGGAAACGTCTCCTCGATCCGAGCCACACCATAGCGGGCGGCCTCGCTCAGCATCTCGTCCAGAGACGCAAAGTGCCGGAACAGCGCTCCCGAGGTGACCCCTATCTCCTGCGCCAAGCGAGTGGTGGTCAACGACGTGAGGCCCTGCTCCCCGATGATCCGGAGGACCGCCTGAGCGATCTCCTCGCGTCTCTCGGAGGTGGGTTTTCTGGTGCGTGTCGCCATGATGAAACAAATGTAAGTAAGTTCTTACTTACATACAACCAGGCCGAGGCAGCCCTCTGGAACTGGTGACAATTCCGTGGTTCCCCGCGGTTCCGCTCAGCTGGGACGTAACGCCTTCAGATCGCTGCCCGTCGGCTCCTGGAAGACCCGGAGTCCGAACTCCGAGAGGCTCGCGATGAGGTGGTCGAAGATGTCCGCCTGGATCGCCTCGTAGTTGCCCCAGTTCGTGTCGTTGGAGAAACAGTAGATCTCCAGGGGAAGGCCTTGGGGCCCGGACGGGCGCTGCCGCACGAGGAGCGTCATCCCTTGGTGGACCTTGGGATGGTTGCGTAGATAGTGCAGCACATAGGCCCGGAACGTGCCGACGTTCGTGAGGCGCCGCTGCTCCGGAACGACATTCTCTCCCGCCACGTCCCGAACGTTGGCGGCCTCCAGCTCCTCATGCTTGCCCCGCATATAGTCGTGCAGGAACTCGAAGCGGGCCAACCGGGCCACGTCCTCGTCCGACAGGAAGTGGATGGAGTTCATGTCCAGGTGGATCGAGCGTCTGATGCGCCTGCCGCCGGACTCGCTCATCCCCCGCCAGTTCTTGAACGACTCGGAGATGAACTTGTGGGTGGGGACCGCGGAGATCGTCTTGTCCCAGTTCTGGATCTTGACCGTGTGCAGCGCGATGTCGATGACATCGCCGTCGGCGTTGGCCTGGGGCATCTCGACCCAGTCCCCGATGCGGATCATGTCGTTGGACATGATCTGGACACTGGCCACCAGCGAGAGGATCGTGTCCCGGAAGACCAGCATCAGGACCGCCGTAAGCGCGCCGAGGCCCGAGAGGAAGACCACCGGCGAGCGATCGGCCAGGATGGAGACCACTACGATGCCCGCAGCCGCATAAAGGAAGAGGCTGGTGACCTGTAGGTAGCCCTTGATGGGGCGGTTGCCGGCCCCGGAGTAACTCTCGGTGTAGATGTCGTTCAGGGCAGACAGGAGGCCCCCAGCGGCCGTGGTGAGGGCCACCACCACCCATGCCAAGGACACGCGGCGCACCAGGGTGGCGCCGGCGAGCATGAATCCTTCCCACGTCGTCGGCTGAAGGTCCACGGCCGGGGCGCCGGCCAGGACGTCGGGACCAACCCCCAACGCCCATCCGATTCCGGCGTAGGTCACGAGGGCCGGCGCGACCTTGGCCAACTGATGGAAGACCCGTCGCTCGATGATGCGATCGTCCCACGTGGACTTGGTCCTGCTCGCCACACGGTGAACCAGCCCCAGGATCATGCGGCGGGCCACGACGTTGGTGACCCACGCCAGAACGATGAGGGAAAGGAGCCCACCCACAGCCCAAAGCCAGTCGTGTGCGGCTAGGCTCGACAGCAAGTCCTGCATGGTATTTCCTCTTGGGCGACGCGGGTGCTGGTGCAAAATAGCGAGTAGGCCGAGGTTACACCGGCTCATTCGTGCCCGCCAGTTCACCGCGAGCGCCCACCCCCGGGGAGAATTCAGGCCTGAAGCACCCACTGGACGGACCCGGGCACGGCACGACACGTTGTCCCAAGCTCTACGAACACCCAAACCCGTGCGGAGCGAGATGACCGAGTTCCTCGAAAGTCTGTGGGTTCAACGTGTCGGCTTCGTGGTCGGCGGCCTCCTGGCGGGGATCGTGGTGGAGTTCGTAGTCGTCCGGCGTGCGCGCCGGCTCGCCGCGAAGACACGCGCCAGGTGGGACGACTTGTTCATCGAGTCGATCCGTGGCGTGCCGACCATCTGGTTGGGAGCGGGTGGAGTTTACTTCGCGCTCAACGTCGGCACTGCGGACCCATTGCTGGTGAATACGCTGGAAAACGTGCTCATGGCCGTCGTGATCGGGTCTGTGATCATCGCCGCGATGAGAGCGGTGGGGGGAGGGGCCGAGATGCTGTCGGCCCGCCGGGATGGCGCGATCAAGTCGCCGACGCTGCTCGTCAACCTGGCTCGGCTGGCAGTGGGGATTCTGGGGATCTTCATCATCGTCCAGAACCTCGGGCTCGATCTCACGCCGCTGATCACCGTCCTGGGCCTCGGAGGACTCGCCGTCGCGCTCGCGCTCCAGGACACCCTGGGGAACATCTTCGCTGGAGTGCAGATCATCCTCTCCAAGCAGGTGCGTCAGAGGGATTACGTACGTCTGTCGTCGGGCGAGGAGGGGTGGGTGACCGACGTGAAGGCCCGAAACACGACGATTCAGACCTTCCCGGACGGCAACCTCGTCACCGTGCCCAACTCGATGCTCGCGTCCTCCATCGTAAAGAACTTCTCGAAGCCCAGGGCCGCGCTCTGGGTCAGTGTCGAAGTCGGCGTCAGCTACGACAGCGACCTGGAACACGTGGAGGCCGTTGCCCTGGAGGTCGCGAAGCGGGTGCTCAAGGAGGGGGACGGCGGCGTGCCGGGGGAGGACCCCATCATCCGCTACCACACCTTCGCCGACTCGAGCGTCAACTTCGAGGTTCGCATGATGGTGCGTGAGTTCGAAAGCCAGGGTCCCGTGCGTCACGAGTTCATCAAGCGGCTGCATCGGCGTTTCGCCGACGAAGGCATCGAGATCCCCTTCCCGATCCGGACGGTGGTGATGAAGGGTGGGCCCGACCCCAAGCGAGCCGAATCCTCCACCCCCGTTTCGTGACTCTCCGGATAGGGTAGATTTCCTGTCCCGCTACGCGTTCGCGGGATCGTTCTCGATCCGGGCGGGCACTCTTTTTCGTTGCAGTTCGGAGGCCACACGTTGGAAGTCGGTCAGACCGTCGAGCGGGATTCGCTCGCCGCGAGAACAAGGGACGGCACCCGCGAGGGATTCATCCTCCCCATCGGAGGAGCCGAGGAGAAGATCGGCGTTACCCGCATCCTCTCGCGTTTCGTTGACCTGCTTCTCTTCGGGATGACGGGGATGGCGGCCGAGTCGCTTTTGCCGGGGCACTTCTTGAGGATCCCTGGCAGTGGACCCCCATTGCACTGTTGGGTGTCGGACTGATTCTGGGGGACGCAGTGAGGTTGCGTCCGAACCGGATCACGGTGGGTGGGCTGAGGACGCTGGTGCTGGGATACTCGATTGCCGCTGGAGTAGGTCTCTACCTGCATCTGAAGTCTAACGTCGAGTTCGAGTTGGAGCTTCATCCGTCGATGGCGGGGCTGGAGCTGATCACGGAGACGCTGCGTGGTGCCATGCCAGCCCTGGCTCCCGGCGCGATGGCGCAACTGGGGCTGCTCGTCTGCTTCCGCCATCCTGGCCTGTCACGAAAACAACAAGCATGAGCATTCCTCCTCGGGGGTATGCTGCTGGCGCGCCCGCCCAGTCGCAAGTCGGCCAGAGCCTGGGCGTCCCTTCCTTCGCATGGCCGATCTGCACGCGGTCGTGGCTCAACACGTCGGTGACGACGATGAAGTGGAGCGACTGGCCCGATACGTCGAGGCCCGCTGAGCGCCGGCTACCTCGATTGGAGCGTTCCCGGGCCGGCCGCGCGGCCGGCTCCCTGCCCCACCTCGAGCGGATTCCCCGTGTGTTGACATCCGCATCGATTCGCGGATGGTTCGTCCATGGCCCTCATCAGCTGCCAGCGTCTGCACATAGCCTTCGGTGGGCCTCTTCTTCTCGAAGACGCCAACCTCCAGATCGAGCGGGGAGAGCGCGTCGGATTGGTCGGGCGTAACGGAGAAGGCAAATCCACCCTCCTGAACATCATCATGGGAACGGTGGCTCCGGATGCGGGGAAGGTCATACGGGACTCGGGTGCGCGCGTCTCACTGGTTGAGCAGCAGATGCCAGAACGTCTGCGGGGTTCGGCCCTGGACGTGATCACGTCGGGATCGCTCGACGGCATGACCGAGGATCACCACGCCGAGCGGTTGTGCTCGCTTCTTCATCTCGACGCGGATCAGCCCTTCTCGACCCTCTCCGGCGGACAGAAGCGCCGAGCGCTACTGGGGAAGGCCCTCGTGTGTGACCCCGACGTACTCCTTCTGGACGAGCCCACCAACCATTTGGACCTCGATCATATCGACCAGCTCGAGACGATCCTCCTCCGGTTCCATGGCAGCGTCTTCTTCATCACCCACGATCGAACGTTCCTCCAGCGTCTCGCCACCCGTATCGTCGAACTCGATCGGGGCCGCCTCACCTCGTGGGAGTGCGACTATTCCACGTTCCTCAGTCGCAAAGACGAATTGCTCGCCAACGAAGAGAAGGAGTGGGCCCTGCTCGACCAGAAGTTGGCGAAGGAGGAGACGTGGGTTCGCCAGGGCATCAAGGCTCGTCGCACCCGAAACGAAGGCCGGGTGCGTGCCTTGGAGCAGCTTCGGCGGGATCGCGCCGACCGCCGGCAACCGGCCGGAAAGGTACGACTCAACGTACAGGAGGGGGGACGTTCCACTGCGAAGATCGTCGAGGCGAAGCAGGTGACGTTCGGTTACGGGACGACCGATTCCCCTACGCCCCGCGTTCTCCAAAGCTTCAGCTCCACCATCTACCGCGGCGACAAGGTCGGCATCATCGGGCCCAATGGGTGCGGAAAAACGACGCTGCTCAACCTCCTGATCGGCGAGCTCCAGCCCCAGAAGGGCACGGTGAAACACGGCGCCCGTTTGGAAATCGCCTACTTCGATCAGCACCGAGACCAACTCGACTCCACCCTTACCGTGGCGGAAGCCGTCGCGGACGGGAACGAGTACGTCACCCTTGGAGGCGACCGAAAACACATCTACGGCTATCTCCAGGATTTCCTCTTTTCGTCCGAGACGGCTCGCCAGCCTGTCGGGAGCTTGTCGGGAGGGGAGCGTAACCGCCTCCTGCTCGCCAAGCTCTTCACACAACCCGCGAACGTGCTGGTCTTGGACGAGCCCACCAACGACCTCGACACCGACACCCTCGAGCTGCTCGAGGCCCGTCTCGTGGCCTATGACGGCACCGTTCTCGTGGTCAGCCACGACCGGACCTTCCTGGATAACCTCTGCACCAGCACGCTCGTGTTCGAGGGCAGGGGCACATTCAAGGAGTACGTCGGCGGCTACTCCGACTGGCAGCGCACCGTGGCGGCTCGGGAGTCCGAGCAGCCCACGTCGCCGGGAGGCGATGCCAAGCCACGGGGCTCCCAGGCAAAGCCGAAGCTGAAGTCGGACGATGGCAAACCCAAGAGGCTCAGCTACAAGGAACGGCAGGAGTGGACCTCACTTCCCGGGCAGATCGAAGAACTGGAGCAGGAACTACACGAAGTCCACGAACGACTCGCCGATCCCGTGTTCTTCCAGGAAGACCCCAGCGACATTCGGACCGTGAGTCAGCGGGCAAAGGAGATCCCCGAGGAAATCGAGAGGGCCTTTGATCGCTGGGGGGAGTTGGACGAGCGGGCATGACGTGGCAGATGCCGGCGGCCAGAAGTTCTGGGAACATTCAACACGTTTCATGAGCTCCTTGTCTTGAAGGGGAGTCGTAACAACCAAGCCGATGCTGGAGGATCTCGATGCGGACGCGCCGCGCTGGACTTCTCCTCGTTTTGGCGGCCGGCCTACTTTGGGCCGGCTGGGTCGGGTGGGGTATGGGGTGGGTTGCCGCCGGGGAGACCGTACTTGGACCGCACGACGGGCATGAGCTGCCCGCCGTCGATTTGGAGCGTGTGTCGGTCGGTGACGTAGCCCCCGACTTCACTCTGGAGTCCTTCCAGGGTGGCACCGTAACCCTCTCGGACTTCCGCGGTCGGAAGAACGTGCTTCTCGTCTTCTACCGCGGCCACTGGTGACCCTACTGCGCCGGTCAGCTCGGTGAGCTGAGTGAGCTCCTCGACGAGGAGCAGAAGATGAGCGTGGAGATCCTCGCGGTGTCGGTGGAAGGCCGGGACCTCCAGCAGAAGATGATCGACCGCGTCATGGAGACGTACGGTGTGGACCTCACCTACACGCTGCTTACGGATAGGGACCACCGTGTTATCAACCGCTACGGCATCTTCAACCCCGACGGGCCGAAGACCCGCCCGATCCCGCACCCCACGACGATGGTCATCGACCGCGAGGGGGTCATCCGGTGGATGGTCACGGAAATCGATTACAGGATGCGCCCGGAGAACGTCGAGGTCCTCGAGGCGCTGGAGTTGGTGCGGTAACACCTTCTAGGCGCTTCGGTAACTGGCATACGATCTATACGCGAATGAATCGCTGGGCCAAGGCAGGTGTGCCGGATCGCGTCTTTACGGCCCTGCAGGAGCAGCAGATCATCCGGATCAAGATCGAAGCGAGGTCGCTGGACAGTACCATCGTCACGGTGCACCCTGATGGCACCGGCGCGTTGAGAAAAACGGCCCACAGGCCATCGGCACGACGCGCCGGAAGGACGCCGACTGCTACGCACGTTGAGACCGGTAGAATCCACAGTGGCCATGATCATGGACCGGGCGTACGAGGGCGATGAAACACGGCAATTAGTCTTGGAGCCGGGATTTACGCCGGTCGTACCGCATGTTTACCGCCTTCATCCACTTTGCGCCCATCGTCGAAACCCTCAGATAGTGTTGACAGGCCCTAGATCAGGAGCCATGTATCAACACCCCCAGCGCCCAAGAATCGCCCCCGGCCAGCCCACCGCCCGACCTCCCCCTGGCTCGTCCACCACTTCCCGCCCTACCTTGTCTTCCGGCACCAGAGTGCCTTTAAAGTTCCTATCCATGATTACAAACTAGGGAGCCGGACAGAGGTGGCTCTCGAGAGCGTATGCGTTAAAGTAAGAAGACGAGACCAGCACCCTTGGAGTCCATGCGGCGTAGGTTGCCAGGAGACTCCAGGAAAATCAGGCCGGAGGTGGTTTACTCTTGATCGACAACGGCCGTCGAACGCTCTGGGCTCTCCTCGTGATGTTGGCGGTTCAAGGTGTGCTCAGGGAGGAATCCCGACTCCGGGGCCAGGTTCCGGACTCGGCAGCCTCCGTCCGTGGATGGGTCTTGGAGCACGAGACCGGAGTACCTCTGGAGGGAGCTACCGTGTCGTTGGCATCTGGCCCCGACAGCCTCCCAAGGGTTGGGACCCGGATCTCTGGACCAGGAGGAACGTTCCTCTTTCCTGTTGTCCCGCCTGGCCTCTACCGCCTCTCGGCCACACTGTTGGGCTACGGGGATCTCCGGGACACCCTTCGCGTGGAGTCTGCTTCCGAGTTGGAGCTGACCCTTCCATTGTCGGTGTCCGGGGTGGCCCTGGAGCCCATCGTCGTGGTTGTCAGACGACGGCCCATCGGGCCCCTTGCAGGATTCGAGAGGCGGCGGCGGAGGCTGAGGGGAACGTTCATCACGAGGGAGGACATCGAGGCCTCGAACCCCTACGAGTTCACGGATCTCCTCCGCACCGTTCCCGGGGCCCGCCTCGTTCCCACGTCCACCTTCGGGAACAGGGTCCTCTTCCGTGGCGGATGCACTCCTGACCTCTGGGTGGACGGGACCCACGTCAGTACAACTGTGGACATCGACTCATTCCTCCGACCGGAGGACCTGGAGGCGGTGGAAATCTACCGAGGACCCGAACTCCCGGGGGAGTTCGGATCAAATCTCTGTGGTGCCATCGTGGTTTGGACGCGGAGGGGCGAGCCCGCCCTCGAAGGAACCGAAGGAAGGAGCCTTCGACGGCAGTTGATCTTTGCCGCATCCTTCGTGCTACTGGGGTTCTTCATGGCCCGTTGAACGGCCCGGCCGTCTTCACCAGGGGAACCCAATCCGGAACGGGATGCTAAAGAGGGTCATCGCCTCCGGCTCTGGCCCCTCGCCCTCGCCCAGGCCCTCGGAGGACCCACCAAAGGCCCGCGCCGCGAGGACGGCCGCCGCCGCCACTCCCAACATGGCGGCCGTGAATCCTGCTGTGCGCTTCCCATCCAGCTGCTGGAGCTCCACATCGGCCACGTAGTAAGGCAGGAGCCGGATCGTGTCGGTCAAGGAGGTCGGAGGGAACCCCTCGCGCTGCACGGAGGTCTCGATCAACAAAGCCAATCCCTCCCCATCCCAAGAAGCCAGGGGCCCCTTCACGGAGCGGACATTCGGGCCGAAATACCCGCGCATCTCCTCGACACCGGCGTCGGTGAGGCGGGCCCGGAGTTCGGCGCCGGGCAGGACACGGGCCCGATCGGCGGGAACGTAGCGGTAGCACCCCCCTGTGACGGCGAGAGCGGCAATGACGAGAGTTGTGCGGACGATGCTCATGGCTCCAGGATTCCAGTAGGAGAATTCCTCGGGGTCTCGAACGAGAAACTATGCGCGCCCCTCGGGACAGGAAAGGCCCGACGCAACGCGGCATGCCCCACTCCTGCAGTGCTTCCTTACATGACTCGAGACTCGAAAATTTGGTTTGACCTTGGAGTCGTCGAGCCATATCATACCAGCTGACGTACCCCTACAGTCGTGTCTAGAGACGCAGAGAAGCGTTGTCTCCGGAGAGATTTCCGCCGCGCACGGTGGAAATCCTGTTTGTACCTCGCAAGTAAGGAGTGATGCCATGAGAACCCATTTCAACGTTCGAGATGGGATGGCGGTAATCGCGAGTATTCTGGTCCTCTTTTTCACCACACTCCCGTTGGCGGCCCAGACCGGGCAGGTCACGGGCCGAATCATCAACAGCAACACCGGTGCACCCCTCTCTGACGTCCAGATCAGCGTCCGGATCCAGGGGACCACGATAGGGACCATCTCCAATGTCCAGGGGCGGTATCTCCTCCTCAACACCCCCTTGGGCACCCACACCGTCGAGGTCGAGCGCCTGGGCTACGCAGCCCAGTCCATCCAGGTGACGGTCACTGCCGGCCAGACCGTGGTGGCGAACTTCGAGTTGATGACGCAGGCCATCAACCTTGACGAGATAGTGGTCACAGGTACGGCCGGAAGCGCCCGGCGGCGGGAGATCGGAACCAGCATCGGAGTGATCACCGCCGATGACATGGAGAGCATGACCGTCACGGCGGTGACGGACCTGCTCCAGGGCCAGGTCGCGGGGCTCGTCATCCGGCAGATGGGCGGCGCCGTCGGGAACGGCGCTGAGATCATGCTACGGGGGGTGAACACGTTGGGCGGGCCAGGCGGCAACCGGCCTCTCATCTACGTGGACGGTATCCGCATCGAAACGGGCCTCCACGGGGAACCCGATGAAGCATCGGCCCAGACCACCGTGTTCGACGACCTCGACGCCAACAGCATCGAGCGAATCGAAGTCATCAAGGGCGCTGCCGCTACGACGCTCTACGGCACGGAGGCCGCTGGTGGCGTGATCCAGATCTTCACCAAGATCGGCGGCGGCGGTGCTCCTCAGTGGACCGCCACCATCAACCAGGGATTTTCCCGCATCGGGCATGTCGGTCCCGACATCGACCCCACGGGTCTCCACTTGAACGACTGCACCATGGACCCCGGCTGCCCCGAAAGCGGCACTTGGCTGAAGTTGGGGCGCATCCAGGAGTACAACCTGTCGGTGCGCGGCGGCACGGACGTGCCCTGGTACTTCGCGACAAGCTTCGGCGACACACAGGGAAACATCGGCGACCAGGGCGCCACCAACTATGCCCTGCGGGCGAACTTCCGGTTCAATCCTCTGGACAATCTCTCCATCCGGGCCAGCAACATGTTCACCCGGCGTAACATCATCTTTGTCCCCGACGGCAACAACGCCGAGGGGCTCCTCCTGAACGTCATGCGTGGGGATAGGGATTACTCGCCGGGCCATGACGACTCGGCCACCCTCGAAATGGACTTGAAACAACAGATCGACCACTTCATCACCGGCCTCAACATCACCTGGACGCCCACGGCGAACCTTTCACAGCGCCTGAACGTGGGGATGGATTACTCCACTTCCGACTACACGGAGGAACGGCCCTGGGGGTTTTTCTTCGTCCCTGAGGGCACCCGTGAGAACGACCTCGACCTGGACCGCAACATCACCGTCGACTACGCCGGAACCTGGTCCACGGACCTGCCGTTCGTCGACGTGGCCTCCTCGTTTTCCTGGGGAGCCCAGTACTACGACGAATTCAGTTGGGGTATAAACGGCTTTAGCGAGATCTTCGCGGGGCCGGGATCTAAGTTGCTCCAATCCGGGGTCGAGACCAGAGCTACGGAGCAGTGGCTGCGGGTCGCCAGCGGCGGTTTCTTCCTCCAAGAGCAGTTCGGCTGGCAGGACCGGCTCTTCGTAACCGTGGGCGGACGCTGGGACGGGTTCAGCACCTTCGGTGAGAACTTCGGGCTGGCGTTCTACCCGAAGATCTCGGCCGCCTTCACCATTTCCGACTACGACTTCTGGCCCTCCTGGTGGGAGACCATGAAGCTTCGCGGCGCCCTTGGGGAATCGGGCCGTGCGCCCAGCCCCTTCGCGTCCAAACGCACCTGGGCATCGACCTCCGGAGACGACCGTCAGGCTGCCGTCATTCTCGACGAGCTGGGCAACGACGACGTGGGGCCGGAGCGGACCCGGGAGATCGAGGGGGGCTTCGAGACCTCACTTTTTGAGGGTCGTTTCAGCCTCGACTTCACGTATTTCACCCAGAGCACTACCGACGCGCTCCTGCGCCTCGCGCGGCCGGCCTCCATCGGCACCGAGGAGTCCATCCTCACCAACCTTGGTGAGGTGGCGAACAGTGGGTACGAGTTCCAGGGCAACGTCCATGTGTATTCGTCGCCCTCGCTGTCCTGGAGCGTCGGTGGGAACTACTACCATGGGGAGAACAAGGTAATCTCCTTAGGCCCTGTCACCGACGAGCGCCTCCTGAATCGGCCGGTAGACGCCCGGTTTGGGGACATCGTGCAAAACCCCGATGAACTAGGAGTGAGACCGAAGTTTGCGGAGGAGTACCTCGGTCCGGCGAGGCCCACCACCACCTGGGCCCTGAACTCCAGGCTGACATTCTTCCGCCGCCTTACGCTGGACGCGTTGGGCGAGTTCCAGGGTGGCCACGTCCGCCAGTCGGGCACCGCCCGGCAGAACGTAAGGCGGAGGTATTGGCCAACATGCATGGACGTGATCGCGGCGGTTGAGGCCGGGGACTATTCCATGTTCACGGCAAAGGAGCTGGGCCTGTGCAGTTATAGGGACGCCAGCTACGGTGAGTGGACCACACTGGGTGACTTCTTCAGGCTCCGCTCGGTGTCCGTCAGCTACCGGGTGCCAGAGACTTGGCTCCCGGCCGGAGCCACCGGGTTGACCCTCCGCCTCCAGGGCCGGAACATCTGGCACAAGACAGACTGGCCGGGCATCGACCCGGAGGGGAATTCCTACGGCACGGCGGCAGGCTGGAGCTGGAGTATCCGGGAGTATTACAACCTCCCGACACCGGCGGTTTACTTGTTTAGCGCCACCTTCAACTTCTAAACCCGTGAACGGAGATATGATGATGAGAATTGCATGCATGTTCCGCCGCGGGGCTTGGGCGCCACTTCCGGTGCTCCTTTTCCTCACGGTAGGATGCGGAGATCTTTTCGACATTCAGAACCCGGGTCAAATCCTGGACACCGACCTCAACGATCCCGCACTGATCCCTGTGCTCATTACGGGGCTCTCCTCCGACGTATCGGACTTCATGGACAACGTGGGCTTCGCCGTGGCACGCATCGGAGACGAGATGGCAGGGTCCGGCAGTTACGGGGATACGGGGTTCTTCCGCGTTGGCCATGCGGACCAGGGCAACGTCAACGGCATGTGGGAGCAGGCCCATGAGGCCATCTGGATGGCCGAGCTCCACATCGCCCGCATCGAGACACTGATCGAGCCGGCTGCGTTTGCCAGCAGCCCATTCGTCGCCCGGGCGTACGTCTTCCAGGGCATCGCTCACAGGACCCTCGGCGAGAACTACTGCCAGGTCGTCTACTCCGACCCCGATGAATACGGCGGCCTGCAGCCCAGGGAAGTAGCATTCGACTCGGCGGTCACTTCCTTCACCAACGCGTTGTCCTACGGCACCGAGTTCCAGGAGGCCGCCCACGCAGGGCTGGCGTCGGCATACGCCGACCTCGGACAATGGAGCCAGGCGGTGTCGGAGGCCCGCCTGGTCGACGACGACTTCGTTTTCGAGATTTTTTACGACATCAACGACAACGAGAACGAGATCTACGACGAGACCCACGACCGGCATGAGATGTCCGTCTTCGCAACCTTTGCAGGCACCTTCGACCCGGCGGACCCCCGGGCCCCCTTCACCAAGTGCGACGAGGTCAGCGGCTGCCCGAACAGCCAGGGCGCCGACGGTGTGACGACCCACTGGCGGCAGGAGAAGTTCGACGACGGGGGGAGTGAGATACCGGCTTTGAGCGGGAAGGAAGCACGGCTCATCGAGGCTGAGGCAGCGCTCCGGAGCGGTGACCTTGGTGAATTCACGACCCAGATCAACCGGATCCGGACCCTGTACGGTATGCCGTCCATCACCGAACCTGCCACTGCCGGCGCGCTGGAGTATCCCAACGCCCTCGACGACGGATGGTCCATCCTCGACGGCGAGCGCCACCTGACGCTCTGGCTCGAGGGCCGTAGGCTCTGGGACCTGCATCGGTGGAACCACCCGTTCCTGAACGGCGGGACGGTGGTGTGGGAAGGCGAAAACCCGCGTGACTCCTGCATGCCCGTACCGTCGGGCGAGTGCCGCGTCAACCCCAACTTCACTTGCGCCGAAGCGGCGGCAGGCACACTCAGCGGCTGAGCAGGACAGGCCGTGACCACTCACTCAACCAGGGCGCTGCCCTCACCGCACCGTGCGGTGGGGGCAGTGCCGATGTCGGCCCTCACGGTTTGATGTGACCCGGGAGTGGCAATACTGAGGCGCCATGGACAAACGTGTCCTCCTTCTGCCCCTAGCCACGATCCTCCTTGCCTGCGCAGCAACGCAAGGGCAAGGAACCGGCCCTCGGCGCTCGTCGCGGGTGTTGACGGCCGATGAGATCGCTGAGATGGTGGTGACGACAGCGTACGACGCCGTGCAGCAGTACCGAACCCACTGGCTTCACAGTCGGGCGGCCCCCACCTTCAGCAACCCAGACGCCAGTCCGCCAGTGTTGTACCTGGACGGAATCCGCATGGACGACATTTCCGAGTTGGGGCGCATACGTGCGGACGTGGTGGAGCGGATGGAGTACCTGAGCCCTTCGGAGGCCACGAACCGGTTCGGCACCAATCACAACGGGGGCGCCATCCTCGTCACCACCCGCTGAAGCACCGGTCCGTCTATCTCCGGGGGTTGCCATACCGCCATATGGCATTGAGCCAATTCTTCTCTTGGGGATCGATCATCAGAGCCTCATTGTATTCGACGATCGCCTGCCTTCGGTTCCCCAGAAAGAGAAGGATGTCCCCATTGATGCTGTGCTCGACCGCCTCGTACCGCGTCTGTACGTCCTCCGTCAGAGCTGCGATCTCCTCGTCGGTTTCTCCCATATTGGCCAACCATGGAAGCACGCTCTCTCTGGCTTCCCTGAAGTCCAGCAGGTTTCGTAGGCGGTACATGTCCCCCACGAAGTAGGCCATGGCCGGGGTGAACTCCAGGTACGGGTGATTATCCGTGTTCTCTCTGGAGTTCCCGGCGTAGCGGGCCAGAGCCTCCTCGCCCATCACGAACCCGCTCAAGAAGTCCATTGCGCTCGTCACATTCACATGCGCCAGGTCCTCACGGACGCGGTCATTCTCGAATTTCGCCCTCAAGGCGCCGAAGTCGATCTCGAACTCCCTTTGCGTGCCGATCAAAACCATGTTTTGCCGCAATGGCGAAAACCAGAGGGTCGAGTGGGGGAACACCGCCATGAATGACTTCGCTACCATCCTGACTTCCCCATCCGACAGCAGGTGGTGGGGAATCCATTGCACGACTATGCCCTCATCCGACAGTCTCTCCTCGAGCAACTCATAAAAATCACGAGCATAAAGGCTCCCATTCCCAGCCATTTTCGGTGACGTGGCATCGATGGAAATCACGTCGTACACCTTGTCCGACACCAGCATGTAATTCCTGCCGTCACCCAGGATCAAGTTGAACCGGGGATCGTTGAGAACACCGTAATTGACCTCGGGGAAGAAATGCGCTGCTCTTGGCACGGCGGGCACCAACTCCACGCAGTCCACCCCTGACACGTCGTGCTGCAATACCGCCCAGGACGTGCCCCCTGCCCCAAAGCCGATGATAGCCACTCTCGGAGAGGCCGCCGTGCTCAGGAGCAGGGGGAAGTGCGCCAGTGCCTTTTGGGCATCTTGGTACTCCAGCGGTTCCCCAGCTACCGGAAACCCATTGATGCTCAGGATCCTGTCGCCATAGATGTCTCGGTAAACCTTTACCGTGGCGCCAATTCCTTCCTCGTAGGAGAGAATCTCATCTGTTTCGAGTCCCTCGTAGTACGAGGTCAGGGTCATCCCGCCGTCTCTCATGTACACCGTCCCTCCGCCGATGAACACCACCCCCACCACGACTGCCGCCGTGATTCTGGCCTTGGGTCCCAAGGAGGGCTCGGCCAGAATGAGGATCACTCCAATGACGACATTGATGGTGGCGATCAGGACGATGCCAGCCTGCACACCGATCAGCGGAATCAACACGAAGCCGGCGATGACCGATCCGAAGACCCCCCCGATGGTGTTGACCGCGTAGACGTTCCCCAAGGCGGTACCTACGGTGTTCACTCTCGTCGTGTAGATCTTGCTCGCCACGGGAAAAGCCATCCCCATGAGGACGGTAGGCACGAGCATGACGGAGAGAGTGTTGACGAACCTCATGCCCATCCACTTCCAGTTGAGCATGGAGTCGAGAGACACGTCGGCCATGCCTTGAAAGACCGGGGTCAGGTGGTTGATGGCCGGAATTGCGAGGATGGCGGAAACTCCAATGAGTACCTCGATCAATCCCAACCACCCCAGCAGCCTCTTACGGGTGTCGATGAAGGTCGCAGTGATGAAGCTGCCGATACCTATACCCAGGAGGAACGCCGTCAAGATCGTGGTGAAAGCGTGGGTGGAATTGTCCAGGAAGAAGACGAGGGCCCTCGTCCAGAACACTTCCAAGGCCAGGGCACAGAATCCGGACAGGCCGATGGCCCATAGTGCCAAGCGAATTGCCGTGGGAGAAAGAACCGCGGCCCCACTCGCTTCTGGCTCCTTCTCATCTCCCATGGGGACTTCGGCCGCGGCCGGGCGAGCTCGCAAACGCCGGTCCATGGTGAACGCAACGCCCGCGATCAGAAGGTTGATCACCCCGGCCGCGTAGGCGGCCTCCTTCACGCCCAGCATCAGGATGAGGAAGAACCCCGCGGAAAGGACGCCGACGACGGCTCCGAGGGTGTTCAGGGAATAGAGATAGCCGACGTGCCGCCCCAGCTTCTCCTGTGTTCTCGCGAAGAATTTGACGATGACGGGGAGGGTCCCGCCCATCAGGGTGGCCGGAAGGACCAGGACCAGGAAAGCAAGGGCGAATCTGATCAGGTTGATCCCATAGAACCCAATGGCGAAGTGCTGGGATATGCTGACGTAGATCAGGGTGACGGCGGCGAGGAGGAGGGGCATCAGGAAGGCGAATAGGCCAATCCCTCCTTCCAGGAGCGCATACACGAACAGAGGGCTCTTTCCCCTGTCGATGAGTCGGCCAAAATAGGCCCCACCCAGAGCAAGCCCGGTAAAGAGGGACGCCAAGATCGTGCTTGTGGCAAACGCGGTTGCACCGAATACCAGGGTGAGCGTCCGCATCCAGACGACCTCGTAGACCAAGCCGCAAGCTCCTGAGAGGAAGAACAATCCCAGAATGGTCAGTCGGACGCCGGTTGATGGCGGGGGTCCAAGGCTGGTTTCTTGTGACGGATGGTCGTGTTGGCTCATCAGCTTCCTTGCTCTGGTATCCCTTGCGGACGGTGAGGTCGGCTGTGTCTTCGGCCAATCCTCGATCCGAGGCGACTCGGGGCCCTGAATCTCCGTGGGCCCCAGGAGAAGATCCCGAAAGTCAGCTGGATTGTGGGGGAATTGGAGGCAGAAATCAAACAGCCTGACCAGCGGTGCCTTGCGGGTGGCAAAAACCCCGTCTGCCACGAGATCATTGAGGTTCTGGAGATGCGCGAGCGCGGAGCCATGGTCGAGCAACCCGGGGAGTTGCCCCCCCCGGGCCCTCTCAGATCCGAGCAAGGAGATTTCCACCACTCGGCTCCTCCGTTGAGGAGTCTTACGGAGCCCTCGCCCAGATCTGAACGGAGATCCGGGGTGGTGGGAGCGGGTGCGCCTTGCGTGTCTTCATTCCCAGACGCCAGCCTCCCCGGCGGGTCCTGCACCAGTACATCGTAAAGCCTCGGCGAACCGAATCAGCCGTGCGTGCCCCTTGAGACGGGGTTTGATGTCGCGCTCGAACCAGAGGTCGAGGACTCCCACATTCAGGCACTTGCCGATCAGCCGCAGGAACGGCGGATCGGCCACCCGCGCACCCTGCACGATCTTGTCCTCCACTGTGGAGATTCCGATCGGCCGCGTCTTGCCCCCTGCCTTCGGGATGTGCACCCGTCGGATCGGTTGATGCCGGTACCGCATCGTCCTCAACCGTCCGTGCAGCCCCAAGAGGTTCCCCTCCAGTTGCTGTCCGTACTGCTCCTTCGTGATGCCATCGACCCCCACGGCCACATCCTTGCGGATCCGGTGGAAGGCCCGTCCCAGCGCCGCCTCATCCACGAGGTGCGCCAAGAAGTTGAATCGAGCGTCCGGTTCTCGCTTCGCTCGCTCCGCCACCTTCAGGAGTTCCGTGGACATGGGGGATCCTCAGTCTGAGCTCGAGGCCATGTTTCCCTCCTGAAGTTCTGTCTCAACACTGGCCGCCTTCGCTCCGCTGGGTCCGGGTGCCGAGCCCGTTCCCCACCATCATCGCTCGTATGCGGCCATCCGACTCCCCTGCCGCTTCGGCACGCCTCCGGTTTGCCCTCGGTCGTGCCTTACCAGTTGAGCAAGCGTGGTTTCTGTGCCCGGTGGCGTTTCCCACCACGAGGCCGGCCGTCGGACCGCTTGCAGCCGACGGCGCGTCGGAGTGGGTCACCGGTTCTCCGTCGCCCGGATCTTCCAACCGGACGGTCAGGGGTCTCCCAGGTTACCGGGCCATCCTCTTCGGCCGTGCCGCGGTCGTCCACCCCGCCGGTTCCCCTTCGGCTCGCCCTCAGCGCCTCCGGGAATGCTGCTTTGCAGGCGAAAAATCCCTTGAGCACCGGAACCTTGTGTCATTTCGGGGCTGACACCTGCGGCCCACCCGCTCGCCTGACTACGCATCAACCGCCCCTTTACGGAAACAGCTGCAAGTCTGGCTACCAGCCCGCTGGCTACGCCTTGACTGGGTGGCGCTCGCACCCACAGGACAGCTCATCAGAGTTTCAGCCTACTCCAGACCTCCTCTCCTACCGGCATTGCCTGGTCGCTTCTACAACGCCTCAACCACCCGCCGCCACCGCGGACTGGCTCGGAACCCGGCCGCCTTGCGGCACCCCCCCAGGGGTCGGCATGTTGGCCGCGCCACAGAAACGCGCATCCAGGAGCGATTCCCATGCAGCCTGTGAACCATCGACCCGAAGAGGCGCCACCTGCCTCCAAGCGCCTGCCTCCCGGAAAAGCCCTGGCCCTCCCGGGCGCGTTGGCGATCGCGTTGGTCGCGCTGGGCCTTCTGACGCGTGACCCGCTGTTCTCCCGGCCGATCCTCGGTGCGGCCGGCGTACTCGTGCTGTGGACCGCCGCCCTCTACGTGACGGCGCGGCGCTCCGGCCGCACCCTGGGCATAGAAATCGTGCTGCGCCAGCATCACTACGTGCAGGCGTGCGTGCTGGTGGTGGTCTTCTCGTACTGGGGATGGCACCTGCCGGCCGTTCGCGGGTTCGCGCCCATGCTGCTCGTACAGCTGATCTTCGCGTACGGGCTCCACATCCTGTTGACCTGGTCCCGGCGGGATAACTACGAGCTCGGGTTCGGGCCCGTCCCGATCACGTTCAGCATGAACTTCTTCCTGTTGTTCAAGCCGGAGTGGTTCTACTGGCAGTTCGTGATGGTGGCGCTCGCCTTCCTGGCGAAGGAGCTCATCCGCTGGAAAAGGGACGGGCACTCCATGCACATCTTCAACCCGTCCGCGTTCACGCTCACCGTGTTCTCCGTGGTGCTGATTCTGACCGGGACGACGGATAGGACGCTGGGCGTGGAACTCGCCACGACGTTGTTCAACCCTCCCCACATCTATGCGGTGATCTTCCTGGTGTCCTTGACGGGCCAGCTTCTCTTCGGCGTCGCCACGATGACGATCGCGGCGGTCCTCACGACGTACGCCTTCGGCCTCTTGTACTTCGCCGCGACCGGCACCTACTACTTCTTCGACGCCTACATCCCGATCGCGGTATTCCTGGGGATGCACCTGCTGTTCACCGATCCCGCCACGTCGCCGCGCTCGGAGTCGGGCCGCATCCTCTTCGGTGTGATGTACGGGCTCTCCGTCATAGGGACGTACGCCCTTCTGAGCGCGTTTGGTGCTCCCGGGTTCTACGACAAGCTGCTGCCCGTGCCCCTCATGAACCTGCTGGTCCGCGTCATCGATCGCGCGGCCGCGTCGGGACGGCTCAGGCTCCTGGACTTCTCGAAGCTCGGCGAGAGGCTGACGCCGGCGCGGCGCCGCGTGGCCACCGTGGGCCTCTGGGTGGTTCTCTTCGCCGCGATCAGTGGCGCGCGCGGCCTTGGTGACGAGCACCCGGGTCAGTACCTGCCGTTCTGGCAAGAGGCGTGTGAGGCAGGGTCTGCCCGTGCCTGCGACTACGTTCCGGACATGCTGGGCAACTTCTGCGAGAAGGACTCGGGCTGGGCATGCAACGAGCTGGGCGTCCACCTGGTCCAGCGAGAAAGCGACCGGAGGACCGCCCTGGCCGCGATCAGGCGCGGCTGCGAGCTAGGGTTTCCCATGGCCTGCGAGAACGTGTACCGCATGACGACCGGCCCGGAGACCTTGGGGAGCGAACCCCCTCTAATTGGAGACCTGCCGATCGTGCTGAGAGGCAGCAAGGGAGCGATCCTCGAGCGCGATCCGCGAGCGCTGTACGCACTCGCCTGTGAGCGAGGGTGGCCGGACACGTGCGGTGTGCAGCCCGTCGATCCGTAGCCTGTGGGTGGCGAAAATCCCGTCTACTGTGAGATTGCTGACCATTCACGGTTCAGTGAGAGCGGGGCGTCGATGGGGGAGTGGCTCCGTATCGTGGGGTGGAGTGTCGTTTCCGGTATTCTAAATCGGCGGGGTTCGAGTAAGAGTGCGAGGAGTTGCCGACGTTCCGGACGCGGAGAGATCAGCCAGCATGAATACCAGCGGGGCCGGCGGTGAGCCGAGCGGCCCGGGATGGACCTTTCTCACGAACCACTCCCACGTCCTGATCTGCATCACCGAGGACGATTCGGCCCGTTCGCGCGATATCGCCGCCCGGGTGGGCATCACCGAACGGGCAGTCTACCGCATCGTAACCGATTTGTGTGATGCTGGGTACGTCACGAAGATCCGTGAGGGCCGCCGAAACCGGTATGTGGCGCACCTGGATCTTCCACTGAGACACCAGGTGGAAGGTCACTGCACCGCGTCTGCGCTCCTCAAGACGGTCCGGCGTCAGCCCCTGGCGGCCGCGGTAAAGGCTGTCCCGACGATAAACAGGAATAGGCAGACTATGTCGATCCCTCCTGACGCGGCGCTCCGGCTCCTTCGCGAAGGAAACCGGCGGTTCAGGGCCGATCCCTACATCGAAACCGGAGCTCTGGAGGGTCACGCGGGGCTTGGGGAACTCTCGAGTCGGCAGGTGCCGTTTGCCGCGGTCTTGGGCTGCTCGGACTCCCGAGTGCCCGTGGAGGTTGTGTTTGGACAGGGCCCAGGTCGGCTGTTTGTCGTGCGAGTGGCGGGCAACGTTGTGACCCCGAGCCAGCTTGGCAGCCTCGAGTTCGCCGTGGTTCAGCTGGGGGTCCGATTGATCGTTGTACTGGGCCACTCCGGGTGTGGGGCCATAGAGGCTACGCTTGCCGGCATGGTGTACGGGGATTCGAGCGAGCCGAACGGCCATCTCGGATCCATCACTGGGCGTATCTCAAGAGCCCTCCTCAATGCTCCTCGGGGCGATGACCAAGGCGGGCTCCCGGAAATGGACGAGGCAGTGAGGCTCAACGTCAACCAATCCCACGCAGATCTGGGCTGCGAGTCCAGCATTCTGGCAGAGCGGATCGGCTCGGGAGACTTGAAGGTTGTGGGCGCCGTGTATGAGCTCGAGAGCGGGAGAGTGGAGTTCGTCGCCGATGCTCCGCACGAGACGAAGCCCATGAGCGGCGTGCCGGAATGACTTGATATGATCGCGACTCGAATGGACCTCCGGACGCCCTCACGGGTTGAGCAGAGGTACGTACAAGGGCACCGGCCACCCCGCGATCAGGTACAGGAGCACCCATGCGTTCCCACCGTACTCTCCCTACACTCGTTTTCTCGGCAACCCTCGTCGCCGCCTGCGCCGCCCCAGACGCGGGTGATCAAGACATGGGCGAAGCAAAGTCCATGGAACAGATCGTCGAGGCACCCGAGTGTTATGTCGCCCGCGGCACCCTCGAGGAGGTCCAAGCTCGTCTGAGCCCGCTCAGGCAAACGGAGATCGGCTTCGAGGGCGGCCAGGGACTCCTCTGTTACGGTGCTCCCTCGGCCCGTGGCCGTGAGATCATGGGCGGGTTACTCGTCTACGGTCGGCTCGAGCGCATCGGCGCCAACGAGCCGACGACGATCCACCTGACGGCCTCCGCATCGGTCGGCGGCGTCTCGCTCGAACCGGGCAGCTACTCGATCTACGCGATCATCAACAAGGACGAGTGGGAGTTCTTCATCAACTCCGACTGGCAGCGCTGGGGCATTCCGATCAACGCCGAGGTGCGCGCGAGCGAAGTCGGTAGCTTTACCGCAACGCCGACCGCGATCGAGGAGATGGTCGAGACGCTCACCTTCCGCTGGGAGCCGAACGCCGAGAACACGATGGGTGACATTGTGCTCGAATGGGAGCACACGCAGATCAGGTTCCACGTTCGTCCGGACGGGATGTAGACTCCGGCGTTGGTGCATGGCTCTCGATTTGGTTTCATGTTGATGCGAAGCCCCAGACCTGGAGTCAGCGTCATCCGTTCGAGGCGTCGACGCCGCAACTCGACCAAGTGCTCGACCCGCCGCTCGGGCACTTCGCCAAGCACCTCGGTCCGTAGATGAGCGACGCCGACCGGGCCGTTGCCATGGCCAGGTCGGTCGTAAGGGCCGCCCGGGCTCACGGCCTCCCTCCCAACGGTATCGATCTTCTAAGCAGGGCCCACGCGCTCGCGATGAAGCCCCGTGTCGATGCGCTCGGCGACGACCACCACCCGGCGTACCTGCATCCGGGCCGTTCGGTGCTCGTGCTGCTTCGGGATGTCGGGCCACTACCCGCGGACATCCTGGCCAGCGCCGCGGTACACGACACTGAGGACGACGACCTCCGCGTGCCCATGGCCACCGTTAGAGAGACGCTCGGCGACGAGGTCGCGGACATCGTGGAGTCGCTTCCGCTACCCGGGGACGAACACCTCACGGAGCGCCTCGTCACCCTGGACGAAGGGCCTCGACTCGCCGCGCTAGCGGAGCGGCTCGACCACCTGCGGCACGCGCATCTACATGAGGACCCGGACCCGGCGTGGTGGCGGGCCATTCACGAAGAAGCTGGGGCGGCTTGGCTCCCGGTGGCAGAACGGACGAACGCGCGGCTCGCCACTCGCTACCGTCACTGGCACCGCACGTTCGGGCGGAGGCTTACTCGGATGGAGGGTTCGCCAACCACCGGCACGCCACCGAGCCCGTTGCCGCGCAACAGCAGTGGGTTGTAAGATGGTGATCCTTCCCGCTGCTTCCGTACGACCGCCTTTCGGGAAAGGGGGTACCCATGCTGGTGGGGAGACTCGTGGGCCTCATCGAGGACCACGCCGACGAGCTCGCGGACCGGCTCGTGCGGAAAATCCGCGAGGACTCACGGACCGCCGCCTACGAGTTGTTCGACGACGACCAACTCGTCGAGCGAGGGCGCAGGGTCTACGCCCACCTCGGCCGTTGGCTCGGCGAGACGTCCGAGGCACCCGTCGAAGAAGAGTACTTTCGCCTCGGACAAACACGCCGCGATGAGGGAATCCTGCTGGCCGAGGTGATCATGGCCCTCCTCATCACCCGCCGCAATCTCTGGCAGTTCGTGGACTCTCAGGGGGCGGACACGATCCTGGAGTTGAGGCAGCAGCTGGATCTCGAGCTGCTGGTCGTTCGGTTCTTCGACCGAGCCATCTATCACACCGTGCGGGGCTACCAGGGGGACGCATAGCGTCGGCGGCCCGTCTACGCAGCCCGACGGCAAGCTCACCTTCAGCAAGGTGGACGGCGACCGGCGATGACCGCGGCTGCCTTGAAACGTCAGTGATTCCCGGTCGGATGGGGTTTTCGCCACCCACACCGGTAGGCGCCTGCGTCAGGCGGGCGCGTCCATCGAGTTGAAGATGACCGATGAGTAGAGCCAGGTGCCGTGCTTGTCCTTACGAAAGACGTCGGTGAAATCGAAGGCCATCACAACCTCCTGTCCCCGTGCTCCGCGAAAACCTCATCGGCCTTGCCGGGATTGACGTTTGGGCCTCCGCCAACGGACCGTGGGATCAATGATCTCAGGGCAAACGGGGTTTTCGCCACCCAAAGAGGGTGTACCTCTCGCACCGTAGACGCCGTGACTGATGATTTCGCGAGGGAACCGGTGGCCGTGATCGTTGTTTGCCGTCGTTTTCATCAACGGAGTCTGCGGGGGCCGGGCTCGACTCTGGCGTGGGGCTCGATGTGGACGAGAGCGTCGAGGATCCGCAGATCCGAGTCCATGAGGCGGTCCTTCACGAGGTGGGCGATCTCGTGTCCGTCCCTCACCGAAAGCTCGCCGTCGACCTCTACGTGGATATCCACCCAGAGCACCAGGCCGCTACGCCGTACCCGGAGAAGGTCGATCCCCTCCACGCCGGGGACGGACTCGGTGACGTCTCGAATGCGATCCCGGATCTCGTCGGGTGGCGCCACGTCCAGGACTTCTTTCAGCGACGTCCTGAAGAGGCGGATCCCGTTGTACGAGATTACCGCACACGCCACCAGGGCGGCCCAGTCGTCCGCGCTCTCGAATCCCTCGCCGAAGATGAGCGCCACGCTGATGCCCACGAATGCAGCCAGGGACGTCAGGGCATCGGAGCGATGATGCCAGGCATCGACCTGGAGCGCCTGGCTGCCGATGGCTTCCGCCCTGGCGGAGAGCATTCGGAACATGACCTCCTTGGTGACCACGACCCCGACCAGGACGAGCAGCGTAAAGACCGCCGGGCCTTGGTGAGGCGTCACGATCTCCCGCACGGCCCCCACCGCAATCCCAACTGCGGCCATGAGCAGCACCGTCGAGACCACCAACGACGCCAACGGCTCCGCCTTTCCGAGCCCGAAGGGATGCCGCTCGGTCTGGGGGATCGCGCTGGCTCGAAGCCCTCCCCAGATGAGCAGGCCGCTGAAGATGTCCAGGACCGACTCGACGCCGTCGGCCACCAACGCGAACGAGTTTCCAAAGATGCCGGCGGCTATCTTCGCGGTGGCCAGCAGCGCGCTGGCGACGACCCCGAGCGCCACCGCCCGGGTGCCTTCGACTACGGCTTGATCGAGCTGCCGGACCGTGCCCGTCGCGGCGGGTGCAGAATCTGGGTAAGACATAGATGGAAGGTGTAAAGGAAACGAGAAGGGTTCAATTCAGGGCGCCGTTGGAATCGAGATTCATCGGACCGGATATCAGAGTGGGCCCACCCCGTCCTGTTCCAAAACCCAGCCGATCGTGAATCGGTGGGTCTGCAGGGGGTTAGGTTGCCTCCGCCACGTCATTCTCGGTCGACATGGCGCGTTTTGGACCCGACGAGTTGAGGGATGTTGAACACGCCTTGGGTCCGGTCGCTCAACAGGAACGGTTGGGCGGCATCCTCAGCCAATATTATCGGCAAGCCGCTTGACCGGTCGATCGAATATTGGAACAGGACGGGGTCAAGGCGGGCGGACTCCCTCGCGGGGATTCGGAGCCCGGCCTATGATGAATGGATGGACGCTACAGACGCCCTAAAGTGCCGGAACTGTGGAGCCGACCGCTCACTGTCCCACTCTTGGCGTTGACGCTGAGAGTTCGGAGACGTCCCGGCTTCCTCCCTAGAAGAAACGGCTCAGGCTGAACGTCAGGAAATCGTCCTGTCGCAGCGTGTGCAGCGGCGCCGTGATGTCGGTATTGAGGAATAGGCGCATCTCCACCGCGCCGACCCAGCGCTCGCCGAAGCGACGCTCGGCCTCGATAAACGCGATCGGTTCGCCGTGCTCGAGATCCACGATCGGCCCGCCCAGGATGGACGTGCCCTGGACGTCATTGAACGCCCACCGAAATCCCACGAACACGTCGTTGTCGAACGCCGTGTAGGGCGCGTCCTGCCCGCGCCCGTCCAGCATGACCTCGGCCAGCAGGCCCAGGTCGGCCGCCCCGGGCCCTATGCCGAAGAGCGTGTGCTCCACGCCGAAGACACCCGCGGCGAAACGGTCTCCGTGCCCGCCGCGCATCATGGCCTCGAGCTTCCACAACGTGGCTCCCCGCGTGTATTGGCCGTCCACGCTGAACTGGTCGATGATCGTGTAGTACGGCTGTAGCGCGAAGCCGCCCCCGACCTCAGTGGGCAACAGGTATGGTTCCCGGCTCGTGCCGTAGAATCCACCTACACCGAGGTCAATGCCGCCCAGGCTGTGGGACCACCGTGCTGCGAAGTCCGGGCGCCACCTCCCCGCATCGGACTCGTAGGACGCGTCGTCCAGCACCGGCGCGAGGCCGCGCAGGCGACCCTCGCTGCCGGGATACGTACGCTCGCGGAAGAACGGCATCAGGAACAGGTCCAGGGCGCCCCATTCCCGCTCCAGCGTGAAGTTGACCATGGGCTGGCCGAGCTTGTCCTCGCCATCGATATCCTCCACGCCGTCGGTCTGATTCACGATGTCCACAAGGTGCACCGACTCGGTGGTGCCCCAGAACACCTTGTCTATGCCCAGAATGAGCGTCCATCCGTCGCGCAGCCACAGGGCGCTGGCCTCGCGTATGTCGAAGTGCGTGCGACTCGCGTCGTGCGCGTCCAGGCGCAGCATGGGGGTCAGGCGCAGCTCCGGCCCGTCCCCGTCCATCCACCAGATGAATTCTGGCGCAAGCCCGATGGACGGAGAGAAGACCGCGTCGCTCTGCTGCGCGAACAGCGGGTCGTTGGGGAAGATCCGGGTCTCAACGAAGACCGAGCCCCTGATTTCCTGCCCGGCCACAGCGTGCGCCGCAGGGGGCGCGATGCCCCCCGGCGGATACCGCACCCTCGCACGTTGGCGCATGGCTCGGAGCCGAGCACACGGGCTTGAAATGGTGCGGTGGAGGTGAGAAGTCCGCAGAGTCGAGAGCGATCGACATCTGGTCCATCGAGGCCGACGATCTCGCGCTGGCACGGTCCTCCATCATCCGACACCCCGAGCTGTCCGCCCGAGATCTGCTCCGTCTGGCCTGTTGCCGGCGTCGTGGAGTGGGGCGGACCCACACCTTCGACCGAGCGCTGCGCGCCGCGGTCGAGGGATAACGCCTGCCCTCCCCGAGCTCGATGAGGTCGGACGCCTCCTGCCCGGAACTCGCGTTCGTCGTCGTGAGCACGGCCGTGATAGCGAAAGCGGTCGCTCGGGCCGTCGGCGATGCGATCATCGCCATGATTGGGCTGCTCAGGGGCCACTCTCCGGGAGCGGAAGCGACACGTGCAGGTGATCGGCGGTGCCGACGTGGCGGAGGGTGCGGAAGCCCATCAAACGGAAGTACCCGTTCGTGATGTGGTTCCTCCACTTGGGCCGGCCGACGGTGCGCAGGTCCATGGCGTGAACGTACTTGTCCTCCCGCTTGAAGTGGAGCGACGTCTCGTTTACGGGAAGGCCCATCTTCAGGTAATCCTCAGGCGTTCTCTGCATGTCGGTGATGACGGCTTCCCGGTCGAAGAGCAGGAACGTGCTCGACCCGAGCCGGAGGAGGGGGTGGAGCGACGTGTAGTAGTCGCGCAGCTCGGGCGTCTTTACATTCGCGGCAGAGAGAAACAGTAGGGCGTAGGCGGCGTAGCCACCGACCGCGAGCATGAGGACACGGCCGGCCAGGCGCGGGACCTTTCGCTTGCCCGTCATCCGCTTCCAAAGCCACGACGCGTAGATCAGGAACAGGAGAATGGTCGCAGCGACCCCGGATCCGAGGGCGGTCCAGGTGTGGAGGCCCATCTCCTGATAGGAGTACACAGACCCTCGTACCAACACCACGAACGGAAGGGCGAGTACCAGCACGACCCTGAGGGCAAAGAAGCCGATCTTGAGAAGCACACGGAGAAACTTCAGCCAAAGGCGTCGGGGCTTGCGCCGAATCTGGCCCAAATCGAGGTCGAGAATCCCCTCACCGTTCCCACCCATGCCGCCTCCTCCCGCAACCCAGAACCCGACGAGCCCCTCGTCCGGCGTGCCGCTTGGCACCTACCCTGGTACGATGTGGACATTCCGAACGATCCGGCAAGACCCACTACGAGTGAAGAGAAGCGAATGAGTCAACACGCATCTCCTGATCCGCCGGGGCGGCCGTGGCTCGCCAAGTCCCAATGGGCCGGTGGGCGCGTGGGTTCTACCGCCCCGAAGGAAGTCGCGGTGATGTGGTTGGTCGCGACCATCTGGAACGCGCTGGGCCTCCCCCTGGGCTGGATGGTCCTCAAGGGAGACGAGGATCTCGACGTGTTCCTCGCCTGGGTGCTGCCACTGTTCGCTTTCACCGGCGTGGCGCTCTTGTTCATAGCGGTCCGTGACACCATGCGCTGGCGGCGCTTCGGCGGTCTGACGATCGAGCTGGATCCGTTCCCCGGGTCCATCGGCGGGCATGTGGGCGGTTTCGTGGAGTTGCCGCTTCGCCCGTCGGACACCTTCGAGCTCACCACGACTCTCTCCTGCGTACACGTGAGGATCAGCAAGTCGAGCAATGACTCGTCCAAGTGGGAGTCGGTGGTGTGGGCGCGACAGATGGTCCCCGAGGCGGATCGCTCCGGCACAGGTGTGCGTGCGCGCTTCACGTTCGCGCTTCCCGAGGATCTCCCCGAAACGGAAGAGCCGTCCGACTCCTACCACAAATGGACGGTGCGAGTGGCTGCCAAGTTGCCCGGCGCCGATCTCGACCAAGCGTTCGAGATCCCCGTGTACCGCACGCCTGAGCCGTTATTGGCGGAGAGAGCCGCACTGGTCGCGGCGGCCGCGCCGGACCGTGATGATTTTTCGAGCAATGTCGTTCGTGTGGAGCGTCGAGGTCGGGGCCTGGTGCTGAGGTATCCGGCGGGTCGTGAGGGCGGCATGGGAGTGGCCATGATGATTTTCGGTGCGGTCTTCGCGGGCGCTGGAGCGTTCATGATGCGAGCGGCCTGAGAGATGGGCGGGGGTTTCAGCACACCCGCCGGTACGATGGTGGTGCTCTTCACGGGGATGTTCCTGGTGGTATTCGGAGGGGTGGGGCTTTTTCTCGTGGCCGCTGGAGTGTACACGCTCGTCAACTCGCTCAACGTCGAGATCGGTGGCGGAGAGATCGTTGCGACGCGCCGTTTCCTGTTTCGCATGCGGCGTCGGGTGAGCGTGGATGAGGTGCGCCGAATCGAGATCGGCGTACACGCGCAGAGCGGCCAGGGCGCCAAGGCCAAGGTCTACTACCGCATTCGGGCGATGCTGGCGGGCGGAGGCCGCCTGCCCTTGGGAGACGGCATTCCGGGGAGCGACATGGCCGAGCGGATCGGCGCCCTCGTCGAGGAGGAGACCGGAATCAAACCCGAGGTCGTGGTCACAACCAAGAGATGGAGAGGGAAGACGCCATAGATGCGGCCGAGGCAGCGTAGCGGTCGGGGGGGGCTGACGGCCCGTGCCCCTGCCCCCTTCACCATCTGAAGCCCCCCCTCACATCCGCCGGTAAGCCGGTCCACTCCCTCCCTCGCGGGGCGTCCACCTCGGCCCCAGCACGTCCGTGGCCTTGCAGTCCACGCAGTTGGGCGCGTTGACCCTGAGCTCGTCGCCGTCCATCTCGTAGACGCCGGCCGGGCACATGTGCACATAGAGCTCGCCGGCCTCGGGTGAGATGTCATCACCCACGATCAAGTGGGACGGGATGTCGTCGCGAGTCTGATTGCCGGCCTTGTAGACCCCGTCCAGCTTGCTGAACGTGAGCTTGCCGTCGGGCTGCGTAGACGGGCCGCCGACGCCCAGTGACCGCCGCTCCGCAGCATCCTCCTCCACGCCGATCTTTCCGCCGGGAAAGGCCCCGCCCGTCAGGGTCATCATGCCGGCCTTGAAGCCTCCGGAATAGAACCCGCTCTTGAAGGCCAGGCGGATGTTTCGGGTCCGCTTCAGGTCCCTCATGATGTAGCTCTCGTCCACGGCACGGGTGTAGGTCGCGAGCCCGGATTCGGTGGTATCATCGGCCTTGAGAGCCTGGAAGATCGTGCGGGCCGCGAGCATGCCCGAGTGCATGGCGTAGTGGATTCCCTTGAGCGACGGAACGTCCACGAAACCCGCGGAGTCGCCCACGATGCAGATCCCGTTTCCGTGCCTGCGAGCCGGCACCGCGTAGTAGCCACCCTCGGGTATGGTCTTGGCTCCCCACTCGACCATCTCGCCGCCCTCCAGGTAGGGACGGAACAACGGGTGGAGCTTCATGCGTTGAAGCACCTCGTGCACGTCGAAGCGCGCGTCACGGTAGTCCAACCCCACGACCAGTCCGAGAGCCACGAGGTTGTCTTCCATCGGGTACATGAAGCTCCCGCCGAAAGCGTCTCCCGGCAGCGGCCACCCCATGGTATGGATCACCCTGTCGAGTGGCTTCTTGGTCTCCCACAGCTCCTTCACGCCGAGCGCGTAGATCTGGGGGTTCTCCGAGCCGATCTCCTGCCAGTCCAGGTAGGCGTTCGACAGCGTGCCGCGTGGCCCCTCCGCGAGCACGGTCACCCGCGCGGCGAGATCCATGGCCGGCATGTAATCGCCGCCGCCCGGCTCTCCGTCCCGGTCGAGCCCCGACGGGGTGGTGCGCACGCCTTGGATCCGGTCGCCGTCCGCAAGCAAGGACGCCACGGGAAAGCCGGGGAAGACGTTTACGCCGAGTCCTTCAGCCTTCTCCCCCAACCAGCGTACGATCTCGCAGAGCGATGCCACGTAGTTGCCGTGGTTCTGCATCGTCGGGGGCGTGGGCAGCCGAATGGCCCTGGACTCGGTGAGCAGGTATACCGCTTCCTTGGAGACCGGCTGCCCAAGCGGAAACTCGTCCATCTCCAGCTCGGGGAAGAGCTCCCTGAGCGCGCGGGGGTTCACGACGGCTCCCGAGAGGCTGTGCTCGCCCAACTGGCCCGCCTTTTCCAGAACGCCGATCTCGATGTCGCCGATACCGCCGCCCGCCTCGTTGTCTTTCTGTACCAGGCGTGCCAACTCGATCGCCCCGGCCAGCCCCGCGGGTCCACCGCCCACGAAGATCACGTCCATGGGCACGGCTTCCTCGTCCGGCGCCTCCTGGAGAATGAGTCGATCGGCGGGAAGCGGCGGCTGGAACTCCAGCGGCGTTACCGGTCCGGTGAGCTGGGAGGCCTGCGACATGCTGTCTCCTGTATTGTGGAACGACCCGAATGACGGGGATCATCACGATCGGCCAGGGGGTACCCTCTGCTTCCCGAGCGGATCCCGCAATGGTCGCACGGCGAACCCCCCCTGGAGTGAGGTGCACGCATGTCGCAGAACCGACCTCAGACCGTCGGTGAATTGAAGGCGTCCGGGTACGTGGCCCGCACGGTCAAGGACGAGTTGCGCCACAACCTCATCCGCAAGCTCAGGTCGAACGAGCCGTTGTTTCCCGGCATCGTCGGATTCGACGACTCGGTGATTCCGCAGATCGTAAACGCCGTCCTGGCTCGTCACGACTTCATTCTCCTCGGACTCCGAGGCCAGGCCAAGAGCCGCATCATGCGCCAGCTCGTCGACCTGTTGGATCCCGAGATCCCCATCCTCGCGGAGAGCGAGGTAAACGACGACCCGCTCGAGCCTATTTCCAAGTACGGGCGCCTCCTACTGGAGGAACACGGAGACCAGGCCCCGGTGGAGTGGGTCACCCGGGAGCAGCGCTACGTGGAGAAGCTCGCCACGCCGGATGTGACCATCGCCGACATCCTCGGCGATCTGGACCCCATCAAGGCCGCCCGCGGCGGGCACATTCTGGCCGACGAGCTCACCATCCACTACGGACTGCTGCCCCGGGCGAACCGGGGCATTTTCGCCATCAACGAGCTGCCCGACCTGGCAGGAAAGATCCAGGTCGGCCTCTTGAACATCCTGCAGGAGGGGGACGTCCAGATCAAAGGCTATCCCGTGCGGCTGCGGTTGAACGTTATGGTGGTGTTCACCGCCAATCCCGAGGACTACACGGCACGCGGGAAGATCATCACACCTCTCAAGGACCGCATCGGCGCCGAGATCCAGACGCACTATCCGAACGAAGTACAAACCGGAATCGACATCACCCGCCAGGAGGCGTGGGTCGATCGGGACTGCATCTCGGTGGAGATCCCGGACTTCGTCGAGGAAGTCGTGGAACGCATCGCCTTCCTCGCCAGGGTGGACAAACGCGTGGACCAGCGCTCCGGTGTCAGCCAGCGCATGCCGATCACCGTGGTCGAGAGCGTGGTCTCCAACGCCGAACGGCGGGCGCTCGCATTCGGCGAGGAAGTCGCAGTGCCCCGCATCGGTGACATCTACGCGGCCATGCCGGCGATTACGGGCAAGATGGAGCTGGAGTACGACGGCGAGCTACAGGGTGCCGACCGCATCGCCCGCGATCTCATCGCCAAGGCTTCGGCAGAGGTCTTCCAGCGCCGCGCGGACGGCGCGGACGTGGAGGAGATCGTGGAGTACTTCGAGATGGGCGGCGCACTCCAGGTCGGGCAAGACAGCGCCGCCGAAGCGTGCGTGAAGGGCTTCGGCATCGTGCCGGGCCTGCTGCCACTGGTCGAACAGGTTGGCCTTGCCGCCGCGCAGGCCTCTGACGGCATGCGGACGGCGGCCTGCGAGCTCGTGCTCGAGGGCCTGGTGGCAGAGCGGCGGATCAGCCGCAGCCAGTCGGGCAGCTACGCGCGGGCTCGCCGAGAGCAGCATCCGGGCACGAGCCCGCAAGGCCTCGATCCCTTCGGGTCCTGACCGCCGTGCGCCCGCCCGCCACTGAAGAGCGGCGGGCGGGCGGGCGCGGCTAAATCCTCAGAGGCTCATCGGCCACGGCATACCGGCGTAGAACGCGATCAACATGGCAGCGCCAGCCAACGCGAGATTCTTCATGAAATGGCTCATCTCGTTCATGGAGGCCTGTGGGTCGGACTCCTTCCAGAACGGATGCATCATGAAGGCCGTCAGGATCAAGAACATCACCAACAGACCGGCCCCGATGAAGCGATGCCATCCAAGCACGATCATGATGCCACCCGCCATTATCATGAGTCCCGAAACGGCCGTCGCTGCCTTGGCGGCGGGAACCCCCTTGGAAGCTGCGTAGGCAGACATGTCGTCGAGCTTCATGAGGTGGTTCATACCACTGGCGATGAACATCATGGAGAAGAGAATCCGCCCCATTAGGTGCATCCACGGCATGAACGGCCCGAGCGCCTCGACCATAACGTACCTCCTTGAAGAAAGTGCGAGCAGACCACCCAGCACCACCCGTGCCCGCAACACGATGGGTTGGTCAGCCCGTTCAAGCCAGAATTTTCTCACCAACCGCCGATCTCCAGCTCTCGAGGATCTTCCTCTGAGCCACGGGCATCGCGAGACCTGAAGCCTCCGGCGGCTCGATCCACCGGCAACCCTCGGGCAACGAGACGGGAGCCGCGCTGAAAGCATGCGGACGGTAGATTGCCCTGAAATGACTGAACGTGTGACGCACCGGGTGGAGCGTACCGGAGGCCGTGGAACTCGAGGATTCCAGGCGGTGTGCTCCGGCCTCGGCAGCGGCACGGCGTGCGGCCTGCGCCGAGTGCTCCCCGGGCCGGATGGACATATTGGGAAACTCCCACAGGCCGCCCAGCAGTCCTTCCTCCGGTCGCCGCCTCATCAGCAGCCGTGACTCCGGGTCGAGCACGACGGCCACCCCGAACTCCCTGAGTGGTGTCTTGCCACGGCTCTTGGTCATGGGTCTGTCGAGTTGGGTGCCGGCCGCTTTAGCCCGGCAAACGGATCCGAGCGGGCAGGCCCCGCATGTCGGAGTGCGCGGCGTGCAGATCGTGGCTCCGAGTTCCATCACGGCCTGGTTGAAGTCGCCCGGTCGCTCGCGATCAATCAGCTCCTCCACGATCGCCCTGAGCTCGGCGAGGCTCGGATCGGCGAGGTCGAACAGTCGCGCCAGAACGCGGCGCGCGTTCCCGTCGATCGCAGGGGTCACCTCACCGAACGCGATGCTGGCCACGGCGCCCGCGGTGTATTCGCCCACGCCCGGCAGCTCGCGTAGCGCCTGGGCGGTCGACGGGATCTCGCCACCGAGTCGCTCGCACACCATGCGCGCGCCATCGTGGATCCGCCGGGCACGCGAGTAGTACCCCAAGCCCTCCCAGGCCTTCAAGACCTCGTCCCGCGAGGCCGCGGCCAGGTCGTCCAACGTGGGAAAGCGCTGCATCCAGCGGCGGTAATAGGGCTCGGCGGTCTCCACCCTGGTCTGTTGCAGCATGATCTCGGAAACCCAGATTCGGTACGGGTCACGCTCCCGCCTCCAGGGCAGATCCCGGCGGGCGCGGTCGTAGAACGCGAGCAAGTCGGAGCGCAGGCGCGCGACGTCGATTCGGGGATGGGTGCTCACAGGCGCACAGTGATCCACCCGACCGGCCCGTGTCAACGAACGCACCAGATTGCCAGGAACCGCCCGGCGCCGCACTGGTACTAGACTACTCCCTTTGGATTGGAACCCGTCGAGACAGCCCATGAGATTCACCACATACTCCAAGTACAAGGGGCGCTGGATCGACGCCCTGAACCTCGACGGGCTGATGGAGTCGCTGTCGGACTTCCTGTTGAACGGCGGTTTCGCGGGCGGCCCGAACTACCATCCCTACTGGGGCTGGTCGGGTCTGGAGGACAACGACTCGTTGGACGCCCTCAAGCACGCCCTCCTCAAGGCGCTGATCGAGGGCGGTGAGCTCACGCCCGAGATGATCGAGGAGCTTCGCGGCGAGGGCGAGGGAGACGAGGCGATCCAGAAGCAGCTCGCCGATCTGCTCGACGACCTCATCCAGCGCATGGTTGACGAGGGCTACATCTCGTTGGAAAGCGGCCAGCCCATGATGCCCGGCTCCATCCAGGACGTGACTGGCCAGGGCCAGATCGACGACGCCAAGAAGGCCTCGCACCAGGTCAACTTCAATCTCACCCAGAAGGGGATGGACTTCCTGGGGTACCGAGCGCTCAGGAACCTGCTCTCGGCCCTCGGCCGCTCGGCGTTCGGCTCGCATGACACGCCGCACCTGGCCACCGGTGTGGAGGCCGACGCGGTGAGCAAGCCCTACGAGTTCGGCGACACGCTCAACCTGGACATTCCCGCCACGCTCAAGAAGGCGATCGAGCGAGAGGGCCTCAAAGTGCCCCTCGACCTGGACTATGGCGATCTCATGGTGCACCAGGCCGAATACAGATCGTCGTGCGCGACGGTGCTGCTCCTGGATATCTCGCACTCGATGGTGCTTTACGGCGAGGACCGGTTCACACCGGCCAAGCGTGTCGCGTTGGCGCTCTCGCACCTCATCAGAACTCAGTTCCCCGGGGACTCGCTCAAGGTCGTGACCTTCGGCGACCGAGCGCAGGAGATCCCGCTGTCGCAGCTCGCAAAGGCGCAGGTGGGGCCCTTCCATACCAACACGGCCGAGGCGCTGATGCTCGCCCGCAACCTGCTGCGTTCTCAGAAGATGGACATGCGGCAGATCATCATGATCACCGACGGCAAGCCGAGCGCGGTGACCATGCCCGACGGGCAGATCTACATGAATTCGGGGGGCATGGACCGGCACATACTGGAGCCGACCTTCCGCGAGGTGGCGGCCTGCCGGAAGGCGGGCATCCTGATCAACACCTTCATGCTGGCGCGTGACCCCTACCTTGTTCAGTTCATCGAGAAGGTCTCGGAGATCTCCCGCGGCAAGGCCTACTTCACGTCCACGGTGACGCTGGGCCAGTACATCATGAAGGACTTTCTCAAACGAAAGCGGCACCGCTCGGCCTAACCCTCAGGCCTCCTCGGCTTCCGCCATCCCTCGCTTCACCTCGGCCAACTCGTCCCTCGCCCAATCGCCCTCCGGCGTGCCCTTGTACTTCTCGGCCAGCCGCGCCAGCTCGGGCGCCGCCTTCGCGGGCTCACCGAGCTGCACCGTGTAGAGCTCGATCAGTTCGCGCGATGCGAGCAGTGCCTGACCGGCGGATATGTGCGTGTCGGAGCGAGCCCGCTTGAACCAGCGCGCGGCTTCCTCGTGCCGGCCCATGTCGTCGCGTAGCAAGCGGGCGAGGCACAGGTAGGGCTCGGGGTCCTCGGGGTATTCCGATATCGCGAGCTCATAAGCCGCTGCGGCCTTGGCGTACTGCCCGCGGATGGCCAGCGAGGCCGCCATGGAATAGTCGCGCTTGTGGGGCGTGGACGAGCCGGAGGGGTTGTAGATCTGGCTACCCATTTTCGCGCCCGACTCGACGATCGCGACGCTGACGGACGTGGCGAGCGCCGCTCCCACGATCAGGCCGATCACTGGATGCCCCAGTTTGGACCCGGCGAGGAGCCCAGCCGCGCCACCGAAGGGAATGGTCCACATGAGAATGCGGAGCATCTGAACGCGCGCCACCTGATCCACGTTCTTGCCGGCGTCGATCGCCCGGCCGAGGTATTGCCTCCGCCGGATGTGACCCCTCAGGTGTTCGTCGCTCCGCTTCATGGCTGTAAGAGTACAGACCAGCCGCGGAGCGTTCAAACAGTCAAGAAACCGGAGAGGGCGTCCGAATACCCGAAGAGGGCGGGCGTGCCTCCGGTGTGGAGGAACACGACCGGTGCCGCGAGGGCCTCCTGGGCACGGATCCTGCCCACCAAGGCTGCCGCCGCCTTGCCGGTATACACCGGGTCGAGGATCAGGCCCTCCTTCTGGGCGAACAGGCGCATCGCATCGAGGGTTTCCGGGTTGAGCCGACCGTACCCGGGAGCCAGAGTGTCGTCCACGAGCCGCACCCGCTGGGGCGCAACGGGGTTCGGCACATCCAGGAGTCGGGCAAGCCGTTCGGTGGTGGCGAGCACCCGTTCAGTCTGTGTGGGCGCGTCGCGGCGCACGCATGCGCCTGTCACCTGCCAATCCGACCCTCCAAAGAGAGCCAGCCCGACGAGCACCCCTGCGTGGGTGTGCGAGCTGCCACTGGGTAGCCAGATGGTTCCGCCGGAAAGACCCAGAGCCGCGGCCTGGGCGAGGAACTCCTCCGCGGCCTCAACGTAGCCGAGCGCCCCCAGGGGCGGGTGCTCGGTGCCGAGGTGGATTACGTACGGCGAGCGGCCCTCACGCCGAAGCTCATCAGCCCAGGCATCGAGGGCCTGGTCCGCACCTGCTTCGTCCTCGCCTTCCGGGTAGGACCGAACGACGGCACCGAGGAGTCGACTCAACAGGGCGTTGCCCGAGGACTGATACGCCTGGTCCGTGTTCGGGACGCGCTCTTCGAGCTGTACGCAGATCGCCAACCCGAGCTTCGCCGCCGCGGCAGCAGCGGACCTGACGTAGTTCGACTGGACGGCGCCGGTTATGAGGATGGTGTCCGCGCTGCGGGCACGGGCGTCTCCAAGGTACCACTCCAACTGCCTCGCCTTGTTGCCACCGAACGCCAGGCCCGTACAGTCGTCTCGCTTGATCCAGAGCGGAGTGCCCAGCGTCTCCGAGAGGTTGGGCGCCGGCTCGAGCGGTGTCGGCCGATGGCACAAGGGAACGCGGGGAAAGCGGGCGGACCAATGGCTCACAGGAGGCCGCCAATCAGGAGGTAGAGACCCGAGGCGAGGACCAGCAGTAGCAGCACTGTTGGAAAACGCGCCTCGCTCAGGCGATGGGAGAACCGGTCACCGAGGAATACTCCGGCTACGACCGCGGGGAGCAGTATCAGGGACGTTCGAGCGACGGCAGGACCCGGCCCTACAATCAGAGCCTGCAAAGTCGCAGCCGCTGCGTACATCAGAACGTAAAGCGAGAGGATGGTCGCGCGGGCCCGGTCCCTCCGGAGTCCGGCCCAACGCGTGAAGAGCGCCAAAGCGGGCCCCGGCAGACCCAGCCCGACCGTCAGCGCCCCTGCCACTCCTCCCGCGAACAGTGACGGGAGGACCGGTGGCGTCGCAGGCTCATCGCCTCCGTTTGGTTTGGTACTTGCCATGACTGCCACGGAGGCCAGAATCACCGTGGCGACGGAGATCATGAGGAGCCGAGCGTCGACCGCGAGAAAGAGCCAGAGCCCGAGGGGCAAGCCCAACACGGCTCCCCCTGCGAGAACGCCTAAAAGCGGTGCGGAGGCATCACGCCGAAGGCGCCACGACATGGGAGCCGCGATGACCAGGTTCAACGCGATCAGAACCTGAACACCTTGGGCGGGCTCCATCGCCGTCAGGAGCGCCGGAGCCAGGAGGAGGCTGAATCCGAGCCCCGTTGCGCTCTGAACCGCCGCCGCGATCAGAGCTACTCCGGCGAGGCCGATCAAGATCATCTCCGTCATCACTCCGCTCCCGAGGTTCAGCCCTTGAGGTGCACCGGCCCGGCGTGGTAACAATACCAAGGAGCCATAGTGCGTTCAAACCAGCCGGAGACGGGACAATGTGGAACCAAAGCATCCGCTTCCAGCAGGTCGACGCGTTCACGGACGTGCCATTCAAGGGCAATCCCGCCGCCGTGTGCATCATGGATTACCCGCTCGACGCCTCCCAGATGCAGGCCATCGCGCTGGAGATGAACCTCGCCGAGACGGCGTTCCTCTATCCACCCGACGACCGAGGTGACCGCCGCATTCGATGGTTCACGCCGGCCATCGAGGTACCGCTGTGCGGGCACGCCACCTTGGCCTCCGGCCACGTGCTGCTCGCCTCGGGCGCGGTGTCACCCATCGTGCTCCACTCGGCGAGCGGTCCGTTGACGGTGCATGGAGAGGCCGACGGTGCAGTGCGTTTGGATTTCCCGGTCACAACTACCGCGCCGGTGCCACCTCCTCCCGGATTATTAGAAGCGCTTGGGATCGAGCATGCCGAGGCCGTCGAGACCGGCGGCCACGTCATGATCGTGCAGGTCTCGACCCAGGCCGGCGTGCAGCGGGTTCGACCCAATTTCTCCGATCTCGCGGCCGTGGAGGTGGGCGAGGTCCTCGTGCTGGCCGTGACGGCCCCGGCGGACTCGGACGACCTCGATTTCGTGTCGCGGGTCTTCGCTCCCTGGGCGGGCATCGACGAAGACCCGGTGACCGGCCTGGCTCACACCGCACTCACGCCCTATTGGGTCGCACGGCTCGGTCGGAACCCACTCCGTGCCGAACAGATTTCCAGCCGAGGTGGACAACTCACGGTGAGACTCGAGGGCGACCGGGTGCACCTCATCGGCCACTCGGTCACCGTGGCCGAAGGAACCATCCTGCTCCCACCCGCCTGATCTGGGCCACGAGGCAACCTTGCCCGCGGGCGCTGGTCATCACCACGTTGCGGCCTTGCACCCGGTGCCACAACATGAGGGGGAACGCTGGAGGACATCGAGGATCGCAGGTTCGGACCGCTGACGGTCAAGATCGATCGCACCCTGTGCGTCGGCTTCGGCGACTGCATCGACGCCGCGCCCGAGATCTTCGAATTTGACGACGAAGAGATCGCAACGTTCGTGGCGGGCGCAACCGAGGCCGAACAAGACAGGCTGTCCAAGGCGTGCGCCACCTGTCCCGTCGATGCACTGGTGCTGCTCGACGAAGACGAGACGCAACTCGTGCCGTGAGGATGACAACGATTCGTGAGCAAACACGCCATGCGTAAGATCCGTACCTACAAAGAGGTGCAGCACAGCACCGGCTCGGAGATCCTCGAGCAGGTTGTCGATCAGCTGGGCCAGTTGGCGGCGAGGCTCTCGACCGTGGGCACGGTAGTGGCCGTGGCCAGCGGCAAGGGCGGAGTCGGTAAGAGCGCCATCACTGCCAACCTGGCGGCGGCCCTGGCAATGAGAGGACACCGGGTGGGAGCGGTCGACGCCGATCTGAACGGGCCCTCCCTGGGCCGCATGCTCGGTGTGTCGGGCATGTCGCTGGGCGATAGCCCGGACGGAGTGGAACCGCCCCAGGGGGTCCAGGGCGTCCGGGTGATGTCCATGGAGCTCCTTCAAGACGCCGAAGACACGCCCCTGGGCTGGCGGGCGCCCGACTTTGGCAAGTTCACGTGGCGGAGCACCCTCGAGACGGGCGTGCTCCGCGAGTTCCTGGCGGACGTGGCGTGGGGGGAGCTGGACTTCCTCTTGGTCGATGTACCTCCCGGCACGGACAAAATCGAGCGGCTGCTCGAGTTGCTGCCCGACCTGGATCAGGCGCTCCTGGTCACGACCCCCTCCGAGTCGGCCCGCTTCGTGGTGTCCAAGTCGCTGCGCTTGGTGCAGGAGGCCGGCGTCGGCGTCGTGGGCCTCGTCGCCAACATGACCGAGCACGAGTGCTCACAGTGCGGCCACCGTTCGAGCCTGTTCGAGTCCGGGGGGGCGGAGCGCCTCGCGGCCGAATCCGGTGTGCCGTTGTGGGCCAGCATTCCGTTCGATCCTCGCCTGGGTGCGTCCACTGACCTGGGCGAGCCGCTGGTCACCAAGGAGCCCGATGCAGCGTCCAGTCGCGCCATCCTGGCGCTGGCCGACCGGGTCGCCGCCGCCGCCCAAGCCGGAGCAAACACCCAATGAAATTCCTCTGCTTGGAGTGCGACGAGGCGATGGACTTTGCGGAGCGCCAACTGCCGGGCGACGGGACCCTGGCCGTAGTGTTCAAGTGTCCGGGCTGCGGCCGTGAGATGGCCATGCTCACCAACCCCATGGAGACCCAGCTCGTCAGCAGCCTGGGCGTGAAGATCGGGGGCCGCGACGTGCCCGCCCAGCCCATGGAGCTGGTGAGGGGATCGCTGGAGGGCGGGCGGGAGGACGCGTTTCAGGAGCCTGCCAACGCGCTTTCGCAAGACGTGCCTGTGGCGGGGGTCACGAACCCCGCGGACGCCGGCCCTCTCGTCTGGACGCCCGAGGCCGTTGACCGCTTGAGCAATGTGCCCAAGTTCGTGCGCGGCATGGTCAAGAGGATATACGGCGAGTGGGCGCGCGAACAGGGCGTTGCGGAGATGACTCCTGAACTCATGGACCAGGCGCGCACCGAGCTGGGGATGGAGGGCATGTAGGCGTGGCGGCTACGGCCGAGGCGGACGAACCGAGCCCGCCGTCCAGTGCCCGGCAACGCAAGTTCCGGCAGGCGGCGTTCGTCTACCTGCATGTGGGCGTACTCTACGAAGCGGCCGTCTACGTCTTCTGGCAGAAGGGCCTGTTGCCCGAGGGGCGTGGACCGGTGTGGGTCTGGCTGCTCGCCGGAGCCTTGATCGCCGCCCTCGTGTTCTGGGGGCTCTGGGTCAAGGAGAGCGCCTGGCTGGCGAGGATCATCTGGGCGTTCGGCCTGTTCCGCCTCCCCGCGCTCATCGAGGGTGCCTTCCCCTCCGGAGCAGGCTCCGACATCGATCCGGCGTTCTACCTGACCGCACTCGTGGTGGTGCTCATCAATCTCGGGATGCTCGCCCGGGCCGGGTGGGATCTGTGACGCACGAATGACGCAGGAAGACCGATCCGCCCTCGTGCGGCTCGAGGGTGCTTCGTACCGTTATCGGTCCGGGCGGGCGGGTGTGGGGCGTGTGACGTTGGACGTCGGTGCCGGGGAGCGCGTCGTGTTGATGGGCCCCAACGGCTCGGGCAAGACCACGGTGCTGCGGATGATCACCGGCGAGTTGCCGCCTAGCGACGGATCGGTACGCGTGCTGGGCCACCCCACCGCGTCTCTGCGCGCCGAGCACCGCCGCCGCATGGGGGTGGTCGCGGCCGAATCCGTGCACGTAGACGCGCTTCCGGCCCACCAGAACGCCCTTTTCTTCGCCCGGGCCGCCGGGCTCTCGCGAGATCGAGCAAAGGCCGCCGTGGGTGAGCTGTTCGAAAGGTTCGGCCTGACGGCGGACGAAGACGTCCCGCCTAGCGAGTACTCGTTCGGCATGCGCAGGAAGCTTCTGCTCCTGGAGGCCCTCGCACACGAGCCGGACCTGCTCGTTCTCGACGAGCCCTTCCTGGGCCTGGACCCGAGCGCGAGGAGCGCACTCCTCGACCTTCTTCATATGCGCGCCAGCTCGGGGGCCGCCGTGCTCGCCGCAATGAACGGGCCCGCCGACGCACTCGCCCTGGCTTCCAGGGTGGTGTTCCTGCTCGGTGGCGAGGTGGTGGCAGACGAAACGCCCGACACCCTGCTGCGGCGCCTGGCCAAACGCACGGTCATAACCATCGAGGTGGACGGGCCTCCGTGTCGAGACGCCGTCTACCCGGAAGGCGTGACCGTCAGCGAGGCCGCGGGCAGTCTGCTCGCTACCAGCGAGTTCGGGCCGGGCGTCCTACCGGCTCTGTGCCAGGCGGTGCTCGCAAGCGGGCGGACCATTCGGTCGGTGCGGGTGAAAGAGCCGGACCTCGCCGACGTCTTCGCGCATCTCACGGGGCAGCCCCTGGCGCCTGCCGCCCCATCTGAGGACCCATCCCTCCCGGAGACCGCTCCGTGAGCGTGCTCATCTGGTCTCTCGAGTGGGCCGTGGCCACCCACAGACGGCGGCTCTTCGCGCTCAACGCGCTCATCCCCCTCCTGCTGGTTGGTCCGATCGCGTTCAGCTCGGCGCCCGCTCAGCACGCCGCAGCGGTCTACACAGTGCTGTTCACCATATTCGGCGCCTTCGGCTCGTGTATCCCGCTCATCCGGGACGCTGAGTCGGGCCTCCTGACGCGCTTCACGCTGGCAGGCATATCGCCCCGGTCTCTGCTGACCCAACGGGTGCTGGCCGCGACCTCGCTGGACGCAGTGCAGCTCCTGCCCAGCCTGGCCGTGATCGCGCTCGCGAGCGGCAACGCCACGGCGTTCGGAGGAGTGCTGGCCGCACTCCTGCTCACGCTGGTGGTGGCCAACCTCCTGGGTGTCTGGGCCGCCGCGATCGCACGCTCCTCAGCGGAGGGCGCTCTCTTCGCAGCGGTCTCGTCGCTGCTTCTGTTGCACGCTGCGGGTACGTTCAGGACGCCCGTCGCCGGGTCACTCGGCGCGCGACTGGAGGCCCTGAGTCCCTTCAGACTCCTGCATGAGGCGCTGCTGGAGGTAACAGGTGGTCCGGCGATCCCCGGTAGCGTGGGTCTTTTTCAACCTGTGCTGGTGGCCGTAGGCCTGGTCGGCGCCTCGTTCATCGCGGCACACCGGATAGTCGCCGCACCGGGCCGAGCCATCCACGGCTGAGCATGCCGTGGCTGGACGAAGATTCGAGCGGGTTGCATGAAGCCCAGGCCAGGTCTAGGCTTCGTGAGGGGGGAAAGCTAATGCGGGCTCGAAGCAATGAATATCAACAAACTTTTTCCCAGGCTCACCATTCGCGCGAAGCTTGCGATCGCCTTCGCCTCCCTCGCGATCCTCCCACTCCTCGCCGTTTCCGGATTCGCGACGGTCATCACCAGTAGGTACGTCCGGGCTCTTACCGAGTCCACTCTCCAGCACGACCTCGAGGGCGCTAGGGCGCAAACCGAGGGCGCACTCCACGAGGTTGAGCGGCAGGTAGCCTACCTCGCAAGAGCCATCCTTGGACCACTACTCGTCCGGTCGGACTCGGCGGCCTGGAGGGCTGCAGAGCGTGCGGTCTCCGAGATCTTCTCCCTGAGCCCTACCCTGTTTCGGGTAAAGGTGATCGGCTCCGACGGCAGGCTTCTGTTCGTTGTGGCCGATGAGGACGTGGGCACCGGTGCCGTCGGCGACCTGGAGGCGGGAGGGTTCTATTACATCCAACGCGCCAGCGTTCTGAAGTCGGGTGAGCGTCTCGCGTTGCCGGTGGAGTTCCGCCGCCGTGGAGACGCCGCTGACAACAATTCCACACTTTCCACCATCGCAATTCTGGAGCCTGTCTGGGGCCCGCAGGGATCGATGCTCGGGATTGTGGTCGGCGAGGCGCGCGCCTCGGTCCTCTTCAGCGGTATCGAGATGGGGTCTCCAAATCTGACGGGCACCACCGGGCTTGTGGCCGGCGGCGGTCTGCTACTTTACCACACCAACCTAAAAAACAATTGGGGGCGGCTCCTCGCCTCCCGCACCGACGCCGACCTCGTGAGTGAGCTCTCTCCTGAGGGCGTGGCCGCAGTGCTGTCTGGAGCAGCCGGCACTCTGCTGGTCGGAGGCAGGATCATCAGCTACCTGCCGCTCAGGCTCACGGGATCCGGAATCGGTCCGGTGATGTTGTATCGGATCGTCTCGGTGTCAGCCCTGGAGGCCCCGGTCCGAAGCCTGCAGAGAGGCTTCATCGCTGGAGGAAGCGTAGTCCTCGCCATCGTATTCGGGCTCGCGGTGTTGGCGGCGCGTCAGCTTACGGAGCCCATCTATAGGCTCAGAGAAGGTGTGCGCCACCTGGCGAGGGGAGGCGAGCTCGCGCCGCTCCGAGTGGAGACCAATGATGAGTTGGAGGATCTCGCCGAGGACTTCACAGTGATGGCGAAGGCGCTGTCCGAGCATCGAAGCCAACTCGAGGAACTCGTGGCGGAGCGCACCCGCGCCTTGCAGGAGGCCCACTCCGAGCTGGAGGACATACTGGAGTATTCCGCGGACGCGATCGCCGGCCTCAATGTGGAGGGCCGAGTTCGCATCTGGAACCGAGGCGCGGAGACTTTGTTCGGATACACCGCCTCAGAGGCGGTGGGACGGCATATTGACGACCTCCTGGGCTGCGACGCATCGGTGACCGAGACCGCACTGATCCAGCGAGAACTCGACCGACACGGCGCAGTAGTGAACCTGCTCACCACAAGGGCTCCAAAGGAGGGTGATCCGTTTCCAGTCAGCCTTACGCAGGCCCCCATCTGCGACGATCAAGGCCGCACCGTCGGGTACTCGCTAATCATCCGAGACAACCGACTGCAATCGAAGCTGGAGGAGCAGATGCGCCGCTCCGAGCGTTACGCGGCTGTGAGCGTGATGGCCGCAGGATTGGCGCATGAACTCAAGAACCCCCTCGCCATCATCGACAATCGCGTCAAGTTGATGGAGGATCAGCTCCGTGAAACCTCTGAAAACGGCGACCTCCTCAAAGATCTCCGGGTCGTCGGCGAGCACACGCAGAGGCTGGTCGACGTCACCCGCAACCTTCTGGCCTTTGGCCAGGATGATACGGAGGACCGCGCACCGGTCGACCTGAACCAGGTTTGCCGCCATGTGGGTGGCTTGCTCGAGAGGACGTTCGCCACGCGCGGCATCGAGTTCGAGACCATCCTCTCAGAGGATCTACCAACCATCATCGGGAACGAGCACGCGATCGAGACCGTGTGTGTCAACCTTCTCCTGAACGCCGCGGACGCGACGCCACCGGGTGGCAAGGTGACGTTGGCCACTCGTCAGAACACTTCCGAGCCAGAGGTGGAGGTGGAGGTGAGTGACACCGGCCCTGGAATCCCCAAGGACCTCCGCCGCCGAATCTTCGAGCCCTTCTTCACGACCAAGCAGGACGACCATGGCACCGGACTGGGCTTGGCCGTATGTAGGAATATCGCCGAACGCCACCTGGGGCGGATCTGGGTGGAAAGTGCATCGGGAGGCGGGGCCCGGTTCATAGTCTCTTTCCCGGTGAACCTGGCTGATAGGCAATGGACCGTCCAACCGTCCTGATCGTCGATGATGAGCCGGCGGCGCTCGAGAACTGCGAGCGCTTCCTGTCTCGAAAAGGTTATGTCTGCTCAACACTGGGCGACCCAACACGCTTCAGACAAGTAATGAGCGAGGTCAAGCCCGACGCCCTTCTCCTGGACCTTCGGATGCCGGGCGTCGATGGGATGACGATTCTCACGGTCGCCCTGGCCGACGACTCGGCACTCCCCGTCATCATCATGACGGCGCACGGAACCATCGAGTCGGCGGTCCACGCTATCGGGGAGGGAGCTTTCGACTACCTCGAGAAGCCTTTCACGGCGGACCAGCTGGTCCTGTCGGTAGACCGCGCCGTACGCCACCGGAACCTGATGTTGGAGAACAGGGCTCTCCGCGAGCACGTGGAGCGGGGACGGAGCGCCGAGCGGATCGTGGGGTCGAGCCAAGCGATAAGGAGAACCCTCGACCGGGTCATGAAGGTAGCGCCGACCGAGGCCAACGTGCTGATCCTGGGCGAGAGTGGAACCGGAAAAGAGTTGGTGGCCCGTAGCATTCACGCGAACAGCCCGCGACGGGACCGGCCGTTTACGCCCGTCGATTGCGCCGCGCTGCCCGAGGGTCTGCTCGAGAGCGAGCTCTTCGGATACGAGCGTGGTGCGTTTACCGGGGCAGTGGACAGAAAGAAGGGGCTCCTCGAGGAAGCGGCGGGTGGAACGGTCTTCCTGGACGAGTTCCCCGAGTTGAGCGTGGGACTCCAGTCCAAACTGCTCAGGGTCCTCGAGGAGCGGCAGTTACGGAGACTCGGTGGCGTCGAGTTGATCGATGTCGACATTCGAGTCGTCGCGGCAACGAACACAGACCTCGAAGCGGCGGTCGCCGCCGGGACGTTCCGCGAGGACCTGTACTACAGGCTCAGCGTAGTGCCGATAGTCCTGCCACCGCTGCGAGAGCGTGAAGGGGACGTGGTCTTGCTCGCCCGAACTTTTCTCGCCCGGTATTCGGCCGTGCACGGAACAGATCCGCCCAAGGTGTCCCCTGAGGTATGGGATGCCCTCGAACGACATTCCTGGCCCGGCAACGTGCGGGAGCTCCGGAATCTCATGGAACGACTCGTGGTCCTGCGCGAAAGTGACCGCCTCACCCAAGCCGACCTGCCCGAGGCGTTCCGCCCCCGCGCCTTCGTAGCGCCGCAGGACATCGAGGAGGGCTGGTTCTCCCTGCCCTATTCGAACGCCCGCCTCGAGGCCCTCAAGGCCTTTCGGCGGCGGTACGCCCGCACGCTGCTCGCGGGTTGTGGAGGAAACCAGTCCAAAGCGGCGCGGGCCGCCCAAGTGTCGCGGCGGACGGTCCACCGCTGGATGAGCGAGCTGCGGCAGGCGGACGACGAGAGCACGTAGAGAGGTCTGAGCCGGCCAGCGGTGTCGGTGAATGTCACACCCAGGTCGATCCGTGCACCCCCTTCTTGCCACCCCTCGGCCGCAACCGATTGCGCCCGAAAGCCTTTTCTGTACGCGGGTATTCTCGCAGCGTAGCCTCAGTCGCTTTTCCACCCTCCCCGGCCCACTTCCTCTCCACAGTCAGTAGAAGGCCAGTTGTGACAGCGAAAGTCCCACATCAGGCTCTCGGCTGTTTCGTCGTATCGGTCGATCACGTGTGCCTAAAGTGTTACAGGACAGATAGATAGGTACCGCCGACCTCGATGAATGGAGCCGGGCGCGGAAATTGCCTGTCCATTCGGCAACGCTCGAGATCTAACCGGCATTCGGAACCGCTGGAAGCGCCGTTCAAGACTATAGGGAGGCAACACACGCATGTCACGATTCTCTCGGATAACCCGACTGGGAATGATTCTCGCACTTGCCATGGTCGCGTGCGACCGGGGCGAGACGGCGGACGTTACCGGACCCACGGAGCCACCGCCGCCCACAACGCCCGTGCTGGCCTCCGCGTGGGTCTCGTTCGTCAATTGGGACGAGGCCACCACGATCACTGTGAACATGGTGGAGAACGGTGCCGCGCTCTCGTTCTCGCCCAACACCTTCACGTTCGAGGCGGGGAAACCCTACATACTTCGCATCACGAACCCCGCCTCGAACGACAGCAAGCACTACTTCTCCCCAGAGGGCACGAGCTTCTACCAGGCGATCGCCACCAGGAAGGTTCAGACCGCCGAGGCCGAGTACAAGGCTCCCTATTTCGATGCTGTGGAGTTGAAGCTCGGCGGCACCCTGGAGCTCTTTTTCGTCCCCGTGATCGCGGGTACCTACGACATCATCTGTACGATCACGGGCCATAAAGCGGCGGGCATGACCGGCACCGTCACCATCACGGGCGGCGAGGGCTATCAGTTGGACCTGGAAGTGGCATCCGACTTCAATACCGCTCTCATGACGGACGCGAGACGCTCGGGCTCGCACGCGGTGTGGACGGATGCGATTGAAAGAACCATCGGCATGAACGAAACGTCGACCGCCTTCACCTTCGTGCCACCCGACTTCCAACTGACCGAGGGCCTCGGATACAAGCTCACCCTGGACAACCCCGACGCTAACGGCTCGAAGCACTACTACACGGCGGTCGAACTCTACAAGACGCTGGTGCTCAGGAAGGCCGACGACTCCCAAGCCGAGATCAAGGCTCCCTACCTGAACGCAGTCGAGCTCCTGATCGGGGGAAGCACCACCCTTTACATCGTGCCGACCCAGAGCGGCACCTACGGGGTGCTTTGCACCATTGCCGGCCACGCCGACCTTGGGATGACAGGCACCATTACGGTGGCCCCCTTCGTGCAGACTCCTGTCTTGGCGTCGGATTGGGTCGGCTTCGTCAACTGGGACGAAAGGGAGGTGATCGAGGTAACGATGGTGGAGGACGGAGCGAACCTCTCGTTCTCGCCGAACACGCTCACCTTCGAGGCGGGTAAGCCGTACGTGCTACGGATTCTCAATCCCGCCGACAACGCCAGCAAACACTACTTCTCCCCCAAAGGGACCAGTTTCTACCAGGCCGTCGCGACGAGAAAGGCCCAGACGTCCGATGCGGAATACAAAGCTCCGTACTTCGACGCTGTTGAATTGAAGATCGGAGGTGTTCTCGAACTCTTCTTCGTACCCGTCATCGCCGGGACCTTCGACATTCTCTGTACGATCACCGGTCACGAGGCGGCCGGCATGACGGCGATCGTGACGATCACGGGAGGCGATGGGTACGCTCTGGACCTGGAGGTGGCCGACGACTTCGACCAGGCACTGGCCAGCGACTCGAGGCGCTCCGGCTCGAACGCGGTGTGGGTTGGGGCCGCCGAATTAACGATCCAGATGTTCGAGGCGGCGGGCTCCGACGACCTGGGATTCGTCCCTCCGGACATCACGCTTACGCAAGGGATGGGCTACAAGCTCACGCTGGCCAATGCGGCGGGCAACCAGTCCAAGCACTACTACACGGCCGGGGACTTCTACAAGACGGTCGTCCTGAGGAAGGGCGACGACACCCAGGCGGAAATCAAGGCGCCCTACTTCAAGGCGGTTGAGCTGCTGATCGGGGGGAGTACCACGCTCTTCATGGTGCCCACCGTGACCGGCAACTACGGAGTCCTCTGTACCATCGCCACTCACGCGGATCGGGGGATGACCGGCACGATCACTGTTGAAGCGGAGGGGTAGCCCATGCACGCGAAACCGAACGCTCCCACCAGGGTCCGCCAGGCAGCGCTCTTGGGGGCGCTGCTCGGCCTCGTCGGAGCTCAGAATCTATCTGCCCAATCTCAGCACGTGTCTACCATCGACGCGGCGGGACTCTACCGCGACGCTTGCTCGCCGTGTCACGGCCGCCTGGGCGACGGCCAGGGCCCCGGCGCCCGCCTTCTGGGCGAAGCGCAGCCCCGTGACTTTACCGTGGGCGTGTTCAAGTTCCGCACGACCCCGACGGGCTCGCTCCCTGCGGACGAGGACATCTTTCGGACGATCTCGCGTGGGGTGCCGGGCACGTGGATGCCGGAGTGGGAGGAGATGCTCACCGAGGATCAGCGGTGGGCCCTCGTGCGGTATATCAAAGGCTTTTCGGATTTCTTCGCCGACGAGGAGCCGGACCCGCCCGTGAGCATTCCTCGAGAGCGTGAGGTGAGCGCCGAGCTCGTCAGTGAGGGCCGCCTGGTCTACGTAGCGCTCAGGTGCGCCCAGTGCCACGGCCCCTTGGGGAGGGGAGACGGCCCATCGGCGGACGAACTCACCGACGATTGGGATCGCAAGATACATCCCTACGACTTCACGCGCGGTGGGTACAAGGCCGGATCGGCTCCGTCCGACATCTATCGCACCCTGGTCACCGGGTTGAGCGGCACCCCCATGCCGGCGTTCGAGCGGGACATCGTGCTCTTCCCAGGTGGCCCGGACATCGATGTCGCGCAGATGAGCGAGGGGCTCGACCCCGGAACGGTCGATGACTTGCGGACGTTCCTGGCCGACCAACCGACGAGGGCTCAAGTCGCTGCCATGTCGAACGCCGATGCACAGAGCTTGGCGGAGGACCGGCTGTGGGCCTTGGTCCACTATGTGAGGTCTCTCGACCGACCCAGAGGCCTGCTCTTTCGCCTGTTCGGCGAGAAGCCGGAACTCAGCACGGGAAGGAGCAATCGATGACGATCAAGCTCTTGCGGGTAACCGCGCTGCTGGCCGTGCTGACCGGGGGTTGGAGCTGTGCGGGCGATGGGACGGGACTCGACACCTTGGGCAATCCTCTGGGATCGACCGTACCTCTCGGCCCCACGTTGGCCGGGATCCAAGACAACATCTTCACGCCGATCTGCACCCAGTGCCACACGGGTGCCGCGGCTCCGCTCGGCCTGGCCCTCGACGCGGGCGTGTCCTTCCAGAACCTGGTGGGCGTGAGCAGCGTGGAAAAGCCGGAGATGCGTCGAGTCCAGGCCGGCAATCCAGATGCCAGCTACATCATGTGGAAGATCGAGGGACGCGCCGGAATCGTGGGTGAGCGGATGCCGCGCGGGCTTCCCCCCTTGTCAGCCGAGCAGATCGCCGCGGTTCGTGGCTGGATCCAGTCCGGCGCCGCCGCCAACTAGGAGAACACGCGATGAACATGAAATCGTATCTGATGGGCTGTAGCGGCGCTGCGATCTTTGGGCTGCTACTCACCCTCGGGCCGTCGAACCTGTCAGCCGGAGAGGAGCCGTACCTCTCCGTTCGGACCGGCTTCCGTTGCTCCCAGTGCCACACGAACCGAACCGGTGGCGGCGGCAGAAACCAGTTCGGCAGCGTCTACGCACAGGCGTTCCTGCCCGCGTGGAAGGGGGCATTCCAGGGGCGGAGCCTGAACGAAGTCATATCCGTGGGAGGGAATTTGAGGCTCTTGGGTGCCGGCACCATCTCGGACTCCTCGCCCCGCACGAGTTTTCGGCTGTCGGAAGCGAACGTGCAGGTGGAGGCCCGACTCGTCCCCGACGTGCTCACGGTCTACGTCGACGAGATCATCGGACCGGGGAGCGCCACCACTCGGGAAGCGTTCGCCCTGCTGGAGAACCTACCACTAGACGGCTATGTGAAGGCCGGGAAGTTCCTGCTGCCGTTCGGCCTGAGGCTGCTCGACGACGACGAATTCATACGCCAGCGAACAGGGTTCAACTACGCGACGCCCGACGAGGGAGTCGAGTTCGGGATCGAACCCGGTCCGCTCTCCCTGTTCCTCGCGATTACGAACGGCACCCAGGGCGCCAGTGAGAACAACAGCAACAAGCAGGTCACGGCGACCGGCGCCTTGATCTTCCCTTCATTCAGAATCGGGGGCTCCGCGTCGAGGAACGACGCGCTCGGCGCCCGCCGAGACGTCGTGGGCGGATTCGGAGGATTCACCCTCGGCCGGTTCACCTTCCTGGGCGAGGTGGACTACATCTTCGACACGCCCACCGGAGGAGAGGAGACGGAACAGCTAGCCGCCTATGTGGAGGGCAACTTCCTGGCGGCACCGGGCTTGAACGCAAAGGTGACATACGGCTTCCTCGACCCGAGCGCCGATATCGGGGAGAACGCGAGAACCAGGATGCGAATCGGCCTGGAGGCGTTCCCGATCCCCTTCCTGCAGATCTCGACGTTCTACACCCGACTGAACGACATACCGCAGGCCGTTACGGACCTCGACCGGCTGAGCGTAGAACTTCACGCGTTTTTCTGAGGAGGTGCCAGGATGAACAAGCTCATGATACTGGCGGGAGTCCTCGCCATGGGGCTGGCGATAGCACCCGTAGCCGCCCTCTCCCAAACGGGCACGATCGTCGGCACGGTGCGAGTCGAAGGCACGCCTCCCGCCCCTCGCATGCTGGAAGTGACCAAGAATCAAGAGATCTGTGGCGAGGAGGTCCAGGCCACGGACGTGATGATCGAAAACGGCCGGCTCGCCTATGGGGTCGCCTTCGTCGACGGCCTGGATGGTGAAGTGACGCAGCAGGACTACCTCCTGTCCAACACGGGCTGCCGCTTCGACCCACCGGTGCTGCCCGTCACCGTTGGTAGCGTGCTCATAGTCGACAATCAGGACGAGGTCCTGCACAACACGCACCTGAACTATCAGTTCGGCACGCGCTCCCGTACCGTGGGAAACTGGGCTCTCTCGAGCAAGGGGTCGCGCATACGCGCCGATCGGGCACTCCGGCGAGCAGGCATAATCGACGTCGAATGCGACGCCCACCCATGGATGCACGCGATGATCCGCATCTTCGCTCACCCCTATTTCTCGATCACGGATGGTGCCGGAGAGTTCGAGATCGTGGACGTGCCCGAGGGAGTCCACGTGGTTAAGATCTGGCACGAAGTGTTCGGCGAGTTGGAGCAGGAAGTGACGGTCCGTGGTGGTGTCACCACATCGGCCGACTTCGTGTACGTATTGACGGCGGGAACAGCCAAGGAGTCCAACGAGCGATGAAAGTAAACCGAGGGATTACGACGGGTCTCCTGTTACTCCTCGCCGCGTGCGGCGGTGAGGAGCCCGCCACGGACGGCAGAGAAAGCGAGGCCGGACCCGCGGAGACGTCGGCAGAACAGGAGGGGGCCACCGGTGATTCCGGCTATACCGTCATCGATGTCGCTGACGGCGGAGTGATCCGGGGCACGGTCAGCTTCGTCGGGACCGTCCCGGCGCCTCGAAGCGTGTCGGTGTCCGAGGATACCGACGCCTGCGGTGAGGAGCGGGAGATCCATGGGCTGCGGGTCGGGGAGAACGGGGGCCTGATGCATGCCGTAGTGTCTCTGATCGACATCACCGCCGGGGCGCGGCTGGAGGCACCGTCGTCCCCACCCACCCTCGATCAGCGTGGCTGCGCGTTCGAGCCTCACATCCTGCTCGCCCCGGTGAGCGAGGTCGTGGCGGTCCTGAACAACGACCCGATCACCCACAATATCCATACGGTCGCCTTCGCGAATCGCCCCATCAACCGTGCTCAACCCAGTCGGCTCAAGAAGATCGACGTGTCGTTCACGGTCGCCGAAAAGGTGAGGGTGCGCTGCGACATGCATGAGTGGATGGGCGCGTGGATCGTCGTGATGGATCACCCATACCATGCGGTGACGGACGCCACCGGAGGCTTCGTGCTCGAGAACGTGCCACCCGGCACGTACACGATGGAGGTGTGGCACGAGACGCTGGGGGCCGTCACGCAGGAGGTGTCGGTTACCGCAGGCGAGGTGTCCGAGGTGGACGTCGAGATGGCGTCGAGTGAACAGCAGTAGTGGTATCCCCGGAGGCTCGGCGGCTCCGGAGCACAACCTATAAGCTCTTCGCCACCGCGTTCGTCGGCCTCGCTGCCGGGCTACTCGTCCCCGAGAGCCTCTGGGCCGTCCAGGGGGGTGACGCTCTCTCACGCATCGACGACGTCCGAACCTTCTTCGGGCTCAACCCACGGAACACCGTCTGGTTCGTCGCACAACTCCACCTTCTGTTCGCGGCGTTCGTGCTGGGCGTTCCGATCTTCGCGGTCATCGTCGAGTTCATCGGTTGGAGAACCGGTGACGAGCGCTATGACCGCCTGGCGCACGAGTTCACGAAGCTCCTGTCCGCCGCCTTCGCCACGACAGCCGCATTGGGCGGTCTCCTTGCGTTCACGCTTTTTGGCCTGTACCCCCGGTTCGCCAACTATTTCGTAGGCATCTTCGCGCCGTCGATGTACGTGTACGCCATATTCTTCTTTCTGGAAACGGCGGCCCTCTACCTGTACTACAGCTCCTGGGAGCGGCTGCGGGCTCGGAAGGGTCTCCACATTTGTTTGGGTGTGTTGCTGAACGTCGTGGGGACGTCCCTGGTGTTCATAGGCAATGCCTGGACCTCGTTCATGATGACCCCGGTGAGAGTGGCCGACGACGGAGAGTTCCTGGGAACCACCCTCGAGGCCGTCATGAATCCGCTCTGGATGCCGCTGAACATCCACCGGCTTCTTGGCAACATCGTCTTCGGAGGGTTCGTTGTCGGGGCATACGCAGCGGTGAAGTTTCTTTCCTCGACCACGCCCGAGAGGCGCGCCCACTACGACTGGATGGGCTACGTCGGCAACTTCATCGGGCTCGCGGCCATGATTCCGATTCCGTTCGCCGGATACTACCTGGGCCGCGAGATATACAGCGCGAGTCCGGTCATGGGGAACAACATGATGGGCGGCGCCTTCTCGTGGACGTTCATCATGCAGGCGCTGCTGGTCGGACTGCTCTACATCATCGGGAACTACTATCTCTGGTCCGGAATGAACCGGATCCCGGGCTCCGAGCGGTACCAGAAGTACATCAAATACTTCAACGTGATCCTCATAGTATGCGTGGCGATCTGGCTCACCCCGAGGAACCTTCCGCTTAGCGGGTCCGAACAACTCGCGCTTGGAGGGCAAGTCCACCCGATTCTCGGTTATTTCGGGCTGATGGCCGCCAAGAACGCTGTGGTCAACTTCATCATCCTAGCGACGTTCGCAAGCTTTCTGCTGTACCGGCGCGCCAACAAGACGGACCTCGTGCCGATCTCCCAACAGGGCCGTGGCGCCAAGGCGGTAGTGGTGGGCGCGGGCCTGGCGTGCCTTTTGATTCTCGGATGGTACGCGGTCGAACTCTTCACTTTGGCGCCCGAGTCGATGGACCTCGCCCCGGAGAAGGCGGTGTGGTTCAAGCTCCCGGCCGTTCTTCTCGTGGTGACGATGACCACCGTCGTGGTCTGTGTGGGACTCGCGCTGCGCGACCGCGGCCACGTGGCTCAAGCGCTCTACTGTGGGGTGGTGGCGACGGCCTCCGTGGGCGTTCTGGGAGTGTACGGGTTCTTCGTGATGGCCGCCGCCAACCCGTTCCTGAGGCAAATCGCCGTGGCGCAATGGCTGATCCTCATTACGGCGCTGATCCTGGTCACAGCCATCGACGTGGTTCTCTTCCGGGGCGCCGGTAGCCGGGGCGCCATTCGCTGGGGACACGTCACCGCGAGGTCTCAGTACGCGCTGATTTCGCTGTGCGTGATCATCGTTCTGACCATGGGCCTCATGGGTTTCATTCGCTCGGGACTCCGAGAGAACTGGCACATCTACGGGGTCATGCGGGATACGTCGGCCTGGGCATTCACTCCGAGCAACGCCGAGATGGCCTGGATGGTGGGGATGATCACACTCGTCTTTCTCGCCGCAGTGACGTTCCTGTTCTGGATGGTGGGGCTCACGGGCAAGGAATTCGCCCCGGCCGCCGCAACGGGGGAGCCCGTCCCATGAACGCACTCAAGCCCCCGCTCTTCACCGTGATCCTCGTCGGGCTCTTCATTTGGTCGGGCGAGGTCGTCGCGCGCGTGTCGGGGGGAAGTGTTGGACCGCTGGGCGAGGGCGTGACCGTGGAGAACGGAGAGCAGTTGTTCTGGGGACCGGGCAAGTGCAGCACCTGTCACGCGGTCGGCCCACTCGGCAGCTCGGTGCGCGGCCCCAATCTGGGAGGCGCCGATGGCCGGATAGAAATCGCCCTCCGCGCCGCTGAGCGGGCCGACGAGCGCAGCGCGGACCTGGGCAAGGAGATGAGGCCGACCGAGTACCTGGTCGAGTCCATCGCCGACCCGGGCGCCTACGTTGTCGAAGGCTTCAAGAACGAAATGCCCAAGGTGTACGAGCCCCCCATCAGCCTCGTGCCCGATCAGGTCGCCTCGGTAATCCTCTATCTCCAGTCCATCGGCGGTGCGCCCGATCCATCCCTCATAACGCTCCCTCCCGAAATCCGAGAAGCCGCTCGTAGAGGGACTGGGGTGGTGGCGTGGGAGCCCTACCTCGACGGAGACTCACTCCGCGGTCGTGACCTCTTCTTCGACCCTGAGGGATCCGCCGCCTGCGCCAAGTGCCACACCGTTGGCGACCAGGGCGGCAGCGTCGGACCCGAGCTCACGTCCGTGGCCGGAACACGCACCGCAAGGTTCATCGTCACCTCCATCGTCCAGCCCAGCCAGGAGATCGCCTCGGGGTACGAGACCTACCTCCTACAGACCACGGATGGGCGGCTCCTGGACGGAGTGCTCAGTGGCGAGACGGAGGACTCCCTCTGGCTGACCACTGCAGACGGCGAGGTGATGGCGCTGGCTCAATCCGAGGTGGCCCGCCGGCTGGAACAGGAGGTTTCGCTCATGCCGGGCAACTTGAGCGATGTGCTCACGGTGACCGAGTTGCACGACCTGTTGGCCTTCCTTCGGACGCTGAGGTAGCCGTGGCAACTCTACAGCCCACACCTCCACCACTGGACGACGACGGCACAGTCGGAGGGCTGGGGATTCTGCCCTGGACCGCAATCACGCTCGTCGGCGTCTATGCGGGCCTGCGCTTCGGCATTCCCTGGTTGGCCGTGCTGGTGGGAGTCAGCGCGAATCCGGCCCCGGTCCCGAAGTTCGCCATGGCGATCTACATGCTCTGCGCCGGCCTTGGTGCCCTGGTATACGTGAGCAGCGAGGACACACGCTGGCGCGCCTTCCTGACGCCGATCGTGCAGGCCTTCGTCGTTCCACATGGTGGCGGTCGGGCAAGACGACTACTACCCCTGGCGATCATTCCCCTGCTGGTGGCGTGGATCACTTGGGGTCAGGTAATGCCGAGCACGCAGAGCCCACCGGAGGGTCGGATTCAGCACCCCGGGCTCCCTGAGCAATTCGCGAAACTGGAGAACCCCTTCGGTGTGCTCAAGGGGCCCGAGCGCAACGCGATCGAGCGTGAGGGCGTGATACTGTACCAGAAGAACTGCCGGCCGTGCCACGGTACCAAAGGAACCGGCGACGGGCCGCTCGCGCGGGGTCTCCGCCTCCAACCTGTTGACTTCACAGACCCCGGCACCATCGCGACCGTGGTGGAGCAGTACCCCTTCTGGCGGATCCAGAAGGGCGGTATCGGCCTTCCGAATGTCGCCACACCGTGGAATTCCGCGATGCCTGCATGGGAGGACGAGATCGAACCGGACGCCATCTGGCGTATCATCATGGCCGAGCACGGGATCGCCGGCACGGAACCGAGGAAGCCCGAGGGGTCCGAGCGCTGATGCCGCGTTTCATCACCTTACTCTCGGGGCTGGCCCTCGGCCTCGGCCTGGCCGGGATCGCGCCTGGCCGGGCGAGCGGTCAGTGGCTCGAAGTCCGCGTCGGGGATCGACCCATCCTGGACACCGCCATGGTCGAGGCCGGTCGCGCCGTCTACGAGGAGCGCTGCTGGTTCTGCCATGGCGAGGACGGCGACGGCGACGGCCCGGTGGCGCCGTATCTGTGGCCGCGGCCCCGCGACTTCTTGATGGCCAGCTTCAAGCTACGCACCACCGCCAGCGGGGAGCTGCCCCTCGACGAGGATCTGTATCGCACGATCACCCGAGGCATACCCGGCACATCCATGCCTGAGTGGGGCTCGACATTGACCGAAGAAGAGCGCTGGCAGGTCATCGCGTACATCAAGTCATTCGCCGCCGATCTATTCGAAGACGAGGTGTTCGATCCTTACCAGCAGATTGTGGAGCGCGGCGATCCGCCGCGCGGCGGCGCCGAGGGGATCCTAGAGAGCGGGCGCCGTGTGTTCGAAGAGGCGGACTGCTGGGAGTGTCACGGCGCCGCAGCCCGAGGCGAGGGGGAGAAGGGTCCCGAACTCACGGACGACAGCGACTTCCCGATTTGGCCGACGAACCTCACCAGGGGCTGGAAGTTCAGGGGTGGAAACTCGGTCGAGGACGTCTACATGCGCATTACGACCGGCCTCGACGGGACGCCCATGCCTTCCTATTCCGAGACGCTCTCCGAAGAGGAGCGGTGGCAGGTGGCTCAGTACGTCGCTTCTTTGGACCCGGAGGGCGGCGGGCGCAACACCGAGGTCGTCATCTCCGCACTGCGCGTCGACGGAGAGCTTCCCACGGAACTGGACGACCCAGCCTGGGAAGGTGCGCCGGAGGTCTCCATTCCGCTGACAGGCCAGGCGACGTTCGCGCCTCGTTGGCAGGTTCCGGCGGTGACCGATATCTCCGTCCAGGTTCTGTACAACGCCGACGAGGTCGCGCTGCGCCTGGCCTGGGACGATCGCCTCGCCGATACGCTGGCGGCGGATAGCGCACGCGCCGCCAAGGAGGGCTGGAGTGCGGATGACACATATCCCGTCCTATATCGGGATGGATTTCGCGCCCGGGGGTTCTTTCCGGACGCGGTAGAAGTCATGATTCCGCTACGCCACGGCGTCAGCCGAGTGCTTCCACACATGGTGTACGGTAGTTCCGGCCAACCGGTCGATCTTTGGAGATGGGAAGCGGACCTGCAGTACGATCCCGACCACCCGCAACCCGTCACCGAGCTTCGCGCGGGCGGCACCCAGCACCCTCCAGAGGCTCATGCCCTCGAGAGCCAATTGGCCACCGGCGCGGGAGACTGGCAGGACGGGCGATGGACCGTAATCATTCGCCGGCCGCTGTCCACGGATCATGGCGCCCGTGAGGTGCAATTGGAGTCAGGGCAGATCGTGCCCATCGCGTTCCATGTGTGGGACGGCGGCAACGGCGAAACGGGCCTCAGAATGGCGCTCTCCTCGTGGTATTTCGTGTATCTCCGTGAGCCCATCCCATTGACCAGCTATTTCGTCGTGTTGCTCTCGGTGGTCATCGCGTGTGTTTTCCAACTCGGACTCGTCGTGTGGATGCGATCCAGGGCGCGGCGCGGGCTGCTGCTCGAGTACGGGATAGGATCCTCCAAGATGTCGGAATGAGAGAACGGGAGCGGGTGGAGAGCCCTGCAAGGGGAGGGCCGGAGCACCAGACCGCGCGCCGAAGCGGCTTGTTGACACGCCGCGCAGCGGCCGGGTATACTGGCCTCCGACGAATCCTCAGCCTGACGAAAAACAAAGCGCTTGTAGGAGGGCTCCGCCACCCTCCTTTAAAGGGAGTCCGGTCTGGCACCGGCTCCCATAACGCAGTCACAGCGGGACGCCCGGGGTCGGGCCATATCCGATAGATCGCGAGACGCGCACAGGTGTCGCTTCGGATCGGATCGGTAGGTCGGACTCGCATATCTGCGTCCAGAGGGTGGCCTATGTACCGTGAAGTATTCGTCCCCGTGGACAACTCGGATTGCTCGAATTGGGCCGTCCAGCGGGCGATCGAAGTGTGTCGCAGCTCCCAGGGCCGCATCACCGGAAACCACGTCTACGCCGCCCGCCTCCACGACATCCGATTCCGCCAGCTCGAGACCGGGCTTCCCGCCCAGTTCCAAACCGCCAAAGAGATCAAGCGCCAGCGTAAGGTCCACGACAAGCTGATCGAGAAGGGCCTGCAGCTCATCTCGGATTCTTTCCTCGACCAGACCGAGAAGCATTGCAAAGAGGCCGAGGTGCCCCTCACCCGGCAGCTCCTCGAGGGAATCAACTTCGAGGAGATCATCCGTGAGGCCAACGGCGGCGAGGGCAGGCTACCCAGCCTGATCGGCTTCGACCCCAACATCGCGGACAAGTACGACGGAGGCACCAAGGTTCGCTCCGACGTGAAGATCGACGAAGGCGGCCGAATCATCGCCGAGGACGAGGACCAGGACGAGCGCGAGGCCGGATCGAGCGGCCGCTCCTACGACCTCCTGGTCATGGGCGCCCACGGTATCGGGCAGCAGCCCTACTCGCAGCTCGGCGGCGTGGTCTCCCGGGTCATCCGGCGCGTCGAGAGAGACGCGCTGATCGTCAAGAATGACCGGGCCTTGGAGGGCGGCAACTGGATCGTGTGCATCGACGGTTCCGCCTACTCGTACAAGGCCATGCGGCTCGCGCTGGAGATGGCCCGCGAGTTCGGAGCCAAGCTCCACGTGTGCTCGGCGTTCGACGTCGAGTACCACCACGCGGTCTTCGGCAACATCAAGGATATACTGTCCGTCCAGGCCTCGAAGGTCTTCAAGTTCGAGGAGCAGGAGGAGCTCCACAACAACATCATCGACAAGGGTCTGCTCAAGCTTTGTCAGGCCAACCTCAAGCGGGCCGAGGTGATGGCCGGCGATTTCGAGGACGTCGAGGTGGAGACCCAGGTCCTTGTCGGCAAGCCGTTCCAGAGCGTGCTCCAGTGGGTCGAGGAACTCGAACCCTCCCTGCTCATCCTCGGGCGGCACGGCAGCCACCGGGTTGAAGACACCGACATGGGCTCGCAGGCCGAGAACCTGTGCCGGCTGGCGCCCACCAACGTTCTGCTCGTCGGCATCACCGACGTGCGCCCGGAGGACATCCCCTGGATCGAGGAGGATGGCGAAACGGGCCTCGAGTGGTCACCGGACGCCGAGGTGCGCATCCTCCGCGTGCCGCCGTTCGCGCTGGGCATCGCGCGCAAGGCGGTCGAGGAGTACGTGCTCGACAACTTCGGCGCGGGTGCCAACGGCACCTACCGGGAGAACGATGCCGAGAACCAGGCGGCCCTACCGCCCTTGGGCCCGGATGGACACCCCATGGTGACGGGTGAACGCCTCGACGAAGCGATCACGAAGCTCCTGCCCACGCACATGCAGCTGATCATGGGGATCGGCACCGCCGAAGAGTTGGCTCTCGCGGAGGTGAAGGCCGAGGAGGCCATGAAGCGCACGGTCGTGCAGGGCGCCGACGCGGACCCCGTGCCCGAGGTCCCCACCATCGAAGCGACGTGCCCGCATTCGGGGCACCGGCACACCCGGGACCGCACGGCGGCGGACCCCATCGTCTGGACTCGAGAAGCGTATCAGCGGCTCGGACAGGTGCCTCTGATAGCCCGGCCATTGGCCCGCAACACGGTCGAGCGCTTCAGCCGCGAACTCGGCTTCTGGAGGGTCACCACAACAGTCATGGACGAGAACAAGCAGGCCATGATCGAGGCCGACGAGTTCGACATGGATACCATGCTGGTGATGTTCCGCGAGCTTCAGACCAAGCAGATCCAGGCGGCGGCCGAGGGCGTCGACGGCCTCACCGAGGAGATGCGGAAGTTCATCGAGGAGGCCAAAGCCAGCGGCGTGACCCGATGTCCCATCCGGGACGTCGCGGAACAGGCCGACAAGTGCCCGGTCGACTTCAAGACGGTGAGCCCCGAGGACGCAAAAGCAGCGATCGAGCAGTTTATGTCGACGAAGGAATCCGACTAGGTGCCCGTCCAGGGCGCGCCCGCACCCTCGCCCGCGACCGCGGACGGCACATCCACGTACGTGCCCCACATCGTCGCCTGGAACCTCACCAAGCGCTGTAATCTCGCGTGCGCACACTGCTACATCTCGGCCGGCTCGTGGCAGGCCACCTCCGACGAGCTGTCTACCGAGGAGTGCCTGCGCATCCTGGACGAGGTCCTGGACGTCAACCCGAACCCGATGCTGATCCTCACGGGCGGCGAGCCGCTCCTGAGGGACGATCTCGAGGTATTGGTCGAGAGGGGCTCCTCGCGGGGCGCCACCGTCGTGGTCGGCACGAACGGGACGCGCCTGACCGATGAGCGCATCGGCACACTCATGGCCGCCGGCCTCAAGGGCGTCGCCGTGAGCGTCGACTCGCTGGACGCCAGCTACCACGACCGCTTCCGTCACGGCGGCGGCGCGCTGTCCGACACGCTGGCGGCCGTCGAACGCTGCCGCGCCTCCAAGCTGGACTTCGTGATCCAGACGACCGTCACGAAAGGCAACCGGCACGAGTTGGCGAGCCTGGTGGAGTGGGCCGCCGAGGCCGGAGCGGTGTCGTTCAACCTGTACTTCCTGGTGCCGACGGGCCGCGGCGACCGCATGCGGGGCCTCAGCCCCGACGAGAACGAAGACGTCCTGGCCGAGCTGGTCACGCTGGAACGCGAGTACCGCGGGCGCATGATGATCCGCTCGAAATGCCAGCCGCAGATCATGCGGCACATGCTCCAGGGCGACCCGGAGTCACCGCTGCTCAACTATCAGACGCGCTGCCCGTGCGGCGTGCACTACGTGCGCATAACGCCCGAGGGCAAGGTCACCCCATGCCCGTACCTCCCCGTGGTGGCCGGCGACCTCATGGAGTCGAGCTTCCGGGAGATCTGGGAGACCTCGCCCGTGCTGCTCGAGTTGCGCGAGGGCGAGGTGGGCGGGCGCTGCGGCAAGTGTGAGTACCGGCAGGTTTGCGGGGGATGCCGCGCCAGAGCGTACGCCGAGACGGGCAACCTGATGGGACCCGACGACTCCTGTGCCTACGATCCACCCGGCGACATCGAGGTCATCGAGCCCGTTGGGCGAGTCTTCTACGGGCAGTCCGCCGAGACCGTACTATCCTGGAGCCCCGACGCTCGGGAGAGATTGAACGCCATCCCCAGCTTCGTGCGGGGCGTCGTGACCGCGCGCATCGAGAAGTTCGCGCGCGAGAAAGGCTACGAACGCATCGACGCGGAGGTGATGGCCGAGGTGCGGCGCAACATGCCCGTGGACTTTTCCAAGAAGCTCCCGTTCTTTCTGCAGCGCGGCGGAGGGGCGTGAACGGCGCGCGGCGATGGCCGGTGTGCCTGGGCGGGATAGGCCTGGTCACCCTCCTGACCCTTGTATCACCGGACGGCCTACTGGCACAGGAGATCTCGCGGAGCTACGGCGACTTCCCGCTGATCGGCTCCAGGGCGGCGGTCTGGATCGCGGCACAGGTCCACCTGCTCTTCGCGGCGTTCGTGCTGGGCGTTCCGATGTTCGCCGTGGTGGCCGAGGCGATCGGCATCTTCGGCAAAGACCGAAAATACGACAAGCTGGCCAAGGAGTTCACCCGGCTGCTGCTCGTGGCATACTCGGCGACCGCGATCTGGGGCGCGGTCCTCTCGTTCCTTCTGGTCACGCTCTACCCGCGGCTCTGGGTCTACCTCACCCAGATCTTCGCGCCGTCCATGTGGGTGTATGCCGGTCTGTTCTTCCTGGAGTCCTTCACGCTCTACCTCTACTACTACGGGTGGGACCGCTGGGCGGAGGGCCGGGCCAAGATGATGCACTGGGGCCTGGGCATCATGCTGAACGTGTTCGGAACGATCGTCATGTTCATCGCGAACTCGTGGCTCACGTTCATGATGAGCCCACCCGCCGACGTGACGCCCGACACTTCGCCCGACATGGTCCAGTTCTGGAGCGCGTTCGCCAACGCTACCTGGATGCCGATCAACATCCACAGGATGATCGCCAACGTGGTCTTCGGCGGGGCGATCGTAGGAGCGTACGCAGCCTATCGGTTCCTCACTGCCGAGACCGACGAGGAGCGCGCTCACTACGACTGGATGGGGTATGTCGGCAACTTGATCGCGATCGGGGCGCTCATCGTGCTGCCGTTCGCCGGCTACTATCTCGGGCGGGAGATTTACGAGTTCAGCCCGGGCATGGGCCAAACGCTCATGGGCGGGTTCATGAGTTGGCTCTGGATCATCCAGGCGTTCCTGATCGGTGTCTTGTTCCTGGCGGGCAACTACTACCTGTGGGTCGGCATGGGGCGCATTCCCGGCGCGGAGCGCTTCACGCCGTACACGAAGTACATGCTGGTCGTGCTGGTGGCCGGCGTCATCGTATGGGCCACGCCCCACACCATGATCGCCAGCCGCGCAGAGATCGCGGCCATGGGTGGCACCTACCACCCGTTCCTCGGCGTGCTCGGCGTCATGAGCGCCAAGAACACCGCCGTGAACATCATGATCCTGACGACATTCCTGTCGTTCCTTCTGTACCGGCGGGCCAACAAAGAGCCGGTGGTCGAATGGGCGAAGACGGGGACGATGATCCAGGGTGTGCTGTTCGTGGTATGTGCCGGGATCGTGATCTTCTACGGCATCTACGGCTACTTCGTCACGGCCATCGTGCGGATCGGGTTCTCGGTCTATCAGGTGCTGGCGGTGATCGCCACCATTTTCAGCGTATTGGCCATCGACATCGCGATCGGGCGGGGCGCCAAATCACGCGGCGCGATCCGCTGGGGACAGATGCCCGAGCGCTCGCAATACGCGCTCTTCATCCTGGCCGTGACGTTCACCTGGCTCATGGGTCTCATGGGCTACGCCCGCAGCGGCATCCGGCAGCACTGGCATGTGTGGGAGGTGGTCCGCGACACGAGCGAGTTTGCCGCCACGCCCGCCCTCGGGTATGCCTCGCAGATTATCTCGGTGTGCGTGCTGATCTTTTTCGGGCTGGTGGCATTCATCTTCTGGGTGGGCGGGCTGGCTGAGAAACCGGTCCTCTCGGGAGTGGGCTCGGAGGGAGGAGACTGACCATGTGGCAAACGAACTTGAAGGTGCTCGCTGTGGTCCTGGGCACGCTCGCCGTGTTCACGATCGTTTCCAGCTCGATCCCGCAGCTCCAATCGGTCGTGCCGGAAGACTTGAGCTTTTCGGGTGACGTCACTGCCGAAGTGTTGGTGGCCGCGGGGCAGACCCTCTTCGAGGGTGCCGGTGGTTGCGCCGACTGCCACGGCTCCGGTACACGGGCGCCCAACCTGCTCGCCGACGAAGCTGGCACGGGGCTGATCGGCGTGCGCTGCGCCAGCCGCGTGGCCGGCCAGGACTGCAAGGCCTACCTGTACGCCTCGCTGGTCGACCCCAACGCGTACCTGGTCGAGGGCTACGTGCCCATCATGGCCGACATGAGCCGGACACTCTCCAGCGAGCAACTGTGGGCGCTGGTGGCGTATCTCCAGTCCTTAGGTGGCGAGGTGACCGTGACGGGTGCCGACATCGAGTCCGAGGGCAGCGGTGAATCGACAGGCGCAGCCGTGCCTGCGTCCGCGGCCGCGGCGGGACCCACCAGCACGTCCACCGACCCGGTCGAGATCATGACGGCCAACGCCTGCCTGGCCTGCCACATCATGGACGGCGCGGGCGCTCCGATCGGGCCGTCCTTCGACGGCATCGGCGGCCGGCTGAGCGCCGACTACATCCGCGAGTCGATTCTGGATCCGCGGGCAGGCGCCTCCGAAGGGTTTGGAGCTTTGATACAGCTGATGCCCGCCACGTTCGGTGAGCAACTCAGCGCGGCCCAGCTCGAGGCTATCGTCCAGTTCCTCACCGACAGGAGATAGGCCGGCCATGGGCAAGTATCTAAAGCACCCGCTCGGGCAGTCCGTGGCCATTCTTGTGGCAGCGTACCTGCTCATCAAGTTCGGCATCGTGTACCTGCCCCCGCTCGTCGGCCTCGCGAGCGCACCCGTGCCCAGCTCGGTCGTGCTCCAGTACATGCTCACGGTGATCGTGGGGATCTTCGTGTGGGTCAGCGACAATGAGGAGCGCTGGTCGAAATTCAAGCAACCGATGCACCGCGTCATGGTCGATCCCGAGCGAAAGATGGCCCGCGGGGTCCTGCTGGTCGCCACGCCGCTACTGGTCGCGTTCGTGACGTTCGACCGCGTGAGGCCGTCCGTGTCCGCGCCGGTCAGCTTCCGCTCCATCCACCCCGCGCCACCGGGCCAGATCGACTTCCAAGGCCGCACGATGCGGCTCACGGGACTCGAGAATCCGCTGCGCTCCCGGGGATCGCTGGATGAGCACTACGAGGTGGGCAAGCGGATCTACTACCAGAACTGCCTGGCGTGTCACGGCGACGGATTGGCGGGGCTCGGGTACTACGCCCAGGGGTTCAACCCGGTGCCGCTGAGCTTCCAGGACGTAGGCACCATCGCCCAACTCACGGAGAGCGTGGTGTTCTGGAGGATCGCCAAGGGTGGACCCGGGCTCCCCAACGAGGGCGCCCCGTGGAACTCGGCCATGCCGGCGTGGGAGGACTTTCTGAGCGAGGACGACATCTGGGCGGTGATCGTGTTTCTGTACGAACAGACTGGGCATTCGCCGAGGACCTGGGGTGACGAAGGGGAAGAGGGGGGGCACTGATGCGTCTTATCGAGGTGATCAATGGTCCGACGGCGTGTCACCTCCCTCCGCTTGGACGATCGGGGATCGCAAGCCGCTTCGGGAGGCGACACGCCGTCGGACCTAAGCCGGTGTTTGGCGCAGCGGTGCTCGCGCTCTTTCTTCTTGGAGCCGGGGCGGGAGGGTTGGCTGGGCAGGAGGATCTGGGGAAGGTCACTTACGACAGGTGGTGCGGGGGGTGTCATGGGGTGGATGGGGATGGGCTGGGGGTGGCGGCGGAGTATATGCTGCCGCGGCCTCGTGATTTTACATTGGCGCTTTACCAGATTCGGACGACGGCCAGTGGGGAGCTGCCGACCGATGCGGATATCCGGCATATCATCGACGTGGGTATGCCGAACACGACCATGCCAGGGTGGGAAAACCTGCTTTCCGAAGCTGAGAGGGACGCGCTCGTCGAGTACCTCAAGACCTTCTCGCGCTTCTTCGGTCGCGGCGATGTGCCGCAGGCCATCGACTTCGGCCGCGCGACCAAAGTTTCCGAGGCCGTGCTGACTGAGGGCCAGGAGCAGTACCAGGCCATGGAGTGCTTCAAGTGCCACGGAGATTTCGGGCGCGGTGACGGAGCGTCGGCGTCCACGCTGGAAGACGACGGGTCCTTCCCGATCCGCGCGGCCGACCTGACGGAGAACTGGAAGTTCAACGGGGGCGGGTCCGTCGAAGACATCTTCCGGCGGTTACGTACCGGCCTCGACGGAACACCCATGCCCTCGTACCAGGACGTGGTCGATGCCGGCGTGATCACCGAGGAACAACTCTGGTCGCTCGCTCACTACGTGCGCAGCCTCGCGCCCGAGGATGCCCCCGGGATCGACGAGGTCATCCGGGCCGAGTTGATCCAGGATGCCGCTCTACCCACGACGGTCGACGATCCGGCCTGGGACGCGGTGGGCGTGTCGTACATCCCCCTGGTGGGGCAGATCATCGTCAGCCCACGTTGGTTCGATCCGCGAGTGGACGGCCTCTGGGTACAGGCCATGCACGACGGTCAGGAACTGGCCATGCGCATTCGCTGGAGCGATCCGTCGCAGAGCCCCGACCCGGATTGGGCCGAGTGGAAGGCGCTCATCATCGACCTGATGGCACCCAAGGAGGGCGACCCGCCCGAGGCCGGGCCAACGCCCGACCGCCTGGTGGTCCAGTTCCCCAAGGAGATACCAACCGGCCTGGAACGCCCCTACTTTCTGATGGGGGACCAGCGCAACCCGGTCTACCAGTGGCAGTGGCGGAGCGACCAGTCCGGCGCCGTCGAGGCGGAGGCTCGGGGTCTTGGCACGGCCACGGCACTACCCTCGGCCGAGCAGGCCGTGACGGCCAGTGCTGCATTCGCGGACGGCCAGTGGACCCTGATGCTCCGCCGGCCGATCACGACCGAGAGCGCCTCCGATCTGGACTTCACGACCGGCGAGGCGATTCCGGTAGCGTTCTTCGCCTGGGACGGCGACAACGGAGAGTCGGGAACGAGGGCCGCGATCAGTTCATGGTATTTCGTCTTTCTCGAAGAGCCTACATCCGCTACCGTGTTCATCGCCCCGCTGGCGGCGTTCGCGATTACGGGAAGTCTGGGCTTGCTCGTTGTAGGGCGCGCGCGGAAGCGAGAGCAGGAGGGCGTTGTCACGGAGGATGAACCGCCCGACGAGGAGTAACTGGACGACACGACACGATAATTCACTCAGTCGTACTGGAGGGTAGCATGTTTGATGGGATCGACCTGAAAAAGGTCATGGCCGCAACCGTGGCCGCGTTCATCGTGACCGGATGCGGAGGTGGTGGCGACTCGGGCGGTGGTGGAGACTCGGGCGGCGCAGCGGCTGTGGAGAATCCGGTTGACGCCGCGACCGCGGGCAACATCGCCGGATCGATCGCCTTCGAGGGCGACCCGCCCTCGCCGCAGACGATCGACATGGATGAAGAACCGGTCTGCGCCGACAAGCACGCGTCTACGCCGATGATCGAGGACGTCGTCGTGAACGAGGACGGAGGGCTCGCCAACGTCTTCGTCTACGTGAAGGAGGGCTTGGAAAGCCTCCAATTCCCGACGCCCCGTCAGCCCGTCACGCTGGATCAGAACGGCTGCGTGTACATCCCGCATGTGCTCGGTGTGATGGCCGGCCAGGACATCACCATCAAGAACAGCGATGGCCTGCTGCACAACATCAACGCCTCGCCGACCGAGAACCGCGGCTTCAACATGAGCCAGCCCGTGAACATGGAGAGCATGCGGAGCTTCCGTTTCGCCGAGGTGATGGTTCCGGTCCGGTGTGACGTGCACGGCTGGATGACGGCCTACATAGGCGTGGTCGGCCATCCGTTCTACGCGGTTTCCGGCAGTGACGGATCATTCGACCTGTCCACGCTGCCGCCCGGCGACTACGTCATCGAGGCGTGGCACGAGCGGTACGGCACGCAGACCCAGAACGTGACCGTGGTGACCGGCGAGACGGCCACCGTGACCTTCACGTTCAGCGAGTCGATGGCCGGTGCGGTGGTGCCGCTCGGCGAGGCGATCGACCCGCACGACCACGGCTCCGAGGCGGTCCGCGCGGACCAGTAGGCCCACGAACGACCCCCCCGGTCCCGGACTGGCTCTCTGGGACCGGGGGTCAGCATGGCTCGAGAGTTCACATACCCAATGGGGGGCACGCGATGAACTGGTCCTGGATGCTGCCGGAGACCGTATCGACGTACGGTCCGGCCATCGACCAGATGTACTACGTGATCCTGGTGATCACCGGGGTGGTCTTCTTCCTCACGGAAGGCATCCTGATCGCTTTTCTGATCCTGTACCGGCACAAGGAGGGAAGGAAGGCCGCATACATCCACGGGAGCACGAAGGCCGAGGTGATCTGGACGGTGACGCCGTTCCTGATCGTCATGTGGATCGCGCTGGCGAGCAAGAGCTCGTGGGATCTTGTGAAGAACCCGGCCAACTTCCCGGCAGATGCCATGCAACTGGTGGTCACGGCCAAGCAGTACGAGTGGAACGTGACGTACGCCGGCGCCGACGGACGCATAGGCACGGCCGACGATTTCACCGTCAGAAACCAGCTTCATGTTCCGGTGAATCGAGCGATTCGCGTGAACCTGCGCGCCGAGGACGTGATCCACTCGTTCTTCCTCCCCGACTTCCGACTCAAGCAGGACGCGATTCCGGGCAAGGAGATACCCGTGTGGTTCGAAGCGACCCGAACGGGTGAGTTCACGCTGGGCTGCGCCGAGCTGTGCGGCCTGGGGCACTACCGCATGAAGGGCACGGTGTACGTGCACACGGAAGCCGACTTCCAGTCCTGGGCCGCGAGTCGGGCCGAGGAGCAGCAGCAATGAGCACCGCACACCTCGTCAGCAGCCTAGAGGGGGAGGATCGCACCCAGCCGGGATACACGGGTGAAGAGCACCACGAGCTCAGCTTCATCCGGAAGTACGTCTTCTCGACCGATCACAAGGTGATCGGGAAGCAGTTCCTGTTCCTCAGCCTGTTCTTCCTGGTGGTGGGCGGAGCCCTCGCCGGGATGATGCGCTGGCAGTTGGGCTTCCCCGGCCAGCCCATGCCGGGCGGAGGCATCTTCCCCGACACCATGGCGCCGGGCGGGATCATCCTACCCGAATTCTACAACTCACTCGTGACGATGCACGGCACGATCATGGTGTTCTTCGCCATCATGCCGCTGCTCGTCGGGGTCTTCGGCAACCTGCTGATCCCCCTCCAGATCGGGGCGCCCGACATGGCGTTCCCAAGGCTGAACATGGCGTCGTTCTGGCTGGCGGTGCCGGCCGGGATCGTCATGCTGGCCGGCTTCCTCGTGGAGGGCGGCGCAGCCGGAGCGGGTTGGACGTCGTACGCGCCGCTCAGCACCTCGAGCGAGTGGACCGGGGTCTATCTGGGACAGCAACTCTGGGTGGCCTCGCTGATCATCATGGGGTTCTCATCGCTCACGGGCGCCGTGAATTACATCACCACGGTGATCAACATGCGAGCGCCCGGCATGACCTGGTTCCGGATCCCACTGCCCACGTGGTCGCTGTTCATCACGGCCATCCTGATCCTGCTCGCGATTCCGATCCTGACGGGTGGCCTGATCATGCTGCTGTTCGATCAGACGATCGGGACGACCTTCTTCATTCCAGCGGGAAGCGGCGAGCCGCTCCTGTGGCAGCACATCTTCTGGTTCTTCGGGCACCCCGAGGTCTACATCCTCATTCTACCGGCCATGGGGATCGTCTCCGAGGTTCTGGCCTGCCGTGCGCGCAAGCCGATCTTCGGGTACCACGCCATGGTGCTGGCCATGATCAGCATCGCGTTCCTGGGCTGGATCGTGTGGGGCCACCACATGTTCCAGAGCGGCATGAATCCGATGCTCGGAACCACGTTCATGATCTCGACCGTCGTGATCGCCGTACCCTCGGCCATCAAGACGTTCAACTGGCTGGGCACGCTCTGGCGCGGTGACATCCACTTCGACACACCCATGCTCCACGCGCTGTCGTTCGTGTCCATGTTCATCATCGGTGGGCTGAGCGGCATCTTCATGGCTTCCGCCCCGGTGGATATGTACATCCACGACACCTACTTCATCGTGGCCCACCTCCACTACGTGCTGTTCGGCGGAAGCCTGTTCGGCATCTTCGCGGGCATCACGTTCTGGTTCCCGAAGATGTTCGGGCGGATGATGGGCGAGGGGCTCGGCAAGATCCACTTCGGGCTCACGTTCATCTTCTACAACATGGTCTTCTTCCCCATGCACAACCTCGGCGTGCAGGGCATGATGCGGCGGATCTACGACCCCAACGAGTACGAGTTCCTTCAGCCACTACAGGAGATGAATACGTTCATCTCGATCTCGGTCTTCCTACTCGTGGCTACGCAGTTCCTGTTCGCGTTCAACTTCTTCTGGAGCATGTTCAAGGGACGGCAGGCGCCGGCGAACCCGTGGAACTCGAACACGCTCGAGTGGACGGTGCCCTCGCCTCCGCCGCACGGCAACTTCGCCGTGATGCCGACGGTGTACAGAGGGCCGTACGAGTACAGCTCGCCGGAAGTCGAAGCGGATTTCTATCCCCAGAATCAGCCTCCACCGCAGGCTGACGCATGAACCAATCAGCGACCGCGGTCATGGACCACCGACACCCCATGCCGGGCATGCAGGTCTACAACCTGAAGCTCGGTATGTGGATCTTCCTGCTCAGCGAGGTGATGTTCTTCACGTCGCTGATCGGCTCGTACATCATCCTACGCTTCGCGCATCCAGACCACTGGACCCAGCCGGGCGTCGTCCTGAATGTGCCACTCACCGCCGTAAACACTTTCCTGCTGATCTGTTCGAGCGTAACGATGGTCAAGGCGTTCGCGTGCATCGAGCAGGGCGACCAGAAGGGGCTCAAGCTGTGGCTCCTGGGCACCATCATGATCGGCGCGACGTTCGTCGGAATTCAGGCCTACGAGTATGTCCACCTGATCCATGAGGGGTTCGTGCCGAACTTCGCGGCGTACACCGCGGAGGGGGGCAACCTCTACGGCGCGACCTTCTACTTGATGACCGGGTTCCACGGCGCGCACGTCACGATCGGCGTGCTCTGCCTGATCTTCGTCCTGTTCCGCGCCATGAAGGGAGCCTACACTTCCGAGAGCTATGGTGGCGTGGAGATCATCGGACTCTACTGGCACTTCGTCGATCTCGTGTGGATCATTCTCTTCACCATCGTCTACCTCTTGTAGGGCGAAAGGGGCATCATGGAAGCCAAAGAACATCCGAATCAGCCGTACATACTCATCTGGGTGATCCTCCTGGTGCTGACGCTGGGGGAGTTGGGTTATGCATTCATGGATCTGCCCAAGATCGTGCTAGCCATCGGCCTGATCATCATGGCGATCTGGAAGGCACTATTGGTAGCGATCTACTACATGCACCTGCGCCACGAGCCGCGCCGGATGTGGGTCCTGGCAGCCTCGCCGCTGCCGCTGGCCGTCATCCTGGTGATGGCGGTCCTGACCGAGTTCTAGCCTGACGGAGAGAGGGTCGAGCTGATGGACACAGAGGCCCCCGTAGGCGTGGAGGAGCGGGAGGAGAACGGAGCAGAGGAAGAGCAGGGCCAAGGCCCACGCAGGCGCTTCAAGGGCGTCGTGCCTCGCGGACTCATGGCCGGCATCATAGGCGCCACGGCAATGGCGTTCTGGTTCTTGATCATCGACGGCTCACAGGGGGAACCGTTCCGCACCCCTGCCTTCTTGGCCGGAGCCCTCAGAGGAGCACCCGACCTCACGCCGTCCCTGGGGCCCATACTGCTCTATTCGGCTATCCACTACGCCGCGTTCATGGTGGTTGGCCTCGCGGTCTCATGGTTCATCAAGAACATCTACACCGCGCCCAACATCTTTCTGGGCTTCGTGCTCGGGTTCGCGATGTTCGACTTCGTCTTTTACCTGAGCGTGACCGTCACGGGGGTAGACGTGGTCGCCGCGCTGGGTTGGCCATCGGTGCTGGCCGGCAACCTCATCGCCGGCGTAACCATGATGGGGTTCCTCCACCTCACCGGGGCGACGCCGCCCATGTCGTGGTGGGAGATTCTTCAGAGCAATCGGATCGTCAAGGAAGGGGTCCTGTCCGGGCTATTGGGTGCCGGCGTGGTCGCCCTGTGGTTCTGGATCATCGACCTGGTTCAGGGACAGCCGTTCTTCACGCCGGGTGCGCTGGGCTCCGCGCTCTTCTTCGGCTCGACCGACCTGGAGACCGTGACGGTGAGTGCCGTGACCGTGCTCGGCTACACCGCCATCCATATCGCGGCGTTCATCACGGCGGGCATCATCGCGGCCACGATCGCCTGTTACGCGGAGGACACCCCACCCCTGGTGCTGGCCGCGGTGCTGCTCTTCGTCACCTTCGAGGCGCTCTTCATGGGGCTGATGGCACTCCTGGACGAGTTCCTGTTGGGCAGTCTGGCCTGGTGGTCCATTGCGCTGGGCAACCTCCTCGCTACAGTGAGCATGGGCTACTACCTTTGGGTCAAGCATCCGAAGCTTCAAGCTGTGCTGGAGGCTGATCCGCTGGACGCGACAGACTAGGCGACAGGCGAACCTCCATGATGTCCACACTGACTCGTCGCCTCGGGAGCACTCTGTGCTCCGCATTGTGCGTCTCGCTCGCCGCGTGCACTACCGGCACACCCCGGCGGCTCCAGCACCGATGCCCGACACCGTGGTGGTCGTCGACACGGTAGAGGTTCGCGTGGGACCGGATCCCGAGTTTGACCGGCGCGTCGCCACCCTCCAGCTCCAACTCTTGGAACGCACGGCCCAGGTCGCGGACGTCCAACGTCAACTCGATGCCGCGCAACAAGAAATCGTGCGGGCGATGGCACGATTGCAGACGTTGGCCAGTCGTGCGGAAGCGGCGTCGGTGATGGCGGAGGCAGAGATTGCGTTGGAGGCCGTGACGGGATCTGCGAGAGATGAGGAAATGCCCGCCGGCGCCCAGGCACGGCGCCTACTGGTACTCAGCACGACCGAGTTCACCAATGAGAACTACGGTGGGGCGCTCTACTTGGCGAGCCAGGCCCGCAGGGTGGCCCGCACGGGCGAGGGCCGGCTCACCAGCGGCGAAGAGCGGGTCTGGCACCCTGGGGAAGTGCCGTTCGCGCTGCCGCTGCCGCTCGAAACGGCGCTGCGCAGCAATGTGCGCGCGGGGCCGGGGCTCGGGTTTCAGGTGCTCTTTACGCTCGATCCCGCGACGCCCGTGGTGGGGCACTCGCATACGGTACAGTGGGTGCGCATCATCGACCACGAGGGACGCGATGGCTGGATCTTCCACAACCTCGTGACGAGCCCGCCCAAGGGTGAGCAGTAGCTACGACCCCTCCTTTTTCTTCTTCGGTATCTTTGTTGGTTTTGCTGCCGGTGTCTCTCGGCGGCGACTCACACACACCACCCGGTCACGTCCACGCCGCTTGGCCTGATAGAGCGCCGCGTCTGCCGAAGCGATCAAGGCCTCGGGTGAGTCCCCGTCGGCGGGAAACTCGGCGACGCCGGTGCTCACTGTCAGCGTGGCCGCCTGCTCCCCGACGGCCACACTGCGCTCGGCTAGCCGCTCACGGATTCGGTCGGCAGCCTTGATCGCGCCGTCGATGTCCGTGTCCGGGAGCACGACCAGGAATTCCTCCCCCCCGTAACGCGCGACGTGATCGATCTCGCGGGTGGCCTCCTGCAGAACCCCCGCAACAACCTTGAGGGCCTCGTCGCCCGCGATGTGGCCGTGCGTGTCGTTGAACTTCTTGAAATGGTCGACATCCACCATCAGGATCGCGAACGGCGATTTCGAACGGTTCGCACGGTGCGTTTCGCTCTCCAGGGTCTCCATCAGATGCCGGCGGTTCCATATCCCGGTGAGCGGGTCGGTTCACCAGCAGCACCTCGAGCTGCTGCCGTCCCTCGCGGAGGCGAGCCACCATTCCGTTGAACACTTCGGTGAGGTACCCGACCTCTCCCTTGCCCACGGGCAGATCCACCGCGAGGTCACCGGCCGCCACTTCCGCGGCACCTGTGGTCAGCCGATCCAGTGGGCGCACGATGAGGAGGCTCAAACGGTATGCGATGAAGCCGACCAGGATTAGAAGTCCCATGACGAGAATCACCGTTACGTCGCGTAGTTCCTCGACCTGCGCGTACGCTTCCTCCAACGGGATCTCCGCCACGACCGCCCAATCCAGCCGCGGAACCCGTTTCAGGGTGCCGATGACCTCGTTGCCATCACGATCGGAGTATGTGACGGGACTGCCCTCGCTCGCGAACAGGAACTGCGTCGTGGCGGACTCGAGCCGCCGGTCCGCGATCGGCCCCGCGTCGGCGCCTGAGCCGATGATCACGGTCCCGTCCGGCGCGATCACGTACATGTTGCCCGATTCGCCCGGGGCGAAGACCAGTAGGATGGTCAGCACGGCCCGGTAGGAGACGTTGGCGACGAGCGCGCCGACGAAGGTGCGGTCCGCAGCGGTGACCGGGACGGCAACGGTCATGAAGCGTTGGCCGAGCTGCTCGTCCCAGTACGCGCCCCCAATTACCGTCTGATCCGCCGCCACGCGGTCGAGCCAGCCAGGTGGGAGATGAACGTCGCCGGGACGGTCGGCACTCGTCGCGAGCGGCTGGCCACGCTGGTCGATGACGAGCAATTCGTTGTAGTCCGGGAACCGCTCCTCGACCGACGTGAGGTAGTTGTTGAGCCGAGCGCCCGCTTGAGCGCGCCCGGCCGACCGTCGAGCGCGATCGATGTTTTCGGTTACTTCGTAGGAACTCGCGAAAACCCGGACGTCATAAAGCCGCTCCTTGACCCAGAGGTCGATCTCGCGCGCGGTCTGCTCGCTCACGCTCTGCAGCTCTTCGGTGATCTTGTCGGTCAGGGCAGCGCGACTCTGGACATACGAGATCCAGGCCATCCCGAGGGACGGCATCAGCGTGGCCAGCAGGGCGAGGCCCACGATCCGGCTCTTGATGCTCTCCAGCCGCAATGCCTTGGGGACCTGGCCGACGACGGCCCTGCTGACGTCTGACGTGGGTTGGGGCATTCTCAGAAGATACGTCTCACGGGAACGCCTCGGACGCGACGAGAGCGTCGCCTGCCCATCCACCCATCACCGTGATATCATCGGTACCATGGACAGCAAGATGATTCCAGCGGCCCTGCTTCTCGTTCTGATGATCGCACTCCCGGCGCGCGCCCAGGACTCCTCCCCGAAAATGGGAGACAGCGCCTACGTTGCGGGCGAATACCGCGTGTTCACTGGAGCCGGCGAGCCTGCCTCGTTCGACGACATTATCGCTGCGATGGGACGACACCGAGTCGTGTTCGTCGGCGAGACCCACGACGACCCGACCGGCCACATGCTCGAAGTCGAGTTGCTCAAGGGGGCCTACGAGGCCTACGGAGCCCCGGGGTCGAACGACGGCGAGCCCCGCCCGGTAGCACTCTCGCTCGAGTTCTTTCAGCGTGACGTGCAGTCGATCCTCGACGAGTATCTGGCCGATCTGATCACGGAGAACGCGTTCCGGACCGACAGTCGACCGTGGCCACGATACGAGACGGACTACCGGCCCTCGATCGAGTTCTCGAAGGAGAACGGGCTGGCTGTGATCGCGGCGAATGCCCCGCGGCGGTACACGACCAGGGTGACGAAGAACGGGCGCGAGTCGCTGTACGATCTGAGCCCCGAGGCCCTGGCGACCCTCGCGCCCCAACCCTATGGACAGCCCTCCGAGGAGTACCGCAATCAGTGGATCCAGGTCATTTCCGAGGTGATGAAGGAAGAGGGTATGAAGTGCGGCCTGCCGATTCCCGAGCCCGAGAAAGGTGTGGAGCCAGTGCATGCTCGGGCCCCCGCAGGATCACACGACAACATGGGTAACCAGCTGCACAGCCAGGTGCTGTGGGACGCGACAATGGCGTACTGGATCTCGGAGTACCTGGCACGGGAGGCGGACGCCCTCGTGCTGCACATGGTCGGCAGCTTCCACGTTGCGCGCGGTACCGGCACGCCGGAGCACCTCGAGGCCTACCGTCCAGGCACCTCGCGTATGATCATCGTCCTGCGACCAGTCGGAGACATCGACACGTTCGAGCCCGCCCCTGACGGCGAGTGGGGAGACTTCGTCATCCAGACCGACGAGTCCAGGACGCTCGAGGAGATCGAGTGCCGCCGGTATCTGGCCGAGCTGGCGAACACCAGGTCCTAGAGCCGCTCCAGGACGAATCTTGAGCACCCTCCTCCAGGATCGCTCACGTGAGATGATGACGGAGGATCCCCAGTTCTGGTCGAAGGCCGGGGAAGAAGCGCGGACCGTCGACTCCGTGCCCGACGCGGCCGAGCTCGTCGTGTCTGGAGAGGCCGAGGCGTTTCACGTCGTGTTGGGAGGCATTCGGTCCGGGGACGTCGTCCTCCCTGAGGTCGTGGAGGGCTTCCGCGGGGCCTTTGAGCGCTTCCTTCGAGATCAACCGCCGGGTGGCGTCGCTGGCCAGCTTCGTGCCGGCGTGGAAAGCGACGAGGTTGTCGGCCTCTTCGCATGTGGCGACAATGGGTGTGACGGAGACTGAAATCCCCAACAACCGGTCGACTGCCCCGACAATGCCGCAATCCCTGACTTTACCCGAGATCCTCCAGGCGAGGGAACGCCTCGGAGATCAGGTGGTGCTCACCCCCTGCACGCAATCTCAGGCATTTTCCGACCTGCTGGCATGCTCCCTTTGGCTCAAGTTCGAGACCCGCCAGCACACGGGCTCGTTCAAGGACCGCGGTGCGCTCAATAAGCTGCTCCAGCTATCAGACGAGGAGCGTTCACGCGGAATCGTGACGGCGAGCGCCGGCAACCATGCCCAAGCCGTCGCACACCATGCCACGCGCCTCGGGATTCCAGCCACCGTCGTGATGCCTCTCGGTACCCCGCTGGTGAAGACCTCGAAGACGCGTCGTTATGGAGCGCGTGTGCTGTTGCATGGGGACACGCTCTCCGAGTCATTGGTCGAAGCCGACCGCATGGTGGATCAGGAAGGCCTCACCATGGTGCATCCTTACGATGACCTGGCCGTCATGGCAGGCCAGGGCACCATCGGACTGGAACTCGCGGAACAGGTGGCCGGCTTGACGCACGTGGTGGTCCCTATCGGCGGGGGCGGGATCATCTCGGGAATCGCGGTGGCGCTCAAATCCCTGGACCCCTCCATCCGTGTGATCGGTGTGGAGGCTGCGGCGGCACCCTCGGCGCATCGCTCGAGAGAGATGGGTGAGGTAGTTCACATCGGGACCGCCGAGACCATCGCCGACGGCATCGCGGTCAAGCGGATTGGGGACCTCACGTTTCCTCTGATCGAGGAGTACGTGGATGACATCGTCGTCGTCGAGGAGGAGGAGATCGCCAGCGCGATCCTACTGCTCCTGGAGCGCGAGCGAACCGTAGTCGAGGGGGCGGGAGCCACACCGTTGGCGGCGTTGGTGAGCGGGCGGATCTCGGTGGGGGCCGACGATGTGGTGGCCGCGGTACTGTGCGGCGGCAATATCGACGTGAACATGATCTCCCGCATCATCGAGCGGGGGCTGGTGGCGGATGGGCGGCTGGCCAGGTTGATGGTCACCGTACGGGATCGCCCAGGATCGCTGGCGTCCCTGAGCAAGGTCGCGGCGGGTCTGGGTGCCAACGTTCTCGAGATCGGCCATCGCCGCGCGTTCGCCGACATCACGGTGGGTGATGTGGAGATCGTGATGCACCTGGAGACGCGGGGGAAAGAGCACGTAGAGGAGATCGTGGCGGCTCTCGAGGGGCTCGGGCACTCGGTGCGGGAGTACGTGTAGCTTCCGATGACATCCAGACCGATGGTATCGTACGAAGCCATCGGGGGTTGTGGTGCCGTTCGCTAACCTATTAGCTTGTGGTGGCGAACGATAACATCGGGAGCGATCTATGGTCATCATAACCGTCATGGAACTCGGCATGCGTGTGCGGGAGCGCCGTAAAGAGCTAGGCATGTCCCAAACCATGCTGGCTGAGCGCGTCCGCACCACCCGGCAGTGGATCAGCTACCTCGAGCGCGGCAAGCGGACCACAGAGGTAGGGATGGTCCTCGACACACTCCGAGCCCTCGGCCTTTTTGTGGACGTTCGCACTCGCGATCCGAAGTCCTGATGTCTCACTTGTGTATCCTCCTGGGGGGCCGAGTCGTCGCGACAGCGACGCAGGATGCGAACGGCGGCCTTTCTCTGACCTATGAGGATGATTGGCGCGAATCGGATGATGGGTACCCGATCTCACTCTCGATGCCCCTCGCCCGCCGGGCACATGGTGACCAGGTCCTTCGGCCGTTCCTCGAGGGGCTCTTGCCGGACAATGCCCAGATACTCGAGAAGTGGGCCCGCCGCTTTTCCGTAAGTGCACGTAACCCCTTCGCTCTGCTCAGGCACGTTGGGGAGGATTGCGCCGGCGCCATCCAACTGGTCGCCCCCGAATCCATCGAAGAGGTTCTCGCGCGAGACTGGAGAGTCGAGTGGCTGTCGGAGGATGAAATCGCCGCGCGCCTAGCTCGGCTCAGAGAGGATAGTTCGGCGTGGCGGAACCCCGAGGATCTTGGAGCTTTCAGTCTTCCCGGAGCGCAAGCCAAAACGGCTCTGTATTTGGCTGAGGGCCGTTGGGGCATGCCGAGCGGGGCGACGCCGACGACGCATATCTTGAAGCCACCCCTTCCGGAGTTCGACGGGTTCGTCGAGAACGAGCACCTCACTCTGGAACTGGCCCGGGCATGTGGCCTCCCTGCCGCCCGCTCGCAGGTGGTAGCCTTCGGGGATGAACTTGCGATCGTGGTCGAGAGGTTCGATCGAGTAGTCCTCGAAGGCGAAGTCCGGCGAATCCACCAGGAGGATTTCTGCCAAGCGCTGGGCGTCCCGCCGATCTACAAGTACGAGGCGGAGGGGGGACCCACAGCCGCCGACCTGATTCGGGTCCTACGCGAGCGGGCGAGCGATACGCAGAGAGACATCTCCCGCATTGTAGACGCAATGATCTTCAACTGGCTGGCCGGGGGCACGGACGGACACGCGAAGAACTACTCGGTCACGATAGCCGCCCAAGGATTGGTTGAGTTGGCGCCGCTCTACGACTTGGCCACAGCCGCCCCGTACGCCTTGGAGGTTCCGTGGCCACAGATGAAGCTCGCGATGAGGCTGGGCGGTGAATACAGGATGAAGTATGTGCGTCCGCGGCACCTGGATCGGCTCGGAGACCTTGCGGGTCTTCCTGACGGAGCACTCCCGGTACGTGCGCAGGAACTCGGTGAGTTGATGCTCGACCGGATTCCGGAAGGCCGGGACGACGGAATCCGAGGGGGCCTCGACGAGGCATCCGTGACTCGCTGGTCGAGTTCATTGGGCGAGCACGTCCTGCGCTGCTTGGGCCTATTGTGATTCGGGCGCCGACGACACGTTACGTCGGCCCAGGCGCCGCTAATGCCGCGGTATGCGCTCGCCGTTGGCGGCAAGCCAATCGGAAAAGCTCATCAACCCCGGGTTGAGGCGACGTGACACGTCGAGGCTGCGCGCACCGCAGAAGTAGTCCGCGAAGTCGTGGTTGAACTGGAACATGTTGCCCAGGTCCTCCGCTCCCGGGAAGTCGAACGACCGGTATTCGTCGAAGGGCACGGGATAGTGGCTCACCGACTCGCCCATCACGTCCGATAGCGCGGCGGCCATCTGCGATCCGGTGAGGTGCTCCCCCGCGATTCCCACCGTGGCGCCGACGTGCTGCGTTCCTTCGCTGAAGATCCCGTGGGCGCAGCGCCCGATGTCCTGGGCAGCAATGCCCGGCAGCTTGCGATCGCCCATCGGGAGCGCGAACGCGAGCGAGCCGTCCTCCCCCCGCTGGGGCTCCATGCCGAAGTAGATCAGGTTGTCCCAGTAATACGATGTGAGGAGATACGTAGTGGGCACGCCCGCCTCGGCGAAGACCGCGTTCGCCTCGCCCTTGGCGTCGAAGTGGGGAACGTTGAAACGCTCCATGAGCACCGGCATGCGGTCATCGTCCAACGGCAGCCAGTTGCGCGTGTCCTCCAACGTGGACCAGATGACGTGCTGGAGTCCGGCCGCCTTCGTCGCGGCTGCAAGGGACCCGGCCTGAGCGATCTCCTTGTCGGGCGAGAAATGCTCCCAGAAGTTCGTGACACAGTACGCTCCGTACGCGCCCTCGAAGGCCTGACGAAGGCTCGCCTCGTCGTCCAGATCCGCCTGAACGACCTCGGCCCCGAGGTCAACCAGTGCCCGAGCCTTGTCGGAGTCGGGGTTGCGTGTGATCGCCCGCGCGGCGAAGCCGCCCTCCGAGTCTTCGAGGATCGCTCTCACGAGCCCGCCACCTTGTGCTCCGGTGGCTCCTATAACGGCGATGATCTGCTTGTCGGACATGGGCCTCACCTCTTGTCGATGCCAGAGTCGACGATCAGAGAAAGAAGGCGGGAGGGACAACTTCGCGAAGGGTGGGCGGGCGCGCCAGGGCCATCACGGAACCGCTATACGTATCTATTGCTTCTATTAATACGTATACAGGTCGGTCGAGTTCAACAGACTGGCAGCAGGGAAATATCGTGCTATCATCCTGCACTGGCTAAGCATCGCGCATTGACCTTATCAGGGAGGCACCAATGACGCGCCCTCGTTCCAAGATCGTCACGGCCCCGCTCTGGGTGACCGTGCTCATGGCAGTTGCGTGCTCCGGCGGGGACGGCACGCCGTCGCAACCGTCCCCAGGAGACCCACCCCCAGGAGGCAATGCGGTAACCGTAGGCGACAACTTCTACAATCCAAGTGCCAAGAGCGTCGGGACCGGCAGTACCGTCACGTGGACGTGGAGTGGAAACAACCCGCATTCTGTCACGTTTGACGCCGGTGGACCCAATTCGGCGGAAATGACCACCGGCACCTTTGCGCGGACCTTCGCGACTGCGGGCACGTTCAGCTACTTCTGCACGGTGCATGGCGCGGGTGTCATGTCTGGGACGGTGACCGTTCAGTAGCGGATAGGACGGAATGCGGGGATGGCGGTGGGAGCTCATGAGCGCCGGAGAGGGCGATTCGGGCGCTGGGCCCGAGGTCACCCCCCACCAGCTCAAGTTGTTGAAAACACTCAACATCGAGCCCCCGAAGCTCGTCCACCACGCAGGCTGAGGCCCCCGAACCGGGTCCCTCTCGCCTACGTACACGCCTCTTCTCCCATCCTCCTGGCGAGGGAACGCCTCGGAGATCAGATGGGTGAGGTAGTTCACATCGAGAGCGCCGAGACCATCGCCGACGGCATCGCAGTGAAGCGGGTCGGCGACCTCACGTTTCCTCTGATCGAGGAATACGTGGATGACATCGTCGTCGAAGAGGAGGAGGAGGAGGAGGAGGAGATCGTGGCGGCTCTGGAGGGGCTTGGGCACTCGGTGCGGGAGTACGTCTAGCGGCTTACTGCACCTCGGCTCACGCAGGGGATATCAGCCGCCGGGCCGGAAGAATCCGTAGTGCTCGGTCATGAAAGCCTCGATGACCCGAGCGAAGCGCTGCGAAAAAAGAGCCCGGTTGCCCTCCGTGTCACGCATGCCAGGGAAGTGGAGCTCGAACTGGACTCCGCTGACCGTGCCCCTATCACGTGATCCATAGCGTGCGATGTTGAAGCCGCCACTGAAGTACGGTGCTCCGGCTGGCGTCGGGTCGGCCGGGCTGGGTACCGCCGGGACTCCCTCGTCCGTGAGCAGCGCCCCGAGGCTGGTCGAACCTCTGAGCAGCTCGGAGAAGGACCCTCCCGTGCTCTGTACAAGCGCCTTGAGCGAACTCGTGGCGGCGAAGTTCCCGGCGTCCAGCACCCCGTTACTGACGTCGAGGTCGGTGCCGCTGGTCAGATAGCCCAGCTCGAGCCGGTTGACCTCGTGTCCGTGCCCGTGAAGATCGACGTACAGGCCCGAGCCCAACTCGTTCTCTACCCAAGCCCGCGCGGTCTCGATGAAGCCGTGGAACTCGTCCCACGCGTTCTCGGCAAATGGGCTGCCCTGCGCCGCCTCGACGATCTCGCGGTTGGGGTCGAGCTTGATGCGGGCCAGCCGCGAGATGATGACGTGCGGGGCGGCTTCGGTCCGGGCGATGAACGCGTCGCGGATCTGCTCGGCCATTCGTTCGGTGTTCCTGTCCGTCAGCGTCACACCGAACGTCCGGTCGGGGATCTCAGCGGGTGTGAGTGCACCTCCGTGTGGAGCCGAGAGGATGAAGGGAAGGGTGCCGGGGAGGTACTCGACATAACCCTTCCGTCCAAGAAAGGACGTACCGTCCGCGGAGGGGTCGACTTCGACCGGGATCCATACCTCGATCAAGGCGGTCGCACTGCTCCCGGACCATCTCGCTGTGATGTGCGCGATCCCTCCCGCCTGAGCCCTGACCAGGCCTCGGTCGGCGACCGTGGCCACCCCCGGCGCGGCGCTCGACCAATCAACCTCGCCCGGGTCAACGAAGTTGCCGGCTTCGGTGGAGACCGTGAGCGTAGTGAAGGAGCCGATGCCTACCATCAGAGTAGAACTCGGACCAACGACGAGCACGACAGCGCCCTGTCCCGTTCCCGAGTCTCCGCACCCGGCTACCAATAGGGCGAGCAGAAGGATGCCCACCGTGTCCCTCCATGTGCTCGAGTGCTCCGACATCTCCTCTCCTTCGGTTCCTACGATCAGATCCTACCTCGGAGTCTACTCCATACAACTCCGAGCATCCCAGGCCCCCGCTGCCCCCCCCCCGACCCTCCACAAGAAGTCCTTGGATTCCGTCCCCGCCGGTGCAACCTTGCCCCTCCCGACCGAGGTCCACCGCACCTGTTTTCTCCAGACGAAAAGGACCGACCCATGGGCGAACCCATCATCAAGATGGATTCCGACGACAAAGCGTCCATCATCAGCTACAACGTCCCCGAGCCCATTTCGTACTCCGGCCGGAACATCATCGAGTTGGAGTTCGACGAATCGATCTTCACGGACGCGGCGAAGGCCATCCCGGAGAATCGCCGGACGGAGCTGAGTTACGAGGATCTCGAGTCTGCCGTCGACGCCGCGACCGAGACCGGCGTGGTGGACGACACGGTCTTCCCCAACGCTTCCCGTCGGATCGCGAAGCGGCCCGGTGTCCGCAGGTCCGGCATCCGACGCTCACGGGGATAGGAGAACCTCATGCCTACGGAAGCCATGTTCGATAGCACGAACCCCGTCGGGTCCGTCGGCAAGGACGTGATCCTGGCGCAGTACAAGCTGGGCAAGCGCCTCAACGTCTACACCACCATGTCCGGCAGGCAGAACTAAAACTTCCTGCCGGAGCCGGTGCTGAAGCCCACCTTCCTCATCGTCGAGGAATACCGCCTGTCCAACTTCCTGGGGCAGTACGGTGCCGGCCGCACGGTGAAGACCTTCTCCTTGCTCCCTGGCGAGAGCACCACCATCAGCGTCACGAGCTACAAGCGCTCGTCCTCCACCTCCGAGAGCTCCTCCAGCATTCTGGACTCCTACACCGAGGAGAAGGCTGACGAGTTCGAGTCCTCGGTGCAGGCCGAGCAGGGCAGCACGGAGAGCGAGTCGAAGAACTTCGAATGCCACGCCGAGGCAGAGGCCAAGGCGAGTTGGGGTTGGGGCTCCGCCAAGGTGAGTGGGGGGGTGAGCGGGGGCAGCACCGCCGCCGGCGAGCAGTTCGCCAAGAACACCTCCTCGGCCACACAGAAGCAGGCCGCCTCCTCGTCGGCCAAGCGTGACGTGGAGGTGAACTCCAACTTCCAAACCACCTCGGAGGAGGGCGTGGAGACCGCCACCACCCGCGAGATCCAGAACATCAACGTGGGCCGGACCCTCAACTTCACCTTCCGGCAGATGAACCAGGAGTTCATCACCCTCCTGCACCTCGTGGACGTCCGGGTGGCCTTCTTCAACGGCTACGCCGAGTCCAAGGAGGAGGTCCCCTTGTCTCAGATCGACGTGTTGATGGAGAAGTACGTCGTGGAGGATCAGCGGGCCAAGGTGAAGGAGACGATCCTGGGACGGTGAGCAAGTACACGGATCCAGCCACGGGCTCCGAGTTCGACGTTCCCGGGATCATCCTCTCCGCTGACAAATGCGTGATGCGCACCGACAGCCTCATCGTGGAGGCGCTGCTCGGGCAGGCCGAAGGGCTGGACGCCTACTCCCGAGGACTTCAGGACGAGCGGGTAAGGGCGCAGAGGCTCACCAACCGGCGCATCGCTCTGGACATCAAGTTGGAGGAGATGCGACAGAAGATCGTGGAGGACCGGGACCGGGATGCGGCCGAGATCTACGCGACGCTCTACCACTCACCGGAACCCCAGGAGGATGACGGGGAGGACGAGGCACTTACCAGAAGCGAGTACATCTACCGCCTCCTCTGCTCTCGAAATGGCGACAGCATCTTTGGGGACCGGGTGCTGGCTAGCGATCGCTACGAACTGTACGGCGCTCGGAAGGAAACCAGGAACGAGCCGGGGGACAGGTCGACTCGGACCGTTTGGGCAGCGTACCTCCGACGGTTGAACGAACCGCCCAACGAGGCGACTGACAGATACGAGGTCGATGATTTTCTGGGGAAGGACTTCCACATCATCGAGATCACGGCGGACAAGGTCACGGTGATCAACGAGCGATGCGGCTTTGAGGAGGTCATCCCCCTGAACACCTCCAGTCTCGCCGAGATCGGTATGGTGGTGGAGGAGACCGAGGACTCGGATGACCCCTACGGGAACCGCTTCAAGGCCAAGGAGGACTGGCTCGAGGACGCTCTAGAAGATGCCCACGGTGAGGTGATCTTCAAGGGGACAAGCACCGCCGGCAAGCTATTCAGGGTATACCAGGACGGCACCGTCGCACTGTACAAGGCTGCGGATTCGGGCAGCGGCGTCGCGTTGAAATACCGTTGGGATGCCGCAGAGGAGGGGTTCCGGGGTCATATTGCGCCAGAGCCCGGCCAGCCGTGGACCACTTCCGTAAGTTTCAAGGCGCTGTCCATTTCGGAAGTCGAAGGAAACCTGAAGATCACCTTGCCCGATTGGGTCCGGGCCAAGCTCCTGGCGCCGTGACGACTCCACCCCCCCGGGATCCCTCACGGAGATTGCCCGGAGTTCTCACCGCGCCCACGGCTTCGTGCGGTGCCTCCGCTTCCCGAACCCGTCAACAGTTCCCAAGCCGACGAGTTGCTCCGCCTGCACGACCGCTTGGACACTCACGTGCAGCAGCCGCGTTGGAGACTCGGGCTGCTCCTCTGCTATAGTCGTGTTCGGGCGCTCCGTCTACAGCGCGCTCGCGCTGTTGCCCGCTATCGTCTATGCGATCATGGCCTTCGACGACCGGGAGCAAATGCGGCGACTGACCGAGGAGACCAAGGCTCTGGAGGATGGGCGGCGTCCCAACCGCCACGTCTGACCCCGTCCCCCCATTGCCCATCCCCCGCGCCCCAACTAACTACACCCTGCAAGTAACCTCCGACGTTTCCGCGGGAACGTTCGCACACTACGCGACATCCCCCGCTGAACTCCTGGCAAGGACGACACCGATGAAGACGTATCGGCTCGCAGCCTTCGGCGCCGCCGCATGCTTCTCAGCCTCTGCGCTCATGATTTCCCACCCTGCCTCGGCCCAAGAAGAGGAGCAGGAAGGAAAGTGGGACGTCGAGCAGCAGCTAGGCCCCTCCAAGCAACTCACGTTCGACACGGACGAGGGTACGTGGATGAACGTGGACGTGAGCCCGGACGGGCGCACGGTCGTCTTCGACCTGCTGGGCGACATCTACACGATGCCCATCGATGGGGGCACGGCCACGCGCATCGTGGCGGGCTCGTCGTTCGACATGCAGCCCCGGTTCAGCCCGGACGGCTCACGGGTGGCGTTCATCAGCGACCGGGCCGGAAACTGGAACATCTGGACCATGGACCCAGACGGGACCGCCCTGCACGAGGTGTCGACCGAGTCCAACCGTGAGGTGAACAGCCCCGCATGGTCGCCCGACGGCCAGTACATCTTCGTGCGAAAGCACTTCGTGGACACGCGTTCGCTGGGCGCGGGCGAGGTGTGGATGTACCACGTGAACGGCGGCGCCGGCCTCCAGGTGACCGAGCGGAACGGCTTTCAGAAGGACCAGGGCGAGCCCGCAATTTCACCCGACGGAAAGACGCTGTACTACAGCAAGAACGTGTGGCCCGGGCAGACGTTTCAGTACAACAAGGATCCCAACCAGGTCATCTACGCCATCCTGAAGCGCGACCTCACGACGGGTGAGGAGCAGACCGTCACGCGCCGCCCCGGAGGCTCGATCACCCCGCAGCTGTCGCCCGACGGCAGGACGATGGCGTTCATCCGTAGGGTGCGGCTCAACACGGTGCTCTTCCTCAAGGACCTGGCGACCGGCGAGGAATGGCCCCTTTTCGATGGCCTCGAGCGCGACATGCAGGAGGCCTGGGCGATCCACGGAGTGTACACGCAGTACTCCTGGACGCCCGACGGCAGCGCCATAGTGATCTGGGCCCAGGGGAAGATCTGGAAGGTGGACGCCACCTCGGGCGAGGCCAGCGAGATCCCGTTCACGGCCCACGTTGATCAGACCATCTATGAGGCCCTACGCTACCCGCAGGAGGTCGCGCCCGCCGACTTCGACGTGAAGATGCTGCGCCACGTGACCACGTCGCCGGACGGTCGCTTTGTGGTCTACTCGGCGCTGGGCAGCCTCTACATCAAGGAGATGCCAAACGGGGCGCCCCGGCGCCTCACGAGGGACGACGTGATCGAGTTCGCGCCCGCGTTCTCATCGGACAGTCGCTTCATCGCGTACGGCACGTGGAGCGACGCCGCCAAGGGCCGCATCCGCATCATGCGGAACGACGGCACGGGTGGACGCGACGTGGTGAATACCATGGGCCACTACACCACGCCCTCGTTCTCGCCCGACGGCACGATGCTGGTCTACTCGAGCATCGGCGGCGACTTCAACCGGGGGATCACGCACGGCGAGAAGCGCGGTGTGTTCGTGGTGCCCGTAGACGGCTCGGCCAAGCCCAAGCGCGTGCGGCGGAGCGGCACCGAGCCCGCGTTCGACCACACGGGCGAGCGCATCTACGTGAACGACTTCGCGGACGGCAAGCGCCGGCTCGTGAGCCTCGACCTGGACGGCACCGATGAGGTGGTTCACTTCGAGTCGGAGAACGCCACCCAGATCGTGCCTTCACCCGACGGCAAGTGGGTCGCGTTCACCGAGCGCTTCCGGGCCTACCTCGCCGCGTTCCCGCGCTCGGGCCGCACCGTGACGCTGTCACCCGACGGCAAGGGGTTCCCGGTGGCTCGCGTGTCCGAGAACGCCGGGCTCTACCTGCACTGGTCTGGAGACAGCGGCTCTCTCCACTGGGCGCTGGGGCCCGAGTACTTCACGAGAGACCTGACCGAGACGTTCGCATTCACGCAGGGCGCCGCGCCCGAGGCGGCCGATCCCGAGACGGCGGGCGTCCAGATCGGCTTCTCCCACGCGTCCGACGTGCCCACGGGAGTGGTGGCGTTCCAGGGCGCGCGCATCATCACCCTGGCTGAGGGCTCGGGTGGGGACGGAGGAGTGATCGAAGACGGCACCGTGATCGTGGAAGGCAACCGCATCACCGCAGTGGGCCGCACGCGCGACATCGACGTGCCCGAAGGGGCCCATGTGGTGGACGCCACCGGCAAGACCATCATGCCGGGCATCATCGACGTGCACGCGCACGTGGGGAGCGAGGGCGGCGGCATCACCGCGCAGGCCAACTGGGCCTTCATGGCCAACCTGGCGTTCGGCGTGACCACATCGCACGATCCGTCGAACAACACCGAGATGGTGTTCACCAACTCCGAGATGATCCGGGCCGGCCTCAAGCTGGGTCCGAGGCTCTTCTCTACCGGCACGATCCTCTACGGCGCCGAAGGCAGCTTCAAGGCGGTCGTGGACGACTACGAGAGCGCAGAGAAGCACCTGCAGCGCATGAAGGCCGTGGGCGCGTTCAGCGTGAAGAGCTACAACCAGCGCAGGAGGGACGCGCGCCAGATGATCATCAAGGCGGCGCGCGAGCTGAGGATGATGGTGGTGCCCGAAGGCGGATCGCTGGTCTACGCGAACATGTCGATGGTGCAGGACGGTCATACGGGGGTGGAGCACTCGCTGCCCGTGCCGGTGGTCTACAACGACGTGGCGCAACTGTTCGGCCAGAGCGGATCGGGCTACACACCTACCCTGGTGGTGGGCTACGGCGGCCTGTCGGGTGAGTACTACTGGTACGAGCGCACCAACGTGTGGGAGAACGAGCGCCTGCTCAACTTCGTGCCGAGGGACGTGGTGGATCCCCGCTCGAGGCGCCGGACGATGGCCGCGGGCGACGACGACTTCAACCACGTGCTGATCGCCGAGGGGGCCAAGGCCATCCTGGACGCCGGAGGGATCGTGAGCCTGGGCGCCCACGGCCAGATGCAGGGCCTGGGCGCTCACTGGGAGCTCTGGATGTTCCACCAGGGCGGCATGACCGAGGTGGAGGCCCTCAAGGTGGCCACCATCAACGGGGCCAAGTACCTGGGCCTGGACCATGACCTGGGCTCGATCGAGGTGGGCAAGCTGGCTGACCTCATCGTGCTCGACTTCAACCCCCTGGAGGATATCCGCAACACCGAGACCGTGAATATGGTGATGGTGAATGGGCGGCTTTATGATGGGTGGACGCTCAATCAGGTTGGGAATCATCCTGGGGAGCGGCCGGTGCTTTGGTGGGAGCGGTAGGGGGCGCGCGCATGGTCTCGCGTCGGTTTGCAGGTCAGGTCGCGCAGCCTTGGTGATTATCGGTGGAAGACTCTCGGCGGGTTGCTCAATTGGACTTGGTTGAACGTGTTTGATCGGCTGCACGATGCGCGTGTACGAGGTGCGGCCTTCGATTGGTTGGCCGACCGCGTCGCTGAGTTCGGCGACGTTCTTCCTCGGAACACGCTGGCCCAGGGATTCGTGTTGGACGGTACACGTGTACCGCTTCTCGGGCCCCAGGGCATCTTCAAGCCCGCCGTCCTCCAGGAGGTACCTCTCTCCATCACTACAGCACCGAGCGGGCCCTATGACGACTCATTCGGGCCTGAACTCCTTCGGTACCGGTACCGAGGAACTGACCCCTCGCATCGCGATAATGTCGGACTTCGCCTCGCGCTGGAGCGTCGGCTCCCGTTGATCTACTTTTACGGCCTCATGCCAGGAAAGTACGTCGCTATCTGGCCGGTGTTCGTGATCGGAGATGACCGGGCAAATCTCGCCTTTACAGTGGCCGTTGACGATGCGAAGCACATCGGGCTCAGCCGTGATCAAATCCCAGCCGCGATGGAGGTGCACGAATCAGCAGAGGGTCGGAGGCGTTATGTGACCGCAGTTGTCCGTCAGCGACTCCATCAACGAACGTTTCGGGAGCGCGTGCTTGCAGCCTACCGGAATCAATGCTCCTTCTGCCGCTTCAAGCACGAGGAGCTGCTTGATGCAGCCCATATCATCCCAGACTCAGACCTCGAGGGCGAACCCCTGGTCGAGAACGGGCTTTCTCTCTGCAAGTTTCACCATGCGGCGTTCGACCGAGGCTTTCTCGGGGTGCGACCGGATTACGTGCTCCAAGTACGGCCCGATCTCTTGGCAGAAGTTGACGGCCCGACGTTAGTACACAGCATCCAGGAGCTGCACGAGACGAGGATCTTGGTCCCACGTACCAAGAAGCAACAGCCGTCGCGCGACCGCCTTGCCGTCCGATACGAGCAGTTCCTGAGGGGAAGCAAGGCGTCCTGAGGTGTCAACCCCGGTTCCTGTTGTGGCCGCGATAGTTAAGCGTGCCGGCTGTTGCCTAATCGCTCTCCGACCCTCTGGAAAGCGACACGGAGGGCTTTGGGAGTTCCCGGGCGGGAAGGTTCGCCCTGGAGAGAGCTTTCTTGAGGCCTTGGATCGCGAGCTGCAGGAGGAGTTGGGGGTGGCAGTCTCGGAGATAGCTGAGCCGCTGTTTAGCGCCCTGGATTCCGACTCGGCCTTCGTCATTCATTTCGTCCCAACAACCATCGTTGGAGATCCACAGTGTATCGAGCATCCCGAGATACGCTGGGTGCGAGAGAGCGAGCTCGCCGAGATTCCGCTTGCGCCGGCCGATACGCGATTCGTCGTGCGGCAGTTCGGGGCCGGCCGAGGGTGAACTGTCTGAACAAGCGATCGCTCCTGCCGCGGAGGGGGGGGGTCGCTCGCTTCGCTTGCGATCGGCCTGTGACTCGTGCAACATCGCAAATCCGTCAGGTGGCGCGGTTTCAAGTCCAGGCCCATCCAGATATTTCGGCGGAGGGCGATCTACAGTACTCTCGAGGTGTAGTCGTCAGAAATCTGAGAGGACATGGCAGCAAAATGCCGCGAGTAAATCCAGAAATCCTCAGGTGGGCTAGGGAGACTGCCGGATTAGAGCCCGAAGAGGCTGCGCATAAAATTGGCCTTCGGGCGGCTCGGGGGGCCACGGCGCTTGAGCGGTTGGCTGCGCTGGAAGCCGGTGAAGGCGAACCTACTCGCCCTCTCTTAGTCCGTATGGCCAAGCAGTATCGCCGTTCTCTTCTGACCTTCTACTTGCCGGTCCCGCCGGCGCGGGGAGATCGTGGAGAGGATTTTCGCACGCTTCCAATCGATCACTCCGACACTGATGAGGCTCTCCTGGACGCGCTCATCCGTGATGTCCGGGCTCGGCAGAGCTTGGTCAGGGCGGTCTTGGAGGATGAGGAAGGAGCGACGCCGCTATCCTTCGTAGGCTCCATGGCTCAGACTGCGGGAGCCGCTGCTTTGGCGGAGTCGATCCGTGAAACACTTGTCGTGTCTCTTCGAGAATTCCGGGCCGCGCCGTCGACGTCCGAAGCTTTCAACCTCCTCCGATCGAAGGCCGAAGATGCTGGAATCTTCGTCCTCCTGATCGGAAACCTGGGGAGCCACCACACAGCCATCTCCCTGGAGACGTTTAGGGGCTTCGCCGTGGCTGACCGCCTTGCTCCGTTCGTCATCATAAACGACCAGGACTCCAGGGCGGCTTGGTCGTTTACGCTGCTGCACGAACTCGCTCACATTTGGCTCGGCCAAACCGGAGTAAGTGGCGGGAGCACGCCGGGCCGCGGCATTGAAAGGTTCTGCAATGATGTCGCGGGTGAGTTCCTGCTACCCACAGCCGAGCTCGGAACGTTGGATCTCCCTCGCACTTCGGTGCTCGGTCCATTAGCAGCCGCAATCGATGACTTCGCCTCGGAGCGGAATATCAGTCGCTCCATGGTAGCATATAAGCTCTTGCGCCAGGACCGGATCTCTCTCGCAACTTGGAGTCAGTTGAGCAACTACTTCCGCGAAGAGTGGTTGGCCAATCGCGAACACCGACGCGAGCTCAACCGCACCACTGCTGGCGGCCCCAGCTTCTACACGGTTCGACGCCACCGCCTCGGCTTTGGACTGATCAGGCTAGTCAGGCGGATGCTTTCCGCCGGGGAGCTCACAACAGCAAAAGCCGGAAAAGTCTTGGGCGTTAGAGCCAAGCAAGTGCAGTCGGTCATTGATGTCTCCGCTACGACCAATCGGGCGTATTAAGAGGCGGGATTGCTCTACCTTCTCGACGCCAACGTCCCAATCGATGCGAACCGGGACTACTACCCTATTGATCGCGTCCCGGAGTTCTGGGACTGGCTCGAGCACTGTGGTGCCCATGCGCATATCAAGATCCCGGTCGAGGTTTACGAGGAGTTCAAAGACGGAAATGATCAACTCGGTGAGTGGGCAAGGCAGCAGTCTGTAAGAGATGCGCTTCTTCTGGATGAGGACGCAGATGTCGATCTGGTCGGGCGCCTGGTCACCCAAGGTTATGCGCCCAACCTGACTGATGACGAGATCGACACGCTCGGTCGAGATCCGTTCTTGATCGCCTATGCCCTTGCCGATCCACAGTCTCGATGTGTCGTCACACTTGAAGCGTCGAAGCCTTCCCGACAGCGCGCGAATCGCCACGTGCCCGACGTTTGCACCGAACTCGGGGTGCGCTGGTGCGACACCTTTGTGATGACGCGCGAGCTCAACTTCAGCACAAATTGGCGACCGTCTTGAAATGCGTCGAGAATCCGTGACAGTGGTCGGTCCAACAAGCGATCGCTGCGGTCACGATACCCATCAGAACCTGCCGACGCGGGGGGCGGCGTAGGCTCCCCTACGTTCCACGGAACCCCAACCGTCCATTCTCCCTTGGCCCGCCCTCCTCTGCCGATTACCATCACAATGTCATTTTAAGTACCGTCGTTCCCTCAGAACCACCCGGACTTCGCGCTCCAAAGCAACCACCCCATGCCGAAGACCACCCTAGGCGAGTTCGAACTCCTGGTCCTCCTGGCCACCATCCGGCTCGGCGAGTCCAACGCCTACGCCGTCTCCATCGTGGACGACATCACCTCCCGCACGGGCCGTAACGTGCGCCGAGCAGCCGTGTACACGACCCTCCAGCGCCTGGAGACGAAGGGCCTGGTGACGTCGTGGCTCGGTGAGTCCCGTCCGGAGCGTGGCGGCAAGGCACAGCGCTACGTGCACCTTGAGCCGTCCGGCCTGGCCGCCGCCGGGGAGGCTCGCGTGGCCCTTCAGAGCATGTGGGGAGGCCTGGATCCGATGTTCGAGGAATCCTGATGGTGGCGCCTCGTCTCGCCCGTGCGCTTCTGCGCTTGCTCGCTCCGGCCGACCGCCGGGACGACATGGTGGGCAACCTGAACCGCACGGCCGGTGACGCGCAGACCCCCGTGGTTTATGTGCCTCTGGCGCACAACCCATGGCCCGAGGTGAACCTCGTGGCCCGCTCGAGGGGAGCGCCCGCGGCCATGCTCGAGGCCGTGGAGGACGCCATCCACCAGGTGGAGCCCGGGATCCCGCTCGATGGGCCGTTCGTGGGCGCTGCCACCCTCAGTCTGGGATTGGCTAATCCGGGGCAACGCTTCAACGCCGCATTGATGAGCGCGTTCGCCGTGGTCGCGCTCCTGCTGGCCTCGGTGGGCATGTACGGCGTGATCGCCTACACGGTGAGTCTGCGCACCCACGAGATCGGCGTGCGCATGGCCCTGGGCGCCACGCCCGGCGGGGTGCTACGGTCGGTCGTGCACAGGGTGGCCCGCATCACCCTGATCGGGCTGGGCCTGGGGGTGGTGGCGGCCCTCGCGCTCACCCAGCTCCTCGACGGGCTGCTCTACCTGATCGAGCCTCGCGATCCGGCCACGTTCGTAGGGGTCGGCATGATCCTGATGGTGGTGGCGATCCTCGCGGGCTACGTCCCGGCCAGGAGGGCGGGCAAGGTGGATCCGCTGGTGGCGTTGCGGGTGGAGTAGGGGGGGCGGCGTCTTACCACTTCGATGACGTCCCAGTTGGCCATGCCAGAGCCTGTGTTGCGTACCCGGGCCCGAACTTCCGGCCCCACCGCCTGATGGTCTCGTGGTAAACGATAATCTCCCGCTTCGCCTGGAGTTCCTCCACATCGCGGGAGCTCAGGGTCAGAACTCGAACCCGTAGTGCGCCTGCAGAAACGCTAGCAGCGCGTCCGCCAATACCGCCGCGTAGGCACGGCGATCGGCCTCCGTGTCGCGAAGACCGGTCCGCCAATGTTCGATCTGAATGCCACTGATGGTGCCACCGTCCCGCGACCCATGGCGGGCCGTGCTGTAACCGCCGGCGAAATAGGGCTCGGTGCCAGGGGCGGGATCCTGAGCGCTTGGCACGGCGGGGACGCCGCGGTCGGCCATCAGGGTGCCGAGGCTCGCGGGACCACGAATGAGTTCAGAGAAAGGAATGCCCACCGTCTCCTGCAGTTGCCTCAGGCTCGACTTCTGAGCGAGGTCCGATTCGTTCATCCCTGTGTCGGAGTTCGCGAGGTCAGAGGCACTCAGGAGGTATCCGAGTTCCAAGCGCGAGATGGCATGCCCGTGGCCGTGCATGTCGATGTAGAGCCCGGATCCGTAGGTCTCCGCAATCTCCTGCTCGGCACGCTCGATGAATCCGTGGTACTCCGCCCACGCGTTTTCCGCGAAGACGTTGCCCTCGGCCGCCTCCCCGATCTCGCGATTCGGGTCGAGCTTGAGACGACGCAAACGACTGATCACGACGTGAGGGGCACGGCCGGTGCGTTCAACGATTGCGTCACGGACCGCACGGGTGAGTTCCTGGGTGTCCAAGTCGTTTTCCGTCACACCAAACGTCCGGTCCGGTATCTCATCGGGGAGCAATTCACCGCCATGCGGCGAGCTGAGTACGAGTGGCAGGTCACCCACGAGAAACTCAGCATACGCGGCCCGGCCGAAGTGTCTGCCGCCGGGAGTGAGTTCGTCGAGCGCCTCGGCAACGTAGACCTCCAGATCAGCAGACGCCGAAGCATTTCCCGATGAGGCCGTGATGGTGACCGCACCGGGCGAGACCGCCGTGGCCAATCCATCAGTGACCGTGGCAACCGCGGGATTGGACGACGACCACTCCAGCGTCCCCGAAGAGCCACCGGTGACCGTGGCGGTGAACCGGACAGTGCTTCCGATCTGAACCAGGAGAGTTCGCTCCGGCGCTACAGCCACCGTCACAGATTCCGGCGCGGTGGTCCCTCCGCCTCCGCAGGAAAGCAGAAGCAGAACGCCTAGAATTCGCAAACGGCCCCGTCCCAGCATTCGAGAACTCCCCATCACTCGTCGAAGAACAAGAGGAACAACCCGACCCCATCCCTCATCACTGAACATTGATGGATCCGGACGGGTTCGAGGGCCAGGACTTTCTGTCCCCTGAGCCGTGCGTACGATTCCCGACCGGTTCCAGTTTCGCAACCACGCGAGCGCCAACCTCCTCGAGCGAGGGCGCCGATCCATACGCTGCGAAGCGTCGATCGACGGCCAACTTCACCGCGGTGTCGAGTTCCATGTTCTGTCTCCTTCAATCCTGAACCACACCCCGAGCACCCCATCGTGCCCTCAGTCTCCACCCCCCTCTTTCCTCCGGCGAATCGCAGACTTATCGTCAGGGTCCCTGCCTTCACCCACTCCCGGATGAGACTCATGGAACGCCCAAAGCTGCTCCCCCTTCTCGCTCTCCTGACCCTCGCTCCGATTCCCGCTCAGGCCCAGGGATCGTCGGCCCATAGGCCGATGATGGAATCCGTGAACCCCGTGGTTCTCAAGGGCCTCGAGTTCCGGCAGGTGGGGCCGACGCAGGGCGGGCGCGTCACGACGGTCACGGGCGTTCCGTCGCAGCCGCGGACGTTCTATATGGGCGTCGCGAGCGGCGGCCTGTTCCGGACGACGGACAGCGGCGAGACGTGGGTCCCGATCACGGACGGCAAGGTGCCGCTCGGCTCGAGCGGCGCGATCGCCGTGGCGGACTCCGATCCGAACGTCATCTACTACGGAACAGGCTCGGACGGCGTGCGCAGCAACGTCTCCACGGGCCGGGGCGTGTACCGGACTACCGATGGTGGAGAGACCTGGGAGTTCGCTGGCCTGCGGAACGTCGGACAGATCGGCGCGGTCCGGATCCATCCGACGAATCCGGACATCGCGTGGGTGGCGGCCTACGGCGACATCTTCAAGCCGAGCCGCGACAGGGGCGTCTACAAGACCACGGACGGCGGCGCGAACTGGCGCAAGACGCTGTTCGTCTCCGATAGCACCGGTGCGATGGACGTGGAGCTGCAGCCGGGCAACCCGGACGTCGTGTACGCGTGGATGAGCCGGATCGAGCGCAAGCCGTGGACGATCATCAGCGGGTCGCACGAGGGCGGCTTCTACAAGAGCACGGACGGCGGCGAGCGCTGGAGCCGGATCATGAACGGCCTACCCAACGAGCTGATCGGCAAGGGCAACCTGGCCGTAACCGCGGCCAAGCCGGACCGCATCTACGCGCTGGTGGAGGCCAAGCCGGGTGGCGGCTTCTATCGCTCCGACGACTATGGTGAGACGTGGGCCTTGATGAGTTCCGATGGGGCAATGATCCAGCGGCCGTTCTACTACACCACCCTCGGGGCCGACCCGAGCAACGCGGATGTCGTGTACGGCGGGGCGGAGCGCTTCAACAAGTCGACCGATGGCGGCCGCACCTGGACGAGGATGCCGACGCCGCACGGCGACAACCACGACATCTGGGTGAATCCCAACGACGGCAACATCATGGTGCAGGCGAACGACGGCGGCGCGAACGTCTCGGTCGACGGCGGCGAGACCTGGTCGACCCAGGACAACCAACCCACGTCTGAGATCTACGGGGTCTGGTTCGACAACCGCTTCCCGTACCGGATCTACGGCGCCCAGCAGGACGACGGGACGCACATCCTATCGAGCGTGGCCGTGGGCGGCACCCGGGGCCAGGACTGGTGGAGCGGCCCGGGCTGCGAGACGGGTCCGATCATCCCGCACCCGTCCAGGCCGAACATCGTCTACGGCTCGTGCAAGGGGCAGTACAGCGTCAGGAACATGGAGACCGGCCAGTCCAAGAATTATTGGGTCGGCGCCCAATCGCTTTACGGCAATCCCGCTCGCGACCTGATCCTACGGTTCCAGCGCGTCTCGCCGATGGAGGTCTCGCCCCACGATCCCGATGTGCTCTACTACGGGTCCCAGCACGTTCACCGTACCCGGGATCTGGGTGTCACGTGGGAGACCATCTCGCCCGACCTGACCGCGAACCCCGAGTGCTGTCAGGGCGCTAGCGGTGAACCCATCACACGCGACATCACGGGCGAGGAGTTCTACAGCACACTGTATTCGATCCGCGAGTCCTTGTTCGAGCCAGGCGTAATCTGGACGGGTGCGAACGACGGGCCGTTCCACATCACGCGGGACAACGGCCGGAGCTGGACCAACATCACGCCTCCCGATCTGCCGCCGGGCGGCCGCGTACAGTTCCTCGAGCCCTCGCCCCACCGCGCGGGCTCGGCCTACTACGCCGTCCACCGGTTCCTGCTCGGGGATTACCGACCGTACATCTACCACACGGACGACTACGGGCAGAGTTGGACACTCCTGACCGACGGCACGAACGGCATCCCGGAGGACTGGCCGACGCGCGTCGTGCGCGAGGATCCGGACCGTGAGGGGCTGCTCTACGCCGGCACCGAGTTCGGCATCTTCATCTCGTTCGACAACGGGGCCCACTGGCAGTCCTTCCAGCAGAATCTGCCCAACGTGCCGGTCGCGGACTTGAAGCTACACAACCAGGATCTGATCATGGCGACGCAGGGTCGCGCGTTCTGGATCCTGCACAACGTCTCGTCGCTTCATCAGATCACGCCGCAGACGGTCGCCTCCGAGGTGCACCTCTACCAGCCGCGTGACGGCTACCGCACCAGCGCGGGCGCCAGCCTCCTCGGGCCCAACATCGAGTACTACCTGGCATCCGAGCCGGGAGAGCCCATCACGATCGAGATCCTCGACGCGTCCGGAGAGATGGTGAATACCTACAGCAGCGGCGACGGTGGTGCCGAGGCCAGCGGAGGGCGGCGTGGCGGACCGGGTGGGCCGGGTGCCGCCGCGTCGGCGGGCCGGCGAGGTGGACGGGGCGGCAGTGGAGCCGCTCCTCCGCGTGTGACTGCGAACGCCGGCCACAACCGCTTCGTCTGGAACGTGCAGCACAGCTCGGGTCTCGGCGCACCACCCGGTGAGTACGAGGCGAAGCTGACGGTCGGCAACGCCACGCTCACCCAGCCGTTCACAGTCTTGATCGACCCGCGCATCGCGGCCGAGGGCGTTACGGTGGCGGATCTGAGAGAGCAGTTCGAGCACAACACCCGGATGCGCGCGATGGTAGCTGAGGTTCGGGCGCTCGTCGAACGCGTCCAGGAAGCGCAGGGGATGACGGAAGGTGAGAATCGGGCGCGAATCGACGGGATCGCGTCGAAGCTGGAGACCGGGCCTGTGCGTTACAGCAAGCCGGGCCTTCAGACGCACATCTCGTACCTCGCCGGCATGACTACCCGAGTCGACCAGAAGATCGGCCGCGACGCGATCGAGCGGTACCACGTCCTCAGGGCGGAGCTGGACGTGATCACGTCGGAGGTGAACCGCGTGCTGGGGCCGGGGGGCTGACGGGCTCGCCTCACCTTGGCGTGGGTCCACGCTCACGCGAATAGGCAGCCAGGCTCGGTAAGTACGTCCAATCGCTCCATAGTGGGGCTCATGGCCTAGCCGTGTGCCTACACCACTCCGCACTCCGGCGAGGCATACACCTGTGAAGACCAGGATCATTCGAATCGGCAACTCACGCGGGATCCGCATCCCCAAACCGCTTCTCGAGCAGGCCGGACTCGGGGATGAGGTGGAGTTGCGGGTCGTAGACTCCGGCATCTTCATCGAGGCGACGTCATGCCCGCGCGTGGGCTGGAGCCAGGCCGCCCGATCGCTTCATGAACGGGACGAGGACGGGCTGCTCGACGCGCCCATGCGTCGTTCTTTCCCCGGACGACCTCAACGATCACTCGAGCACGTTCCTGGTCGCCCCGATGACGACAGGAGGGCGCACCTACCCGTTTCGTGTCTCATGCCGTTTTAAGAAGAGGGACGGGTACGTTGTGCTGGATCAACTACGCACCGTTGGCCGAGCTCGGCTCGTCCGCCGATTGGGCCTGCTATCCAACACCACCTTGCGGAAAGCCCTCGCCATCCTCAGAGAAATGTTTGCTGATTAGGACCGCGACGGTCCACGATGGTCATGCTGAATGGGCGGCCTCATGATGCGTGGACGCTCCGCCAGGCCTTTGGCATGCGTGAGATACGCGAGGACTGAATGGGACGCAGACTCGACACCTACCTGTGGGTGGCCCTGACGACCGGTACAGTCCAGCCTACCAAGTGATCTCGCGTTGACGTCGAGGGTATGACCTCGATGATCTCCTCCCGCCCACTTCGGTGGCGGTGGCCGCTTCGTACCAGGCCCCAATCGGCTCGGTTTTTTCGCCTCCTAGTGGATCAGATTCTGGGGGCGGAGCGGAAGCATTAAGCAGGGGGAGTTGGGGACCCCCTGACTCCACGTTGACCACTGGTCGTGTATGGGCTACTCAATCCATATCGATGACGCCAAGGCGATGACTACCCTGCGCTTCACCGGCCGCGTGACCGCATCTGAGGTTTTAGAAGCCCTTGTGCAGTTGACGGCCCACGCCGGATACCGCGCAGGTATGGCGAGGCTCTGGGACGGTCGGGAAGCCGATCTTTCCGAGATGACCCGAGACGACTTCCTCCTCCTCGCGCACGCCCTGAGACCGATTCAGTCGCCGAGCCCGGGCGTACGAGTCGCTCTCCTGGTCTCAAGGGATATCGATTTTGGTATTATGCGCATGTTCGAGAGTTGGGAGGGCGATGACCTCCCTGCTACCATACGGGTCTTCCGTGACCTGCAAGCTGCTGAGGCGTGGCTCATGCCGGACTAGCGTTCTGACCCCTTTGGCGGGTCTTGCCCAGGCTCTGAGAGGTGTCCGGTCGGGTAGCACCCCGCCCACTACGCATCGACCGATCGGTTTTCTTGCGTATCGGACCTTCTGGTTTTTCTCGTTCCGACTCCTGGAGATGCCCGGCTTCTCCGGTGCACCGCGGCGAGAGGACGGCTAAGGGGGTGATGCGCCGACTACAGCAACCAAATCACTGGACATCCTGCCGCCCCGCCGGAATACTGTCGGTACTTTCACACATCACGCTGGGCCCGTCCGGGACTCCGTCTGACCCACCGGCCCCTGCCAGGAGAGTGACATGATCTCATTGACGTCGCTGTGGCTCCCCATCCTCGTCTCGTCCGTGTTCGTGTTCATCGCAAGCTCGATCATTCACGTGCTGCTGAACTACCATGGCAACGACTTCGCGAAGCTTCCAGGGGAGGAGCAAGCGATGGATGCACTCCGTGCCCTGAATATCCCACCCGGCGATTACGTCATGCCGTACGCTGGAAGCATGAAGGCCATGGGCTCGCAGGAATACATCGACAAGGCGAACAAGGGCCCCGTGGCCTTCATGGTCGTGGGACCCAACGGACCAGCTAAGATGACCGGTAGCCTGACGCAGTGGTTCGCGTACAGTATCATCGTCGGAATCATCGCGGCCTATGTGGCCAGCCGCGCGCTGGGTGCAAGCGGCGACTACCTGGACGTCTTCCGTTTCGTGGGCGTGACCGCGTTCTGCTGCTACGTGGTGGCAGGGTGGCAAAACTCCATCTGGTACAAGATGAAGTGGAGCTCGACCATCAAGAATACGTTCGACGGACTCGTCTACGCGCTCCTGACTGCCGGTGCGTTCGGGTGGCTGTGGCCCTCGTGAGGCTCGCTTGAGAACACGACCCCTTCGAGCAAAGTGGATCGGTAGGAGCCCCGTTAGGGGCTCTCACCGGTCTTCGTATCCCAAGAACCGCCGGAGACGCCAGAGGTAGAAGACGAGCCCTAGCGTCAGGAACACGAAGACGACGCCGAGGACGAGCGCCCCAGTCTCGCCGCTTGACGAATAGGCGCGGAACTCCCAACCAGCGAATCCCCCGCAGAACACAATTGCGGAGCCGATGAGGAAGCGGTGAAATTCGATCAGGCTCATGCGCCACAGTGTAGCGCTCCCGATCCCGTTCCGCGACCGACATTCTCCTCTCGATCACCACACCAGGTGAAAGCGCGACTGCCGGCGGTACACCCAGTGGCGATCACCCGACTCGTCCAGATACGCCTCTTCTTCCTGCCGGCAACTCACGGTCTGACCCTCACCGAACTCGGGGACGGGATTGGTCGACTGAAGTTCGATCGAGTGCCAGGTCGAGGGTAGGAGAACGGGATCTCCGCGGCCGTCGACCCGTTCCTGCTCATCCCACCGACCGATCAGGGGTCCGGCCCCATGGCCGTGGTCTCCGATCGGGTGCGTGTAGATGGTCCCGTTGATCCCTTCCGAACGCATCTGTGCGAGGGCGTTGGAGAGGATCTGGTTGCCGGTGAGGCCGGGCTCCATCTTCTCGAGGAGGATGTCCTGCAGGCGGTTCGAGTTGGCCAGGCACCGCAGGACGCCGGCCGGGGGCTCCGTCTCGCCCTCGAGAAGCACGTAGCCCAGGTGCTGGGTGTCGGTCTTGAGGCCGAGGGCGATTACGCCGAAGTCGGTCCACAGGACATCGCCCCTCTGGATGACACCGGATGCGCTATCCACTCCGCCCGGCCGCCCCATGATTCCCACGGATGGGTGGAACCAAACCGTCATACCCAGCTCCTGGACCTTCTCGCGGAGCCACCAGCGAACGGCATCGGTTGTGGTGACGCCTGGCTCGATGACCGCGTTGCTGAAGGCCTGACTGATGATCGCGTGGACGGTCTCCTCGATCTTGCGGTAGCGCGGCATCATCTCCGGGATGCGGAGTCCGATGAAGTTCATCGCCAGACGAGGCTCACGGACCACGCGCTCCCGGTACACCGGCCCGAGCGCCTGCTCCAGCAACTCTCGCTCGCCCGAGTGTAGGCCGTCGCTGAACGCCTGCACCCCGTCGATGTTCAGCACGATGCGCGCGGGGTCGCGGTCCTTCACCAGCTCATGGAAGAGCTGCCACTGTTCGTTCCCCACAAGCTCCCCCGCGGAGCGGCCGCTGGCGCCCGGGTCGGCAGGGCGGGTCGACCGGAAGGCCCGGAAGAGCCCTCCCTGACTGGTGCCCCCGAGGGCAAGGCGCTCCACACCTTCTTCCGGGCCCCGGTCGTAAAACACGTAGATCGAACGGCGCCGCGCCGCGAAGGTCGTAGCGTCCTTGAAGGACCAGAAGACGGGATCCTCCGCGTATTCACGCATGGACAGCACCCACATGTCGACCCCGTACTCACGCATGAGTCCGGGAAGCACGGTCTCCAACCGGATGCGATTCCACTCCCTGATTTCCTCAGCCTGCTCGCGTAGGGTGGGGAGGGGATGAATGCGTGCGGGGGCGCCGTCCGGAACGTAGACGGGAGCCTGGGCGGAGAGGGGTGCGAAAAGGGGGATGGCGATGGCGGTGACCAGCGTGAACGTGATCGTGTGTGCATGACGACTGAAGTTCATCCCGAATCTCCTCGAAGTTGACCTGGACCTACCCCTTCAACCTCGGCAAAAACTGGTAGAGCAAGACGAGGGCGACCACCACGAAGGTGCCGATCGACAGCCCGGTCAGGAACACGACCGTGAAGACCTTGCTGTCGAATTTCAGGTGCATGAAGAACATCACCACCATCGCAAATTTCACGGCCGATAGCGTGAGGAGGATGGGCGCGAGCGCCGGAGCGAGCGCGTCGATGTAGAAGACGGCCACCTCTACGGCCGTGATCACGCCGAGAATCCCCGCGATGGTCCAATAGAACCCGACGGAGCCATGCCCTCCCTGGTCGTGGCCGTGGGCCTCTGCGGCGATCTCCGAAGTGCTCATTCCGTGTGACTCCCCGGCTCTACTGGAGCAGGTAGATCAGAGTGAAGATGACGATCCAGACGATGTCCACAAAGTGCCAGTACAACCCCGCGATTTCCACCTTGAGCGCCTCCGCCGGCGTAAGCTTTCCGCGCAACGACATGATGAACAGCACGGTCATCCAGATGACGCCGACCGTTACGTGCGCGCCATGGAAACCCGTGAGCACGAAGAACGACGAGCCGAACACGTTCCCGCTGATCGTCAGTCCTTCGTGCACGAAGTGCGTGAACTCATAGACCTGGAAGCCCAGGAAGGTGCCACCCAGCACGATCACCATGGCCAGCCAGAACGAGGCGAGCCTCTTGTCGCCGCGCCGCACGCCGTCCAGCGCGAGCACCATTGCGAGGGAGCTCATGAGCAGCACGAACGTGCTGACGCTGGTGAGCGGGATGTTCAGGACATCCGCGGGGAACGGCCCTGTCGTGCTCGCGCCCTTGTACACCATGTAGGTGGAGATCAGCGACGCGAAAAACAGGCACTCGGACCCCAGAAACGTCCAGAACCCGACCTTCCACGTGGGCAGCCCGGTTGCGGTGTAGTGGTGGTCCTCGGCCACGGCAGTATCCGACATCAGGCCCCCTTCCTCGCGAAGGGGTCTTCGAATGCCCACATGAGGATACACACGCCTACATAGGAGAGGCCGATAACCGGAGCCCACCACTTCCCGGTCATCACCAGACCCCACGTGAGTGCCACGCCAAAGGCCAACAGGATCGGCATGTACGAGGAGTTGGGCATGACCGGCTCCACGTCGGGCACCTTGAGCGTCACCGCCTCGATCTCCCGCCGCTCCTCTTCCCTCCACAGGGGCTCACGACTCCTCACCGTCGGAATCTCGGCGAAGTTGTAGTGAGGCGGAGGCGACGGGATGGACCACTCGAGCGTCGCGGCGTTCCAGGGGTTGGGCCCGGCCGGCTCACCTGAAATGGCGCTCTTGATGATCGTGTACACCAGGATCAGCGCGCTCAGGGCAAAGATGAACGCGCCGATGGTCGAGAGCATGTTGGGCAATGCGATGTTGAGTTCGGCCGCGTACGTCCACGTCCTCCGCGGCATCCCGTAGATCCCGCTGATATGCATCGGGAAGAAGGTCAGGTTGAACCCGACGAAGTAGGTCCAGAAGTTGATCTTGCCGAGTCGCTCGTCCATGAAGCGGCCGGTAACCTTCGGGAACCAGTAGTAGAGCCCCGCGAACAAGCCCATCATCACGCCGCCGGCCACGACGTAGTGGAAGTGCGCCACCACGAAGTGTGTGTCGTGCTGCTGGAGATCGATGGGCGCCGAAGCGTGCATGATGCCAGACAGCCCGCCGAGCGTGAAGATTGCCAACAGGCCGATGCAGTACAGCATCGCGGTGGTGAACCGGATCTGCCCGCCCCACATCGTGGCGATCCAGTTGCAGATCTTCACGCCGGTCGGGATGGCGATGATCATCGTGCTCGCCACGAAGAACGCGTCCGCGATGGGACCCAAGCCCGTGGTGAACATGTGATGGCTCCACACGCCCCAGCCTAGGAAACCGATCATGATGCCCGCGTAAACGACGATCGGATACCCGAACAGCGGCTTCCTCGAGAACGTCGGGATCACGTCGGAGATCACACCGAACGACGGAAGAATCAGGATGTAGACCTCCGGATGTCCGAAGATCCAGAACAGGTGCTGCCAGAGAATCGGGTCTCCTCCGGCCATCGGCTGGTAGAAGTTGGCGCCGAAGAAACGGTCGAACGCGAGGAGGATCAGAGCCACGGCCAGCACGGGGAGCGCGGTCACCAGGATGAAGCTGGTGACGAGTGTCATCCATGTGAACAAGGGCATGCGCATGAGCTTCATGCCCGGCGCCCTGAGGTTGATGATGGTCGTGATGAAGTTGACGCCACCCATGATCGAACTGATACCCAGGATCGACAGGCCCAGCAGCCAGAAGTCCACGTTGTGCCCGGGCGAAAACTGGCTCGACGTGAGGTTGGCGTACGCCACCCAACTCGTGTTCGGCGCCGCACCGAACAAGAAGCTGGAATTCAGGAAGATCCCGCCGAAAAGAAAGGTCCAGTACGACAGCGCGTTCAGCCGCGGGAACGCCACGTCCCGTGCGCCGATCTGCAACGGCACGATAAAATTGAAGAAGGCCACCGCCATCGGCATGGCCACCAGGAAGATCATGGTGGTGCCGTGCATGGTGAACATCTGGCTGTAGGTCTCTGCCGAGATGAAATCGTTCTCGGGCCGCCACAACTGGATGCGGATCACCAGCGCCTCGACTCCGGCGATGACAAAAAACACCAACGCCGTCACGAAGTACATGACGCCGATCCGCTTGTGATCGACGGTCGTGATCCAGCTCCAAATACCGTTGTTGTGTGCCGACATCTATGCTATCTCAGGCTGCTCAAGTACGCGGCGATGGCCCGTATTTGGTCGTCCGTGAGGTTGGTGGGAGGAAAGCCGCCACCGCCCTCCTGCGCTCCCGGCATCTGTACGCCGGGCTTGATCGAAGCAGGGTCCTTGATCCAGCGGAAGAGGTTCTCGGGCGTATTCTCCAGGAGCCCCGCGCCGATGGTCATCCGGCCCCCGATGCGGGTGAGGTTGGGGCCCAACACGCCCACAGCCGGTGCTCCCTGAATCGCATGGCATGCGACACAGGTCGACGTGAACAGCGTCTGGCGGCCCAGCGTCACGAGCGGATCCTCCGCAGGCGTCTGTATTGTCGTGTCCTGGGGGGGCGGGGGAGCCGTTGCCGTCGCCGACGGCTCCTGCCAGTCGGCGAGCCACGCGTTGAAGTCGCTCTCGGACTCGGCGACGACCCTCATGCGCATTAGCGAGTGGCCCTCGCCGCAGAACTCGGCGCATTGGCCCAGGAACACACCGGGCTCGCGCACCGTGAAGTAGAGGTAGGTGTAGCCGCGCACCTCCCCTTCTGGACCCACACGCCGGAGCGGGTTCACGTCGCGTTTGCCGCCAAGCTGCGGGACCCAGAATGAATGGACCACATCGGCAGAATTCATCTGCAGCGTGACCGGCCGGCCGGCCGGCAGATGAATCTCATTGGCGGTCGTGACGCCCGACTCCGGGTAACGCACCTCCCACCAGTAACGGTGGCCGATGATCTCCACGATCAGCGGGTCGCCCTCGAGTTCTGTCTGCGTCTCGAAGACAGCTCGAATGGTAGGGATGGCAATGGCGACGACGATCAGGGCGGGTACAATGGTCCACGCGATCTCGAGACCGAGGTGCCCATGCGTCTGCTTGGGCGCCGGCCGGTTTGGGTTCTCGCGGAACCGAATCACTACGTAAGCCAGCACACCCCAGACGACCACCAAGATCGCCAGGGTCCACACCGTCACCTGGACGTAAAGCGAGTGGATGGTCTCGGCGAAGTCGGTGCGGGGGTCGATCGAGGACTGCGGGTAGTCACCCTGACACGCACCCAGGAGCATCAGTCCGAGGAGCAGCGCTGTCAGATGGAAAAACCGAGGCCGGGCCTCAGTCGTCGGCATCGAGCGCGATCGCCTCGTCGATCAGCATGATGGGGATCTCCTCCCGAACCGGGTACAGCACCTTGCCGTCCTCCCGGACCAACCCCTCCTCGATCGGTTCGCGCACTTCCTGCCCTCCCTGGTTTACCACACTTCCGGCCTCGATAGCCGAGTTGAGGCGCGTCAGAATGTCCGCTTCCGCGAGCCGCACGGGCTGACGGGTCTCCGGGCAGACCAATATCTGTAGGAGTTCAGGATCAACCATCACTATCGTCGCTTTGAAAAAGAGTCTGACAAGCTAAACGATTCTGCATTCAAAGGCGAGACGCGGAGACGGTGGATGAAGCTTGCACGAATCGGGACGATTACGCTGTCCCTAGCGATCATGGGCCTCGCGGCGAAACAGGCGAGCGGGGCCCAGAGCAGGCATGCCGACGGCCTCGTGATCATCGGCTCGGACACGGTCCGCGTCGAGATCGCCTCGACTCCCGCTCAACGGAACGAGGGTCTCAAGTACCGCGAGGAGGTTCCGGACGGCACCGGTATGCTGTTCGTGTTCCAGGCCGAATCCGTGCAAAGCTTCTGGATGATGGACACGTACGTCGCACTCGACATCGCCTACATCGACGCGAAGTTCAGGATCGTCGACATCCAGCAGATGGAGCCCCTCACCACGGACCTCCACATCAGCGCGCGGCCGGCCATGTTCGCGTTGGAGGTGCGGAAGGGGTGGTTCGAGGAGCGCGGTGTGCGTGTTGGGGATGGGGTGGAGCTGATCTTCAGCGGAGGCTGACCGCTCGAAGCGCCTCCAGCAACGCGCCCGTGTCCGCCTCGTCGTTGTAGAGGTGAGGCGAGAGTCGTAGGGCAGAGCCGCGCAGTGACGCGTGGATCGATCGCCGCTCGAGCTCGTCCTTCAACGCGACGAGATCCAACCCCTCCGGCATCCTGAGCCCGAACAGGTGATCGGACCGGTAGGCCGCGTCCTCGGTCGAGAATCCCAGCGACCGCGCCTCCTCGAGTAGGCCGCCCGTGAGGTGAGCGCAGTACTCCTGGATTCCCTCGGGCGTCCACTCGTTGACGAGCTTCAGGGCCGCAACGAGCATCGGCACGAGGATGAAGTTGGCCCGCTCGCCCACGTCGTAGCGGATCGCTCCGGGCTGGTAGGCGTCCTGGTAGTCCACGAGGCGCTGGAAATCTTCGCTGCCCTCGCGCCCGATCCAGGTCTCCTCGAGCGGCGTGCCATCGTCGAAGCGAGGCCCGAAGTAGGCCAGCCCGATGGCGTACGGTCCGAGAAGCCACTTGTAGGCCGCAACGATTACTGCGTCGGGCTGGAGTTCGCCCACATCGAACGGTAACGCTCCGACGGATTGGGTCGCATCGACGATGAATGCCGCACCGACCTCACGGGCCCGCCGCCCCACGGCGCTCAGGTCGAAGAGCGTGCCGTCGGTCCAGTGCACATGAGGTATGGCCACCAACGCCGTGTCACCGTCGATGGCCTCCAGGAGGCGCTCGTTCCACACCTGGCCTCTGTCTCCCTCCTCGGGCGGGGCCACCGTCCGAATCTCTGCCCCGGATTCGGTGGCCCGGCGGCGCCAGGCGTAGACGTTGCCGGGAAACTGCTCATGCAACAGCACCAGGTTCTGCCCGGCGCGGATTTCCACGTTCTTGGCTGCGATGGCGACTCCATACGAGGCGGCAGGCACGATCGCCACGCGGTTGGGATCAGGCGCGCCCACGAGGCGAGCGAACAGCCTACGGGCTTCGTCGCTCTCGTCGAAGAAGTCCGTGTTGTGTGTGAGGGCCGGGTAGCGCTTCCTGGCCATGCCCTCGGTGCCCGCCTCTTCCACAGCCCTGGGAAGCGGAGACATGTAGGCACAGTTCAGATAGTGGACATCGGTCGGAAGCGAGAAAGCGTCACGCTGGCAAGTGAGCAACTGGCACCAGAGCCTCCATGGGTGTGAATGGGGCTGGCCGCGCCCCGCGCTCACCACTCTACTCGTCGCGGACCTCGGCCTGCAAGCCGGGAGGGCATCCGGTCGCCGAGCACCGTTGCACCCCTCGGAGCATCGACGCATGGTTCAGCAGATGCCCGACGCTTCAGATCCTGATTTCCTTTCGCTTCAAGAGGCCCTGGTCGGTCGGTACTCCCTCGAGCGGGAAGTCGGCCGCGGCGGGATGGGTATCGTCTACCTCGCTCACGAGGTCGCGCTGGACCGACCGGTAGCGCTCAAACTCTTGCCGCCAGAGTACGCTGCGCAGCCTGCTCTCAGGGAGCGCTTCCTGCGCGAGGCCCGCACGGCGGCCCTGGCGGGCTGGAGGCTACCAGACGCCATCGCGACGATTTACGGCATAACCGTAGGCGCCGCGATGCTGACCGTTGTCCCCGCCGGACTCGTCGCAGCCGCCCGGCACGAGTTCCACTGCGGTGTCCGTGGAGAGCAGTGGCTCAGGTTCTGGAAGAGCCGCCTGGGGCGCTGGATCTTCAAGCTGGGAGGCCTGGGACTCGAGCGGCTACTGGCCGGTAGCGAAGAGGTGGAGCGACTACTGAACGAGCGGCGAGCGTCCGCTCAGAGGCCCAGCCAGTAGTTGACCTTGACGATGAAACGGTCGTCCGACGGCGCGTCGAACAGCGCCCCGATGTCGCGGCCCAAGTCGAAGTCGCCGATGTCCTCGCGGCCGAGCTGGCGCCGTTGCCACACCAGGAAGATCGTCGAGCCCGGACGATACTCCCACCGGAGCACCGCGTTGCCCACGAGCGAACGCTGGATGAAGTCGCGGTCCGAGAACGAGGCGTCCGCGACACCGTCGCCGTCGAAGTCCAGGTACTGGGTGTCGGCGTCCTGGCAGATCTTGCCGCCCTGGCAGAGCACGTCCTCGCCCGACGCCGAGAAAGCGCCGGCCTGGAAAGTCTCGAAGTCGAACGTCTCCGGTGCGAGCAGTTGTTTGTACGACAAGTAATCCACCGCCGATATCAACGGCTGCGCGTACAACTGGAGCGTCAGGTCCGGCGTGAACGACACGTCGAGCCGCGTCTCCATGGAGAACGACGTGCGGTCGAGGTCGGCGAAGATGTACCGCCGGCCGAACGTGGGCCCGAAAGCGAGGATGTCCGTCGAGGTCACGTACTGCGCCCCGTTCGTCTCCTTCGTAAACTGCGGCTTGACGCTCAGCTCCAAGCGTGGTGACGGACGGAGGGTCACGTTCAGTCCGGTCTTGAATTGGTTGCCGATGCCGTCGCGTCCCCGCGCCACGTTCACGTTGGCCCCCATGCTCAAGCGGGCCCTCTTGTCCGTGCTCAGGCGGATCTCGCCACTCACCTTGCCGGGCTTGGCGGTGAGCGGCCCGCCCCGTGTAGCCGACCGGCTCACCAGGTCTGGGGTGTACGTGCCGTTCAGGTTCAGCTCCCAGTAGTTCAGGAACTCGAACTTGTTGCGAAGCGATGCCGAGCCGCTCACATGGGCTCGGCTCCAGCTGCCGAAGGACCACACGTCGTCCAGCGCCTCGTGCATCCAGTTGTGGAACGTGAAAAACGTGAGGTTGTAGCTCCGGAACAGACTGCCGGGCTCGATCTCCTTGTAGGTCACCATGGCGCCCGCATCCAGTACTTCGCTGCGCCGTGAGAAACCCAGGTCGTTGATCTCGAACCCGGGGGTCACTTCGGCCGCCCAGATTGCGCCGGTCCAGTGCCGTCCGCTCCGTCGCGCGAACGCCACCCGCCAGTCCACGCCCGTCATCGTCGTGGCCGTCGGGTCCAATCCCAACCGCGTGGCATCGGGGCGCTGGAAGTAGTGGTTGTTGGACCGCTGGATCCGCGTGATGGCCGTCGAGTCGCCGCGAATATGGCTTCCGGCGAAGAAGCCGGTGAGGGCCCACTCGCGGTCTCCCCACTGGAACTCGAAGTCGATCCCCGCGTTGAACGCGGTCGATGTGAGGAAGTCGAACGATCCATCCTCGGGCAGATCGCGCTGGAGGGCCGTGAAAATCCCGCCGATCTGAGATGCGCCGCCGCCAAAATCCTGCGTCACACGCACGACACCGAAGTGCGTCCGTGGCTCGGCCAGGAACTCGTCTTGCCTGCCCTCGTCCTCGAAGTATGCCACACCTTTCTCGGCCTGGGTGACGGCGCCGAGGACGCCAACGGACAGACCACCCGACGTACGACCCGAGATCTTTGCGGCGCCGAGGATGGTGGCGGCGGCCGTAACGTCGGTGAAATCGGCCCCGCTCGGAGCGTCGCCCTGCGGCGACCGGCCCACCCTGCGGCTGTAGAAGAGCTGGTTCTGGCGTCCCGACAGATTGAAGTCGAACACGCGGGCGTCCTCCACGAAGAACGGACGCCGCTCCTGTAAGAACGTCTCGAACGCCGATAGGTTGATGACCGCCGGATCGGCTTCGACCTGGCCGAAGTCCGGGTTGACGGTCGCGTCGAGCGTGAAGTTCGCCGAGAGCCCATAGCTCAACTCGACACCCGTGCGGCCAGACATCTCGGAACCGTCGAAGAACGGGTCGCCTTCCTCGGATGGCCCCACGTGCGAACTGCTGAGCACGTACGGGAGGACCTCCAAGCGGCGGGCGTTCTTGCGAGCCTCGACGCCCCGGAGGATGCCGAACTGGCTGACCGTGCCCCGTTGAAGCCGAGACAGAAGCGCGAAAAATGTGCGCTCGTTGTGGCGAAGCTGGCGGCGAGCGAAATTGATGCCCCAGGTTTGCAACGAATCGCTCGCCTCATACCGGATTTGCGAGAGAGGAATGCGGATTTCGGCGGTCCAGCCTCCGTCGTCCAGGGTCACCTCCGACTCCCATACGGCATCCCAGGCCCGGTCCTGCTTCTCGTCGTCGTAGAGGTAGCTGTCGGATTGGACGTTGGCAGCGCTGACGCGGAAAACGTAGCCCGTGCGCCGGTCCATGTTCGGGTCGAAGGCCACCTCGAAGAAGTCGTACTGACCCTCGCTGTCCCGTCGAACAAGTTGGGCCGCGATGGAGGCCGCGTCACTGTCCACCATGCGCGCGCCGATGTAGATCGCATCGGGCCCGAATAGCACACGGACCTGAGTGTCTTCTATGGCCGGGTTTCCTTCGACCGGTTCCTGTTGAATGAAGCCGCTGGCGACCTCAGCGTTCAGCCACGCCTCTTCGTCCAGCCGGCCATCCAGTCGAATGTCGCCGACCACCGTGCCCGCGGAGACCTCGGCGGTCTTCGAGGCGAGCTCCCGCGCGGCATCGGAGTCCTCCTCCGCCAACTGCTGGGCGCCGAGCGCAGCCGGCCCAAAAGCTAGGAGCGTTATCCATATCAATGATCGACGGCTCATTCCGCACCCTGTCCATAATATGCTCATACCCACCCCAAACCTCGGCCGGGTGGGCCTGTTTCCATTAACCAAGACACTCTTCCGGCCAAAAACGCTCAATCGCTTCGCTGCCAAAAGATCGCCAGCAGAACCGCGATTCCGACGCCGTCCGTGGCCAGGCCAGGAAAGATAAGTGCAACCGCACTTCCAGTCAGGGCTGCACGCGCTAGCAGACCGAGCGGTTTGCGAGCGAACCCCATGGTCGCGGCGGCCAAGGCGGTTACGCCCGCCGACCCGGTGAGAACGGCCAGAACGACCTCGAAGGGCGACCCCACGAGCAGCAGCGGCGGGCCATAAACGAACATGAACGGCACCAGGAAGCCGGCCGCCGCGAGGACCATGGCGGACAGGGCGGTCCGCAACGCGGGAGCGTCGGCGATCCCGGCCGCGGCGTATGCCGCGAGGGACACCGGCGGGGTGACGTTGGAGATCGCACCGAAGTAGAAGATGAAAAGGTGCGCCGAGAGGAGGGGCACGCCCAGCTCCGTCAGCGCGGGGGCGCCCAGAGCTGCCAACACCACGTACGCCGCGGTGGTCGGAAGGCCCATTCCCAATACGATGGAGCCGGCCGCGGTGAGGAGCAGGGCAGCGAAGAGGTGACCACCCGAGAGCGTGATGATCAACTCGGACCATGCGGAGCCCAATGCCGGTGAGCGAGGCCACGCCCACTACTGATCCCCGCAGCCGCGCACGCCGCGGCGACCTGTACGGCTCCGCGCGCGGCCGAGCGCACGGCATCGAGAACCTGCCTTGCCCTCAGGCGGGTCTCAGCGCGGAGCAGCGTCACCGCGAAGCCGCTCACCACTCCCCAAAAAGCCGCCCGCATGGGTGAACGACCCATGGCCAGGATTACCACGATGATGAGTAGCGGTCCGAGTAGGTGCACTCGTGGAAGAATGGCCTCGCGCTCGCCGGAGGGGGCGGCATCGAGCCCCATGCGAGCCGCGCGGAAGTGGATGGCCATCAACAGGGCCACGTAGTACAAGAGCGCCGGGATCGCGGCCGCAGCCGCTATCTGCGTGTACGGAAGGTTCGTCCAGGTCGCCATGATGAACGCGCCCGCGCCCATGATCGGCGGCATGAGCTGCCCGCCCGTACTGGCCGCCGCCTCGATGGCACCCGCGAAGTGCGGCTTGAAGCCCGCGCGCCGCATGAGCGGAATCGTGAACGTCCCGGTGGTGACGACGTTGGCGACCGCACTCCCCGACAGAGAGCCCATGAACGCGCTCGCCACCGCCGCGGTCTTGGCCGGTCCGCCGCGCGTGCGACCCGCCACACGGTCAGCCAGACCGATGAGGAGTGCGCCTCCTCCGGCAACGTCGAGCACGGCGCCGAACAGCACGAATAAGTACACGAAGTCGGCCGATACACCGAGCGGGACACCCCATATCCCCTCGGTGGACAGGTAGAGGTGCTCGACCAGGCGGGTAGGCCCATATCCGCGATGGGCCAGGAAACCCGGCAGGTATGGTCCCAGAGACGCGTACGCGAGTGCTAAGAGGCAGACGGCCACAAGCCCCCACCCCGTCGTCCGCCGGGCCAACTCCAGGACCACGAGGATGCCGATCACGCCCCCCACGAGATCCAGCGTGGTCGGCAGTCCAGCCCTGCGCACGAGGGCCTGGTGCTGGGTGATGATGTAGAGACAGGAGAAGAGCGCGGCCGAGGCGAGCAGCACAGCCAATACCTGTTGCCAACCGCGCCGGTTCGCAACCCGTACCCCCACACCCATGAAACCCAAGACGGCCATGAACGCGAGGTGCGCGGGCCGCTGAACCAGTGCGGTGAACGGCGACACCCCCGCCGCGAAGAGGTGAAAGAGGGCCGCGGCGATCGCCACGGCGGGCACGATCATTCGGAGCATGCGACCAGAATGCTCGAGCATGTCGGTGCGCGCCAACCCGGGCGCGAGATCAGCCTCCGAAAATGCCGAAGACCAGGGCCATGGTTACGGGGATGAACATCACGATGACGATGGCGCTCCCCACAGTCCGCTTGGGCTCCATGACCGCAACGCCGATCCCCACGACGGCCCACGCCCAGAGGCCGAAGAGATCGAGGAGACGCAGCACCCGCATGGGGTATCCGTCCTCCAAGAAGGGCATGAGCGTACCGACGCTCAGCAGCATGGACGCATCCTGGGCGGCGATTCGCAGCGGAAGAACGGCCAGAGTCCCCACCGCCGAGATCAGGAAGGCGTGCGCCAGCACGGCCAGGTACTGCTTGTAGCTGCCGCGATCACCCAGGAAGAAAGAAAAGATCAAGGTGAGCAGGCCCGCCATGGCGGCCGACATGACGAACCAGAACACACCACCCCCCACCATGCCGCCGATGCGTATGAAGCGAGCCATGGTCTCGAGGTTGTCGGGAGCCGGTCCTCCACGCTCGAGGATAGACTGGCGCATGGCCGCCTCGAAGATCTCGGCGGGGAGCAGAATGGCGCTCAACACCGTAAGAATCGCGCCGACAACAAGAGCTCCCGCCCAGGCAGGCTTGTCCTTCAGGCCGGCCATGAGCTCCCCGGGGCTGAAGAATACGTTCAGCACCCGAGTGGGAAGGGACGGTAGTTCAGAAGCCTCGAGCGGGCTCACCGAATCGGCGTGATCCATCGTCTCGGATTGGTCCATTTTGCCCCCGTGAGTTGATCTTCGCCACTTATCGCTACCCAAATTCGGTCGCCCTTCACTCTACGTTTACACTACGCCGGGCCCCGCGCAAATCTTCTCGTGCTCGCACTCGCGTGTCCGCAGGCCCTTGGCCATGCCTCACCTCCCAGGTTATCGTGAGGGTTCTTGGTTCTTGGATATCGAATCGTCCGAACAGCGCGTACGGAGAGCAGGGATGAGTTTACGCACGAACCCCGATCGCATTCTCGAAAATATCGATCGGGCGCGAAGCCGCCAGGAAGAAGGGCTGCTGGCCGGTCAGGACCGGCAGGCCATTGGACGTGAACTCGAGAGCGAGTTGCCGGACGTCGATGCCACAAACCCCGAGCGACTACGGCGGATTTTTGCGATTGTCGAGCGGAGCTACGTTGCCGCAGCCCAGAATCAGGAACTGGGAAAGCTCGCGGGAAGGTTCCGCGCCGTGGGCGATATCCCGGACCATCATGCGCTCGGAGACGTCTCGATCTCCATCCAATACATCGACTCCGCCCGCCCGGACGACCTTGGCATGGCGCCTTTCGAGATCCTGCCCGCCTCGCTGATCGAAGCGAAGCGAGAGACCAAGACGAGCCGTCCCGACGTCAACGCGATGAAGGTGCTCCGCCGTCACCTCAGGGATGGGGTGCTCGCGGCCTACAAGAAGGTGGAGCCGAGGGTTCGTGACGCCCTACGTGACCGAGCGGACATGGGGCACGTCGCGGTCCAGGTCACCATGGATGTACGCTCGGCCGTGCCAACCATGCTCGAGGCCCTGGACGCTGACCTCGACGCGGTGGATACCGACTAGACGATGGCCATGGGCGGGCGCCCTGAGATTCGCCGGGCTCTTCTCGGACTCCTCATCGCGCTCGTCGCCATCCTCGTCATCGGCGACCTTCTCAGGGTCGATTCCTTTATTCGATCATTGCTCACGTCCTCGGAACCCCCCGGTGCCCGGGTTCGGAGAATCATCGAGCTGCTCCCCAGACTGGGACGCTGATCCCATGTGTGTGAGAGCCGTCGAAGGTGGCGTGGAAATCTCAGTGCGAGCCCAGCCGCGCGCGAGCCGAAGCGAGGTCGTAGGGCTGCACGGGAACCAGCTCAAGATCCGGATCACGGCGCCGCCCGTGGAAGGGGAGGCCAACACCGAACTCATCAAGCTGCTGGCCAAGGTCCTGGGCGTGAGCCGGTCGGCGCTTCACGTCGTGAGGGGTGAGGGCAGCCGGTCCAAGGTGGTACGGGCCGAAGGTACCACGGTGGCGCAAGCCCGGGCTGCCCTGGGGCTCTAGCCGGATCGGTTGATGCCCCGCGTCCTGTTCATCTTTCTCGACGGCGTGGGTATCGGTGCGCCGGATCCCGAGCGAAACCCCTTCCTCAACGCCGAGCTTCCGACGCTCACCGGCCTTCTGGCGGGTCGGCTACCCACCCTTTCGGAGCCGGTTATCGATGCCGAACGGTGCAGGGCTTTTCCGCTCGACGCCACACTCGGGGTGGGGGGACTACCGCAAAGCGGGACTGGCCAGATCGCCCTGCTCACGGGCGAGAACGCCGCCAGGATCTTCGGCCGTCACTTCGGCCCATGGACGCCGGTGCGGCTTCGGCCTCTCTTGCTCGAGCATAACGTCCTTCGCAGGGTCCGGGAGCTGGGGTACAGCGTGGCGTTCGCCAACGCCTACCCGGAGGGCTTCGGCCAAGGGCGGCGGGACCGGCGCCTGGCGGCCGCTCCCCTCGCGGCCTGTGAGATCGGCCTCATGACCCTGCACGCCGCCGAACTGGCCCGCGGGGACGCCGTCGCCAGCGAGATTACCCACGCGGGTTGGCGTCGCCGTCTCGGGCAAACGGAGGTACCGGAGATCTCACCCGCGGAGGCCGGTCGTAACCTGGCCCGGCTGGCCAACCAGGCAGACCTCACATTCTTCGCGCACTACTCGACCGACCAAGCGGGCCACAAGGGTGGCATGGGTGGTGCGATCGAGTCGCTGGAACGGGTGGATGCGTTCCTGGCCGGTATTATGGATGCGCTGGCAGAGGACATCTCCGTGCTCATCGCGAGCGATCACGGCAACATCGAGGACGTGACCGAGGGACACACGCGCAACCCCGCGCTCGGCATGATCCTCGGGGATAGGTCCGGCGTGGCCGGGCCCACTCCGAGCAGCATCATGGACGTTCCGTCCACGATTCTCGCCCTCCTCGGAGCGAACTGACCCAACCATCCATGGCCGTGCCCGGGCGGGTTGGCCAGGCTTCTTGATGGTAAAGAGAGCGAAGGCACTGGGTCAGTGGCTTGTCGACGCGGGATCGATCACCGAGACGGTGCTGGAATCCGCGCTCCGCGAGCAGAAACGAAGTGGGCACCGGCTAGGTGAGGTTCTAATCCGGAGAGGCGTCACCGACGACCAGCACATCGCTCGCGGACTGGCGGCTCAACTGAGCCTGACCTACGTAGAGCCTCCTCTCTCTCCCGAGCCCGCCGCGCTGGCTCTCATCCGACCGGATCTCGCCCGAAAGTGGACCGTGCTGCCGCTCACGGCTACTCCCAAGGTGCTCCGGCTGGCGATGGCCGACCCGTTGGACGTGGAGGCTGTGGACGAGTTTGGCTTCCGCTGCGGGCGGCGCATCGAGCCCGTAGTCGCGGCTCGCAGCGCGATCCTGGACGGGCTGGCGCGAGCCTACTCCGACGAACTGGCCACACTCGTCACCTCGCTACCCCGGTTCCTCGATCCCTCGGAGAGTCGCGAGGCACTCGAGGCCGCGGCGGCGGCAGCCCCGGTCGTGCGCGTGGTGGACCACGTCCTCACGACCGCGGCCGAAGAAGGTGCGAGCGATGTCCATATCGAGGCCGGCCCGGACGGCGTGGAAGTGCGCTTCAGAATCGACGGCGTCCTGCGCAAGCGGCTCACCTTGCCGGCGGCCAGCCATAGCCCCGTCGTATCGCGCATCAAGGTCATGGCCAACATGGACATTTCCGTGAAACGGCGCCCCCAGGATGGAGGGCTGACGTTTCGTCCCCGAGGCGTTGAGCTCCGACTACGGGTATCGACGCTGCCGGTGGAGGGCGGCGAGAAGGTGGTGGTGCGCATCCTCGACCCGTCCAGCGCTCCGCGCACGTTGGATGCGCTCGGCCTCTCCGATCGAGACGCCCAGATCCTCAGACAGCTCGGGTCGGCCGGCCAGGGTGTCATTCTGGCCGCCGGGCCCACGGGAAGCGGCAAGAGCAGCAGCCTGTTCGCGGCGCTGGCCGAATTGAACCATGAGGGCCTCAACATCGTCACGCTCGAGGATCCGGTCGAGTACACGCTCCCCGGAATCAATCAGGTGCAGGTCAACCCACGCGCCGGACTCACCTTCCCGTCGGCGCTCCGGGCGATTCTTCGCCAGGATCCCGATGTCGTCATGGTGGGAGAAATCCGTGACCGTGAGACCGCCGAGATCGCGATGACGGCCGCCGTCACAGGTCACCTCGTGATGTCGAGCATCCACACCATCGATGCGCCAGGCGCGATCGCCAGATTGCTCGACATGGGCGTGCCTCCGTTCCTCGTTGCCGGGGGGCTGACCGGTGTGGTCGCCCAGCGGCTCCTGCGGCGGGTCTGCCGCGCGTGCCGCGGGCGTGATCACGAAAACTGCCACGCCTGTGTCGACGGCTTCCGGGGGCGCACCGGGGTTTTCCAAGTCCTCACGATCGATGACGCCATGCGTGAGGAAATCATTCATGGGGCGTCCATCTCGACGCTGCGCCGCTTGGCTCACGCTCGCGGCATGGTGACGCTGGCCGAGGATGCGCGCCGGCAGGTTGCCGAAGGCATGACCACCCCGCACGAGGTCGCGCGCGTGATCCATGGCGACCCGGGAGCCACCCTTCCGTGCACCGCCTGCGGCATGGAAATCCCGAGCGACGCCATAGCATGCCCACGTTGCGGTAGGCGGCGCCGGAAGGTGTGCCCGTGCGGGCGTTCGACTCAGAGCGGTTGGCGCTTCTGTCCGTGGTGTCTGCGTCCCGTACAGACCTGAGGTCCGCCGAGCCCGTCTAGGTCCGCCTACGCGGTGCGGCCACCTACCTCACGGAGCAGCCTCTCGACGGGATCGCCGGCGCCAGGCCAGAAATATCGATCCGAGATCCGGTTCAGCGCGATGCGCACCCCGGCGAACTGCCGGGCCACCGCCTTGAGCACACCATCGATCCCGAAGCGCTCGGCCTCCGGTGAATCCGCGGCCATGCTGTACCCACTGGCCCCCATGCCTTCGTAGTATGAGAGCGGCGGTGCTCCGCGACGGCGCAGCCTCGCCGCCAGGTAGTGAGGGAAGAGCCCGCTCATCCAAAGTGAGTAGTCACCCAGGTGCACCCTGAGCAGGAATCGCTCGCGTGAGCCAGCCGACTCCATCTCCGCCAAGAGGTCCACCAGGTAGCGGAACTCTCTCCCGCTTCCGTCCCCGATCCGGTAGGCCCGCCCACTGCTTCCGAAGGCGAGCAGCATGGACGCCACGTAGTCGGCCGTCTCCGGTTCGTCGATACCCCCCTCGAGCAACGCTTGGCGCACGAGCACGTAGAAGATCAACGCCGGCGACGCGGTCACTTGCGGGTCAGTGAGCAGGGCGTTCAGAACACGGGGATCGTCCAGAAGGCTGTGGATTCCGTGCTCCATCAAGCGGGCATGGGCTCGCTCACGCAACTCCGGATCGTGCTTCCCGAGAAGCTCGACCAGGTGGAGCGCATCGCTTCGCCCGAAGGTCGCCCTTAAAGCCGGAAGGATTATGGTACAGCTCCTTTCGCCCCGGAATGTCGGCGTCCGTGCCGACTGTGCCCATAGTTGAAATGGGACCCCGGGGATAATCCTACACCTCTCGATGTCGGCCTGTTCACGAAGAGACTCAAGAGGCCTACCTGAAACCCTACTGGAAAGCCGCCGATCTGACGGTGATCGCGTCTATTCTCTCGAGGTCCGGTTCGACTCCGATGCCGACGCCGTCGGGCACCTGCATGGCGCCGTCGGATAGTTCGAACTCGGGCGTCACGATGTCCTGCTCCCAGTAGCGGCGGCTTGCGGAAATGTCGCCGGGCAGGGTGAACCCCGGCAGAGAGGCGAGCGCCAGATTGTGGGCTCGACCCACGCCCGACTCCAACATGCCACCACACCACACGGGCATGCCGGCCTCTCGGCAGAAGTCATGGATCCGCACGGATTCGCGGAAGCCCCCCACCCGGCCTGGCTTGAGGTTGATGATTCTGCATGCCTTCAGATGAGCGGCGAGCCGGGCGTCTCCGAGGCACCGAATCGACTCATCCAGGCAGATGGGCGTGCACATGCGATCCTGGAGCCGTGCGTGGTCGAGGTAGTCGTCGTGGGCCAGCGGTTGCTCAATCATCATGAGGCCCAGGTCGTCGAGTTCCGCCAATCGTGGCGCATCGTCCAATGTGTACGCCGAGTTGGCGTCCGCCATCAGCGGGGCGTCGGGAAAGCGCTCCCTCACCCGAGCGAGCATCTCGACATCCCTCCCTGGCTTGATCTTCATCTTGATCCTGGCGTACCCCTCGGCCAGGTGACCCTCTACCTTGCGGAGCAGGTCGTCGTCGGTGGGTTGGAGGCCGATGCTAACGCCCACGGGGAGGGCCTTCACCGAGCCCCCGATAGCCTCGGCCAACGGGATGCCGTTCAGCTTGGCCCATAGATCCCATGCGGCCATTTCAACACCCGCCAGGGCCATGCGATGGCCCCGGATCCACTCGACGGGACCCAGAACCTCCGGCGGTTCCCCCACATCGAGCCCCACCACCGCCGGCAAAACGAAGTCCGTCAGGATGTGCCAGGCGGTATCCGTCGTCTCGTACGAGTAGTTCGGCGTTTCGGACTGGACGCACTCTCCCCATCCCGTGCATCCGTCGGCGCGGAGAGACACCAGGACGATGCGGCGGGCCTCAGTCCAACCGCTCGAGATTTCGAAGCGCTCGCGAAGGCGTAGGCTCAGCTCCCGGAGCTCGATTCGCTCGATTCTCACCGGCTCATTCTCCTTCGTCTAGCAGCAGATACTCGGAATGGCTGTGCCGCCTGTAGAGTTCGCGCACGTGGAAACCCCGCCCCAAATAGGTGGAGAGCGCCGCCCGTGTTGCGCGCCTCCACTCCATGGCGGCATCCGCCGAGCAGGCCTTGACCGCCTGGATGGACGCGGGGATCGGCACCAACAATGCCCGAGCCTCCAGCTCCAGGTCGGGTTCGCGCGGCAGCGGTATGTCTTGGTCGGTGCGTACCTGAAAAACCGGCACCGCATCGCGGTCAGCCTCAGGGTCGGGGCCGTGGTCACCGGCCACGCGGCCAGCGACCCGGTCGGTGCCGATCAGCCAGATTGCGATCAGGCGGTCGGTTCCGATCCCCTGGTGCAGCGGAGAGGTCGTGTCACCGTACATGTTCTCCGCGTACTCGCGTGCGATGACCCCTAGTTTCGAAAAATTCACGTGGGCGTTGCGTGACTCCAGCGGATCGAAGGTCCAGTACACGGTGTCGATCCCAATGCTCAGGAGCTGCTCGCGCTGGTACGCCTTGAGGCGTGGCCCCAGGCCCGCGCCGTCGAGCCCGGGCCGCACCGCAAGCATGTCCGACCAGTGCACGGTCCGGCCGTCCTCCAGGCCCGTCATACCGTAGACGAAGCCCGCGAGTTCACCTGCCTCGTCGTAGGCGCCCGCCGTCACGCCACCCAACCGTTGCGACACCTTGAGGATGGCTACCGGCACGGTCTCGGAGAACCCGGGGCCCCAGATCGTCTCCTGAAACCTCACACACTCTTTGAAGTCGGAGATCGACTCCATCGGACGAATCACGAACTGCGTCATGGCGTTCCGGGCCTGCTGACCCACCCTCCCCTCGCTCGGCGCGCTGCCTCATCGTAGAGTTCGCAAAGGTACAGCCAACTGGAATGACGCAGCCAGGGCCGACGGTCCGGAGGCTCCACGGGCCATGTTCATCAGCGCCCTGGTCGGCTTCATCGAACGGCCCCATCCGTGAGGAGGGCGTTGCCGAGTCGTTCGATCGCCTTAAAGCCGTCGGCGCCTAGGACTTGCCGCGTCTCTTCCTGTGCGGCGCGCCAGGCTGGAAGCGCATCACGAAGTAGCTCACGGCCGAGGTCGGTGACCTCCACGATCCGCTCACCGGTTCGCGGGTTCATCCGGGCCTCGATCCACCCGCGCTCCCGCATGACCTTGAGGTTGCGGCTCACCGTAGAGCGGTCCATGGCCAGATGCCGGTGCACGTCCGCCCGGGCAATGCCGCTCCGATAGGCGAGCAGAGCCAGCGTGGTGAGTTGACCCCCTTTGATTCCGCATTCCCTGAGGGCGGTGTCGTAGATTCCGCTCACCACGCGCGCTACGAGCCGGACACGGCCGCATCCGCAGTGCCTGAGAACCTCGAGGGCGTCCTCTTCGCGAGGGTTTGGCTTTCCGAACATAAGATGTATATACATATTAGTGTATACACAGCGCAAGAATATCGTCATACCGGAACACTCACGGATCGACATCTCTGTGCCTTCGCCACCGGTTGGAGCATGCTCCAACCCAACGGGGTCGTGTGCGGCCCGACCCCCTCTGCGAGACCCCTGACGCTCCAAGTCCCCACCTTGTTCGGCAATAGCATCCGGGTGCACATTGAATCATGCACCGATTCCCACGCGCAAACGCGTACCTGACCGGCGTCCGAAGCTCCCAACCGATCTCCAAGCCGACTCCATGACATCGGATCGTGAGAGTGGGCCGAACATCCCGGTCGATGTCGTCCATCGGCTTGTCAACGCACTGCAGGCTGGGCCCGCCCTGGGGCGAGAAACCGCCGAGTACGAGCAGGTCCTCGCGGAGCTGCGGAGGCTCTTCGCGGAAGCCTAGGAGCACGCTCCGAGCCTTTATCTTACGATCCGCCCCGACGGGATCGACTTTCGCGGCCTGCTCTTTTCGACATCCAATGCCGACACCCTCGCCGGCCTACTCCACAAAGACGGGCTTCGCTCGCTCAAATTCAGGGCGGGGGCAGAGAAGGACGAAATCGAGCGGCTTTTAGGGGTTTTCAGGCGGGCACGGGTGCTGACTGATGATGATGTCGACGACCTCGTCACGATCCTGTGGAACGAGGACTTCGAGTTCATCAGCTACGAACTGGACCAAGCTCTGTCCGAGCCGTCCGCGATCACCCGGCCGGAGCCTCTGGCCGTGGCCGCCGCCGCCGAGGTGCGGGAGCACGTCCACGAGGACGTGCGGAAGCCTCGGCCCGAGGGAATCGTGGATCTGGAGGCTTTCGACTCCACGCTCTACTTCCTGGATAAGATCGAGATCGAAAATCTCAAGGCGGATATCCATCGGGAGTATGAGCAGGATCTCGCCGAGAACGTGCTCTCGATGCTTCTGGACGTCTTCGAGTTACAAGAAGACGCCAAGACGCGCATGGAGGTCGTGGCCACCCTCGAAGAGGTACTCCTCTACCTCTTGAGCACAGGGGACTTTCGATCGGTGGCCTTTCTCCTCAAGGAGGCCCACATCGCCGCTGGCCGCGCCAAGGCGGTAGGGGCGAAAGAGCGCCGGGCCCTCGAGAACCTGGCTGCACAGATATCGCGCCCTGAGGCCCTCTCCCAGCTCTTGCATGCGCTCGACGGCGCTGGGGCGAACGCCGAAGCGGCCGATCTGGTCCTTTTGTTCAACCAGCTTCGACCCGAAGCGCTCGGGACGATGCTCAAGTGGGTCGAACGGGTCCAGGACGACGGCACACGCAGTCTGTTCCGAGCGGCTCTCGACGAGATGGCAGGTGCACACCCGAGCCAGGTGGGGAAAGCTCTCACCTCGAAGGAGCGGGCGGTTATCATGGGAGCCCTCGAATTGGTGGCCCGGTTACGCTTGACGGAGGTCGGGGACGACGTGGCGTCGCTGGCAAGACATCCTGACATCGGGGTGCGGGCCTCGGTCGTGCGAGCCCTGGCCGGGATCTCTACGCCCAAGTCGATGCGGGCCATGCTGGCCATGCTGGAGGACACCGATCCCGACGTTCGCATCGCGGCGATGCACGGCTTGAGCAGCCGTCGATACGCCGGCGCGCTGCCCATGCTCCAGAAGCTGGTCTTCGCAAAGGATCTGGAGGAAAAGGATTTGAGCGAGAAGCGGGCGATCTTCGAGGCGTACGGAGTGCTCGGCGGCGCGGAATGTGTCGATTCTCTCTCCTCCCTTCTCATCGGCAAAGGATTCACGCGGCGGCGTTTCCCCGCCGATATTCGGGCTTGCGCGGCCATGGCGCTGGGGAAGGTTGGCGGCCGGGAAGCACGTGTGGTTCTGAACAAGGCGGCGAGTGACAAGGACCCCCTGGTTCGGACCGCAGTGTCGGGAGCACTGCAAGACAGTGGCTGAGGCGATGCCGGAGGAGCGAGCAAGCCGTTTTATCGTAGCCTTCCACCTGGCCCTTCAGTCGCTCAAGTCGCATGCGATCGAGACCGCGCAGGTACGGAGAGCCTTGCACGGACTCGCCAAGAGCGCCAACGCGATCCTCGAGAGTGAGAACCAACTCGTAGCGCGAGTCGCAGGGGAACTCCTTTATGTGAATTCCGCGCCCGTTCATCTCGACGTCGAGAACTTCGCCTCACTCGGACACGTGCTCAGCACACTCCAGCTTGCGGGTGTGGGCATCATCCGCCTGCATGAGCCGGCGGACAGCCACGAGTGGAAAGTGCTCATCTCTCAGATCTTGAAGTACTCGGCCAAAGAGGGCGGCCCTGAGGGATTCTTGGAGATCCGGCGGCGGTTGGGCGATCTGGGTATCGAGCGGATTTTGGTCGAGCCGCCGGTGGACAAGGACGTCGCCTTCGCCGATGCCCTTCAACGCCGCGAAGCCGCGAAGCGCACCTACCAACGGTCGGTCGCCGTTACGAAGGAGTTGTTCAGCAGCGCACGCATGGGCCGTAGCGGGCAGGTGAAGGAGATCAAACACGCGCTCCAGAACATCGTCGATCAGGTGCTCAAGAATGAAGTGTCCCTGGTCGGGCTCACCACTTTGCGGGACTACGACGACTACACATTCATCCACTCTGTGAACGTCTGCATCTTCAGTGTGGCCCTCGGACGGAGGTTGGGCCTCACACGGCCCCAACTATTCGACCTGGGGTTGGCCGCGATGCTCCATGACGTCGGCATGACTTGGGTGCCGGTCGAGATCCTCGACAAGCAGGGCAATCTCACCGAGGAGGAGCAGCGCCAGATGGAGGCGCACACATGGCGCGGCGCGCTCAGCATCTTCAACCTGCGTGACTACGGGGGCATCCCTTTCAGGGCGATGATCGCCGCGTACGAGCACCACATGACGGCCAACCTCGGCGGCTACCCCAAGAGTGTGCGATCGCGAAAGGTTTCGGTGTTTTCCAAGATCATCTCAGTGGCAGACGCCTACAACGCGGCCCTGAGCACACGGGCTCACGCGAGCGGGAAGTCACCGGACGTCGTGCTCGGCGAGATGTGGGGCGATCCCGACATGGGGTACGATCCGGTACTGGTCAAGGCGCTGATCAATCTCTTGGGGATTTACCCGGTGGGCACCTGCGTCATCCTCGATACGTTCGAGCTTGCACTCGTCCACGCGGCCAACCCGGACAGCACGCAGTTGCACCGGCCCCTGGTGCGCGTCATCTCCGACCCCGACGGATCCTGGCTGGACCAGCCACCGGTCGTGGATCTCGCGGACAAGACCGACGAGGGCGACTACGAGCGCACCATCATCAAGGTCACCGACCCGGACAAGTACATGCTCAACGTCTCGGACTATTTCGTCTGAGCCTGGGTGTCCTCCAACTTCGGCAGCAGCAGTACCAGCGCCAGGAGTGCGGTCCGCTCGACGAGTCGGTCGGTCGCCACGAACTCGTGTGCTGCATGAGCTCCGTCACCCACCGGCCCAAGGCCGTCCAGCGTGGCGGTGAACTGGCTCGTGATATTGCCATCCGAGGCACCGCCCGAGAGTGAGCCTTCGAGCTCCAGACCCAGGCGTTCGCCGGCCTCCTTTGCCGCCTGCCACAACACTTGATTCCTTGGCGTAGCCTCCATCGGCACCCGGCTGACACCGCCGGTGATCTCCAGGCGCGTGCCGGGCGTGGTCGCCCTCAGTCCACGGATCTGCTCCTCGAGCCAACGAGCGTCCTCCATCGTGTCGACCCGCAAATCCACCACCGCGTGCGCCTCCGGCGCAACCACGTTCGGCCGGACACCCCCTCGCACCTCGCCAACGTTGACTCCCACGCCGCGATCGTGATCCGTAAGGGCGTGAAGTGCCTGAATCACATGGGACAACTCCTCGATCGCGCTGGCTCCCTCGGTCGGCGCGAGACCGGCGTGCGACGCCTTGCCAACGACCCTGATGTTGACTTCGCCGGTTCCCCGCCGCGTGGTCTTGAGGTTCCCGTCCGGCCCCAATGCGGGCTCTAGCACCAGCGCGCGATTGGCGCGCTTCGCCAAGCGCGCGATGTGCACCTCCGACTCGCCGCTTCCGATCTCCTCGTCCGAGTTGAGAAAGAACACGGGCGTGACCGTAGGCCACAGTCCGACGTAGCGTAGGGCGCGCAGCGCGAAGACGGCCTGCACGAGACCGGCCTTCATATCGAAGACGCCGGGTCCTCTCAGGACGGCCTGCTCTTCGTCGAGCTCGACGGGCATGTTCTCCAGCGTGCCTAGGGCCCAAACGGTATCGGTGTGCCCTATAAGCATCTGAAAGGAAGCGCCTCGCATTCGGCCGACCGGAACGGCCATGAGGTGGCCGCCCGTCGACTCACCCGGCACAATCCGCACCCGGAACCCCAGTCGTTCGAGCCAGCCTGTAAGCAGTTCCTGGACGCCCCTCTGCGACTCGGGCACCCGCGAAGGAGACTCGATGCGCGCGAGATCGCTCACAGCCTCGATGAACTCGGCCTTGGCGGACTCGAGGTAACCCAGCAGGCCTTTCAGTTCCGTGGCTCTCACAGTTGGTCCCCAAGCAAAATGATCAGTAGAGCCCTCCCCTGCGGTAGCTCTCATCCACCAACTCCACCGGGTGGATGGTCTCGATCCGGGCGCCCCGAAAACGCAACCAGGCGCCGATGTGCATCATGCAGCCCGGATTGCCCGTTGCAACCGCCTCGGCTTTGGTTTCGAGGATCGCATCCACCTTGTCCGAACCGATCGCGCCCCCCAACTCCCCTTGCGTGATCCCGTAGAGGCCGGCGCCACCGCAGCATTCCGCACTGCCGTTCAGTTCGACCAACTCCAATTGCGGAATCGACCTCAGCATCTCCAGAGGAGCTTCAGCCACTCCCTGGGCATGCAGAAGGTGGCATGGAGCGTCGTAGGTCACCCGAGCCGGCACGGACGCGCCCTGACGCATTCCATACCGCACTAGGATTTCGGAGATGTCGACGATTTTCTCCGTCATGGCCGCGGCGCGTGTGGCGAACTCAGCGTCATCAGCCAAAAGTTGGGCGTACCCCTTCATGGCCGCACCGCATCCGGCCGCATTCACTACCACCGTCTCCACGTCCGCACCCTCGAACGCCGCGATGTTCACCCGAGCCAGCGCCCTGGCGCCCTCCAAGTCCCCTGCGTGGCCGTGCAGAGCGCCGCAACATCCCTGCGCACTCGGCGTAACGGCCGCGAACCCGTTGGCCTTGAGGACTCGCCCGGTCGCGTCGTTCACGCGTTCGAAGAGGCCGGCCTGAACACATCCAGACAAGAGCCCGACCCTCGCGGGGCGCAACTCGTCCTCCTCGTCCGTGTCCAGCAAAGCGGAATACGCGTCGGGAGGTCCCACCGGCGCTTCCGGAAGCGCCGCGCGCCGCCGACGGCCGAGCCGCCGGAGCTTACCCCCGCCGCTCGCGGAGAGCATCGCGAGACCCATGCGGAGCGTGTGCCAGCGCCGGGGGAATACCCAGGCGCCCAGCCCTGCCAATCCCGAGGCGCGCAGCCACCTGGACAGGCGCATGACCGTGCGCGTCCGGCCCGGCCGTTGAAACACCCCGAGCAACGTCCGAATGAACCACGGTCGCGGTCGCGCGGTTACGGCAACTGCACGAGCATGTTCGAGCAGTGTGCCGTATTCCACCCCGGCCGGGCATACCGGTTCACAGGCGCGGCAGCCCAGGCAGCGGTCGATGTGCGTTTGGAAGGCCTCCGCAGCCGGATCGATGCGCCCCTCGACCACAGCTCGCATCAGGTAGAGACGACCCCGGGGAGAGTCGTTTTCGTCGTGGAGTCGCACGTACGTGGGGCACGCCGGCAGGCAGAGTCCGCAGTGCACACAGGTAAGCAGGAGGTCCCTCTGCCCGGACAGAGCATCCGCCAACGCTACACCGGGAGAATTCACCCCCAACAACCTCGTCGGGTGATCGGCTGGGTCGGTTTTTTCACTGTCGCTCATTCCCTTCGGTACGGATCAGAGGAAGCTGAAGCGCCCCGGTGAAAGCACCCCAGCGGGATCGAACTCCCGCTTCAGAGCCTTCATCAGGGGTACCGCGGAGCCCGCATCTCCCCATGCGCCCACGGCGCTCACCAATCCGGACGGCCCTTGAGAAAGCGTCAAGCTACCGCCCTCTGCCTCGAGGCCGCCTCGCACCCGCTCGATAACTTCGGCTGCGCGGTCGATCCATCCCTCGCCCCGCGCCATCCTCGATATGATCACACGAAGAACGCCACACTGCACGTGCGCGGCCAGCCGAGTGCCCCAACCTTCGTCGGGATCGGCAAGCTCGCGAAGCGTGTCCGCATGCTTGCGGACCGTCTCGAGCTGCGAGGGGAGCAGGCGCAAACGTACCACCAGCTCAGCGCCGCTTTCCAGAGCCTCGACGTTACGAAACAATTCGGCAGAGGCCCGGCCATCCATCTGCCGAAAGGCCGAAGCACCCGCGGTGTCGGTCACGATCCGACAAATCTCGTCCGTCGCCTCGGAGGCTTCGAGAATCCGTACCGCGAGGAGCGGTACCGTGCCACCCGACCGTTCACGCTCCCCCGGCAGCAACATCTCGAGCGCGGCGAGTGGTGCCGGAGCCGTGGCGATCGCACGGGCCAGTGCCACCAGCTCGCCGGCCTCACCGCGAAAAAGGACAGTGCGATCGGCGGGTGGCTGCGGGTGGAGCCGGGTGGTGATCGAGGTCAGGACACCCAGCGTTCCCCAGCTCCCGATGGTCAGCTTGAGCACGTCGAAGCCCGCCACGTTCTTGACCACCCTGCCCCCGAGTTCGAGCACCCGCCCGTCCCCCGTAACCAGACTCACGCCCAGTACGTGGTCCTTCGGCAATCCGTGGTGGTATGCGAGTGGCCCGAACGAGGCAGTCGACACGGTAGCGGCCAGCGTACCCTTCCGAGGGCCGGGCGGGTCGAGCGGCAACCACTGACCATGCTCGCCGCACCGGTGCGCCAGCAGATCCAGTCCGATGCCACCCTCGGCGGTCACGGTGAGGTCGCCGGGCTCGTAGAGCGTGATCCGGTCCATGCGCATGGTGCTCAGCACGACGTCGACCGCGCCTGGGGGCTGGCCGCCATGCAGCCACGTGCCTTTGCCGGCCGGCACGACGGTCCATCCCTCCTGCGTGGCCAGGCGCATGACTTCGGCGACCTCCGACTCCGACTCCGGAAACACCACGGCCTGTGGCACCCGGTCGCAGACCGCCCATTGTTCCGCCCGGAACCCCTCGACGACTTGCCCCTCGGGCAGGCGTCGGCTCAGTGCCGCCGCCAGAGCGTTCATGGCAGAACCTTGCCGGGGTTCATTCCACCCCAGGGATCGAACGCCTTCTTGGTCGCTCTCATGACCTCGAGCACGTCGCGGGAGTGGACCAACCTCATATAGCCCCGCTTGTCCAGGCCGACCCCGTGCTCCCCCGTGATGGTCCCACCCGCCGCCACGCACACCGCCATGATCTCACGCGACGCTTGCTCGACCCGGGCAAGCTCGTCCTCGTCCGTACGATCGAAGAGAATGTTCGGATGGAGGTTTCCATCCCCCGCGTGAAACACGTTCGCCAGCCTGAGACCGTAGCGGTGGCCAATCTCACTGATGGCGCGCAGCACCTCCGGAAGGCGCGTCCTGGGCACGGTGGCATCTTGGACTAGGAGATCGGGGGCGACGCGGCCAAAGGCGCCGAAGGCATTCTTCCGCCCCTTCCATAGGCCCAGCCGCTCCCTTTCGCTGCGGGCCCGCCTCACCTCCCGAGCTCCCTTCTCCCAACAGCATCCCTCGGCCTCCTCGGCCTCGAAGTCCAACCCCGCCTCGATCCCGTCGAACTCGATCACCAGAGCCGCCTCGACATCGACCGGATAGCCCGCCGCGAAGATGCTGGCCTCCACGGCCTGAATGGTCTCCCGGTCGATGATCTCGAGTGCGGCGGGCAAGAGGCCACGAGCCACGATCGCGGAAACGGCTTCCCCGGCATCCTCGAGCCGGTCGAACATGGCCAGAAGCGTGCGCGTCGCCTGGGGGATCGGAAGCAGTCTCACCTCGATTTCGGTGGCGATTCCGAAGCACCCCTCCGAGCCGATGAACACACCCGTGAGGTCGTAGCCGGCCGAGTCGCGGCCGAGTCCGCCCAAACGAAGCACTTCTCCGTCGTAGAGAACCACCGTGAGGCCGGTCACATATCTGGACGTTACCCCGTACTTCAGGCAGTGGGGGCCACCGGCATTCTCGGCCACATTCCCGCCGATGGTGCACGCGCTCTGCGACGACGGATCGGGCGCGTAGTAAAGACCGTGAGGCCTCGCGGCCTCGGTGAGATCGGCGTTGATCACGCCTGGTTGCAGCAGGGCGAGCCGGTTTTCGGGATCGACGTGGACGATCCTGTTCATGCGGGGCGTCGCAAGAATCACCGCATCGGATCCCGCGAGCGCGCCGCCCGAGAGCCCCGTGCCGGCGCCCCGGGGAACCACGGGCACCTCTGCATGGGCCAGACGCGCCATCACCTGCGATACCTCATCCGTATCCGCTGGAAGGACCACAGCACCCGGCGGTCGCCGGTATGCGGTAAGGCCGTCGGATTCGTACGCGAGGAGCCGGACGGGGTCCGTGATGACCCACTGGTCACCGACGATGGTTCGCAGGTCGGCCGTCACCTCGGAGGATAGTGCTGCGGACACGGCTCAGCTCTGGGAGACGTGGTGCATGAGCGCCTGGACGCTCTCGAGCGCCGCGCCTCTCAGACCGTCGGGGATCGTGTCGCCATATACGAGCCCGAGAATCTCTGCGGGAACGGCATCCGGCCGTGACGCGACGATTCGCCCGACTTGGCTGATGCGAGCGTGGCGGTGTGCCTCGTAGGCGTCCAACGTCCCGGGCACATCCTCGATCGACGGCCCGTGCGTCGGGTACATGACATCGGGAGCAAGGTCGCGCAGCCGTGCCAGAGAAGTCAGGTAATCCGCCACGCAGCCCGGATACTCACCGACCCAGGTCGTGTCACCCTCTCCGAGAATCAAATCCCCAGGGAACAGGGCGCGGGCGTCGGGCCAATGGAACGACAAGTGGGGCTTGCTGTGCCCAGGCGTTTCGATGGCGACCAAGGCGCCGTGATCCGTCTCGACAGCGTCACCGTCCGCCAAGACACTACCGGCGCCATGCCTCACACCCAGCACGGGCGCCCCGAGCGCCGAGGCCACCGCTTCGGCTGCACCGGCATGGTCCGGGTGACCGTGGGTGAGAAGAACCATAGCTCTCTGCGCCCCCTGAGCTTCACGCACGACGGCCCGTACGTGGTCCTCCACGTCCGGGCCTGGATCGATGATCGCGACGACATCCGAGCCGACGAAGTAGGTGCGCGTTCCATCCAAGGTGAAAAGACCACGATTGCCGGCGTTGATGTACCGCGGCTCCACTTCTTTTACAGGCTTGGCTACCGGTCCTCTGCGGCGAGCTGCTCTGCAAGCTTGTCCGCCACCGCCTCGACGGCGTCGAGATCGGCCCGCTCAAACGCCGCTTCGGCTCTGCTGTCGATGTCGATCTGCCCGAAGATTTTGTCGCCCGCACGTATGAGCACCACCAGCTCGGACTTCACGTCGGGATCACAGGCCAAGTAATTGTCCACCTTCGTGACGTCATCGATGTTCTGGTTGGCACCCTGCTCCACGGCAGTACCGCACACACCCGTCCCGACCGGGATCTTCGAGTGCTCCGTCGGCGCGCCGACGTAGTTGTGCAGCCAAAGTTCGTTTTCCTCGGTGTTGAGCAGGTACACACCCACCCAGTTGAACCGCTCATCCGAACTAGCGATCGTCTTGACCGCGAACCTCAAGAGGGCGTCGGAAAGATGTCCCTCGTCCCTCAGGGCTTGGATTCCCTTGACTACTTCACTCGCCTCGAACATGTGCCTCGTTCCGGTTACTCGTCGTGGGCTGCGGATCCCGGGGATACCAGGGAATTCCTGGACCGAGAAGGGTAGACAGGCTTTCTGGCATGGTCAAGCCTCCTCGCCGTGTCCTGGGGTGATTTACCTCGGTGTGAAATCGGTCTCGACGTCCAGGCTTCGAACGAAGGCGGCAAGAAGCTGCGCCGTAGCTTTTAGGTCTGCGATGCTCACCACCTCGTTGGGAGAGTGCATGTAGCGGTTGGCGACGGATATGAGACCCGTCGGCACCCCGGCCCGGGTAAGGAAGATGGAATCCGCGTCGGTCCTGGTGGCCTTGGGAGCAGCCTGGATGCTGTGCGGGATCCCCTCCGCCTCCGCGATCTCCGCCAGGCGCTCGAAGACGATGGGGTGCACCGACGAGCCGCGAGTGAGCACCGGGCCACCGCCAACCTTGTGATCGCCCAACTCTTTTTTCTCGATGTCGGGAATGTCGGTGCTGAAGGTCACGTCGACCACCACCGCGACGTCGGGCTCGAGCGCATAGGCGCTGGTGCGGGCCCCGCCACCCGAGCCACCACCGATCTCTTCCTGCACCGTTGCGACGGCAATCGTAGCGGCGCTGGCCGGATCGGCCGACAGCAGACGCGCCGCCTCCAATACCACGAGCGCCCCGATCCGGTTGTCGACCGCGCGGCTCGCGACCAGGTCACCCGCGAGGGTGACCAGATCGGCGGCGATGATCATCGGATCGCCGACGCGGATCCCCATCGAGACAACCTCGTCCTTGTCCTTCGCACCGACGTCCACCCAAAGGTCGCGGATCTCCGCGGCACGCTTCCGCTCTTCCTCCCTGAGGAGATGGATGGCCTTCTTGCCGATGATACCGATGCGATCCCCGTCCCTGCCGAGGATTGTCACCCGCTGCCCAACCAGAACCTGGGGGTCCCAGCCCCCGATCTCATCGATGAACAGAAAGCCCTCATCATCGATGTGGGTGATCTGGAGTCCGATCTCGTCGATGTGCCCGGCAAGCATCACACGTGGCTTGCCCGCCGGGTTCACCACCGCGATGGAGTTACCGGCAACGTCGGTGTGGACTTCGTCGGCGAATCCGGCGGCTTCTTCCCGCCAGACTCTCGCCGCCCGCACCTCGAACCCTGAAGGCCCGGGGGCGTCGAGAAGTCGCTCTAGAAAGCCCTCACGGGCCGTCATGTAAACTTGGTGTCGATAACGGTGACTTTCATGGCTCCCTCGCGAATACGCTTCTCCAAGCGCGCGCGAATGCGCTTCTGAATCGCCCTGCGTGACGCGGGAAGCAGGAGCGAGAAGCCCAAGATATCGGTCAGGATGCCAGGAGTCAGCAGGAGGGCGCCACCCACCAGGATCGCCAAACCGTCCATGATGGCCTGGGCGGGAAGACGGCCCTGGGCCAACTCGGACTGGAGCGTCCACAGTGTCTTGAGTCCCTCGAGGCGCGCCAAGCCCGCTCCGACAACGCCCGTCGTGATCACGAGAGCAAGGGTGGGAAACAAGCCTACGATCTGCCCCAACTGTATGAGCAGCGCGAGCTCGAGGATGGGCACCACGATGAAAAGAAGCGCCAGTCGGCCAAAGAGAGTCATGGCGGCTCGTACACCCCCCTACGTCGCTTCGGTCCCGGTTGCTTGCTCGGTCGACACGTTTTCGTTTCCTTTGTTGAAGCCCATGGAACAGACCTACTTTCGCCGGGGTTTCGGCCTGAAGGCCGAGGTGCGACCCCTCATCGACGCCGAATATCATTCGGCACTCGTACAGCAGATCCAAGCTGCTGGGTACACGCGGACCTACGGTGATATCACCGTCCGGCTCGCTGAGCAGTTTGGATTCTGTTACGGCGTGGACAGGGCCATCGACTATGCCTACGAAACTCGGAAGCGTTTTCCCGACAAGCGGATCTGCCTCGTCGGCGAAATCATCCACAACCCGCACATCAACGCGCGTTTGCGGGACATGGGCATCGAGTTCCTCTACCCCGACGCTCACGGCGATTTCGATTTCGGCGTCATAGCGAAGGATGACGTTGTACTCATTCCGGCCTTCGGCGTGAAACTCTCAGACTTCGAACGGTTGAGTGACATCGGCTGTGTGTTGGTGGACACAACGTGTGGCTCGGTGCTGCTCGTGTGGAAGAGAGTGGAGTCATACGCCCGAGACGGCTTCACCGCCGTCATTCATGGCAAGTACCGGCACGAGGAGTCTCGGGCGACTGCCTCGCAGACCAAGAAGTACCCCGGTGGCAAATACATCATCGTCCGGGACATGGCAGAATCCGACCTCCTATGCGACTATATCGCGAAGCGGCCGGGACACCTGTCGGCCGAAGAGTTCATGGAGCGCTTCGCCGACCGAACGACCGAGGGCTTCGACCCTGATGCGCACCTCAAGCGGATCGGCGTGGCCAACCAAACCACCATGCTGGCCAACGAGTCGCTGGCTATCGGTGAGCGCATCCGAGAGGCCATGACCGAGGCCGAGGGCGAGGAGTACACCGAGGAGAACTTCCGCTCGTTCGGCACCATTTGCTCAGCGACGCAGGAACGGCAGGACGCAGTGGTCAGCATGATGGAGAGCGGACGGACGGACGTCATGATCGTGATCGGAGGCTACAACTCCTCCAACACGAACCACTTGGCGCACATGTGCCGCGACTACACGGCCACCTACCACATCGAGGACGCGAACTGCATCGATGTCGAGTCTGGCACGATCCGGCACAAACCGGAACTCTCCGATCCGTCAGAGCGCGTGGACACGGGCTGGCTGCCGGAAGGCCCCCTACAGCTAGGGATCACGGCAGGGGCCTCGACGCCCAACAACAAAATCGGCGAGGCACTCCTCCGGATCTTCGAGATCCGAGGAATCGACCACACCGCAGTGGTGGAAGAACCCGAGTCGCTGTAGACCCTCCCGGCCTATTCGCTGCGGTCGCCGACCGACTTCCCGAGCTTCTTGAGCAGACGCCTGAGGTCTTGCTGTTCGTTGGGCGTCAACTCGTCCATCAGGCCGCCGATGAACACGGCGTGTTGGGGAAAGCTGCCCTCGATCATCCGCCGCCCGTCGGGCGTCAACCTAGCCATGACAACGCGGCGATCTTCGTCTGAGCGGTCTCGATAAGCCAACCCCAGCTCCTCGAGCCGGTCCATTACGAAGGTGACGTTCCCACCCGTCACCAACAGTTTTGCGGCCAACTCTCCAAGCGCCAGCGGCCCCAGGTGGTGCAGCACCTCCAAGACGCCGAACTGGGGCAGGGTCAACCCGTATTCGCCGACCCGCGTGGACACCTCGCGGGAAAAAGTCAAATAGCAGCGAGCGAGCGCGATCCACAGTCGTAGCGACACCTCCTCCTCGTCGCTCCAGCTTCTCACCGCCGGAGCATCGGTGTCCGCGGCCGAGCTTGACACATGGTTCTTCATGGCCGTGTGCGCCACAGGAACCCCTCCTTCTGTTTCGGACATTGGCTCAGACGTGCAACGCCCTGCCCAGGGCCGCCAGAGCCCCCTCACCAATCGCCTCGGACAGCGTCGGATGTGGGTGCATGGCCCGGTCCATCTCCTCCATCGTCGATTCCAGGTGCCGACCGACGACGAACTCCCCGATGAGTTCGGTAGCGCTGGGTCCTACGATGTGGGCTCCGAGAATCTCCGAGTACTTCGTGTCTCGGATCACCTTCACGAACCCCTCGGTGTGCCCGCCGGTTAGCGCCCGGCCGTTCCCCACCCAAGGGAACTTTCCTACCTCGATATCGTGTCCGGCCGCCTTCGCTTGCTCCTCGGTGAGCCCAACCGACGCAACTTCAGGATGGCAGTACGTGCAGTTGGGCACGTTGTCGTAGTTCACCGTATGGTGCCCCTGGCCGGCGATGTGCTCCGCACAGACGACACCCTCGTGCATCGCCTTGTGGGCTAGAAGTTGGTGTCCCGCGACATCACCCAGGGCGTACACACCTGCCACGTTGGTGCGGAGCTGGTCGTCCACCTTGATGAACCCGCGTTCGTCCAACTCCACGTCGACCGAGTCGAGCCCGAGATCCTCGGTGTTCGGCGCGCGGCCCACGGCGGAAAGCACGCGCTCCACCTGGAGGGTCTGCTCAACGCCCGCCTTGTCCTTGAACGTCAGCGTGACCCCGGTGTCGCTCACTTCCGCGCCCTGCACCATCGCGCTCGTGAAGATGTTGATGCCGCGTTTCTTGAACGAGCGCGCGACCACCGCCGAGCAGTCCTTGTCTTCGACGGGCAGGACCCGGTCCAGCGCCTCGATGACGGTAACCTCGCTCCCGTAGGCACTGAACACGTCCGCGAACTCCATGCCGACCGCGCCCGCACCGATCACAGCCAAACTCTTGGGAGCACTCTTCTGAAAAAGCGCCCCGGTCGACGACCAAATCGTCTCCTCGTCGATGGGAAGCATCGGCAAGCTTTTCGGACGTGACCCTGTCGCGATCATCACGTGCTTCGCTGCGAGCGTTCGCTTGGCACCGTCGGTCGAAGTCACCTCCACAGAGCCTTTGGACAACAGCCGGCCACGTCCCTCGATGTGCGTGATTTTGTTCTTCTTGAACAGAAAGCCGACGCCCTTACTCAACTGATCAGCGACCGCACGGCTACGTTCCTGGGCAGGCCCGAAGTCCGTGTTCATCCTGGAAAAGGTGATACCGTGGCGCTCGGCATCCTTCAGTTCATTGACCAGGGCTGCGCTCGTAAGAAGTGCCTTGGTCGGGATACATCCGGTATTCAGGCACACGCCGCCGAGCTTGTCCTCTTCGACGCAGGCGACATTGAGTCCCAGTTGAGCGGCTCGAATCGCGGCGACATACCCGCCGGGACCGGCGCCCACCACCACCAGATCGTACTGCGAATCAGCCAACACACCACCTCGTGACCGGATGTTCGACGGCGAAGCGTTCGCATGCCGTAGCTTCGCGCGTATGTCGGATAGACTGCCGGACCCAGCGGCGACGAGTCCGGAGGCTGCGGGAGCAGGGAAGTTGGCCAAGTGGTTCGGGCATGTAAACCCTCTTGGGGCCCGGATTCCAGAAGGTTCGTGAAGACAGGGCCGTATTCCTTTACAGCCGATCCGGGCGAGGTCTATTCTTCGTCATGCACACCCGATGCGTGTGGTTTCCACCCTCGCCGGCCGGCAGGAGGCATTTCTATGCTTGAGTTACTGGTTCTCGGGGCCATAGCGGTCACGGGCGTAGCGATGTACAACTCGCTCGTGAAGCTCGGAACGCAGGCGGAAGCGGCGTGGGCTGACATCGACGTCCAACTAAAACGCCGGCACGACCTGATTCCGAACCTGGTCGAAACCGTAAAGGGATACGCTAGCCACGAGAGGCAGACGCTCGAGGCGGTGACCGCCGCTCGTTCAAGAGCCATGTCCGCCCAAGGGCCGGCCGCCAAGGCTGAGGCGGAGGGAATGCTCGCCGGCGCCCTGAAGTCGCTCTTCGCGCTCTCGGAGGCCTACCCGGCTCTTCAAGCAGCTGGAGGCTTCCGGGATCTCCAAGAGACGCTCACCGGTCTGGAGGATCACATCCAGCAGGCTCGCAGGTACTACAACGCCGTCGTGCGGGACTACAACACGAAGCTCCAGCAGGTACCATCCAACCTGATCGCCAAAGCGTTCAACTTCGGGGAGCGTGAGTTCTTCGAGATTCCGGATGTCGAGAAGGCGGTGCCCCAGGTCAACTTCGGGGGCGACAAGCCGTCCGGACCGTGAAGATCGTCCCCGTAGTGTCGAGGAGGGATTTTCGTCGCTTCGTCGACCTGCCTTGGCAGATCTACGACCGGAGTCGATACCCCCAGTGGGTGCCGCCGCTCAGGAGCATGGTGCGCGAGGCGCTCGATACCAAGCGAAACCCGTTCTACCGGCAGGCCGACATTCAGCTCTTTCTGGCCGAACGGGACGGGCGGGCGGTGGGCCGCATCGCGGCAATCGAAAACCGGGCACACAACCGCTTCCGCGAGGACTCGATCGGGTTCTTCGGGTTCTTGGAGTTGGTAGATGATCACGAGGCCGCCGGGGCGTTGCTCGACGCAGCGAGCCTGTGGCTGGGTGAACGCGGACTGACCACGATACAGGGTCCCATGAGCCCATCGATCAATCACGAATGCGGACTCCTTGTCAGCGGGTTCGAGCACCACCCGATGATCATGACACCCTGGAATCCTCCCTACTACGAGGATCTGCTCGAGCAAGCCGGGCTGGCGCCGGTGAAGGACCTCCTCGGCTATCTACTCCCGCTGGGCAACGGCTTCGCGCTCCCGGAACGAATCGAGCGCATGGCCGAGCGCACCAAGTCCAAGCTTGGGCTCACGTTCCGGAGCGCGGACATGAGCCGCTACAAGAGCGAGGTCGCCCTTTGCTGGGAGATTTACAACGCCGCTTGGGAAGACAACTGGGGTTTCGTTCCCGTCACATGGGAGGAGTTCGAGTTCACGTCCCGTGGCCTGAAGCAGATCCTTCGTCCCGAATTCGCGTTCATCGCGGAGGTGGACGGGGTTCCGGCGGGTTTCATGCTGATCGTCGCGGATCTCAACAGGATTCTCCGGCACGTGCCATCGGGCCGCTTGTCTCCGCTCGCTATGGCGCGGATCTTCTTCGGCATAGGTAAGATCAAGCGTGGCCGTATTGTAGCGCTAGGCGTGAAAGCAGAGTACAGGGCGCGAGGCATCCTTCCGCTGTTTATGCATGAGGCGGCGCGGCGCGGGCAGGCCATCGGCGCGATCGAGGTGGAGGCTTCTTGGATTCTCGACGACAACGACGCAATGCGGGCCGTGTTGCAGACGATGGGAAGCGAAGTCTATCGGCGGTGGAGGCTGTACCAGAAACCCATAGCGAAAGCGTGATGCGCATCAAGCCCCTGGCGTGCGCGGTCTTGCTTTCCACGGCCCTGTTTTCCGCGACCTTGGATGCGGGAGCGCAGGAGCGGACCCTCGTCATCGAGTCATTCGACGTCACCGTCCAGGTGGCCGAAAGCGGCCGCATCGACGTGCTCGAGTCTGTTCGGTTCCGCTTCTCCGGATCGTGGAACGGCGTCTACCGTCTGATTCCGGTCAATTACCGCACGCCCCAAGGGTTCAACTACAAGCTCTTCCTCGATGTCGAGAGCATCACAGACGAGTCGGGCCGGGGGCTCGAGTACAAGGACACACGGGAACAGCATTACAGAAAGCTCAAGGTCTGAGTGCCGGGTGCACAGAACACCACGCGCACGATCCACTTCCGCTACTCCCTCCCCAACGCCCTCCGGTTCTTCGATTCCGCCGCGGACGGCGACTTTACCGAAGGGCACGACGAGCTCTACTGGAACGTCACCGGGGACGAGTGGGAGATTCCCATCGAGAGAGCCTCCGCGCGTGTGGAGCTCCCGCCCGGAGTGGCCGGACTCCAGGCTCGTGCATTTACGGGCGCTTTTGGTTCCACCGCGCGGGACGTGAGCGTCGCAGAAATAGAATCAGGATTCTATTTCGAGACATCGAGATCCCTAGGGCCTCGAGAGGGACTTAACGATAGCGGTGGCATGGAGTCCCGGGGTGGTGAGCAGGCCTTCGGCGATCGGCAAGGCTTACCGGTTTCTCCGGGCCAACCTCATCTTTCTGTTGCCGATCATCAGCCTCACGGTCATGTGGCGGCTCTGGCTGGCCAAGGGCCGTGACCCGGCCCGGCGCCCGATCGCGCCGCAGTACGAGCCCCCGCCGGGGCTGACGCCGGCAGAGATCGGCACGTTGATCGACAACCGCCCCGACATGAGGGACATCACCGCCTCGATGGTGGACCTGGCGGTTCGCGGCTTCCTGCGAATCGAGGAGCGAGAAAGATCAGGCTTGGCCGCAATCTTCGGGGGCAATGAGTACGCCTTCGTGATGCTCAAAGGTCCGGACGAGTGGACCGAGCTTCAGAGCCACGAGCGGACGCTTCTGAGTGGGTTCTTCGACAACGGGCAGCGTCCGGAGGTGGAGCTCGGGGACCTGGAGAACGAGTTCTACAAAGACGTCTCGCGCATCAAGGACGCTCTTTACAGCAGGCTGGTCAGTCTGGGACTCTACACCCGGCGACCCGACAAGGTGATGGCTGTCTACGCCGCCGGCGGCGTGGTAATCCTGGTCCTGTCGGTTGCCGGAGCCCGGGTCCTCGCCGACCATATCGCGGTTCCGGTCCTCTCGATGACGATCGCGGGAATTCTGACGGCCCTTCCGGTCTTCGCCTTCGGGTTCGTCATGCCGGCGCGTACGCTCGAGGGTGCGCGGCGGCTGGAGCACGTGCTCGGCTTCCAGGAGTTCCTCGACAGAGTCGAGTCCGATCACTTCAAGCGCATGATCGATTCGCCCCAAATGTTCGAGCGCTACCTGCCCCACGCGATGGCTCTCGGCGTTGAGAAGCGGTGGGCCAGAGCCTTCGACGACATATACCGCGAGCCCCCGGACTGGTACCGCGGATCCTCCGGTATGCGCTTCCGCCCTACGCTTTTCGTCACGAACCTCGGCACCATGAGTTCGCAGGTGGGGTCCGCGATGGCCTCACAGCCGCGAAGTAGCGGTGGCGGGGGGTTCTCGGGCGGCGGCGGCGGCGGCGGCTTTGGAGGGGGCGGTGGGGGGGGATTCTAGAGCGGACGCGTCAACACTCTGGCGGCATCCTTCGCCTGCTGCGCCCGACCCAGGGCCAGACAGAGCACAGCCCAGACGCCTGCTACGGGCACGATCGCGGCTGCAACCCAGGCCAACGTCAGCCCCATTGCAGCGAACATGCCATCCACTCCCACCCCAGCCACATCACCGCCGCGATAGAGGAACACATCCACGAACGGCTTCGCCTTGTACTTCTCCGACGTTGAGACGACGCTGAACAAGGTCTCCCGCGCAGGCCGCGACACGGCGTACCGGGTAGCGCGATGCACCGCCTGGAAGACCGCCATGACACCGAAAACGGTCCAGGCCGAGAGAACCGCGAAGCCGGCCATGGTCACAACAGGCAAAATGACGAGCGTCCAGCCCACACCGATGCGCTTGATCACATGCGTGGTCACAAAAATCTGGACGAAGAGCGTGGCGCCTTGGGCGAGGGCGTCGAATTGAGCGAAACCCGTTACTCGTTGGCTGAACGTGTCTGTGTTGTCGAGGATGATGTTGGCCTGCGTGAAGTAGATCAGCGTATTCGAGATCGCCATCAGCACGATGTAGGCACCGATGCCCAGCAGATAAGGCGAAGCCACAACGGCCTTCGCACCATCCAAGAACGTCCCGCCGATGTTCGCCTGGCCGGCGGCCTCCCTCTCGCTAGCCCCCTGGTGGCCCTGGATGGCCGCCTCGTCACCGGTGAACCGCGAATGTTCGGAGCCAAGCGCCAGGCGGTCCAGCGTGAGCATCACCGCGATGGCCATTCCGAAAAAGGCGGCTCCTGTCAACATGAGCCCCGCGGGGAGGTACACTGAGTCTGTCATCCCACTGATCACGGCCGTCGCCGAGCCGCCGACCAGCGCCCCGAGCGTGCCCCCGATGCCGATGAAGGCGAACATCCTCTTGCCCTGGCTCATGTCGAAGATGTCCACCATGAACGCCCAGAAAACGCTGGTCACGAACAGATTGACTGTGCTGAGCCAGACGAAGAAGATGTAGCCCACATACCGCGCCACGGGCGTCTCGGTATCCGTGCCGATGAGTCCCCCTCCGGCGGCTCCGTCCGCGATCAGCATACCCGAAAACACGATCAGGCACCCGATCACGAAGAGGTAGGCGATCGGGATGAACCGGCGGCGGTTCGTTCTCGCCACGAGCCCACCGAACGCGAGGACGAACAAGAGTGACACTACCGCAGTCCCCACGAAGAGCCAGCGGAGCTCGCCCATCCCCCTGGCGACCCCCATCGCGTCCCGTACCGGACGGAGGAAGAAATAACCGCACAAGATGCAGAAGAAGTAGACAGCCGACAGGAGGGCGAGCGGCCGCTCCGCCTTCTTGAAGTTCAGGATTCGTGATACGGTGTCGGCCACCTGTCCGCGTCCTTGGCCTGAGGGGGAACCAAGCCTTCAGCCGGGCAACCTAAGGTTACGACGCGCTCGACGCACCGCCTGAAGGCATTTGGGGAGATGACGGCCCGTCAGGGGCTCAGGGTGGGCGTCAGGTGTTCCAGGGCGGGCGCTCCTGGAGTCGAACCAGTGACCACTTGCCGGGAAGGAACGAGGGGTCCGAGCTCATTGAAGGCACCCCCTTCAGCGGTATCGTGACGGTGTTCCAGTCGGCCAATGTGATCAGTATCGCGGGCTACCCGGCCTTGATGACGCTCGCCTCCACGGTGCTTTATTTCTAGCAGGCCGAGCTGATCGACCAAGCCATCTCAGACCGCGCGGCCCGAACGGCGTTCTACGCGAAGATCGACACCGCCTCGAACGTGCTCACGCTCTTCACACAGGGCCTTCTAGAAAGAAGGCTGTTGAAGAAGTGCAGCGGGTCGCGCCGCAGTGTACGGCGGCGGAAGCCGCGCCGGCGACGGCTGGCTGGTCCCCCAGCCGCCTCAGCGGTCCCGCTGCCTTCCCCGACGGCCGTCCTCCCACTCCTCCCACACGTTGAACGTCCTCATCTGCTGCTCCAGATCGGTACTCGCGACCAGGCGCTCGATCTCGGCACGCGTCTGGCGCCGCCATGGCGCGGGACCCGTCGCGAAGCCATAGGTCACCGCGGCCACGATGGCTGCGTTCAGGCGTAGCGTGCGCACATCACACTGTTCGAACTGATCTGAAGAGGCGTGATAATTCGGCCCGTACGTGGCCGGCTCCTGGTTCCCCACCAGGTTCGCCACACCGTGCATCATGAAATCGAAATTGTCCGTGCCGACGATGGGCACATCGATATTCGTGAATGGGCCCAACCCCCGAACCGGCCCCAGCCTGCGTTCGAGGCCCGCCAGGACCTCCGGGCGCCCCCCGGTGAAGAATCCGTTGATCAGCCCGCAGCCGATGTCGAAAGACATCGCCATGACGTGGCGATCGAGCTCACGCTCATGTCTTCGGGTGTAGGCACCGGATCCCAGGAGTCCCTCCTCCTCGCCATTCCAAAGCGCAAAGCGAATGGTCCGTTCGGGCCGGATGCCGAGCCGCTGCATCTGCCGGGCCACATCGATGACGAGGGCGACGTTGGCACCGTTGTCCAGGGCACCGCCGCCCAAATCCCACGAATCGATGTGCGCGCCCACCACGACGATCTCGTCGGCACGGGTGGAGCCTCGGATTTCGGCGATCACGTTGTGGCTCTCGTACGGTCCACCAATCTCGAGATCCAGGTTGAGCGTCAGCGTGAGTGACCGACCCGCATTCAACAAAGCGAGCGCACGGGTGGCCGGCCCCCGGTCCATGATGGCCATGGGCCTCGCGAGGTCACCCATGAGAGATGAGTTGTGACGGTACAGGATGCCCTCCGCCCTCGAGCCCATGTAAATCACGCCACGGGCACCCGCGTCCACCGCCCGCCGCTCGGTGAGGTAGGCCTCACCGTATTCGCGGAAAAGGCCATCGATGTCGAGGAGCTTGGGGGTAGCCACGAGAATGAAGGCCCCCCGGACGGAGGCGCCGACCCGGGCGAAATCGTCATCGGTCCCGAAGCCGACAGAAATCAGTGGCGCGGTGACCCCACCTCGCGCCGTAGCGGTCGAAAAGGGCATCGCGGCCATGCGGGCGGGAAAAGAAATGCCATCTCCCCGGACCTCCGCCGAAGCGGACCGCTCCCGCCACAGGCGCGGCATGGTGAACGCCTCGCGCGACACCGAGACTCCCGCATCCCTGAAGCGCTCGACGCCCCAGAATACGGCATCACGGTTAGCGGCCGAGGCGGTCGGGCGGCCCCCGATCTCCTGGGTGAGTGCCATCAGGTCGGTCACCAGCGGCGTATCGCCGAGCATTGCAGCGATCAGGCGCCCCACGTCGGATTCCTGGCGATCGACACGCTGCGCATCCAGAGCTAACGCTCCGAGGAAAAGCAACGTCCAACTCACGGCCAGGACGTTCACAAGGCGAGCGTACATGGGTCGCTCCCACTATCTACAGGGTGATCCTGGTCCAGCGCACTTGGCCGGAGCAAGGTGGGGGGGGCCAGGGGGGCGGCAAGCCGCCTGGACAAGCACCATCTCCGGACAGAGTCGGGCGTGCGTCGAGCGAGGTAGGGGGCGCAGAACTCGAATGCAGGGCCCTGGCAGCCGAGGAGCGAGGGCCAGTCCGACCTGAGTGAGCGGACCGCTCTGCCAGGAACCACGACTACTGCGCCCGAACATAAGTACGGTTACGCACCGAGAGGGCCGAAGCGCCCGATCCTACAAGGCGCGAGGAGGAGGGTCAACAACGCGAAGCGTTGTCAGCAGGGCTATTGCGACGACGAGGAACGCCGTAGGTCGGGATGCAGCGGTCCTCGAATGCAAGCGTACTTATGTTCGGGTGCACTAGCGGCGAGTGCCGATCCAAGCATGGCCCTGGCCGAGTCCTGGATCGCCGTCCGGCTACCATGTACTCCACCCCCGAGCGGACGGACGGGCGGAAGCGGACCTTGCGGATACGATGGCGCATCGCAAGGATACCCAGAAGGGCTTCACTTCCGACGCGAGTCTGGAGGAATCCGAACTGACATTTCTTGACGACCATTAGGTCATCCAGGGCGACTAGGCCTGCTATCGGACCGCGCGGCGAACTAGCCTGCCCACCTCCATCACGAAAACGAAGGCGAGGAAGCCGATGAAGAACCGTTCTGTAGCAGCCGCCCTGGTGACCCTCGCTCTGGCCGGGTGCGCAGCGCCGGATGTGGACACGCCCGATCACGAACCCGCCCTGCTCGAAGCGGTGTTGGAGGACATTAGAGTTGGGTGGGAGGAGGGGAACGGTGACCCCTTCTACACGCATTTCCTCGACTGGGACGGCGCGCGCTACTTCGAGGGCGGGGGAGAAAACGTTGGGTTGCCGGATCTCGTCGAGAACCACGTCGAGCCCGAAGCGGAGCTGGGCCTGCGTCTGCGCTTCTCCGACATCCAGCCGCACTTCGAGGGCAACTTTGCCTGGGCTGTGGTCGACACGGACGTCCAACTGACGACGCCCGACGGGCGGGACATCCACAACCAGGGCCATGGAACCTACCTCTTTCGGTGGATGGATGGCGTGTGGAAGGTTGTGCACACGCAGTCGGCAAGTTCTCCGGTTCGAACGGCCGACCCAGGGGCGCAGTGAGGCGGATGAGACCGATGGATCGACGGCCCAGGTCTCTAGGTGGCGGGAAGCGTTAGACGAGTCTTGTCACGTGCTGCCATTCTTGTCGGGCAGCGAAGAAAGGTCAGTTAACGCCGCTCTCCCGCTCGGGCCCTAGGAAAGCGCTGTCGCGCTGAACTGGTGTGGCTTATCCATGAACAACGGGCCCGGCCCCTTCGGGGACTCCGGTGATGGCTGTCACCATCACCTCCGCGTCGGGAGCGCCTTGGCCCGTTTTCGGACATGAAGACATCAGCCTCAGAGTATGTGTTGGACAGGGAGCCAGCAGAAATGTGCCGCATCACTCTCATGTCCATCGTGGTGGCTGTGGGGTTGGCCGGATGTGAGGCAGTATCCACGCCGGCGGTAACGGCAACGGACAGTGCAGGGATACTCCTTACGATCAGCCCGGACATCAATGCTACGTTCGCGCAGATCGATCCCCGACCGGTTCTGAGTCTCGGCGGCCCTGACGCCCTGGGCCCAACACAGTTCCACCGTATCCAACACATTCACATCGATCCACAAGGCCGTTTATGGGTCGCGGACGGGCAATCTGGAGAGCTACGGATTTTCCAGCCGGGCGGCGCCCATTGGAAGACCCAAGGAGGACGGGGGGAAGGGCCCGGGGAATTCTCGCGCATCCGTCTCCTTGGATCGTTCCGGGGTGACAGCGTGGCCGTGTGGGATGACGCCAACGGACGGCTCGCTGTGTTTGATGGACAGGGTGAGTTCGTTCGAACCGAGAGAGCCCCACGCAGCGATGATCCTCTACTTCGCGCCTTCGATGTGTTTGATGACGGGTCTGTCCTTGGCCAGGCTCCGTCAGTCCTCATGGCGGCGTCACTCGAAGCCGGACAAATCCTGGGCGATTCGGTGCGGTTAGTTCGAGCGGATCTCAAGAAATCGACGCAACGCCCACAGGGAGCTGCACTCGGACCTCTGTGGTTTTGGACTGGCCGGAGGCAGATTCCCATTCCATTCACGATCAACTCCAGCTTCGATCTTTATGATGAATCCGTCCATCTAGTGTCCGGCTCGGCGTTTCGAGTCCGAGTTTTCGAGGGTGGACGTCTTTCAGAAATCTACGGAGTGGACCGGGATGTGCGTAAAGTATCCGGGGCCGACATCGCCGTGTACGGCGACTTCATCGAGGAGTTCATCCCCGAGTCCCAGCAGGACGACTATCTCGCTGCGCTAGCTCACCCGAGGCGCCCGACAGTTCTTCCGGCATACTCCCGCTTGCTCTCCGCATCCGATGGCCACGTTTGGGCCCAGATCTACTCCGCCGACATCTTGGCACCGGCTACGTGGGACGTGTTCAACGGGGCTCGAAGGTGGGTGGGCCAGGTACAGACCCCCGAGGGTTTCATGGTGATGAGTATCACTGAAGACAATGTGGCTGGGGTCTGGCGCGACGATCTAGGGGTGGAGCACGTTCGTGTCTATCGAATTCGACCTGGCTGAGGGCACGGTCTCCTGCATCAGGCTCAGGCAACCACACCAGACCAGACGGCTGACGTCTTCACATCCTATAACGCCGCGCCTCCCGCACGGGCCCTTGGTGCTTTTGCTGCGGACATCGTAGGTTGGGTCGAGCAAGGGCCCGGCCCTTCGGGACGCTCCGTCCTGCGTACGCATGTTTTGGATCAGATCATGCGTATAGCTCGCAGGACTCCGCGTCGGGACCCCGTTGGCCCGTTACAAGACATGCCCCCGAGCAGGGGCAGAGCGAAGTGGCTCACACGAGGCTCCAGGTGGTAATGATGTTAGAGTTGTTTTGTTTCCCAGTGCAGGAGGCCTGATGAGTAACTTCACTGCGGTCGTTGAACGCGATCCAGAAACAGGACTCTTCGTAGGGTACGTCCCCGGGTTCCCTGGGGCGCACTCGCAGGGAGAATCACTCGACGAGCTCAACCTCAATCTTCGCGAAGTCATCTCTATGCTCCTTGAGGATGGCGAGCCCGAGCTCGAAGCTGAGTTCGTGGGAATTCAGACCGTTTCGACCTAAACCGTGGGGCGACTTCCGGTTCTCACCGCTCGCGAGGTGATCTCAATTCTACACACGTCTTGGGTTCGAGGAGGTACGACAGCGGGGTTCGCACAAACAGTTTCGCCATCCCGACGGACGACGTACTACGGTGCCGGTTCACGGTAGTCGAGATATCTCTCCGATCCTCTTGCGCCAGATTATCAAAGACATTCGGGCAACCCCCGACGAGTTTCTAAAGCACCGCTAGCCGCTTTGTCCGATTGCCGGGAATCCCCCTCCTTCGTCGCATGAATCCGTTGTGGGCCTCGAACGGTTGGAAAAGGGCACATCTTGTAACGCTGGTCATCCCGCACGGGCCCTTAGCGGTTTTGCTGCGGACACCATAGGTTGATCCCAACAAGGGCCCGGCCGCTTCGCGGACACTCCACACCGCGTACGTATAGTTGAGGTAGGTTTATACGTATAGGTCGCGGTGCTCCGGTCGGGAGCCCATTAGCCCGTTATGTGACAACGGGGTATCCATTTAAGCGGACGCGCTCACGTATCAGTCCCTGACGGCGTAGGTGGTGTCACGTCCGTCGATTCCCTCCTAATTGCCTCAGCTAGGCCATCTATATCTCCCCCGTCCTCCGCGAAAACCTCATCCGCCTTGCGGTAGTTGACTTCTTGACTTTCGGTCGCGGACTGTGGGGTCATGATCTCATGGTTCCTTCTGGCCCTTCGGACCCTCCGTGGGATGGCTCGATCCCGCGTCATATTGTCGGCTGAGAATGCCATCCTCCGTCATCAACTCGCCGTGCTTCAGCGAGGACGCCCCAGGCCGTTTCTCCGGCCAGCAGATCGAGTGCTCTGGATTTGGCTCTGCCGGCACTGGAATTGGTGGCGCCACGCACTGGTGCTGATCCAGCCAGCCACGGTCCTCAGGTGGCACCGCGCAGGGTACCGCTGCTACTGGCGACGACGGTCCGGTGGGCCCGGCGGTCGGCCCAGAATCCCTCGGAGCCACATCAACCTGATTCGCCGCATCTCGTCCGATCATCCCGAGTGGGGCGAGGACCGTATCGCCTTGGAGCTGAAGGCGAAACTCGGTGTGGAGCACCCTCCCAGCACCATCCGTCGGTACATGGTCACCCGGACAGGAGACGGTGCTCCGGCCTCCTCCACTTGGCGCACCTTCCTGGCCGGGCACGCCGCCGAGTTGTGGAACATGGACCTGACCACGCAGCCCCTGTGGAACTACTCAGTGCGGTACGTCCTGGTGCTCATGGAGTTGCGGAGCCGAAGGGTGGTGCATGTGGCAGTGACTGCCTCACCGACGCTGGCATGGGTGAAGCAGCAGGTCAGGGAGGCGACCCCGTTTGGTTCTGTTCCTCGATTCCTGGTCCACGATAACGACGG
>JACZXQ010000029.1 GCA_022571515.1 Gemmatimonadota bacterium
GCCATTGTCGTCCAAGACCTCCTCGACGTCCCAGAGCACGACGTCGGGCGTCAGGAAGCGGCGGCCCGGCTGCTCGAAGGGAGCCGCTCCGGACACCAGGTCGATGACGGATATGTTGGTACCACCGGAGTTCGCGACCCAGAGGCTGTCTCCACAACCGGGCAGTGGCACCGTGACATAGCACGGGTGCATCGCAAGGCCCCAGGGCTCGGAGCCCACCGGCACCGCGTCGAGGAAGTCCTCCTCAGCCAGGCGGAAGATCTCGATCTGGTCCCGCGTATGGTTCGACAGATAGAGGTTGCCTCGCGCCGTATCCACCGCGGCGTCCATGATGAGGCCACCCGTCGGCAACTGGACCGTGCGACCGGCGACCACGACTCTCTCGTCCCGGAGTCCGGACCGGTTCAAGGCGCCCGTCTGGCCTGTCGGGAGCACCACGCATGGAAGAGCCGTCAAGGTGTCGAGGCCAACGCTGGCGGAACAGTTGCCCTGATCGTCGATCGCGAAAGCAGTGACCTCGAAGATTAGCGTATCGGGAAGCGCGAGCGGGTCAGCGTTGAATACCGGGAAAGTCAGGTCTTCGATCACCGAGCCGGTGCGCGCGTTGGGGAACGTTACCGAGCTCGACTGGACCAACGTGTCACCGCGCCTTCGCGAGATGGCCAGCACCGTGATCCCGATCGTCGAGATCCCGCTTCCCTGGTTGTCGTCAACCGCTGTCACCTCGACGTTGACCAGCTCATTGATTTCGAGCCTGCCTCCGGCGGTCGTCTCGAACCTGACCGTTGGCGGGATGATGTCGCCCGCCTGGCTCGAGACAACCGTAAGGTTCAGGATACCCGTCTGGCCGGGGACGTCCAGGCTGTTGCGGGCCCGCGCGACCAGCTGCATTGGGCCCGTCGCAAGCGGCGGGATGGAGATCAACAGATCCACCACCGCGGTGTCGGCCGGGGGGTTCACGGCCTGGGGTAGGGACAGGTTCACCGCCCCCGTGAGGTCAACCTGCACGGAGACGATACCGAGCGGATCCTGCGCCTCGATGCGGAGGCTCAGGTCGCGGCCGGCCTGGATGACATCGCCGTCAACGAGGTTCAGCACCTTCACGTCCGGCCCGCCCAGGATGAGCTGCACGGTGTCCGAGGACACATTGCCCAGCGTGTCGAAGGCGAACACGATGATCTGGGCGGTCTCCTTGATGGTGTCGTCGACCGCGATCAGGAACCGGCTCACCGTCGTGTCCTCAGGTACGGTGAGGAGACGCACGAGCTTTGACTCGAAGCGCGTAACGACCGTGTCGGTGCCCAGGTCGGCGTCACCACGGAAGGACACGCCCTCGAAGCGAACGCTGTCCAATCCCACGTCGTCGCTCATCTCGACCGTCACCAGTACGGAGTCACCCAGTGGCTTCGCCGAAGGTGAGCCCTCGGTGGAGGAAGGCGTGAGAATCCGGACGGTCGGAGCGCTGGTATCGATAGCCCCGGTGACCGCGGGATCCACGAAGAGGTTCTGGCCGTCGCACGCCAACAGCAGCGTGACAGCGGCCATCGCGGTCCCAAGGGGTGCTATTCGCACTCGAATGGATCTATGACCAAGCATGCAGGCCTCCCCGGCCCGGATCAGTTCGCAGCGCCGCGCACGATGTGCGGCGTGACGAGGATCATCAGGTCTCTTTGCACCTCAGACTCACGGGTGACCCTAAAGAGGCGGCCAATCACCGGGAGGTTCATCAGGATCGGCACGCCGGCCCGCACCTCACTGCGTTCCGTGACCGTCAGTCCACCGATCACCACGGTTTCGCCATCCCGCACGAGCACCCGTGTGGTCGCGTTCTGGGTCCGGAAGATCACACCGATATCGGAGTCCGCGAAGTCGGCAGAGGACCGCTCCGCCGCGATGTCGAGCAGGATGTGGCCGTCGGCCGTAATGTGAGGAGTGGCCTCCAGAATGATGCCGGTCTCCTCGAAGCTCACCGTGGCCTGGGGGAAGGCACCCGCGACACCACCCGCCGCCGCGTCGATCACCCGGATTGGCGTCCGTTCGCCGACCTGCAACCGGGCTGTGTGGTTGTCGGCCACCGTCACGGACGGCGCGGCCTGAATTTCACTCAGGTTCGAGGACTCCAGTGCCTCGATAAAACCGACCAGGCTGTGGCGTCCGATCACCAGCGACGTCAGCAACCGCAGCGTCGGTCCAACCACTCGGGCCTGAGCATTGCCGAGCGCTGCGATGGAGTTTCCGCCGAGCAGCACGACGTTCTCTTCTATCTGCTCGAGCTCTCCGTCGCCATCGAGGTCGGCGAGGGCGGGGGTCAATTCGCTGAACTGGTTCCCCCGCGAGTCCTTCAGATCGTAGACGATGCCAAACTCGTTGAGATCCGTGCGGTTCACGAAGATGATCTTGGCGGAGATCATCACCTGAGGCGTCGGGCGGTCGAGCTCAACGAGAAGGGATCGGATGGCCGAGTGAACGCGGTTGATGTCGGTGACGATGAGTGTGTTCGTTCCCGCCGCTGCGGACGAACTGCCACGCGTGGTCTGCAGCGGCGTAATCGCTGTGAGTACCTCGGCCGCGGTGCCGTAGTTGATCCGGTAGCTCTCGGTCCTCAGCGGTTCGGTGTCCTCGGCGAGGTTGATGTTCGTGAGGAGGTCGACGAGGATAATGCCGCTCGGCCCGTCCTCGTCGCCTCTCAGCCCCTGCTGCCGCAGAATGGCGCTGAGGGCGTCATCCCAAGCCTGGTCCTTGATCTCGGCCGTTACGGTCATCGCGGTGACCTGGGAGGACGGTACGATCGAGCGGCCGGAGAAGTCGGCGAAGGTGAACAGCACGTCCTCAATAGGCGTGTTGATGAACGTGATTGAGATTCGGGCCGCCTGCGACCGCTGAGGTGCGGACTGAAGGTTCAGCGAGAGCGAAGTGAACCCCTTGGCTCTGGACGCCGGCACCTCCGGCTCGAGGATGGGAGCGGCAGCGGCCGTCTCCCATGGATCGAAGTCACCGAAGTGATTCTCCATTGAGATGCGGATCGTACCCTCGTACTGCTCGATCGTGTACTCCGCGGGCTGGTTCAGGTCCACGACGATACGCACGATGTCATCGGAGTACTGTGAAGTCCGCACCGTCAGAATGCCGCCCCGGTTGACGTCCATGAAGTTGTCGCCGGGGAGCGCATGACGCGCGTTCATGATGTCAAGGATGATCCGGTATGGCCCCTCCATGATAAAGTCTCTGAACGTGACGTTTCCCGCGACGGTTACCAGGATATCCGTCCGTCCGTTGTTGGGAACGACAGTGAGCGCCGTGACAGGCTCGCTCCCACCAGAGAGGAGCGCAGCAAGAAAAGCAACAGTCGAGATCATGACGGGCCTCCTTGGCCCACGGTTCGCCGGCGCAACTCCATCGTGTGTCGCTCCGATTGCCCGAATTCGTCCACGCCAACCACAACCTGGTTTTTGTGGATCTCAAGAATCGTGGTGTTACCTATCGACTCGCCCACTCTGAGCCGGTACGTCCGCGCGCCGGCGACCACGGAAACCGCCCCGGTGGACGCGGTCGTGGCCGAACCCTCTCCGAAGAGCGCTATGCTGCTCGGCCCATCCACCGAGAATATGATGCCCAGAAGCACCAATCTCTCGAATCGCGGCCCACCACCATCCGCTCGCAGCAGAGGAGCGAATGGGTTTCTACGGGCGTAATCAGGGTATCGGAACACCTCCCGCCGCATCACCAGATCCGGGTCCGGCGGGGGCGGGTCCTGTGCCAGAGCGGTTGCCGGCAAGCTCAGCGCCACGGCGAGCATCGAGAACAGGATGATGTGTGCCCTGCTCATCACGCACCTCCCGGTGGAAGCGACTCATCCGACGCGATCACGTAGGTCTGGATGCGAAACTCGGCCTGGACCGGCGACTCGTAATCACGGAACCGGCCGGGAGCCGCAAACAGGCTCAGCGCGAGGTCGATCGGCGTGATGATCCGCTCCATTGAAGCAACGCGCGTGATGTACCGCGAAACATCGTGGTATTCGCCGATCACCCTCAACGAGTAAGTCCGCTTGGTGTAGAAGTCGGACGGCTCGGCGGGCTCGGGACGAATCATGTCGAGCTGCACGCCCAACTCGCGTTGCAGCAGCGTCAAGTCGTTGAGCAGCGAGGCCACTTGTTCTTCTAGCGGGATCAGCGCCTCGAGCTGAGCGATATGGCGTTCGTACACGAGCATGCGCTCTTGGAGAGCGGTCCCGCCACGGGCCGCCATGATTTCGGCGGTAAGGTTACTGTTCTCGAGCGCCTCGAGACGGCTCTCCTCCTGCTCGACCTCGGCTAATCGATCCGCACGCCAGTAGGTGTTGACGAGATAGAGCCCAACGACGAAGAGCAGCCCCACGATGAGGGCGTTCTTTTGCTTGGGATCGTCAGGAATCAGCGCCATGGCTCCATGCCCCCTTTAGCTCCCACCACCCGCCCCGAAGAGCGGAACCGTTTCCAGTAAGTCGAAGGCCGGCTGCTCGTAGGCCGCCTCCAGCGTGAAGACAATGACGACTTGGTCGTCCCCACTCGGAAGCACCTCGAGGGCCTGCTCAGAGGAGATCAAGCGTACACTCCTGACGAACGGGGACGCCTCGAGCGCGGCCATGAAGGTCGTAACGGCAATGTTGTTCCCGGCACGCCCATCGATGCGAAATTCGACGAAGTCACCCACCGAGACCTGCTGGAGCGCGGTAATCCACAAGAAGTCCGGAAGCGCGCGAGCGACCTCATCCAACACGTGCGGCCACACGTAGCGGCCGGCATCGATCTCCTGGATGATCTCGACCTTTTGCGCTACGGAGTCCTGGCGCGCTTGAAGCGTGTTGTTGTTCTCGATCAGCTCGTGGAAGGTGGCCGAGTCCTGGATCGCAACGTCCAGCGCCACGGCCAGTTCCGCGTTGCGATTGTTCAGGTCCACGTACCACCATCCGACAAGAGCGGCCGAAACAAGGCCAACAAGCACTGCCCCCATAATGAACGGATCTGCGGGAAGCGCCTTCAGGTCTGGCAGGCTCATCTTGAACCCACCACCCCTTCCGGGTCGCTTCTTGCCGCCTGGAAGCAGGTTGACTTCGATCAAGGCTCGACTCTCCCCCGCTAGGTTACCCTCAGCGCAAGGCCGAGAGGTAAAAGGAGCATAGGAGCGGCTTCCTCGAGAATCACGTTCCCGCCCATATCGGCTCGAACCGGGATTCGCTCGAAGGGATTCACCACTTGAGTTTCGACGCTCATCCTGCGCCCGAGCGCCTCCGACATGCCGGGGATCCTGGCGCCACCCCCGCTGAGGAAGATCTGTCCAAGGCCCGCGCCGGACTGCCTCGTCATGAGGAAGGCCGAAGCCCGTTCGATGCCCACGGCCACCTCGTCGGCCGAGGATTCCACGAGCTGCGGCATCTCGGCGAACTCCTCGCGACCCTGAACGATGTCCTCGGCCTGTTCGGCCGTGAGGCCACGCTCACGCTGAAGATCCTCACGAACGCGACGCGATCCGAATGGGATGTCCCTCGTCAGAATCGGCGTCCCGTCTTCCAGGATGTTCACGTTGGTGGTCTCGTGTCCCACGTTCACCAAGGCCACGATACCCTCCATGGCCTCTGGATAGTTGTATTCGAAGGCGTTGTGCAACGCGAATGCGTCCACATCGATCACGCAGGGTGAAACGCCTGCGTCCAAGAGCAAACTCACCTTGTTGTCCACAAGCTCGCGCTTCGCTGCTACCAGCAAGACCTCCATCTGAAGGCCCTCCGCGAGCGGATTCAGAATCTGGAAGTCGAGTTCCACGCTCTTGATGTCGAACGGAACGTGCTGCTCGGCTTCCCACCGGATCACCTCTCGAGCATCCGATTCCTTCATGCGATCCATTTCGATCGGCTTGATGATCACGTCGTGGCCACCCACGGCCGTCACGACGTCACGTCCCTTGAGCCCGGCTTCCTGGATCAGGCCGCCGATCGTGTCGGAAACCAGGCCTGGATCCATGATCTCGCCCTCGACGATCGCATCGGCGACGAGAGGGCGCATGGCGACGTGAACCACCTCGGGTTGCTCTCCCGAGTGGTCGATCTCCACGAGCTTGACGAAGCCGCTTCCGACGTCGAGCCCTATCGACCTTCGCTTGCCTCCAAACAGCCCCATTTGGACCTCACGAACCGGAACTAAAGGAACATATTTTTACCTGAATTCAAAACCAGGTTATAACCATAAGCCAAGGTTTGTCAAGAGAAATCTACCTAACACGTTGAGGTATTTATTTATAAACATTTGATCGCCTACTGCCGGTAAACATCGCATTTTCGGATCCCGCGATCACTACCTGCGCGGACCCTGGAAGCCGGGCCTGGCTCCCGAACCCCGATTCGAAGTCCCCAGTATCTCTTGCCAGATCCATGCCAGGTAGGCAACCCTTTACCGAAGCACGAAATTCTACACAGAACAGCCCCTCTAGGGGGAAATCGTTTCTGTTTCCGGCACGGATTTCCGCAAAATCGGGCCGTGACTCAGGTGGCTGGCCCCAGGGGGCTCACCCACGCCCCTTCGGGGATCACGACGGGGCGCCGGAGCGCATCGAGACGCCCGAGCGCAGCCAGGACCGCGCAGCCGGATCCTACGATTCGCGACGAGTCAGAAAGTGAGACCGATCCGCCGGTACGCACGAGTCCGTCGATTCGTGCGCCTTGCGCGAGATTCAGGTCACCGGCCACGAGAACCACACCGGTGAACCTGCTCGCCCCTTCGAGACGGAGGCTTCCATCAACGGCCAGCACCCCCTGCCCAGCACCGCCGGCCAAGGTCAAATCACCGAGGGTGGTAACCAGTACGAAGTGGTCGCGGCAGGCACCCGCCCGCGAGGGGTCTCCCCAGTTGGCGGCGAGCCCGATTCGGCAGACTCCGGCGACCTCGGTTGGAAGGGGTGTGATCACGCCCGGAGGCACGTTTCGTGAGCGGTCCGCGAGTACGGCCCAGTCCAAGAGGCCCAACGGTGGAACCGCCCCGGAGTCCACCGCGAGGGTCGCCCATGGCTCGAGCCTCCCAGACGGCACCGCCCACGCCACGGACTCGGCGAAGGGGGCACAGTCCTCCTCGGTCCAGTCAAACGGGGGGCGATTCAGATCGGAGCCGTCCACGGTGGCGGCAACCGCCGTGCTCAAGGTCCCCCCCGACATCACGACGGCCTCGGCAACGGCGAGGCGACGGGCCGGAGCGAGCCGCCACGCCAGCCGGCCCACCCGGTACGTCCCGGCGTGTGCCACGTGTTCTCCGGTCCCGACCCATATTGCCAACTCCTGATCGATCGCGGTAACGGACACCTTGAAGCGCCCAAACGGACCCAACCTGCCCTCGTGAACCGCATGCGGACTCCATTGTGGTTCTGCGAGGGACCAGTTCGAGGAGTCCGCCATGGCCTGGACCACACCCGCCTCCGCACTCAGGCGGGCAGTGAGCAGGGCCCGAGCAACGATCGAGACATCGAGGTGGGCCTGGGCCAGTACAAGGGCACCGTGCCCGAGGAGCGTGACCGCGACGATCAGGAGGAGCAGAACTGGAAGGAGCGCCCCGCACCGCCGCTCCTCAGTCCCGTACACGCTCTCGTGGCCAGAACGTTCGGGGCCCGTCCGGGCCACCTGGGGCCGGTGTTTCCGTGGTCAGCTCGAGGGCCAAGCCACCGTTCGAGCCCGGCCCAAGGTGGCTGCGCTCCGCAACGAACACCTCTGGCGTGAGCGGCTGACGGCCGCCGCGTCCCCTTCTGTACCGAAACGCACCACCGGACAGATGATAGCTCCCCGTCTCGAAGAGGCGGGCGACCGCCGCACCCGGCATCGGTGGCTCCAGCACCCAGAACTCAACGGCCTCGGCTGGGGCGCCGGGGCACGTGAGCATGGTTGGGCGTCGTGCGACCAGGTCGACCGCCTGCCAGCGGCCATGCGGACCGAGGACCAACACGGAGTCCTTCCGGAAATTGGGGAGTCGGCTGCCCCGGTACCGGGCCAGGAAGCGGCCAGGCTGCCCAGAAGGACACATGAACGCGAGTCCACGAAACACACGGAGCCTAACACTGTCTCCGCCGGGCGCCACCCAATCCCTCCCCTCGACCCCGCGGCGCAGCTCCTCTCCCAATACGGTTCGGATGACCCGCCTCGCCAAGAGCCCGTCGGCCGTTGCAAGGAGTCGGTCTGCCGAGTGCCTCTGGGCCGACAAGAGACTGAGCGCGGAAAGCAGGATTGCCCCCCCGAGCGACAGAGCCAGCAAAGCCTCGACCGCCGACGTCCCACGGTCGCTCATCGGCTGGAGGGCGGTGGAGGCCTCAAAAGGGCCACCTCGAGCAGGCGGTGCGGGGTTCCGTCCTCTACCCACACGAGGATGCTCTCATCGCCTCCTGGCCAAGGCTCCCAACCCACACGGCCCGCGGCAAGGTCGATCGAACCCTGGCCCGAGTACCCGAATCGGCTGAGGGAGTCGGCCACCGACTCGGCCACCGCTACCGCCCATTCGAGGCGAACCGCTCGGTTGATCAGACTGTGGGCGACTCTGATCTGGCCGGCCACGCCGAGCAAGCCCACCTGAAGGATGACCAGTGCGACCAGCACCTCGACGAGGGTGAATCCATCCCAGCCGATCGTCTCCGCCGCATGGCGGAAGTGCTCATGCCGCAGCATCACCAGCGCCGAACTCGTCCATAGGCAGATACGATCAGGCCCGCTCGAGCGGACCCGCGCGACAGGCCGACGGTCTGGCCGGCGAATTCCCCGATCCCGAGGGAGTTGAAGCGCAGGAGTGCCTGGGGCCGGCCACCGGACAACTCCATCGCCACGCCTAGCGCTGTGAGCGAGAGGGTGTCCCCGACCTCACCCCCCGCTTCGAGCCAAGCCGCACCCGGGTTGACCGAAAGGCTCACGGTCGCCCCGCCGTGGACCACCGCCAAAGCCTGCGCGCGCGTAATGATGCCTATGAGGCTCTCTCGGGCGGACCGGACGATCAGGCGCGTATGGGCCCGCCGGTACGAAGGCGCCACCACCGTGAATCCGGCGGCGACGATCGTGAGGACGAAGACCAATTCTAGGAGGGTGTATCCAAAGCGCATGGATCAACGTCACGCCAGGCGCCGGGCATTGGAATGTCGGGTTGGGAATGACCCGCCTACTCCAAGCCGTAGTCCAGGATCTTGTAGCGAAGAGCCCGCGCCGACAGTTCCAGAAGCTCGGCTGCCTTCGTGCGGTTCCCACCGGTTCGCTCGAGCGCCCTCTGGATGAGCTTCCGCTCGAGCGCCACAGAGTGTTTCTTGACCGAGAGGTCGTCGTCGGTCAGTTCGAGATCATCGGCGGCTGCCATCGAGAACCTGACCTGATCGGGAAGTTCATCGGCGACCAACTCATCACCATCGGCCAGCAGCATAGCCTGCTCGAGAACGTTCTCGAGTTCCCGGATGTTGCCCGGCCACGAATAGTTCAGCAGCACGTCGACCGCGTCGGGGTGGACCTTGGTCACCTGGAGTCCCAGGCGCCGGCGATGCCGCTCGATGAAGTGATGGACGAGATCCGGAATCTCCTCACGACGCTCCTTGAGCGGGGGGAGGTGAATCGGGACAACAGCGAGCCGATAGTAGAGATCCTCGCGGAAAGCGCCCTCCTTGACCAGCGCAGTGAGATTCCGATTGGTCGCGGAGACGATCCGGACATTCACAATGGTGCTTGTGGTTGCACCCACACGCCGGATCTCTCCATCCTGAAGGGCTCGCAGGAGCTTCACCTGGAGCGGCTGCGGCAGCTCGCCGACCTCATCGAGGAAGAGCGTGCCGCCGTCCGCCGCTTCGAAGAGTCCTTGCTTTTCCCTGTCCGCGCCCGTGAAGGCGCCCTTCACGTAGCCGAAGAACTCGGACTCCAGCAGGGTCTCGGGGATGGCCCCGCAGTTCACGGGCACGAAGGGTCGCTCCGCACGCGTGCTCTCGCGGTGGATCAAGCGGGCGACCAATTCTTTGCCCGTCCCACTGGCTCCGGTGATGAGGACCGGTGATGGGTGGGGTGCAACCTTGGTGGCCACCTCGAGGGCCCTCACCATCTCCGGGGAGCGCGCAATGATCTCTCCGAATCGGCGATCCGCCCGAACCTCCGCCCTCAGCCGTCCGACTTCCTTCCTCAGGCTCTCCCGCTCTTCGGCCTTTCGAAGGGTGAGAAGCACTTCGTTCGCACCGAATGGTTTGGGCAGGTAGTCGTAGGCACCCTTGGACATCGCTTCGACGGCGAGGTCCATGCTACCATATGCCGTCATGATAATTACGAGAGCCTCTCCGCCGCCCTCACCGTAGCGCTGGACGAACTCGAGGCCGTCCACCTTCGGCATGCGAATGTCGCACATGATCATGTCCGGCTGGGTGGCTTCAGCCGTCGCCAGACCCTTGGCACCGTCTTCCGCCGACACCACCTGATAGCCGGCATCCGTCAGGATGAGGGAGAGAGACTTTCTCAGCCCGGGATCGTCGTCGATGATCAGGATCTTCACACGCTGTCCTCCACTTTGTCCGTATCGTCGGTGCCAGCCTGCTCCGCCTCGTCCGCCACGGCGGGGAAGCTTACCGCGAAGGCGGCGCCACCCTCCGGGCGGTTGGTAACATCGATCCGTCCGCCCATGCCCTCCACCAATTGCGCGGAGATGAAGAGTCCCAGCCCGGTGCCCGTTCCGGGAGCCTTGGTAGTGAAGAACGGATCGAATATGTACTCGAGGCTCTCTGGGTCGATTCCGGGTCCTTCGTCGGAGATTGTGATGACGACCAACTCCTCAGCCGTCTGGAAAGCGCCCACTTCGAGCCCCTGCTCATCCCGGGCGACCCTTCGACGGTGAAGGTAGTTGATCCCGGGCGGATCGTCTTCCCTTCGGGCGAGCAGGAACGTCCCGGGCCCAACGTGGGTGTCGGCGGTCACCTCGATCTTGCCTGGACCATTCTCGCCTCCCGCCTGAATGGCATTGAGCAGGAGGTTGACCAGTACCTGCTCCAGTCGATGCCTGTTCACGTAGATCCTGGGCAGGTCCTCCGCCAACCGCCATTCGTGCTCCACGCCGGCGAGTTGGCCCTGGCTGACAAGGAGATCTCGCACGTGCGCGATCACTTCCCCGGGCGCCAAGAACTCCACACCCTTCTCGGCTGGGCGAGCATAGTCCAGCAGGCCCCGTACGATCCGGTCGATGCGTTTGGCCTCCTCTCGGATGAAGGCGAGCAACTCGGTGTCTCCCCCACTGGCCTCCATGCGACCCTCGGCGACATCGACATATCCCATGATGGCCCCGAGGGGGTTTCCGACCTCATGGGCGATGCCTGCCGCGAGGGTGCCCACCGACGCTAGGCGCGCCGACTGTATCGCCTGGTTGCGCGCCTGGACAAGCTGCCGGTTGGTCGCCTCGAGTGACCTGACGTTGTGAGCAAGCACCTCCTGATCCGAAATGAGGCGGTCAGCCATCAGATTCACGTTGTCGCTTATCTCGCTCAGCTCGAGACTGTCGGGGGGCTCGATCCGGTGATGGTACTCGCCTTCGGCGATGCGCCTGATGCCGCTCACGAGCTCGCTCACCGGCGTGAGGAAGCGGCGGTTGAGCAGCCAGCCCCCGAACACCATGACCACGAGGAGCTGTAGCACGGACAGGAGCAGTATGAAGAGCGTGATCTCGCCCGACGACGGGAGGCGCGGAAGGATGACAACGAGGGCGATCCCCATGAGGATCGTGGCTTCCGCGAACAGGAGGCCGAATGAAAGCAGGAGGTCTCGTCTGAGTGGTGTGGGGCCGGACATGAACCCTCAATGCGCTCTAGTCGTGCCGCTGATTGCGGCACAGCGAACGTACGGCCTGAAGGTACCTTCTCGCTAAAAGGTGCACATCACCTGGCTGGGCTGTGACGCCGGTGCACCCCCGGCCGCTGCGGCATCGCCGTGGTAGATACCGCACGACTCGCCCGGCAGACCGAAATGTGTGGCTGTCCCCGCCCAGCCCGTTCCAGTCGCCTCGTTGATGATAATGGCTACCCCCTCGGACGGAGTGTGGTTGGCATCTGAGAGCTGAGTAGCATACGCGTACGCCCCGTCGTAGTAAATGTCCTGCTGGGTAGCCAGGTTCTTGAGGTCGGTCTTCATGGCCGCGAGGTACGCCCTCTGTCGCGTCGACGAAAACTTCGGAATGGCGATGGAGGCCAGAATCCCGATGATCACGACCACGATCATCAACTCGATCAGAGTGAAGCCTCGTACTTCTCTCTGGGCCATGGAGCACCACCTTGGTAAGGCAAATACGGGTTTTCCAGAATCTAAGCGGGCGCGGCCCATCCATCAGACCGCGCCCGCTCGAAGACCATTCTCCCTTCCGGAGGCCAGTCCCCTATCCTGCTACTGAGTGCAGGCCATTGCGCCCGTAGCGGTAGGCTGAATCGGATTGCTTGGTACCGCAATGTCGCCGTAGTAGATGGCGCAGCCTTCGCTGGCGCCCAGAGCGGAGTGGGTCACCGCAGCGGACCATCCATCCGTGTCGGCGTCGATTGACAACAGGTTCACGCCCTGCGACCTCACCCAAGTCAGGTTGGTTTCGCTGGTGGTGTACGCGTACGTGTCCGAATAATAGATCTCCTGCTGGCTAGCCAGGTTCTTGAGATCGGACTTCATCGCCGCAAAATACGCCTTCTCACGCGTAGCGGAGAACTTCGGAATGGCGATGGCCGCCAGGATTCCGATGATCACCACCACGATGAGCAACTCGATGAGGGTAAAGCCCTTTTTGTCCCGCATCTTGCTATCTCCTTCTGATGTGAATACAGGGGGACGCCCGAACGCTGGTAGAAAAATGCAAGGTTAGGACCAAATTGTCTACGATCTTGTTAACTCCATGCACTACAATCAGATAGCTTGATTACAAGCGCATGGTCCGTGCCCTCTGGAGACCCCACGGGTCTTGGATTATGCAATCCACTGGCATTTTTCACCGCCCAAGGTACACCACGCCGAGACTGTCAATTTGGCGCACTCCTACGTCCGGGACCTCACGCGTGCGTGCCGTATCCAGCGCCATCAGGGCCTGCGCCGTGTCGCCGGCGGCGGCGTAGCCCATGGCCAGCCAGTACCACTGCATCCAGTGATCCCCCTCTCCGGCCTCGATGGTCTTGATGCGCGCCTCGACATACTCGGGCCAGCGCTCGAGCCCCCCCAGCGCCTCGGCCAAGAGGTGATTGGAGACCCCGTCCTCCCCCGAGGAGAACTCGACTGCCACACGAGCGGCTCGCTCGGCCTCCTCGAACCGCCCTTCGTTCAGGTAGATCTGAGCCAGGAGTTTGGGCGCCTTCCCCCGGGTCGGACGGTCGCGCCAGGCCTGTTCCAGGAGGACGGTCGCCGTCCTTATGTCGCCGGAGTTCACCAACCTGCGCCCCACTTCGACCATCAGCGGATAGGCCCCATTCAGTATGCTGATCGCCGCGCTGTACGCCTTCATGGCCGCCACTGTGTCGCCCACCATGAGCTGGGCGTCACCCAACAGCCACTGTGCCCTCCCCGACTCGGGATGCTCGGTGAGCAGCGTATTGAACACCGTGAGGTTGTCACGCCACGCGGCGTTGCGGGTGAACGTGCGCCCGCTCATGAGGATCACGGCCACCACCACACCGGCGACGGCTATCCGGGGCCGATCCCGATACAGCGCGCCTGCGATCCAGGCCACCGCCACGGCGAAACCGAGCGACGGCAGGTAGAACGTCCGCTCGGCCAGCAGGACACCGGACAAGAAGACCACGTTGGACACGGGCGAGATCGTGATCACGAACCAAAGGATGCCGAACGTGAGCGTGCGGGCGGTGGACCGGTCGGGGGACAGCGTCGGTTGCCGGGCAAGCACAAGCGCGACGGCCAGCGTACTGAAGACGAGACCCGCCCCCAACAGGTTGGTCGCATCCCAGCCGTACGAGAGGGGAATCACCGCTGGTGAATAGTCGACGCTGAGATCAGCCGGGAAGAAAAGCAGCCGGAAGTAATGCGGCCACGTCGAGGCCACCGTCCAGATACGCGGTACGCGATGCTCGAGGAGCGCCGCTCCTAGGGGGCCGAACGGACTCGCGACACTGCCCAGGACCAGGAAGCGGGCGTAGAGAACCAGCCCGGCGACCAGGACCATTCCACCGTAGAGCGCTGCACGCGTACGCAGATAGGACAGCGCCCGCGGAGCCCGGTGGTCACGGCGCGCCACATCCAGAAGGAACAACACCCCGGGCAACGTGACCGCGCTCTCCTTGGTGAGAAAGGCGAGAGCGAAGAGGAAGAGGATCACAAGGGTGCCCCTCACGCCCAGGGTGTCGCGCGCCCGCAGAAACACGAAGCACGCCAGGAGGAACACCAGCGTCGAGAACAACTCCGCCAGCCCCACGACGTTGGCCACGGCCTCGACATGGACAGGATGCACCGCGAAGATCATGCCCGCGACGAACGCCGTGCCCAGCGGAACCAATTCGGCGAGCACCACCACGCCGAGCATCGTCACCGCCACGTGCAGGAGCACGTTCAGGAGGTGGAACGGCATCGGCCGCTCTCCCCACACCACCCACTGGAGCCCGAAGAGGCCCGTGGTGACCGGCCTCCAGAGTCCCAGCTCGCGGCCGTACTCGTTCGGCCAATACGGCTCCACCAGTGTGCCCGGGAGCGTCCCCAAGGTGTGGAGGTCCTCGTTGTCGACGATGATCGGCCGATCGTCGTAGGCGAAGTCGTTCAACAGGGTGTTGACGTGAACGGCCGCGGCCAAGACACCCACAACGGCCAAGGCCACACGGAGGGACCGGAACGGCGATGGCCGGTGGCCCGGGATCATCGAGCTGCTTCCCTAGGCTGGCTCGTCCCCTGTTGGGCAGGCCCAACGGGAGGGTCTGCATCCCTCGCACCGCCAAGGGCGGAGGCTCGCTCGCTCGCCTCCGCGGCAGAGTCCGGCTGCCCGTTGGCTTCCAACAGCTCCGCCAACCTACTCCAATCGTGCGAGGACTCGGGGTCCACGGCCAGAGCGGCCTCACGCGCGCGAATCGCAGCCGGAAGGTCACCCTTCACGACATAGCTATCGGACACGAGGGCCCACAACTCCCGATCACGGCCTGCCTGCTCCAGTCCCCGCAACGCCACCGAATGAGCCTCGCGGCCACGGCGCTGGAGGATCAGGTGGCGGGCCAACAGTTGCCAGGCCGCAGTCTGACGGGGATACGCCCGGACCCCCGTTACCAACAGCGTTTCCGCCCGCTCCCATTGCTCACGACCGCCGTAGAAGTCCGCCACCTCCACCAGTAACGGATAGTTGAATGGGGCCAACTCCAGCGCTCCCTCGTAGACTTCGACCGCCGCTTCAGAGTCGCCGGTGCGCACGAGCCCGTTGGCTCGAGCCCGGAGCGCCAGGTGGGAGTCCGGGTGGTCCCGGGCCAGGGTCGCCACGACAGTGAATGTGCTCAGCCAGGATGGATTGCGCAGGACCGTGCGGACAAGGAACGCGGTCCCGACAAGCATGATCACAACCAGGCCCAGCGTGCGAGGCGTCCTGCCCCGTTCAGCGATGGCCACCGTCGCGCCAGCGACGGCCAGTGAGAGGCCAACGGAGGGGAGATAGAGTGTGCGTTCGGCCAGCAACGTTCCCGTCGGCATGAGGAGGTTCGAGATGGGGAGGATCGTCACCATGAACCACAGGATACCCAGCGCGATGAACGGCCGTGGCCTCACCAGCACCACGACTCCGACGATGAGCGCCACGAGAGTGAGTACACCGCCAAAGACCTCGGCGTCGAATGTCGCAGCCGGGTAGAGCACGCCGGGCGCGTAGTCGACCGCCAGTACCAGGGGGAAGAACATGAGACGGGCGTATTGACTCCACAGCGATACGGCCGTGAGGAGCCGCTCGCCCGTGGTCAGGCCCGCCAACACGGCCGCTGGAATTTCACCAACCACGGACCCGAGCACCAGGAAGCGCACGCCCAGATACACCGCGAGCACCGCCGCCGTGAGCGCGAACAGCGGCAACTCATCCACAAACCGCCTGACGAGAGGCGTCCCGTCCGCCCTGAAGAGGGTCAGAAGGATCAGAACGCCGGGCAGCGTGGCACCCATCTCCTTCGAGCCCAGCGCCAGCGCATACAGGAGCGCAACCCCGAGCAGCCGCGCTACGCGGCGGCCGCCGCCGCGCCACCGAGCCCCACGCCAAAAGAGCAGGCAGGCCGCAAGGTAGAAAATGGCCGTGTAGAGCTCGGCACGCCCGACCACGTTGGCGACCGCCTCGGTGTGCACAGGGTGCACCGCGAAGATCGCTGCGCCCGCCAGCGCCCCCCCGGTGGAGAAGAACTCGAGGAGCAGCAGGAACACGAGCAGGCTGACGATGCCGTGCGACACGATGCTGACCGCGTGAAAGCCCAGCACGTCGCCCCCGAACACCTGCCACTCGGCCGCGTAGCTGGCCACGGCAACCGGCCGATAGAGTCCGGTGCCCTCCACCGCCATGGGCCAGTACGGCGTTGCCATGGCCGCGCCGATGTCGGACTCGGTGACGACGGGATTGTCCTCGATGATGAGCACGTCGTCGAACGCGAAGCCGTTTCCGAGGGAGTTCCCGTACGCCGAGAGGGCCAGAAGTACCACGAGCGCGCCGGCCCTGCCGGGCGGCGGCGCTTCTCCGAACGTCATTGAGGCCCCGTGCTGAAAGTCAACCGCCTCCGGACCCCTCGCGCACCGGCGACGAAACGTCTTCCGCGGCAGGCGCCTGAGCCAACTCGGGCGGATCCGACCGCTCCAGACGCGCACGGCTCCACGGCTGCACCTTCGGCGCGCGCCAGGGCTGGGCACGGGTGATCCCCAAGTTGGAAGCCAGAATGTACCAGATGGCCGCCACGCCATCCTTCCAGCTGATCTTCTTGCCTTCGGCGTACGATCTGCCGTGATAGCTGATGGGCAACTCATAGATGCGCGCGCCGGCCTGCGCGAGCCTCGCCGTGACCTCGGGCTCGAATCCGAACCGGTCGGCGCTCAGCGGGAGGCTCTTGAGCAGGTCGGCGGTGATGACCTTATAGCAGGTTTCCATGTCCGTCAGGTTGATGTCGGTACACATGTTGCTCAAGAGCGTGAGAAACCGATTGCCGATGGAGTGCCAGAAAAACAGGACGCGGTGGGGCCCGCCCAGGAAGCGTGAGCCGTACACGGCATCCGCCCGTCCGCTCAGGATGGGCGCCAACAGCGTCGGCAGCTCGTGAGGATCGTACTCCAAGTCGGCATCCTGGATCGCGATGATGTCACCCGATGCCCGTTCGAATCCGGCGCGGAGCGCGGCGCCCTTTCCCTGGTTGACCTTCTGCAAGACGAGCACGTCGATCAGCCCGTCGCCCTCGAGTTTCGTGAGCAGATCGCGAGTGCCATCGGTCGAGCCATCATCGACCACGATGATTTCCAGATCCAGGGGCACCTCACGTACACGCTCGAGCAAGGCCTCGACCGTCTCGAACTCGTTGTACGCCGGGATCACCACCGAGAGCTTCACACGGTCCCATGGTAGTCTGTCGTCGTCTGCCCTCTCGAGCATCCTGCGAAGATCTGGCACACTCATCCGTTGGGCACGCTTTCTGTCTTTGACCACGTCACTCATGGATGCCGTAGCGGTTCAGCTTGCGGTACAACGTGGAGGGATCGATCCCCAGCACCTCGGCGGCCCGGGTCTTGTTGCCGGCCTCGGCGTTGAGCACCCACTGGATGTAGGCCCGCTCGATCACCTCCATGGAGGGATTCGCGGGGGATTGATCATTGACCAGGGGTAAGGCAGGCGCCTCATTGACCCGCTCTGGCAGGTGCGCCGGTTCGATCACACCATTCTTGGTCATGATGGCTGCCCGTTCGAGGGCGTTCTCCAACTCGCGCACGTTACCGGGCCAGTCATACGCACCCAGCACTTCCAGGGTCTCGGGCGAGCACAGCTCGATCGCCCGGTCGCCACCGTTCACTGGCAGCCGCTCGAGGAAATACTGGACGAGCAACGGAATGTCTTCCAAGCGCTCCCGCAACGGCGGCAGGTGGAGTGCGATCACGTTCAGTCGGTAGTACAGGTCGCTACGGAACGCACCCCGGCGAATCTCTTCCTCCAGGTCACTGTTCGTGGCCGCGATGACGCGCACGTCTATGGGCACCACCTCAGTGGCCCCCACGGGGATGACCTCACGCTCTTGCAGCGCCCGAAGGAGCTTCACCTGCGTGGCGGGACTCATCTCCGCGATCTCGTCCAGGAAGAACGTGCCCCCGGCAGCCGCAACCAGGAGTCCTTCCTTGTCCTTTATCGCACCCGTGAAGGAGCCCTTTGTATGGCCGAAGAGTTCGCTCTCGAGCAGGCCTTCCGGGAGCGCGCCGCAGTTGATGGAAAGGAACCTGCCATCCGCCCGGTCGGACAGGTCGTGGATGTAGCGGGCCACAACCTCCTTGCCCGTCCCACTCTCCCCGCTGAGGAGCACGGTGGAGTCGGTAGGGGCCACCATCTCGGCAAGCTTCAGCACCTCGACGAACGTGCGACTCTTTCCGATGGGCCGTACCTCCGTGCCCCGCCGCTGACGGCGAATCTCCTTCTTGAGGGCCTTGTTCTCCACCTTGAGCTGCCGTGCCTCGGCGGCACGCCGGCAGATGGCCAGCAGTTCGTCATTCGCGAAGGGCTTCTGCAGGTAGTAGTACGCACCCTCGTTGACGGCACGCACCGCCGACTGAAGCGAAGCTTGCGCCGTCATGAGGATCACTGCCATCGCCGGATCGAACTCACGCGCGGCGGCGAGCACGTCCAACCCGCTGGCCCCGGGCATGCGGATATCCGTAAGGACGATGTCCGGACTTACGTTTGAAAGGCAGGCCATCGCCTCCTTGCCGCTATTGACCGCGTGCACGTCGTAGCCTTCACCCTTGAACAGGATTCTGAGCGAGTCCAGGATGCCGGTCTCGTCGTCGACGAGCAGAATCTTGACGGCGTCCGCGCTCACGTGGCCACCCTCTCGTGCCGGTTCGCCAGGGCCGGATCACCCGGCAGGTAAATGACGAAGTGCGCGCCCCCCTCCGGAGCTTTTTCCACGAAAAGCGCTCCACCGTGCACCTCGACCGCCCGGTGAACCACCGAGAGGCCCAACCCGTTTCCTCCTGGCCGGGTGGTGAAGAACGGATCGAAGATCCTGGCCTCCGCGTCCGGTGCGATGCCTGGACCGTTGTCGCGAACGCTCACCCGGACCGGGTTGGCGATATCGATGCCGCGCGGCCGCCAAGCTCCGGAGCAGTCCTCCACCTCGACCACGACACGCCCGTTATCGCCCGCGAACTGCACGGCGTTCAAGACGAGGTTGAAAATCACGCGATGCAAGAGGTCGGCGTCTCCCGGCACGAAGACCCCCTCGTCCACGCCGTCGGTCTGAATCTGGACACCGCCGCCCGCGTCCGGATGCTGCCGCACCAGCGCAATGCTGTCACACACGAGCTTGCTCAGATCCAGATCGGCTTGCGAGTTGATGCGCAGTGCTGTGAACTCGAGGAACTCCGAAAGTAGGCGGCTCAGTCGATCGGACTCTCCCACCACCAACCGCTGGAGAATCTGCTGGTCGCTCCGCGACAGCGTCGGATTGCTTATCTGTTCCACAGCGCTCCGAATCGAGGCGAGCGGATTCTTGATCTCGTGCGCCAGGGAAGCGCTGAGCTCCGCGACGGCCTCGAGGCGCTCGGTCCGCCTGTTGAGGATCTCGAGCCGCTCCAGGTCAGTGATGTCCTGGAAGATCGCGGTCACGGACGGTGGCTCGTCCAGCTCCCCGGCCCGGTCCAACACGGTCGTGCTGATCCCGAGCGTGACCTCACTGCGTTCGCCCCTGGCCACCGTCTTGAACCGGGCCATCGGCCTGCGTTCTCGCATAGTCCGGCGCAGCACGGTCCCCAACCCCGGAGCCACCGCCTCGACCGCGTCCAGCACGGGCAACCCTTCCCACTGGCGGCGGCTGAGCTGGAGCAGGTCTTCAGCGGCCCGGTTCATGTACACCAGGCGCTCACCGCCGTCGATGGTGAGCACACCGGTGCTGATGCTCGCGAGAATGTCGCCTGTGTCGAGCCTCAGCCGCTGAAGCTCTGAGCGTACAGCACCCAGCGCGACACCCGCGCGTTGCAGGCGATCGCCGAGCCATCCGGTCAAGAGGGCGACGACGGTGAACAAGCCGATCTGTAACGGAACGGTACCGGTGAGACCCTTCGAATTCCCATACACGATTCCGGCGAAGTACATGATAGACGCCAACGCGCCGATCAGAACGCCTCCGGGGAGCGGTAATAGGAGCGCGCCCTCCGTGATCACGAGAATGTAGAGGGGCACGAACCCTGGGTCGCTCGTATCCAACGGAGTGGTCACGTAGATGATCGTCGTGACCAACAACACATCGAAGATCACATGACCGTAGAGGAAGTTCTGCCCCGCCTCGCGATGGCGGAAATGCGTATGCCACAGCGAGGCCGCTGTCACGCCCAGGGCCGTCAGGAACATCAGGGTGGTGATGCGCGTGGTCGATGGTGCCGCCTCTTCCCAGACGACAAGAACGCCCACGAGGATGCCCGCCATGAGCGTCATTCGACCTACGTAGAGCCATCGCAGTAGGTCTCGCTGACTGAAGTCGAGTGCGCGCTTGGGGGTGGTCGAACTCAGTGGGGGGCTCCTACGAAAGAGATGGGTCGGCGGTTAAGGCAGGGCAACCGGCCGGAGAACATCTCCATGATAGGCTTCGCCCTTGCATAGTGCAACGATCATGATTGGCAATTTGCAAGATACCGGCCCGGTGGCATGCCGAACCAGGCGCCCTATATTCGACGCCATGACCTCCGAACTGGCCGACCTCCTGGCGGTGGCGCGCGGGGACCAGCCCGCCGACCTTCTCTTTACGAACGGCAGGGTGGTCAACGTGTTCACGGGTGACGTCGAGGACCTCGACGTAGCCGTGTTCGGACCGTGGATCGCCGGCCTCGGCGAGAGCTACGACGCCGCTAGAGTCGTGGATCTGCAAGGTGCCTTCCTGGTGCCCGGACTCATCGACGCCCACGTGCATATCGAGTCCAGCCTGGCCACACCACCCGAGTTCGCCCGGGCCGTCGTACCTAGAGGGACAACCACGGTCGTGTGCGACCCGCACGAGATCGCCAATGTGCACGGGCTCGACGGCATGAACTTCATGCTCGAGGCGAGCGAGGGACTACCTCTCTCAGTGTTTGTGATGGCCAGCTCGTGCGTGCCGGCGACGCATCTCAGCACCGCAGGCGCTGCCCTCGACGCCGAAGCGCTGGCCGGACTGCTGGCGCACCCGAGGGTCCTCGGTCTCGCCGAGCTCATGAACTTCCCGGGCACGATCCACGGTGATCCCGGAGTCCTCGCCAAGCTGGACCGGTTCGCGGGACGGGTCGTGGACGGCCATGCGCCGGGAGTTTCTGGAAAGGCGCTCAACGCGTACGTGGCGGCGGGCCCACGCTCCGACCACGAGTGCACCACCCCAGAGGAGGCCACCGAGAAGCTCCGGCGCGGACTACACGTTTTCCTTCGCGAGGCGTCCAACGCGAAAAATCTGAAGGCGCTGATGCCGGCGCTGACCCCAACAAACCGGCGGCGTGTCTCCCTGTGTACCGACGACCGGCAGCCGGCGGACTTGCTGGACGAGGGAGGCATCGATGCGATGCTGCGGACGCTGATGGCGGGGGGGATGGCTCCGACCGACGCGATCCCTTTGGCAACCCTCAACCCGGCGGAGTATTTCGGGTTGCACGACCGGGGCGCCATTGCACCGGGACGGCGGGCCGACCTGCTGGTGGTGGTGGGAGACCTCGGCCGAATGGACGTTCGTGAGGTCTACTCGGGGGGCGAGCTCGTGGCATCGGACGGATCGCCCCGGTGGGAGCGCCGGCCCCCTCCCCCGCCACCCCTTCCCTCCATGGCCGTGGATTGGGACCGAGTGGACCTCACGATACCGGCCGGGGAAGGTCTCGCTCGGGTGATCCGCGCCATCCCCGATCAGATCGTGACCGGTTCGGAACTCACCGAGCCCCGAGTCGTCGAGGGCGCCGCAGTCGCCGACCCCTCGCGTGACCTCCTCAAGATCGCCGTGATCGAAAGGCACACCGCCAGTGGACGGGTGGGGCTCGGGCTGGTCACCGGGATCGGCCTCGAGCGAGGGGCCATCGCCGGCACCGTCGCGCACGACCATCACAACATCATTGTGATAGGGGCAGACGACACGTCCATGATGACTGCGGTTCGATGTGTGGCGGGTCTGGGCGGTGGACTTGCCGTCGCCGAGGCCGAGGTGGTGCTATCCTCGCTCGCTCTCCCCGTCGCTGGGCTCATGTCGCCCGAGCCGATCGAAACGATCCGCGATGGCCTCGATCAGGTGGTCGAGGCGGCGCGGCGTCTTGGATCGCCCCTGCACGACCCGTTCATGGCGATGTCGTTCTTGGGCCTGGAGGTCGTCCCGTCTCTGAAGATCACGGACCTTGGCCTGGTGGACGTCGAGCGCTTCGAGACTGTGGACCTCTGGCTCACTTCGGACGCGGAAGGACCTTGATCTCGCCGAGCAGCGTGTAAGCGGCACCCCAAAGACGCCCAATCGGCCGGAGACTCTCCGGGTCCACGTACTCGGTACCCTCGATCAACTCGAGCGAAGTCCCGACGTGGATGGCGACGACCTCTCCGATGAACAGGCCACCGGCCTCGCCGATTTCCACTTCTTGGATGCACCGGCACTCCAGCACGGCCGGACAGTCGGCCACGTACGGCGCATTCACGACACTCGCCGTGGCCATGGGCAGTCCCGCAAGCGCGAACTCGTCTTCACCCGGCCCCACTTCTGCAGATGTCTGGTTCATCGCTTCCAGATGAAGCTCGGTGACTACGTTCGCGCAGAACTCCCCACCCTGCCGGATGTTCACCAGGGTGTCCTTGCGCGAGCCCTTACGCGCGCCGACCGACACCGAAATGAGCATGGGAGTAGCCGATACGGCCGAGAAGAAGCTGAAGGGTGCCAGGTTGGGCGTACCGTCGAGACCGAACGTGGATATCCAGCCGATGGGCCGCGGCACCACGAGCGACGTGATGAGCTGGTAGCGTTCCTGCTTGCCTACCGTCTCTGGATGGACTATGCGGTGGTTCAACGGCAGAAGCCGACTCTCCCGACCGTCATCGCCCTGGTACGGTGAGAACCTGACCCCGGTAGATCCGGCTCCCACTCAGGCCGTTGGTGGCCTGCAGTTTATCGACGGTCGTGCCGTGGCGCCTGGCGATCGTCCAGAGCGAGTCGCCAGATCGAACCGTGTATCGTGACTCGGCCTCGCGCATCCTGTCGCGCGCGACCAACCGCTCCACGTAATTGCCGTACTGCCGGGGAAACACCGCCACATGATAGTGGGCCGGGTAACGCTCACGCGTGGCCTCGACAACTCCGGATTTCTCCAAAGAGAGGAGGACGCGCTCCAACCATGACCGGCATGCCCGGCTTCCGCTCCGCCGCAGATCCACCGCCATTCCCGTGGGATGCACAGAGAACTCGGATGCGTTTCTAGGCTGCCGGTCGAGTGGCCGGGTCAGACTCGTCACGACCAGCTTCTCTCCACAAGCGTTCCGGTACTGGCTGGAGAGACGCTCGATGAACAGCGCCACCTCCGGCCGGGCGTATGGGAATGAGACCGCGTGAAGCTCGTGGTGCCGCCCGGAGCGAACCCGAACCAGGTACCCGCCGCTGACGAACCGCTGAACTTGTTTGCGGTCACGGAGGAAGGTGAAGTCGTGCGCTCGAGCCGCTCGGTACGCCCTATCTACGGAGCGCTCCGAGCCACCGAGCGACTGTGCCGAAGCGAGTGCCGGTGACATTAGAACGAGAATTCCCAGCCAGGTGGGAATCCACCTTGATCTTTCGGTTGCGCACCTCACATCGGCATCCCTCATACGCAGAGTCCGGTTCTTACGGGAAGCGAACGCCCTATTTGTAAACAGATGTTCACACAGACACAAGGATCGCGGGATCCTAGTGCCATCAGGAAGAGTGTCGACCGACTCCCCGGTTCATTGACTACACAAGCCGACTGTGTGGTGGTCCGTTCCCGCAACGCGGAGGCTCGTCAGCCTCTGTACGTGTGGACCCAACCAGCCCCGGCTTCTGCGAACTTGGCGGCAACGACATCCCAATTCACCAGATTCCACCAGGCTTCTAGGTAGTCCGGGCGCCGGTTCTGGTAGTTCAAGTAGTACGCGTGCTCCCAGACATCCACACCGAGGATCGGGGTGTGACCCGTCATCAGGGGGCTATCCTGGTTCGGCGTCGAGAAGCAAGCCAGGTCGCCGAACGGGTCGACGCACAGCCAGCCCCATCCCGAACCGAACTGGGCACCCGCGGTCGACGCGAACTTGGACTTGAAGGTGTCGAGCGAACCGAAGGTGCCATCGATCGCTGTCGCCAAGTCGCCCGCAGGGGCCTCCGCACCGCCTGGAGTCATGACCTCCCAGAACAGTTTGTGGTTGACGTACCCGCCACCGTTGTTGCGCACGGCTCCCTGAATGTCCTCGGGCAGCGGTCCGAGCGCCATGAGGAGTTGTTCGGCGGTGTACCCATGTAGCTCGGGGTGACTTTCGAGAGCCCCGTTGAGTTTGGTCGTATAGCCCTGGTGGTGCTTGCCATGGTGGATTTCCATGGTGCGCGCATCGACATGGGGCTCTAGAGCATCATGATCGTAGCCCAGGTCGGGCAGTTGGAACGGATGTGACATGGCGCGGCTCCTCTTCCTCGAATTCGAGGATCGCTTGAAGGCGGGACCGCCCACCAAGGCAGGCGCTCCCCGGTCCGCCGTTCTCGGCGCCGTGGGCGGATTCTATCGCCCCCAGGACCGGCTTCGCAATCGGGAGTGAAACGTCTACCTTCCGGCCCGAGCCGTGCCACCCCTTCTCAGGTGGAGAGTGACCCAGTGTCCCCTACACCGCACACCGGAGCTCCGGAACCTCCCGGACCGGAAGCGAGGATCCTCCTGGTCGACTGCGACGCATTCTATGTCCAGGTCGCGCGGCTCGAGGATCCTGAGGGCGTCGGCAAGACCCGCCTCCTCCTGGTGGGCGGATCCTCCACCGGTCGCGGCGTGGTTACGTCGGCCTCCTATGCGGCCCGGGAATACGGTGTCCGTTCGGCGATGCCCACCGCCCAGGCGTTACGGCTCTGTCCCGAAGCCACCGTGGTGCCGGTACCCCGCGATGCCTGCGCTCGTCGGAGCCATGACATCCAAAAAGTTCTGGAGCGCCTATCCCCCGTCGTTCAAGCCGCATCGATCGACGAGTTCTATCTCGATCTGTCGGGGACCGAGCGCCTATTCGCCACGGAGACGTTGGCGGTTACCGCCGAGCGCATCCGCCGGGCCGTTCTGGAGGAGACGCGCATCTCCGTATCCATCGGCGGGAGCACGCGCCGAATGATCGCCAAGCTGGCCGCCGGGTTGGCAAAGCCGGGTGGGGTGCACGTGGTCCCACCCGGCCGAGAGGCGGAGTTCATGGGCAAGCTCGACCTTGCCCACATCCCGGGCATCGGACCCGCGATGGTGGAGTCGCTCGAGCAACGTGGGCTGGTGACCGTTCCCGACGCGCTTGCTCTCCAGGAAGGCTGGCTCCAGAAATGGCTCGGCGACCAGCGCGGCACGTGGCTGCATCAGCGGATTCGCGGTATCGACCCGACGCCCGTCCGTAGCCACGAGCCACGAAAGTCGATCAGTTCGGAGCGGACTTTTTCCCGAGATATTGACGACAACGCCGAGCTGGAGCGGCAACTCATGAAGCTCGTCGTGTCGATCGGAGGCACACTTCGCAAGAAGAATCTCAGGGCACGCACCATCACCGTGAAGATCCGTGACGGTGACTTCACGACAAGGTCGGCCGCACACACGCTTCCGGACGCCGTCGAGACGGATCGCGCCATCGTGTCGGTCGCGCGCAGCCTGTTCGGCGAGCTGCGCAGCGCCCGGCCCACCAAGACCCGGCTGCTGGGTGTAGGCCTCAGCAACCTGATCGACCGAGACGTCCCGAGTCAGACCGAGCTGTTCGACGAGGATGCGGCCTTGGAAGGGGAGCGGGACCGAGCCCTTTCCCGGATCATGGACGACCTACGCCACCGGTTCGGCGATCAGGCGGTGCGGCCCGGCGGGGTGCTGCGGTCCTGACGTCCGGGCGGTAGGCACCAAACGCAACGGCCGAAGGCCCGAAGGCCTCCGGCCGTGTCCCTGCGTCGAATCCTCCGTCGGTCAGTTCGTCGATCGACCCCTGTTCCACGGCTTCCGCTCGAAGTAGCTGTTGGTCAGCTCGCCCACCTTGCCGGACAGGAACACGAGCGCGATCAGGTTGGGTAGGATCACGATGCCCAGGAATACGTCACCGAGCGTCCATGCCAATTCGAGAGGCACGATCGCGCCGAGGAAGTGCATGAGCACATAGGCCACCTTGTATGGGAAGATCGCGTTGTGCCCGAACAGGTAGTTGGCGCACCGATCCCCGTAGTAGCTCCACGCAATCGCCGTCGAAACGCCGAACAGCAGAACCGACACGATCACGATGTAGTGGCCCCAGTCGCCAAGGGGCGCCAGTCCACGCCGGAAGCCCAGCTCGGTGAGCGGCGCTCCGCTCTCGGCGGCCGGACCATACAACGACGTGTGCGTCACGCCTGTGGCTTCCACCGCTTCGCCCCTCGCAGGGTAGATCGTGCCGGTGAACGGCAGTGTCTGTTCTTCGTCCAGGTAGAACTCCGAGACCGGGACTTCATGCCAGGCCAGCTGCGACGCTCCCACGCCGGTGGCGACCGGACGCCCGCTCAGAACCGTGATCTGGGTGGGTGCTTCGTCGACCTCGGTGTACGTACCCTGTGCGTCGGAGGATACGTAGCTCAGATCCCCGCCACGGAGCGTGATCTCAGTGGGCACGCGCTCGTTCCAGACACCGGTCATGATGATCACGAGCGCGGTCATGGTGACGATCACGATCGTGTCGATGAAAGGCTCGAGGAGCGCGACCACGCCTTCGGAGACCGGCTCATCGGTCTTGGCCGCAGCGTGCGCGATCGGGGCCGAGCCCTGTCCCGCCTCGTTCGAGAAGAGGCCGCGCCGCACGCCCCACATCATCGTCATGAGAACGGCCCCCACGCCCGTCCCGGCCACGCCGGCCGTGGGGTTGAAGGCCTCCGTGAAGATCAGGCTCAGGGCGGGCATGACGTCGCCCAGGTGGAGCACGATGATCGTAAGTGCCCCGAAGACGTATATGGCCGCCATGAGAGGAGCCAGAATGCTCGTCACCTTGCCGATGCGCGTGATGCCACCGAGGATGACCGCGGCCACGAGGCTCGCCGTGATGAGGCCGCTCACCCACCGGTCGATAGCGAAGTTGTTCTGGAGTGTGTCGGCCACGGTGTTCGCCTGTACACCGTTCCCGGTGAGGAAGGCGGTGAGTCCGAGCGTGAAAGCGAAGAACATGGCCATCCACTTCCACTTGGATCCCATCCCACGCTCGATGTAGTACATGGGTCCGCCCGACACCGTCCCGACGCCGACCCGAGAGTCGGCCACCTCGACCTTCCGGTAGTGCTGGGCGAGGGTCACCTCGGTGTACTTGGTGGCCATCCCCAAAAAGGCCGTCACCCACATCCAGAAGAGCGCGCCCGGGCCACCCCAGTGAATCGCGAGAGCCACGCCGGCGATGTTGCCGATGCCGACCGTGGCCGACAGCGCCGTCGTGAGCGCCTGGAAATGCGACACGTCGCCGGGATCATTCGGATCGTCGTACCGGCCCGTGGCGACTGCCACGCCGTGCCCGAACCGGCGGAGCTGGATGAAGCCCAGGCGCAGCGTCAGGAACGCGCCGACGCCGATGAGCATGATCACGACGAAGGGGATCCTCTCCTCCCCGACGGGGATCCCCGAACTCCAGACGATACTGTTCGCCTGGTCGACCAGGTTGGTAATGAATTCCATGTAGCTCCCTAGCTTCCTCTAGTGGAAATGGCGTCGAAGAATGCCCCCGACGCCGTAACGGTGCAAGCCGCTTCGCGCCTAGCGCACCAACATCGGGCCCAAAGGGCGGCCTCCGAGAAGATGCATGTGCAAATGGTAGACTTCCTGTCCGCCGTGATCCCGGCAATTGACGATCAGACGAAAGCCATCCTCGGCGATGCCTTCAGATTCGGCCAGCCGCGCGGCTACCGTCATCATGTGCCCAAGCACAGGCTCGTCCGCTTCGGTCACATCGGCGATGGTCGGGATCACGTGGTTCGGTACGAGCAGTATGTGAACGGGCGCCCGTGGGCTGTTGTCCCGGAACGCGGTCACGGTGTCGTCTCGAAACACGATATCCGCCGGGATCTCGCCGCGGATGATCTTTCCGAAAATCGTGTCTTTTGGCGTGCCTTCGTCGCTCATCCGTCTCACCTCGTTCAAATCTGTATTCCGACGGCCCCATTCTAGGGCCAAACCTGTAGTCCAAACCACCACAAACCGTCAGGTAGTTCTCCCGGCGGCCTGAAATCGCTCGTTCTCACACTATTCATTCATGCATACTCACGCTGGCAAAGGTGCCGGAGGAGGCGCCCCGCCGTGGGGCCGCCTCGATTTCAACAAATCGCCGTTTCTCGTGATCTGGGAAACCACCCAGGCCTGTGATCTCGCGTGCAAGCACTGTAGGGCTGAGGCCCGGCCCTGGCGCGATCCCGACGAACTGACCACCGAGGAAGCCGGGAAGCTCCTCGACGACGTGCGGAGATTCGGGCCGATCATCTTCGTGTTCAGTGGCGGTGACGCGCTCAAGCGCCCCGACATCGTGGAGTTGGTTCGGTACGGATCGGATCTGGGCCTACGCATGGCTGCCACGCCGGCCACCACCCCGCTGGCGACACCCGAGATCATCCACGAGCTCAAGGACGCGGGCCTGGCCCGGCTGGCCGTCAGCCTCGACGGATCCTGCCCGGAGATCCACGACGAGTTCCGCCAGGTGGCCGGCTCGTTCGACGAGGGCATCCGCATCCTGCGGACAGCCCGCGAGGCCGGAATGACCACGCAGGTCAACACCGTGGTCGCGAAGCACAACCTCAACGACTTCGACGCCCTGTGCGATCTGATGACCGAGCTGGGCATCGTCTTCTGGGAGGTCTTTCTGCTGGTGCCCATGGGAAGGGCGAGTCGCAGCGACGTTGCGAGCGCCAAGGAGTTCGAGGCGGTGTTCGGGCGCCTTTACGAGCTCTCGAAGACGGCGCCCTTCGACATCAAGGTTACGGCCGCTCCGCACTACCAGAGGGTCGTGCTCGAGCTGAAAGCGGCGGAAGCCTCCGAGAGGGCCGAGGCCGCCGAACTCGATCCCATGACCTCGGGGACGGCCCACTCGTACCGTGACGGCATCGGGCGGGCCCGCAACGTCAACGACGGCGACGGCTTCCTGTTCATCAGCCATACGGGCGATATCATGCCCTCCGGCTTTCTCCCGATCGCCGCGGGCAACGTTCGCACGCACGACCTGGTCGACACCTACCAGACCGCCCCGATCTTCAAGGAGCTCAGGGACCGGACCCTGCTCAAGGGTAAATGCGGCGTCTGCGAGTTCCGTGACAACTGCGGCGGAAGCCGTGCGCGGGCTTGGGCCGTGACAGGCGACTACCTGGCATCCGAGCCTTACTGCACACACATCCCCGAGGCCTGGCGCAATCGCAAGAAGGTGGAGCGAAAGCTGCCGATGGCCGTAGGCGGGGGCGTAGCGTAGGGACGCCTAAGAGCCTCCTCGCTCCGTGGCGGTCGTGGTGGTAGCCCGAGGCTCCTCCAGCTCGCCGAAGTGCTCGCCGTACCACTCGAACATACGGGTCCAGTGGTCCATGAAGTCCTCAACGGTTCCCGCCCGGCCGGCACCGTGCCCCGCTCGCATGTAGTTCACCCAGGTGACCTTTTTTCCCAGGCGCCGCAGCGCGTAGTACATCTCGCGTTGGTTGGTTGCCGGCACGTTCCAGTCCCCTTCACCGGTCAGCATGAGCAGCGGCGTGTTGATCCGGTCCGCGAACATGATGGCCGAGTGCTCGATGTATTTCTGAGGCTGCTCCCAGAGCGTCGCCCCGATTCGGTCCTGTCCCTCCTCGGCAGCACTGTAGTTGCGGGTGGTGATCTTCTCGCTGTCGCCGAGGAAGCTGATGATGTTCACCTTTCCGGAGATGTTCACGGCCGCCGCGAAGCGGTCGGTCTGGGTGATGAGCAGATTCGTAGCATAACCACCGTAGCTCGTACCGTGCACGCCCAGTTTCTCGCCGTCGACCAGACCCCGATCAACCACCTTGTTGATCGCGGTGGTTACGCCCTTGAGCCAGGCCTCACCCGGAAAGCCGATCTCCAGGTCGACCGAAGGCCGGAAGCCGAACCAGCCCCGCGCGGTCAGCAGGTTCATGTTGGCGTTGTAGCCGTTGTCGAAGAAGGTCTCGTAGATCTCCGCAACCAGAGGGTATTTCTTCCCGGGGTCGTAGTCGACCGGGTAGTAGAGGATCCCGTAGAGCTTCTCTCCGTCCACGTCGAGGTACTCGATCAACTCACTGCGTGTCAGTTGCACGTCCCGCAGCCAAGGATTGAGATCCGTCAGCCGTCTTTGGTCGGACATCGATCCGTCCGCCACCCAGAGTTCGTTGGGACGATTGCCGTCCGATCGAGTGTACACGATGCGGCTTCCGTCCTCAGAGACCCGCCAGGCCCGGTAGAGCTTGTCGTCAAGCACGAGATCTTCCATGCGGCGTGCCTGCAAGTCATAGCGTACCAGACCCCGCTCCCACCGATCTCGCGCAGAGGAGCTCAGGTAGAGATAGCGCCCGTCATTGCTCCACGACTGCAGCCCCAGTCGGGGTCGTTCTTCTTCCTCGCCCTGGAACTCATAGACCAGGTCGAGCTCTCCGGAACTCGGGTCGAGCAGGTGATATCCCTTTTCTGAACTGATCAGGAGCGCCTCTCCGTCGGCCCGCCAGCGCATCACCGAGAAGCTCACCTTGGTGGAATCGTCTTCGGAAAGGGGCGTCCGGTACTCCTCGGTCAGGTTCACCGCGCTGTCGGCTGCCAGGTCGCGGACGAACACGTTACCCTGCTCGCTGTAGGCGAACGCGTCCGCCGCTTCGGTCCAGACAGGCCGTAGGCGGCGCTCGCCGGCCGGGTGCACGGAGCGTGGCTCCCCTCCCGCGAGGTCCAGCTGGAAGATCTCATACTCGGTGCCCTTGCCCCGCTCGTACGAGGTGCGCAACCGCTCGGCCACCGTATAGACCAACAAGGATCCGTCCTCGGAGAACCGAGGTGCCTGAATGGCGGTCTCTGCGAGGATCTCGCGCACCTCTCCCTCGTCCACAGAAACAAGCACGGTAATCATCTCGGCGGAACGATTGCGCACCGCGTCCCACGCGAGGAAGTCATCCTCGGAGTCCTGCACGACGATGGGTCCCACCACGAGGTCCAGGTACGCCTGGCGGGCCTCAGCGGCCCAACCCTCTCGGCGGAGGCCGACTAACAGGGCGTTCTCCTCGGGGCGCCACACCACCGGCGAATTGGAGGCGATCTCCAACTCCGAGCCCAGGCGAACCTCGCTGAGATCCCCTCGCTCCGCATCGTACAGCATCAGGCGGAAGGCATCGGCCACGTAGGCCAGGAAAGCCAGGCGCGAGCCGCCAGGCTCCCAGGCGAAGGCGCGGGCCACCAACGGCGCGTCGAACAGAGAGTGCTGCTCTCCGCTACGCGTGTCCACTACCACCACCTCGCTCAGGGATGGTGATACATACGTGGGATCCCCGAAACGCTCATGGTCCACATTCAACCGGTCACGATGCCGCTGAACCGTGGTGGCGACCCACCGGCCATCTTCCGACACATCCTGAATGCGTGGGGTCCGCACATTGAGCGCATCTTCGGGGGTGAACGCACGCGAGCCCTGCCCTTGAACGACGAAGGGTACCAGGAGCAACGCCAGGGTAAGCACGACTGCCTGGGCACGAGCGCGAATCGGGGACCGTTTCATGACTGCCTCCGCAGAACCGACGGGCCGCGCTGAGCGCGGGCCGCAAAAAGGATCAAGGCAATCTCGGGCGGGAAGCTCTGATGAGCCAGGGGCGGCTTCGTAAGCGGCCCTGGTCTTGAACGTAGGATGCTCGAACTCCTTCCACAGCGGTCTCTTGCGCACGAGGTTGCGTCTTGTCCATCCGGTCCATCCGCAGCGCCGTGTCGGCTGGCCCCGCCTCCATATCCGATGAAGCCGCCGTATTGGACTGGAGCATGAACGAGCCCTGGCTCGACTTCCTCAACGCATACATGAATCAGACCCAGCCAACCTATTCCGAGATCGGGATCGCCTACATGCTGATGGGCGATAGTCCGGTCAGCAACAGTGACCCGTACGCGACCGAACCCACCAGCGCGGATGACTGGGTAACCGGTGTCGCCGCGCATTTGATGATTCCGATCGACTCTCGGTAGCCGAGCCGAAGGACTGGCCGGAGTCCCGGGTTGACTCATCCCTCCCTGCCGACCATGATTCACCATGCGACGATCGTCATCCCATAGGTTGTTGTCCGGCCTCCTGCTCCTCATCCTCGGAGCACTGGGTACCGGCCTTCCGTCCCACAGTCACGGGGTGTCCGGAGATGACGTCATCGAACTCGTCGCGCCCGGCCACCACGGACACGGGGTCGTCCTGACGGAGCAGACGGACCGCATTCCGACGGTCGCTGGCCCAATCGCAGTGCCCGCCGGAACGACGAGGATCGCCGATCGTCCGGTGCTCGTCACGCCTGCCATCCCGCCCCCCGAACGCGGCCTCCCACACGAGCGCGCTCCTCCTTCTTCCACTTCCCCACGCGCACCGCCCCTCTCCATCTAATTCCGAGCGCCCTCTTTCCGGCGCCCGGACCCCAAGCCGTACTTCCCTAGAACACAGACGTTTCGGCGCCCGTCCCACCGCGGCGGTGCCGAACCGGCACACGAATCCGGAGTCATGCTCGTGAAAAATGCGACCAAGATCCTCTTGCTGGGGGCCGCCCTCGGCTTCTGGTCCACCACCGTGGCGGCCCAGGAACCCACCAGGCGTGTAAGTCTGGAGCAAGCCCTCCGGCTCTTCGCCACCAACAACCTAGAGCTCCGCCTCGCACGCTCCCGACGGGCGGAAGCGGCGGGTCTCGCACGGCAGGCGAACGCTTTCCCCAACCCGACGGCAACGGTCACACACGAGCCGCTTTCCCGGAATGGCCAAGACTACTCCGAGACGTATGTGACCCTCAGCCAACGCTTTGAGTTGCCAGGCAAGCGCGGCGCACGGGCCGCGGTGGCGAGCCGGGCTCTTGAGGCCGTCGAGGCGCGCCTGCGGGCCGACAGTGCGCGCCTCGGTTTTGCGGTGAAACAAGCCTTTGTAAGGGCGGCCATGGCAGAGGACCGCCTGGCTATAACGGAGCGAGTCGCCGACGTCTTCCGGAAGGGCGCTCGGAGCGCGGTGGTGCGAGAGGCGGAGGGGGACATCTCCCTCTACGACCTTCGGCGCTTCCTCGTGGAGCGCACACGCTACGAGAACCTGCTCGCCGAGGCCCGACTGGCCGTTTCGACCGCCCGCCGAGCCCTGGCCCTCCTGATTCTCCCCGAGGCGGAGGCTGCGGAGGTAGCCCCCAGGGACCCACTCGGCGTTTTACCCCCCGAGCCGATTCTGGACGGCGCTTTAGACGACGTCTGGGAGGGTGCGATTTCTCGGCGACAGGAGGTCGCGGCGGCTCGTGCGGAGGTGGAGGCCGCTCGGGCGGGGGTCCGCCTCGCTCGAGCGGAGCGCATTCCGGACATCACAGCCATCGGCGGCTCCAAACGGCAGTCCGACGGCTTCCGTGGCATCTTCCTGGGCCTGTCCATCCCCCTCTCCTTGTTCGACCGGAGCGCTGGAACCATAGAGGCCACCGAAGCACAGGTCCGGTCCGCCGAGGAGCGTCTTGCACTGACCTCACGGCAAGTGGAGAACGATCTGCGCAGGGCGATCGAGTCGTATCGGAGCCTCCGTGTCCGCAACGAGCTCCTGGGGGACGACCTCTTGGATGAGGATCCGGATCTCCTTCAGATCGCCCAAGTGGCATACGACGCTGGGGAGATGGATCTGGTGCAACTACTGGACGCCGCAGAGGCGCTTCGCGACGCACGGACGGCACGGGCACGGCTCAAAGCCGACCTGTGGACCGCGTACTACGACCTCGAACGGGCGGCGGGTGGCTTCGACACACACCCCGCCGGCACAGGGACGACTTCGATGGAGAATGGACGATGATCGCCAAGAGAGTTCACGCCGAGTTCAAGACGATGATGGCCTCGACGATCGCGGTGGTCCTGCTGGCCAGCGCGTGCAACGACGCGGAGGGCGGGCTCGAGACATCGGAGATCGGTGCGGTCGTGGTGACTCAGTGGAATGACTCCACCGAACTCTTCCTCGAGTATCCCCACCTGGTTGCCGGTGAGCAGACCGGTAACTGGGCCATCCACCTCACCGATATGGAGGACTTCAAGCCCATTCGCTCGGGGACGCTGACGGTCGACTTCGTGAGTGACCAGGTCGGGGCCGAGACGTTCCAACTGGATGCTCCGACTCGGGACGGGATCTTCCTCCTCGATCCGGTGGTGCGCCGGCCTGGCGTCTACCGTGTGGAACTGGTGCTCACCAGCCCTCAGGTGAACAGCCGGCATGTCCTCGCGCGGGTCCGCGTCCACTCCAGTGTCGAGGAGGCTCTCCTGGCCGAGGCGGTGGAGGACGAGGGTGGGATCTCTTTCTTGAAGGAACAGCAGTGGGTGATCCCCTTCGCGGTTCACCCGGTGGATGAGCACGAGGTCCAGAGGACCGTCACGGGTCCCGCGGAGATCGTCCCGCCCGATGGCGCGCTCGTCGAGGTGAGCGCGCTGGTGGACGGGATCGCACCCGCCGATGAGAACCGTGACGCGCCGTCGGTGGGTGAGAGGGTCCGTGAGGGACAGATCCTCGTCGTCCTTGCTCCCACCGCTCAGGGCGGCGGGTTTGCTCAGTCGCGCGGGCAGGTAGAACGGCTGCAACGAGAGGTGGAGCGGAACGAACGGCTCTTTGCCGCCGGAGCCATCGCAGGCAGGCGCCTCGAGGAGTCCCGTCACGACTTGGAGATCGCTCGGGCCGAACTGGACGCTATGGGCGGCGCGACGGATGGCGTCTACCGACTGAGTCTGCGAGCCCCCATCTCCGGGGTGATTGCGGGGCGAAGCTTCCTGCCCGGGGGACGTATAGAGGCGGGCGAGTTACTCTTCACTATCGTGGATCCCAAGATGGCGTGGCTCCGGGTCCAGATGTCTGCCGCGATGGCAACGAAAGTCGCCAACACTAACTCTACCAGGGCCACGTTCACCGCGGAGGACTCAGACAACGTCTTCCACACCTCGCGACTCCTGTCCGTGGGAGCCGTCATGAACCGTCGGACGCGGACCGTACCCGTGGTGTTCGAGGTGGAAGAGGCTGGGGGGCTCTTCACCTTCGGCCAGCTGGCTCGGGCGACCGTACCGATCGGCGGCACGGTGAGGGGCATCGCCGTCCCCAACGAGGCCATCTTGGATGACAATGGGACCCCTGTGGCGTACGTGCAGACCGGTGGTGAGACCTTCGTGCGCCGGATCCTCACCCTCGGGGTGCGCGACGGCACTCGAACCCAGGTGCTGGCAGGGCTCAGCCTCGGAGAGATGGTTGTTACCGTAGGCGCCTATCAGGTCCGGCTCGCCTCACTGTCCGGCGGCGACTTCGCCGGCGGCCACGCTCACTGAGGAGACGACGATGCTAGACCGCATGATCCGCTGGTCCATCGACAATCGCTTCCTGGTGTTGGTCGCTGCGGGCCTTCTTCTGGTTGCCGGTACCATTACTGCCGTCCGTATGCCGGTGGACGTTTTCCCGGATCTCACGGCGCCGACGGTAACGGTCCTGACCGAAGCCCATGGCATGGCGCCCGAGGAGGTGGAGACCCTTGTCACCTTCCCGATCGAGACGGCGGTGAACGGCGCTACCGGGGTGCGACGGGTCCGCTCCGCCACGTCTCAGGGGATCAGCATCGTCTGGGTGGAGTTCGACTGGGGCACCGACATCTTCCGGGCCCGTCAGATCGTGAACGAGAAGCTTCAGCTCGTCGCATCGAGGCTCCCGGGTGGGGTGGGGAACCCCACACTCGCCCCGATCTCGTCCATCATGGGCGAGATCATGCTCATCGCGGTGACCGGGGACGCGTCCGTATCCCCTATGGACATGCGTACCATGGCCGACTGGACGATCCGCCGGCGTCTTCTGGCGGTTCCGGGAGTGGCGCAGGTGGTCCCCCTGGGGGGCGAGGTGAAGCAGTACCAGATTCTGGTCGACCCTGGCCGGATGGCAGCCTTCGATGTGACGCTCGAGGACGTACTGCGGGCGGCCGAGGGGTCCAATGTGAACGCATCCGGTGGTGTGTTCATGGACCGGGGGCAGGAATACCTCATCCGCGCGACCGGGCGCGTTCAGAGCCTCGACGACATCGCGCAGACGGTGGTAGCCGTGCGGGATGCCACGCCCGTCACCATTGGCGACGTGGCCGAGGTGAGGATCGGGCCCGCCACACGTCTGGGTGAGGGGTCCGCCAACGCCAGCCGGGCCGTCATCCTCACGGTTCAAAAGCAACCCAAGACGAACACGCTGGAGCTCACGGAGAGAATCGACCAGGAGCTGGCCGACATCGAGAGGAGCCTCCCGCCCGGAATGGAGATCAACCGCGGCATTTTCCGGCAGGCCACCTTCATAGAGACAGCGGTGGATAACGTCATGGAGGCGCTCCGCGACGGAGCGATCCTGGTCATCCTCATCCTCTTCGTGTTCCTCTGGAGCTTCCGTACGACCTTCATCTCGGTGGTGGCCATGCCACTCTCGCTGATCACCGCCGTCCTTGCGCTGAAGATGATGGATATCACCATCAACACCATGACCCTGGGCGGCATGGCTATCGCGATCGGGGCACTCGTAGACGATGCGGTCATCGTAGTCGAAAATGTTTTCCGGCGCCTGAGAGAGAACCACCAGATGCCTCGAGAGCGGCGCAGGCCGGTCAATACGGTGGTTCTTGATGCGGCGAAGGAGATCCTGACCACCATCGTCATCGCCACACTGATTATCATCGTGGTGTTCGTGCCGATCCTCTTCCTTTCGGGTATCGAGGGTCGCATGCTGCGGCCCCTTGGACTGGCCTACATCGTCGCGATCCTCGCGTCTCTGGTGGTGGCGCTCACCGTCACACCGGCTCTCTCCGTTTATCTCTTGACGCGCTCGAAGGCCGTCGAGAAGGACGAGGAGACCTGGACCGTGCGAACGCTGAAGCGAGCCTACGCGGCGACGCTGGATCCCGTACTCAGGTACCCAGGGCGGGTAATGACGTGTGCCGCCGCGCTCGCGGTGGCGTCGCTGGCGGTCGTTCCGTTCCTGGGTCGCTCCTTTCTACCGGAATTCCAGGAGGGCTCGCTGGTGATCAGCGCGCTCACCATCCCCGGCACTTCCCTTGACGAATCCGACGAACTCGGCCGGAGGATCGAGCGGATCCTCCTTGCCCATCCCGCGGTGGTGGAGACGGCCCGCCGCACGGGCAGAGCCGAACTCGATGAACACGCGCAAGGGGTCAACGCCGCCGAGATCGACGTGCGCCTCGACCTGGGAGACTATGAATACGACGTGATCCTGGAAGAACTCCGCGCAGACCTGGCTGCCGTACCAGGAACCCAGATCACGATCGGCCAGCCTATCGGCCACAGGATCGACCACATGTTGTCGGGGACGCGGGCCAGCATTGCCGTGAAGATCTTTGGGCCTGATCTGTATGAGCTTCGACGGCTGGCGAGGCAGATCGAGTCCGTGGCTGAGGGAGTCGAAGGGACGGTGGATGTCGCCATGGAGCAACAGGCGGACGTCCCCCAGATCCGTGTGGACATGAACCGGCTTGCCATGGCGCGCTTCGGCGTGACGCCCGCGCACCTGGCCGAGGCGATCGACGTTGCGCTTGCCGGAGAGGTGGTCTCACAGGTCTTGGAGGACCGACGGGCGTTCGACCTGGTGGTCCGCTTCGCGCCAGAGTACAGAGGGAGCCTCGAGGCCGTGCGCAACACGCGGATCAACACACCTGTCGGCTCGGTCGTCACATTGACGACGCTTGCCGACGTTCGTTTTGACTTGGGTCCCAACGCCATCTCCCGTGAGAACGTTCAGCGGAAGATCGTGGTCCAGTCGAACGTTGCGGGCCGCGACGTTGGGAGCGTGGTGGAAGAGATTCGGGAGCGGGTGCAGGCGGAGGTCGATCTGCCCCCCGGCTACTATGTCGAGTACGGTGGTCAGTTCGAAGCCGCGGGTGACGCCACCCGCACCATAGGGCTCATGAGCCTGCTCTCCCTGGCCGCCATCTTCCTGCTCCTCTTCATTGAGTTCAACTCCATACGGCAGGCTCTCCTCGTCATGGTAAATCTGCCACTGGCCCTCGTGGGTGGGGTATTCGCCGTGTGGGTCACCGGCGGCGTGCTCAATGTCGCGACGCTCGTAGGCTTCATCACCCTCTTTGGAATCGCCATCCGGAACGGGATCCTCATGGTGAGCCACTACAACCACCTGCTCGGCGAGGGTGTGCCGCTTCGCGAAGCCGTGATCCAGGGCTCCATGGAACGGTTGAGCCCCATCATGATGACGGCCCTCTGCGCGGGACTGGCCCTCCTGCCGCTCGCACTGGCAGGAGGAGAGCCTGGAAACGAGATCCAGAGTCCGATGGCAATCGTGGTGCTGGGCGGACTCCTCACGTCTCTGGCCCTGAACATGGTGGTGGTGCCCGTGCTGTTCCTCCGGTATGGAGGGGTGAAAGAGAGGGTTGATGAGCGCGGCTTCGAGCGAGCCTGAGCTACGCGGCGAGTCGGTAGTCGTGGTGAGGCCCACCAAGGGTTTTGTCAACCCGAGCTAGTCGGAGTGAAGCCGCGGCAGAGGATCGGACGGGATTGCTCAGGCGGCGGTGGCCGCATTCCATTCTTTGAAGGAGCGGGCCCGCAGCCATCGGTAATTCTCTGAGCGCATTCGGTGACGCGCGAACCTGAAGAAGTTCAGGAAGAGCCCTGAACAGTTGAAGCTTCCGTTCTACCTGTGGACGCGTGATGCGGTGGTGGAGCTGATCGAGCGGCGGTACGGGGTTCGGGTCTCGCGGTGGACAGCGGGGCGGTATCTGAAGAAGTGG
>JACZXQ010000048.1 GCA_022571515.1 Gemmatimonadota bacterium
TGGTCGAGTCCGCGGGGTTTCCCCGCTCGACCCTGCAGTCCAGGATCAGGCCCGAGGCTCCACCCGTCACGAACACCTTGTGTCCGTAAAACGTGTCGCGGCGATCCTTGGCGATGATGTCGGCATGGGGCTCGAAGATCGAGACCAGCTTTTCTGAAGACGGCACCTTCTCGCCGTGAATCACGCGTCGCTCGGTCTGCTCGATCACACGCTGCAACAGGGCGATGTAATGGATGATTGGGTGCGCCAACTCCCGCGGCGTGGCTGTGCTCGATCCAGGGCCGGTCCAGTGACAACTGTTCGTGACGGCGCATTCAAGGGTCTCCCGTGCGGTCGGTGGCTTTGGTTTCGCAGCTTCAACCTGCGACCTATGCACGAATTCGGCGACCACTGGATGCGCCGTTACTTGTTGTCCCACTTGCGTTTCTGAGTTTCCGGATGGGAACTAGCTATAGATCCAAGACGAGCTTCAGACCTGCGTCGACGTGAGCCATGAGCTTAGGTGGGATTCGCCCGATCCGTTCGGTAAGGTAATCTTCATCGAGGGTCACGATCTGCGTGATATTGGCCACGGAGTCCTTGGGGAGGCCGCTGGTGCTAGCCCGGAGAAGGACATTGCCAGGCGCGTCGAGGAGCCGAGTATTCGACGTGAGGACTATGCAGAGAACTGTCCTCAGTCTGCTGCGACTGAAGGCGTCAGCCTGAACCACAAGGATGGGGCGACGAAAGCCAGGCTCGGATCCCCGGGGTTCCTCGAGATTGGCCCACCACACCTCGCGGCGTTGTACTACCACTCAGCGGCACTCACGCTTCGCGATTGAGCGGACCGCAACGCTGGATCGATACCACTCGGTTCGTCCGCGAAGACCTCGTTCAGTCTGCTCGTGACATCTTCGCCTCGGTGCTTAGCCAAGTACTCCGCCACGGCTGTAGCGTAGAGTTCGCTCCTAGATAGCCCCAACCGCTCGGCAAGGACGTCGGCAGACTCAAAGAGATCATCCGGAAGGGAGATGGCAGTTTTCATACCATATGCATACCGCGGTATAACCTCGCAGGCAAGCGCTAACAAGCGATTGCTGCGGTCGCGTCTGACATCCGGCTCGCGCGCTTCGCTTGCGGTCACCATCTTGGCCGCGCAGCAGATTCGCAGAGACGTTAGACGGAATCGGTAGGCAGCGTGGGTTGACGACGGTCAGTTCATCGATGGGTCGTACGGCATCCGGGACAATTGCCGATATTCCGGCCCCTTCCGCTCAAGCACCCGACTCCAAAGCAAGTCGGGCGCATCGGTGAACACGTCGTCCTCGCGCGCCGGCTCGATGATCCAAGTGTCAGCGGCCATCTCGGCCTCGAGCTGGCCCGGCGCCCACCCCGAATAGCCCGCGAACACCCGCGCCCTGAGAATGCTCGGCTTGATGTCCGCCGAGACCTCGCCCACGAGGAAGCCCACTGACCCGAACACCGGGACATCGACCAACTCGGGATGGGTAAGCTCGGCGAGGAGCAGCGGGCTGGCCGGTTGGACTGGACCGCCCTGCAAGGGCGGTTCTCCGGCCGGCACCAAGTCGCTCAGGGCCGGAAGGCTCTCTTCGACCGTGACGTCGAGGGCTCGGTTCAAGACCACGCCGAGTGCCCCGTCCGTGTGGTGCTTCAAGACCAGCACCACCGTGTGGCGGAAGTTTGGATCGAACAAGCCACCGCTGGAGATCAGCAGACGGCCCCGCTGACTTTCCATCTCCCTACCTCGTCTCGACGTTCCGGGGCGCGCACGCCCTCTGCGGGCAACATAGATTACGCTGGAGTACACCGCCACGAACGGTCGCAGGAATGGCTGCCCTGAGTAGGGGGACTCACAGTTCCCCTTCAGGCGCGCCTTAGCCCGTCAGCCGTCCGGCGGATTCCGTCGCTAACAAGCGATTGTTGCTTCTGTCGCGGTAGACTTCGAAGCTCGCGCGCTTCGCGTGCTCATCGGGTGCGGATCGCGAGGTCGTGTTCCTCAGCTACGTCGGTGCCGTGAACCGAAACGCCGTTTCTGAGGCTCTGGCATTCCACACGCCCGATGCCGAGTTTGGCGACTTCATGACATGGGCCACCGCACATGCCGCGGACGAACTGAATCGCCTCATGCCTGGAGGCCTCTTCCGATACGACGGGGAGGCCGCAGAGGATTGGCTCGAACTACTTGCTCGCTATGCGGTTCGCTAATGAGCGAGTGCATCTCGGGCGCACGCCTGCGCTAACAAGGAACTGTTGCTGTCCTGGTAAGCTTGAGGGTCCAGATCACTCGCCTTGCGGCTCGCGATCTGGGCGTGCATGGTGGTCCGGCAGCAGAATTCCAATCGAGTTGTGTTAGGCTTCACCTTGTCGCTTTAGTGGGCCGCTACGAACAACAGGCGCCCGCTTGGCCTGACGAGAGTGCGGACCTCGATCCCACGGTCAACGATCCGCATCGTGTCGGGTGCAATGCATAAGGCTAGGCTGTCCGGCCTGCAGACATCCTGGAGTAGGATCCAGGACTGGCCGTTGTTCTGCACAGCTCCCGCCCAAGTCTGCGTACGGTCAGCCACGACTCCGGAGGGCAGATCCGTTGTTCGTATGACCCGAGTTCGGCGAAAGCGCTGATTCGAGAGTAAATCCAGGGTATCAGCGAAAAGTTCGGTAAGGTTGGCGCCGGTTCTGTCTAGCTCAATGGGAAGGACGTGGCCATCCACTTCGTGCAATATGAAGGTTCCGGAGACTTGCGGCCCAAAAGGATCTCCGCACGAGGTCGTGAAGATGACACAGACGATCGCCGTCACGATCCAATGAACTTGGTGTTTGCTGACCATTTTGCTCCGGACTCGAAGAGGATACTGTTGCCGCGGGGTCTGAAGGATAACGAGTGGCAATGACGTGATGTGACATTCTACCAAAGCCGGAGGTGCGGGCCTCGTTGGCAGTGATGCTAACAAGCGATTGCTGCAGTCGCGGTAGGCTTGGAGGCTCGCGCGCTACGCTTGCGGTCACCATCTTAGTCGCGCAGAATCGCGAATCCGTTGTGGAGCGCAGTCAGGTCGCACTGTGCAGATACTCCGCCGGGCGCAGGATCATCACCCCGAGTAGCTTCGTGCTGAGATAGGGGCCGAAGTCTCTTAGGTCGCCAGTGATTAGATGGGTTGCTCCCGCCTCGACGGCTCCCCCCAGTATCGGCCAATCCTTCTCGGGCAGTTCGATGTCCGCGCGAAGCGCTGGGTCGAGGCTCGCCGCTGGCGAACTCTGGACTGATTGGAGCAGTTCGTCCAACCGCTCGAGTTGATCTGGCTCAGATAGATTTCGCCGGGCTTCCTCGATGGCATAGTCGCAGGTGAGCAGCACCGCATCAGGCAGGCGCCAGAGTCGCGTCACGCCGGCGTCGGGCCGGTACGCCGCTGAGAAGAGGATATTCGCGTCAAGAAAAAGACGATCCACCGATTAGATGCCCGTCGGTCGGCAGTGAGAAAAATCTGACGGGTCGATTCCCAACTTGCGCACCTCCTCCACGGCACGCCGGTAGTCTTCGGCATCAACCGCATTGGAAAGAAGGAATTCAGCCTTCCGCTCGTCGCTGTAGAGATCCAGCGGCACGGTCACGGCTGGTCGAATGAGGATGCCGTGAGGGGTTTCCTCAGCGATCACCTCCGATCCTTCTTCGATGCCGAAACGACGCCTTAGTTTCGCGGGGATCACAAAAGTGCCTCGCTTGCCAACCCGACCTGATTCCCGAATAGTCATACAAACCTCCTTGCCAGAATATCTGATATACAGAATATCGGAGTGAGGGTTCCGTTGGTGACCCGGCGGCGCTCCATAACAAGCGATTGCTGTCGCGGTAGACATACGGGTCGCGTGCCGGGCGCGCGGAGAGTAATGTGGCGCGCAGAATCGCGAGACGTCTTACAGCCCGGACCATATGGGTGACACCGGTGTCGAACGACGAGGATACCGCCATCGATAATGAACGACGGTGCGCCGAACGGCTATCCCCTTTCGGTGAGTGTCTAGTTCCGGCGGATACCGCTCTACCCGGCATGGATGATTTCCGATGAACGCTCGTGTCGTCACCGCCGTTTTTTGCCTCGCCGTGGCGGGGACGGGTCGCTCAGGCGCCCAGGAAGCGCCGCGATCGTACGTGGTTGACCAGGAGCGATCGTCGCTATTCCTGGTAACGCACAGGGCGGGGCTGCTCTCGTTCTTCGGCCATGAGCACGCCATCGTTCCCGGAGAATGGAGAGCAGAGATGTGTCTCGCTGAGCCGATCCTTCGGTCGGCTCACGGGAAGGTTGTAATTCAGTCCAGATCCCTCGTGATCGATAGCGACTCCGCCCGCGCACTTGCCGGGCTCGGCGGCGGGCCCGGCGAGGACGACGTCTTGGAGATCCAGGGTAAGATGCTGGATGCCGAACACCTCGATGCCCAGGCGTACCCAGAGATCGTGCTCACTATCGATTCAGTCGCATCAGACAGGGAAAGAAGCACCCTGGTTGGATACGGTCGATTCACGCTCCACGGCATCACTCGGGATGTCACGGTGCCCATGCGAGTCGAGTCTCCGAACGACGGAACGACACGGCTCAGCGGAGTCCTGAGGGTCCGCCAGCGGGACTTCGGCATCGAACCTGAGTCCACGGCTGGTCTCGTGAAGGTGTCCAACGATGTGGATCTGCACTTCCTGCTTGTTGCGGTGCCAACCGATCGGCCCTGTGCGGGGCCGGAGCGAAGGAACAGAGCGCTGGGGTCTTCTTAGTGGGCCGGAAGAAGATGTCTTCCGGACAAACTTCTGTTCATGCCGGTCGAGTAGAGCACCCGAAAGGAGCGAATCAAGACGAGGTGATGGCGCCTTCGGGCAGAGATCCGGTTTCGGAGAACCTCCAGAGATCGATGAGCAGGCGGCGAGCGAGGGCGACGATACCGATCTTCCTCATTCGCGGACCGCGGGAAGCGAAGCGACGCTGATACCAGAGGGTGAGGGCTGACTGGGGCTGAAAGAGGAGCCGTCCCCAATAGCGGGTGCACATAACGCGAGACTCAAGCACAGCCCTCAGATACGCTGTCGCTGGTGGGCGCGAAGCTCTAACGTGGGCAATGGGCCGGCCGCTTCGCGGACTCCGGACCGCGTACCTACGCGCGGACATTGCGGCGGAAGCCCACCTCTAGGGTTCCTTAGGATCTCGCGGCAACGCGCCCCCGCCGCCGACATGGGTCTGTGGTGCAGAAGCTCCCGATTGCCCCCCTGGCGGTCCTCCGGTAAGATCCCGCCACGGCAAGTGTCCCGACGCCCTCACCTTGGACCGGCATGCTGAGGACCACCCCCTTCCATTCCAGAACGGCTCCCCTCTGCGAGGCCCAGAACTGGCGCCGGTGGGCCGGATACGTCACCGCCGGATCGTACGAGCTCACACACGATCGTGAGTATCACGCAATCCGGAGCTCGGCGGCCCTGTTCGACGTGTCGCCCCTCTTCAAGTACGAGATTCGGGGCCGCGATGCCGTGCGCTTTCTCGATCGGGTCGTGACGCGCGACGTGTCCAAGTGCGTGCCCGGTCAGGTCCTCTACACGCCATGGTGCGATGAGGCCGGCAAGGTCATGGACGACGGCACGCTGTCCCGCCTGGAAGACGACACCTTCAGGCTCACGGCCGCCGAGCCGAATCTACGCTGGCTCCTGGACAATGCCCCGGGTATGGATGTGGAGATCGCGGACGTCTCCGATTCGCTCGCGGCCCTCTCTCTTCAGGGGCCCAACGCCCGATCTATTCTCGGAAGCGCCTCCGACGGCGCCGTGGACGGGCTGGGGTTCTTCCGGCTCACTACGGCACGGGTGAAGGATGTTTCCGTGACCGTCACGCGGACGGGGTACACCGGAGATCTCGGATACGAGATCTGGGTGGACGCTTCCGACGCCCCCCGCCTCTGGGACGTCCTGATGGACGCAGGAGGGCCCTACGGGATCACGCCCGCCGGAATCCTGGCCCTCGACGTGGCTCGCATCGAGGCCGGACTCATCCTCATCGACGTGGACTATGTGCCGGCCCACCGGGCGATCATCGAGGACCGGAAGTCGTCACCTTTCGAGCTGGGTCTCGGCTGGACCGTGAAGCTGGACAAGGGGGCCTTCGTGGGCCGGAGCGCACTGGTCGAGGAGAAGCGCCGCGGGCCGGAGTGGGAGCTCCGGGGTCTCGAGGTGAGCTGGGAATCGCTGGAAGAAGTCTACACCGAGGTCGGGTTGCCCCCCCAGCTCCCGTCCGTGGCCTGGCGGACCAGCGTGCCGGTGTACAGCCAGGGAAAGCAGGTCGGATACGCCACCAGCGGATGCTGGTCGCCCATCCTCAAGAAGTACATCGCCCTGGCCCACCTCCACGCCAGTCACTCCCGTCCCGGGACCGATGTCCACATGGAGGTCACCGTGGAGCACCAGCGACGGCGGGCCAAGGCCCGAGTCGTCGAGACGCCCTTTTTCAATCCCGAGAGAAAGAGGGCTGCCAAGTGAGCGCCGGCCACCGCTACGACGCCATCGTCATCGGTGGGGGCCACAACGGCCTCGTCAACGCCGCCTACCTCGCCAGGGCGGGCAAGCGTGTCGTGGTGCTCGAGAAGCGGCACGTGCTCGGGGGTGCCGCCGTCACCGAAGAGATCTACCCCGGATTCAAGTACTCCGTGTGCTCCTACGTTGTGAGCCTGCTCCGCCCGGAGATCATCCGGGATCTCGATCTGCCGCGCCACGGCCTGGAGATCCTCCCGCTCGAGAGCACGCTCACGCCTCTTCCGGATGGCGACCATCTGGTGCGCTGGGCGGACCATGACCAAACCCGCCGGGAGCTCTACCGGCATTCACCCCGCGATGCCGAGGCGTACGACGACTTCGGTAAGCTCATGTATCAATTGGCGGTGGCGGTGAAGCCGATTCTGGCCATGGTGCCGCCCGACCCGACGTCCTTGAGTCCCAAGGATCTCCTCGGGTTTGGCCGGCTGGCCAGGCATTTCCGAGGTCTAGGCGAGGAGCAGTTCCACGCCCTCTTCAAGCTCATGACCATGAGTGCCGCCGATTACCTCGACGAGTGGTTCGAGACGGAGCCGTTGAAGGCGACCATGTCGGCCAGCGGGATCATCGGTACGTTTCTGGGGCCCCGATCGCCCGGCACCGCGTACGTGCTGTTGCACCACTACTTGGGTGAGATCGACGGAGCCATGCGCGCCTGGGGGTTCCCCCGGGGCGGGACCGGCGGCGTGAGCGAGTCGATCGCGGGCGCCGCGCGGCGCTTTGGTGCGGACATCCGGACGGAGGCCGGCGTCGCGCAGGTCATCGTGAAGAACGGCAAGGCTGTGGGGGTGGCCCTGGAGAACGGGGACGAGATCAGAGCGCCCGTCGTGGTTTCGGCCCTGGATCCCAAACGGACCTTCCTCGAGATGGTCGAGCCCAAGGATCTTCCCGACGACTTCGTCGACGCCATCCGGCGCTTCAAGATCCGGGGGTCTTCGGGGAAGGTGAACCTGTCCCTGAGTGAGCTCCCCGACTTTACCTGCCTCCCCGGCATGGGACCCCACCTGCGTGGCGCCATATCCATCAGCCCCAGTGTGGACTATCTGGAGCGGGCGTACGACGACGCCAAGTACGGAGCGTTTTCCAGGCGGCCGTATATGGACATCATCATTCCGTCCATGATAGACCCGGGCATGGCCCCTCCCGGGAAGCACGTCATGTCCATCTTCGTCCAATACGCCCCGTCGGATCTGGACGGAGGCTGGGACGAAACCAAGCGTGAGGCGTTCGGGGATGCCGTCATCGATACGTTGGCCGAGTACGCGCCCAACCTCCCCGGAGCGATCCTGCATCGACAGGTGCTCACCCCGTGGGATATCGAGCGCGAGATGGGCCTTACGCAGGGCAACATCTTCCACGGAGAGCTGACCCTCCAACAGCTCTTCTGCATGCGGCCCACCGTGGGGTGGGCCGACTTCACCACACCCGTCCGCAACTACTACCAGTGCGGGTCGGGTACCCATCCCGGCGGGGGCATCACGGGAGCGTCCGGCCGGCTGGCTGCGTTGAAGATCCTCGGGGGTCGGCCGCGATGACCGGCCCGTACGACGCCATCGTCATCGGCGCGGGCCACAACGGCCTCGTGACGGCTGCGTACCTGGGAAGGGCCGGCCTCCGGGTGCTGGTTCTGGAGCGGCGGGAGGTGATCGGCGGAGCCGCCGTCACCGAACAGATTTTTCCAGGCTTCAAGTTCGACACGGCCGCGCACCGAATCGGTGAACTCCATCCAGCGGTGGTCCGGGATCTGGATTTGAAGCGCCACGGCCTGGAGGTCGTCCACGCCGATCCCACCGTGTTTGCTCCGGCCCCCGACGGACGCCATCTCCTGCTTTGGCGGGACCCGAAGCGGACCGCGGAGGCCGTGCGCCAGATCTCACCAGTCGACGCCGAGGCTTGGATCCCGTTCAGTGAGTTGATCGCCAAGGCGGCAGCGGTTCTCCAGGCCGCCTGGTCCGCCACACCTCCGGATGTGACCGGCAACGACCCACGGGATCTCTGGTCGGTTCTGAAGCTGGGCGTCGGCCTTCGCCGGCTCGGCAAGAAAGACATGGTCGAGGTGATGCGAATCCTCCCCATGGCCGTGTCCGAGCTGCTAGGGGACTGGTTCGAGAGCGACATCGTCAAAGGCACCCTCGCGGCCGCCGGCATTGCCGGGCTGTGTCAGGGTCCAATGGCCGCCGGGACGGTGTATGCGCTCCTGCACCACCACGTCGGAGCCGGCGGCGGTGTCCTCAGGCCAACGGCGCGGGTGCGGGGTGGGGTGGGCGAGCTGACCAGGGCTCTGGCGGTGGCGGCCCGAGTACACGGGGTCGACATACGGACGAGCCAGCGTGTCGAGCGCGTGATCGTGAAGGACGGCCAGGCCACGGGCGTGGTCCTCTCCAGCGGTGAGGAGGTCGCGGCGGCTCGGGTCGTCTCCAACGCCGACCCCCGCAGGACGTTCTTCGACCTCGTGGGCCCCACGGAGCTCGAGCCGGAGTTCGTTCGCAAGGTGACGAACATCCGGTTCAGGGGCGTGTGCGCCAAGGTTCATCTGGTGTTGGGAGAGCTGCCCCGCTTCTCCGGCGTCCCGGAGGCCGGCCCACATCTGAATGGCGTCATCTCCATCAGTCCGAGCCTGGAGTACCTGGAGCGGGCGTACGATGACGCGAAGTACGGAGCAGCTTCCGGACGGCCCTACTTGGAGGTGTCCATCCCCTCCGTCACCGACCCGGACGTGGCCGAGTCTGGAAAGCACGTCATGTCCATCGTGGCCCAATATGCGCCCTACCGTCTAAGAGAGGGCGGGTGGGACGCCGCCGCCCGGGAGCGGCTCGGGGACACTGTTGTGCGGACCTTGTCCGCATACGCGCCCAACCTGGAGTCGGCCATCCTCCACCGACAGGTGCTGACTCCGCTGGATCTGGAGGAGACCTTCGGGCTCTCCGAAGGAAACATCTACCATGGAGAGCACACGCTGGATCAACTGTTTTTCATGCGGCCGGTTCCCGGGTGCGCCAGATATCGCACGCCCATCGGGGGTCTCTATCTCTGTGGGGCGGGGACGCACCCAGGAGGCGGCGTCACCGGATTCCCGGGATACAACGCGGCCCGGGAGATTCTCAGGGACGGGAAGGGCTGATCCGCTCGGTCACAGCAGTCCCCTGGAACTGGATCGTACGTATAGGTCGCGGCGCTACGCAGTCGGGCCCCCGCCTAGGAGCTAGACCACCCGTGGCGCTCGTAACGCGACCCGCTGTACTTCTTCAACAGCCTCCTAGTACTACTCTGTTAGATTAGACTATTCATGGATGCGTGCGGATTGTAGATTGCCGTCAGGGGCTCTCTTGCGAGGAGGGTGCAGATGGCAATACAGAAGGCTGGACCGGAGCCGTTGACCGACCT
>JACZXQ010000014.1 GCA_022571515.1 Gemmatimonadota bacterium
GCACCCCGTGATAGCGGTGACGATGGATGCGTGGCGGGTGAATGAGTAGGGCGAGTCGCTCGAGGAACTCGAGAGGAGTGAGCGAGAGAGCCGTGGTACCGTCCGGTGCGGGATGGGGGAGACGATAAACGACGTGCTCGCCACCGGTCGCACCGTAGCTGTTAGCCTCGAGCCGTTCGAGGGCGAAGGGAGGACGGGCACAGTAGCGCAAGAGTCGTTCGAGCCCGGGCACGGTCACGGGCCGGGATGTGGACCGAGGCGTCGATGCTGAACCTGCCAGAAGCCTGCCAGGTGAGCATGTCGTCGGTGACGTGGCGTTCGAGCAGACCCCGCGACCCACCTTCGGTGGGTGCCCCGTGGAAGTAACGGAGCACTCGGTGGCGCACGGTGTGTTGGAGCTCGTCCCAGTCGGAGGCCGTGAGATGGGTGGCCTCGTGGAAATGGAAGTACGGCCCTCGCGCTCACCCTGGTACTCCCGGGTGCGGGACCCCAGGGGGTAGCGGCCCAGGAAGGACCACTCCGGCGAGTGCACACATGGGTGTACCAGCTCGATCGGATCGACCCTCGGGCCATCGCCGCGTCCGGCTTCGACCTGGCGGTCGTCGACTACTCGGTCGACGGAAGCGCCGAGTCGGCGTTCTCACCGGGCACACTGGACATGATGAAGCGGAAGCCCGACGGCTCGCGCCGGATCGTCCTGGCGTACATGAGCGTCGGCGAAGCCGAAGACTACCGCTTCTACTGGCAAGAGGATTGGTCTCGGAACCCGCCCTCGTGGCTCGATGCCGAGAATCCCGACTGGCCGGGAAACTACAAGGTGCGCTACTGGGATCCGGCCTGGCAGAGCCTCATCTTCGGTGGCCCGGACGCCTATCTGGACCGAATCCTCGACGCCGGTTTCGACGGCGTGTACCTCGACATCATCGACGCGTTCGAGTACTACGAAGAAGAGCGACCATCGGCCGAGCGTGAGATGGCGGAGCTGGTACGCCGCATCGGAGCCTTCGGGCGGGGCCGGACGTCCGGACGACCGTTCTACGTCATCGCGCAGAACGGAGAGAGGTTGCTGGCCGATCCCGATTACCTGGAGGCCGTCGACGGGATCGCCAAGGAGGATCTCTTCTGGGGATACGACGGGATCGAAGCCCCGACCCCCCAGAATGAGAGGGACTTCAGCGTGGGCTTCCTCAGGAGGGCGACGGCGGCGGGCAAGGTCGTACTGACGGTGGACTACCCGATCGCTTCCGATTTCGTCGGAGATATGTACCAGCGTGCTCGCGACCTCGGCTTCGTTCCCTACTCGACCGTACGCGACCTGGACCGCATTACTGTGAACTCCGGCCTCGACCCGGTAGGCGTAGGCCCCACCCAGCGCTCGCGCGATCGACGTCTGCCCGGGCAGTTCTTCGCGCTGACCGCCCCCAAGGGGGCCCTCCGAGTCAACCTCATCGCGGACTACTGGAGCGAGCATCTGCGGTACAGCGCCGCAGACCTCGGCTCGGGGGGTGAAGCGGACGAGACTACGCTCACGGCCAGGAGCTTCAACGAGAAGACCGCTACGTTGACGCTCGGGTACGGGCTCTCGGACCGGTGGGAGATCGGCGTGGGCTTTCCGGTGATCGGCGGCCACTTCGAGCGTTCTCCGGAAGATGGCGCACCGGGCCTCGGGCCCTCCGTCGATGATACGGGCCTCGGCAATCTCAGATTGTTCTTGGCGACGTCCGCTTCATGGGAGGAGAGCGACAAGAACGTGTTGGGCGTGCTCGAGGTCGCCTTGCCGACGGACTCGCGCAGTGCCCCCTTCGGGGGTGGGCAAGGCGAGGTGCGGCTCTCGATCACAGGAGAACGCTACTGGCACAGAGTCGGTGTGATCGGCTCCGCCGGCGCCACTGTCTACCTCGATGGGGATCTCGGAAGCTCCGAGATCGTCGGCGAGATCTCCATGGGTCTCGGGGTCCAGGCGGCGGAGTCCCTGTTCGCGTCTCTCCTGGTCACCCGGGAAGGAGACGCCTTCCGGCCCGAGGTCGCGATCGAGGTCCTCGGCGGACCGAGCTGGTCCGTCGAAGTGTTCGCGGGAGGCGACCTCACGGGAGACGCCGAAGCCACGTCGGTGGGGATAGCTCTGAATCTCTGGTTGGCGGGAGGATGATGATGATGATGTCGTGGCGGAGGGCGTTGCGCAGCAACGAAAAGCGGTTGTGCCGCTCGGCTCGAACCGGCCCAAGGTCCGGCCCAATCGACACACCAACCCGCCCTGTAGGGTGCGACGTGGCTTACTGATCCAGGGGACGCCTCCCCCCAGCACGCCGAAGGGGGTGGGCGGGTGAGGCGCGATGGTCCATCACCCTTCTGTCTCGGTCACCCCGCGAGCGTTGGTGGCCCACGCACGTGGCGGAGCATAACATTCGTGAAACCCTGCCCGTGGGGGTGCGGTCTCATGACACTTCGTACGAAGTTCCTAGCACTCTTCCTCTTCCTGGGCGTCCTTCCGCTCCTAGGCCTGGGTGCGTGGAGCTACGTGCAGAGCACGCGGGCCCTGGAGGACCTTCTGGCGACGCGGACGCTCGCCATCGCCAGGCGGGCGGCGGCGGCGGTGGCACATCGCTACGCGCTCTCCATCTCCGATCTCCAGTTCCTTGCGGACAACGCGGAGACACAGCGTCTTCTCGCAGCGGGAGCGGGGTCCGGTGGGGGCTTGCCCGACTCGGATCGTCTCCAGGTGGAGTCGTTCCTGGACGACGCGTGGGAAACCGTGGGCTTGTCCTGGAGATGGGCGGAGCTCAGGAGCTCCTCGGGGGAGCTGACATACCGGCTGGGCACTGCCGCCAGAGGTACGATCTTCGATCAGGAGGGCGGACCGGTCGGGGGGCCAACGGAGCTCTTGGTGACGCGTCCGATCCTCGATCTGGAACGTGGGACATACGTGGAGATCGGGACGGTGCGAGGCTCGCTGCCTCTGCAGGAGGTTCTGCCGAGGTCGGAGCTGGCTGCCGGATTCGGTGAGGCCGGCTATTCGGTCGTCATCGACCGGGATCGGGGCGAGGTGCTGTATCATCCACGACGGGTGGCGCTTCGTCAGACTCTCCCGTCGCTCCTAGGGCGAGGCGGCTGGGACCTGGGCCCCGAGCCCTTTTCGGCCCCGGAGGGCGCCTTTTCGTATTCAGAGAGGGGGGTGGACAGGGTCGCCTCCTTCGTGAGCCTCGCGGACCCCCCGTGGACCGTCGTTTCCTCCGAGTCCCTCCAGGAGTTCGTGGCGCCCTTCGCTCGAACCGGCCTCTTCAGTCTGCTGGTCGTGCTCCTGGTGACGGCAACGATCTCCGTGGCGTTCATCCTCCTCACCCGGCGAGCCACCGACTCGCTCGCGAGACTGACGGATGCGGCGGACAAGGTGGCCGGGGGGAACTTCGACCCGCCGCTCCCGCCTGGGGGAAGTGACGAAGTGGGCAGGCTATCCTCCGCCTTCGGCATGATGGTGGGTCAGGTGCAGGCCACGCTCCGCCGGATCGAGGAGAGCCGACACATGTCGGCCATCGGGGAGTTCACGGCTCAACTCTCTCACGAGATCCGCAATCCACTCACCTCCATCAAGCTCAACCTCCAGCGGCTGCACCGTGGAGTGGAGGGCTCCCGGATCCCCCGCGAGTATGCCGGGGCGGTGCGGATCTGCCTTCGGGAGGTGAAGCGTCTCGACGGAACGGTCAGGGGCGTGTTGAGCATGGTCCGGACCCGGCCCCTTCGGCGTGATCCCGTCTCCGTCCATGCCGTGATCCGAGCGGCCCTCGAGGTCCTCACGCCCCAACTGGAGGATCAGGCCATGGGCGTAGATGCCGAGATGGCGGCTCGAGACGACACCGTCCTGGGGGATCGAGAGCAGTTGGAGGGGGCGTTCCTCAACCTCTTCCTGAATGCCGCGGAGGCTACGAGCGAGGGCGGGACGCTGCGGGTCGCCACGGCCTCCGGCGGGGCGGTCGACAGTGGGCCTGGAACCGAAGACGGGAGCGCGCCGATCGGGCGGGAGATCCGGGTCGAGGTGACCGACGACGGCCCGGGGGTTCCGGAGGAGTTGAGGGACCGGATCTTCGATCCCTTCTTCACCGCGAAGGAGGGGGGTACCGGATTCGGCCTTCCCCTGGCGGCCCGGGTGATGGAGGAGCACTCGGGAACGCTGACCCTTCGACCAGCAGATGCCTCCAAGCCCGGCGCGACATTCGAGATCGTGTTGCCCTTGGCCCAGGTGGAGGCGGATCAACGATGAAGCGAGTCCTGGTCGTCGACGACGACCCCTCGATCCGAGAGACGTTCCACGAGCACTTGGCCTCATTGGGCTACGAGGTCCGCACGGTCAGTAGTGCCGAGGAGGCCCTCGGAGCGTGGAGTGACTTCGAGCCGGGCCTGGTCATCACCGACATCCGGATGCAGGGGGCGAGCGGTCTCGAGCTCCTCGAGACGCTCCGGAGGTCGGACGAGGACGCAGACGTCCTGGTCATTACGGCGTTCGAGGACATGGACACGGCCGTCGCCGCCATGAAGGCCGGCGCCTACGACTACCTGGTGAAGCCCCTGGACTTGGACCAGATAGACCTCGTGGTGGAGCGTTGCTTCCGGGACCGATCCCTGCGCCGGAGGGTCCGCCACCTCTCCGCGGAGGCCTCTGGAGAGCATTCCATCGATCGCCTGGTGGGTCGCGATCCTGCGATGATCTCCATCTACAAGCTCATCGGCGTACTGGCGGAGAACCGTACGACGGTGCTGGTGATCGGCGAGACGGGAACCGGAAAGGAGCGCGTGGCCCGAGCGATCCATTTCAACTCGCCCCGGGCCCACGAGCCGTTCATGGCAGTGAACTGCACGGCCCTTACGGAGACCCTCCTGGAGTCGGAGCTCTTTGGCCATGTGCGGGGAGCGTTCACCGGTGCCGTCCAGAGCCGGAAGGGCTTCTTCGAGTTGGCCGGAATGGGCACGATCCTGCTGGACGAGGTGGGCAGCACAGGCGGCGGTTTCCAGGCGAAGCTCCTCAGGATTCTCGAGGACCGGGAGTTCTACCCCGTGGGCGGAGAGCGCCCCCGCAGGACCGAGGCCCGGGTGATCGCGGCATCACAGCGGCCGCTGGAGGAGCTGGTCGACGAGGGGACCTTCAGGGCTGATCTGCTCTTTCGGCTGAAGGTCGTCGAGGTGCGAGTACCTCCTCTGAGAGACCGTCGAGGTGACATCCCGCTTCTGGTCCGACACCTCCTCGGCAGGATCTGCGCAGAGCTTCATCGGGAAGCCCTGGAGCTTTCGGACGATGCGCTGGACGAGCTGATCTCCTACGACTGGCCCGGGAACGTTCGGGAGCTGGAGCATGCTCTCACCCGCGCCGCCGTCCTCGCACGAGGTCCGCTCATCGGGGTCGAGCACCTGGGCCTGCGTGGATCGACATCGGAGGAAGCGGGCGCCCGTGAGCCCCGGGCCGTCCCGCGAACCATGGCGGAGGCCGAGGCGGCCCATGTGCAGCGCATCCTCCACGAGGCCAGGGGGAATAAGCGCAAGTCCGCTCGCATTCTGGGGATCTCCCGCGCCCGACTGGACCGGATCATCGAGCGCCGCGGCCTTTCCTGGTGACCGGTCGGGACCCAGGTGGCCTCGCCGCGATGCCGGACCGGTCTCGAATCGCGGCCAGCTCCGAGCCGCCGGGAAATGGCTCGAGGCCCGCGAGGTGTTCTGAGACAAGGTCGTTCCCGCCTCCCGCCCACCTGGCACCATGCGTGTAGGGGTTTCCACAAGACTGCCGGATCGGGCCTGCGGGGCCCTCCAGCGGAGCAGCACACGCGTAACCCAGGGAGGACTCTCATGTTGGATCGTCTGATCGCCGCGCACGGAGGCCCTCGACTTCCCCTTCCTTCGAAGCCGTGCGTCGAGCGCCACCGCGAGTGGATGAGGCTCGTTGCCGTACTCGTCATCGCTGCAGGCTGCCTCGGGCTTCACACGCCCGGACTGCGCGCCCAGGCTGCGCAGCAAGACGTGCCGACCATCGACGTGAGCTACACCCAGATCCTCTCCGCCGACTCCTTGGACATCGGACAGGCAGCCCTCTCTCCCGATGGCCGATGGGTGGTGTTCACGCACGGGGGCAATCAGGAGAGCCATCTGTGGATGGTGTCCACCGAGGGCGGTGAGCCGTTCCCCATCACGCGGGGCCCGGTCTACGACGACGGCCCGGTCTGGTTTCAGACCGGAGACCGCATCGCATACCGATCGGACTTTCGCGTCGTGAGCCTGGCCATCGATCCGGCGACGGGGGCACCGGTCGGTATCCCCCGGAGGGTCACTCTGGAGAGCAGCGACGCGTATCTCGACGTTTCTTCGGACGGGAAGTGGATCGCGTACACGCCGAGAGACGAGAACGGCCACCGCGTGATCCGGGTCCTTCCCTCCAACGGAGGAGTCGCACGGACCGTTGCCGAGGAATCCACCTCTCGCCCCGCGTGGGCCCCGGACGGAAAGAGCATCTACTACGTCACCGGACGCGTCGATTCCCCCGAGCAGACGCTCATGCGGGTACGCGTGGAAGAAGGCGCGAGAGCGGACGGCGCCCTTCCGGAGACGGTGCTCACTTCCATGACGTTGATTCGCACCGGCACCTCTCCCAACACCGCCTTCATCCTACTCGAGACGGGTCGGGACACCGACGAGCCGCGGATCGTCTTCTCGACGCTCGCCGGCACCCACCTCGGCCGGGTCGAGTTGGAGCCGCGGATGCGCCCGCGCGCTCTCTCCAGAGACAGCCGGACGCTGCTCGCCGCCCGGGTGGAGACGGCGTCCCCTCTCCGCATCCTTGCGGTGGCTGGGGGCGCCCCGACGACCCTCCAGCAGACGGACTCCAGACCACTCGCCTGGACGCCGGATGGAGACCGCGTGCTCCTGGAGACCGCCCTGGACGGAGAGCGGCTCGTGTTCCTGGCGGCGGCAGCGGGGGGAACGATGACCCAGGTCCGGTTGCCGGAAGACCGGGCAGACTTCGGGAGGGCCGGTATGGACTTCCGTCCGGAGCTCCATCCGGATCCAGTGCTCTCGGGGGACGGTCGCCATCTTCTCTACGCCGTGGCGGGAGCCGCGCCGGATACGGCGACCTTGCAGATTCTGGATCTGGAGACCGGGCGGGCCTCGGTCCTCACCACTCGCTATCCGACGCCCGGGTGGTCGAGGTTTCTGTCAGGGCGCGTCCTCGGAGCCGGGGGAACGGTGAACCGGAGTGACAACGCCTTCTTCTACTGGGAGAAGGAGGGAGACGCCCTGGTGCTGAGGGCAGCAGACGCGACCGGCCGCTCCCGAGCGCTGCGGACCTTCCGCGACCCCGAGCATACGGGATCCGTCTCCGTATTCCGGGACCGTCTGGCCTTCGTGGAGAATGTCGATGGGCAGGCCTCGATCATGCTTGCCGACGTGGGAACGGACGAGGCCAGGAGGATCCTGACCGTGGACGGCGCCCTGGACGTGCTGGCCTGGTCGCCGGACGGCCGCTGGCTGGCGGCGACCAACTGGCCGCCCAACGGCGGCGAGGCGAAGGTGATGCTGATCGAGGTGTCGGCCTCCGGAGAGGTGGAGGGAGAGCCTCGCTCGCTCGGTCCCGGCGCCTGGTCGTGGTGGGGCCACCAGTGGCTCCCGGACAGCAGCGGCTTCTTGACGGCCGGCACGCAGGGTGACGTCTGGCTCATCCCCGTTGACCCCATGGCGGAGCCGGTCCCGCTGAGCGAGGAGGAGGAGGAGGGCTACATCCATGACTTCGTCCTCTCCCCCGACGGGCGGCACATCGCCTATGCGCCGCGCATCTCTCAGGGAAGCTCTCTCTGGCTCATCGACCTGGGGGACGCGCTGGTGGGGCGGGCGCCCAGGTGATGCGCCAGATCCGCTTATTCCCAGGGAGTCGGTTCCTCGGACCGATCCCGTATCTCGGCTACCGCGACGATCGCGGGCACCAGCACGATGAACATCACGCCGAGCACGTAGGCCAGGGATCTCAGAATCCCCATCCCAGCTTCGCCCGCAGACCCAGCCGACTGGTGCCCAATCGGGCCCGCCATGATCGACTCAAGATGCCCAAGAATCCGTGCGGATGAGGTTTTCGTGGAGCACGGGTCTTGGGCGGCTACTCTTCCCTTCTCCTCTATCCGGCCCCGAGACCCGCATCACTGACTTCCGAAAGTCGCTGGACGCCGTGGCCGTGCGTGCGGCCTGGAAGGCGGGCGAGGTGCGCTCCAAGGCGTTCAGGCACACCTACTGCGCAGCTCGCTTGCAGACCCTCGACCGTGGCGCCCCGGTCAGCCCGTACACGGTTGGGCGTGAACTAGGTCACGGCGGTACGTCGATGGTCGATCGGGTTTACTCCCACCTGGGCCAGGTTCGCCACCGCTCCGAGGTCGTGGAGTTCCGCGTGGAACAACATAAAGAGTCCCTCAGCGACCGCCTGACAGCGCTCCAGTGTGTCACGCAATGACTCTTTTTTTGCCGGGTTCTGTCACCACCACTGTCACCGCAGCTTACCAGTGGGAAAAATACGGAAACCCCGCAAGGCCGAAAAGCCTTACGGGGTCTAGTGTTCCACCAGTGGAGCCAGCCGGTCTCGAACCGGCGACCTCCGGCTTGCAAAGCCGGCGCTCTCCCAGCTGAGCTATGGCCCCTGAGTCGCCCCTTTTTCGGGGCGACTACCAAGTTAGTGAGGGTATCGGTCTGTAGGTAGGCCGCCGCGCACCTCCTCCCTACTCCTTCGGCCGCAAGTCCAGGCCGAAGTCGCGCTCCATGGCCGCGCACCATGTGTCGTCATCCATGCCGCCGCGGTCCGTCCACTCCTCGTCGGTCATGGAGGCCCGCCAGTCCAGAAAGCCCTGCGCATCCGGGCCCACTGGATACCGGAGTTGCCAGCTTTCACTCTCAGCGATGCCCGGGATCTTCTCGGCCACCAGCGACGGTCCGGCGGCCTCCGGGAGTGATGCGGTGAACAGGGCGGCCATTCGCCGCCCGTGCGGATAGACCGACTCGTACGTCTCCTCCCGGAGTCCCTGGGCCATCGACGTATCGATGACGCCCGGCTCCACGATCGCGACGCGGATGTTGAACGCCCTGACCTCTTGGGCAAGCGCCTCGCTGGCGGCCTCGAGTGCGAATTTCGACGCGGCGTACGGTCCAAACGGCGAGGTGCAGATCCGGCCGGCAATCGACGTCACGTTGATCACGCAGCCACTCTCGCGGGTACGCATCTGGGTAAGTACCGCCTGCATGCAACGCAGGGCCCCGAAGTAATTGGTCTCCATCACCGCGCGGAACTCGGCGAGGTCCAGCTCCTCGATGGTGCCCCGCCGCTCGATGCCCGCGTTGTTCACGAGCACGTCGATCGGCGCGCCCGAAGGCCAACGCGGTCTCGAAGCCGATTCCCCTGCTAGCACCCGTGATCAAGACGGTCTTCAATGGTGTCCCACCTCGTTGAATCTCGTAACCAGGTTTCTATCATTCATCCCCATTGGATCCGGCATACCCTCTCTGTGTATTGCGTTCCTACAACGGCTCGTATGAAATCCGACGGTTAACACACCGGAGGGCCTAGGCCTCTAAGGAGAGCGACTCGATGAACCGGAGCGGGCCGCGTCGCGTCGCCGGGGCCTTTCGTCTTGCAGGGGAGCAGGGGATGAGATTGCACGGAAAATCGCGGATCACGCTGGCGCTTTGGGCAGCGGGAGCACTGATGCTAGGGGCAGCCTCGGTCGAGGCTCAGGTCTCCGAGGCCGACTCGCTGGAGCTTCTGGCGAAGGCAAAGGATGTACAGACCCGCTTCGAGCGCTATCGCGAAGAGCGGATCCCGCCGGAACTCGGACGGGGTGGGCGTGGCTGCGACGACCTGGTGGGCCGCTTTTGCCTACGATTCGGAGGTGACGAATCGGGCGAATGGCAGGTGCCGAAGGAGCCGGTAGAGTTCGGCATGGCCCGTGTGCGGGTGCTGCGCGATCTCGCCGAGATCGGCGGCGAGATCCCAGGCGACGAATGGGTCTTGGGACAGCGTGTCTACTACATGAGTGAGGTCGGCGACTGGGATAGGGCTGAACGACTCGCCCAGCAGTGCGGTGGAGGTGAGAGTTGGTGGTGCACTGCCCTGGTAGCGATGATGCGGCACCAGACGGGCAAATGGATCGAGGCTGCCGAAATCTTCGACCAAGCCCTCGCCCAGATGCCTCCCGATGTGGCCGCCGATTGGCAGGCACCTACCTACCTGTTGGACAATGAAGGAACCGCCACCTTCGAGGAAGCGGCAGACAAGCAGCGCATGGAGGACCGAATGTGGCTGCTTGCCGACCCCCTCTACCTGGTGGAGGGAAATGATCGCAAGACTGAACAGTACGCCCGTCAGGTCCTCATACGAATGCGCGACGGGGCAGCGAACCCCTATGGCGTAGAGTGGGGGGATGACATCGCTCAACTCACGCTACGCTATGGCGCCGAGAAGGCGTGGGAGCGTCGTCGCGGCATTCCCACTGCGAGCCTCCAGGACACGCGCTCGATCGTGGGCCGCCATCACCCAAAGGGCCAGGAGTTCATGCCTCCGGGCCCCGCCCTCCTCTCACCCTCGGATGTTCCGGCGGACGCTTGGGAGCTCGAGCAGGCGAAGCCCCACACGGGGTACGCACCCCCGTATGCTCCCGACCTGAACGCACTCGACACGCAGGTGGCCCGATTCCGCCGTGGCGACTCCCTGCTGGTCGTGGGGGCGTTCGCACCGCAGGTCCCCGAGGAGCGAAGGCCGACGCGCGTGACCCGCAACACGGGAATCATCGATTTGCGCGCACGGCGGAACGTGAGCCGTGAGGACCGCCAACGGCGCTCCAACCCGTTCGGATCCACCGAGGTGGCGGAACCGTTCATGCCGGAGGAGCCTGAGGTGGACGCACCCGTCGTGTCAGGGCTTTTCCTCATCGACGAGAACACGGCTGAACGCCACGAGGTCCGTGGCGAGGGTCCGGAAGGGGCTTTCCAGCTACAGGTGCCGAACGGGCATTACATCGTGGGCGTCGAAGCGTTCAGCCCTGACGAAAAGAAGGCCTGGCGTGACCGGCACGGCGTGTGGCAAGAGGGGTTGCCGTTCGGTCTGGCCTCTGTCTCCGACCTTCTCATCCTCCATGGCGGCGGGGAAAATCCGGAAACCCTCGCTGAGGCCGTCCCTTCGGCCATGGCGGCCATCAGAATCCCAGCGGGTGAGCGCTTCAAGGTCGCTTGGGAAGTCTACGGTCTCGCGATCGGGGAGAGTGCCCAGGTTCGGATCGGAATCGACGCCGGTGGGTTGAGCCTGCTGCAACGCGCCGGCCGCTTCTTCCGCGTCCTCGAGCCGGACAATCCGGTCGTCATGAGTTGGGAGGAGGCAGGCCCCGACGTGTTGGGCACCGTGTTCCGGTCGGTCGAGTTGAACTTGCCGGATGTGGAGCCGGGAGATTATACGCTCACGGTCGAGATTCAACTCGCGGGGCGCGAAGCCATGACCGTGGGCCGGAAGATCACCATCGTACCCTGAGCGCTCTGAGCCTGCCCGACCTCTAACCCTCGGCGGGATCACGCATCTCGAGCCACGTCTGGACGACCAGCCGCGCCAGACTCCGCGTGCCCTTCAGCTCACCGGCTGCCGTCCTCGCCGAACTCCTCGATCACACCGCGAATGACATCGAGGGACTGCTCGACCTGACCGGCCGTGACGTCGAGATGGGTCACGGCGCGTACCGTACGCCGGCCACCCGGAAAGAGGTGGACGCCCCGCTCGAAGCACCGGTCCACGAACTCGCCCACGGCCATGGCCTCCACATCGAAACGGACGATGTTGGTCTCGACCAGCGTGGGCTCCACCGAGATGCCCTCGATCGAGGCCAGACCCTCGGCGAGCGACCGGGCATTGCGGTGGTCGTCGGCCAGGCGATCCCTGTGGTGCTCGAGCGCGTGCAGCGCGCCGGCCGCGACGATTCCTGCCTGCCTGAACCCCCCACCGAAAACCTGTTTGAAACGGCGCGCTCGTTCCACGAAGGCGGCGCCTCCGGCGAGAGCCGAGCCGATTGGAGCACCGAGGCCCTTGGAAAAGCAAACGCTCACGCTGTCGAACGGCGCTGCGTAATCGGCTTCCGGCGTTCCGGACGCCACCGAAGCGTGCCACAGCCGGGCTCCGTCGAGGTGCGTGCTCAACCCATGGGACCGGCCGGCCTCCGCCGCCTCGACCAGGACATCGAGGGGCCACACCGACCCGCCACCCACATTGTGCGTGTTCTCGGCGCACAGCAGCCGCTGCGGGGGGGTCGCCCGCTGTGGCACGAACGGGTGAGGCGAGTTCAACGCCGCGTTCACGTCCTCGGCCGTGAAGATCCCCCGCTTTCCGATCAACGGACGCACGGTGAGGCCCGAGAGCGCGGCGGGCGCCCCACCTTCGTACCGCACGAGGTGGGCGTTCACGTCCATGAGCACTTCGTCGCCGTGCTCTGTGTGCGCTCTCAACGCCACCTGGTTGGTCATGGTCCCGGTAGGCATGTAGACCGCCGCCTCTTTGCCCAGGATGTCGGCAACGCGCGCCTCGAGGGCATTGACCGTGGGGTCGTCACCATAGAGATCGTCGCCCACTTCAGCCTGGGCCATGGCTTCGCGCATGGCCTGCGTGGGTCGGGTGACCGTGTCGCTTCGCAGGTCGATCATGAGGGCGCCCCTTGATCACTTCCTCGGTCTCCCCGCCAATCGTACCGGAGTGCAGCCGGAAGGTGAGCGAGGGGTCTTCGGTCCGCCGAGCAAGGTACTCGCCGAGGCACAATCGCGCTCTTGGCCGTCATTTACCCAACCCCGGGCAGCTGACCCCTCCGCAGCGGGCCACCCCTTGCGGCCACATCCGGGTCGCGGCGATCATGCCACCTGGCTCACCACATTGATCGTACGTCCAAACAGGAGCGCCCAATGCGCCGCTCGATCTTGCTCGCCCTCACGCTCGTTCCCGCGGGCGCAGCCGCTCAGACCTCGGGAGTGGAGGTGGCGCGGGCCTACCGTGAGGCCCACGGGCCGGCGATCATCCGAGACTTCGCCAATCTCCTTGCCATCCCGAACAACGCCGGCGACTCGGTGGGCATCCATCGGAACGCGGAGTACATCCGCGCGGAGTTGGAACGCCGTGGAGTGACGGCAGAGTTGCTCAAGCTTCCGGGCGCGCCGCCCATCGTGTACGGAGAGCTGCTCGTGCCGGGGGCCACACGCACGCTCGGGATCTACATCCACTACGACGGGCAGCCCGTGGACGAGCGCCGGTGGACCCACGGCGCGTGGGAACCGACCCTCTACACCCGGCTCATCCAAGAGGGGGGCCGCGAGCGCCCCCTCCCGGAGGACGGTGAGGCGATCGACCCCGAGTGGATGATCTATGCCCGCTCCGCCGGTGACGACAAAGCACCGCTCGGTGCGCTATTCCCGGTGCTCTCGGCCTTCCAGGAAGGCGGCGTGACGCCCACCTCGAACTTGATCTTCTTCTTCGAGGGAGAGGAGGAAGCGGGATCGCTCCACCTGGGTCAGTACCTGGACCGTTACCGCGACCGGCTGGACTCGATCGACATCTGGTTGTTCTTCGACGGCCCCGTGCACCAGAGCGGCCGTCCCCTCCTCACCTTCGGTGTGCGCGGCGTGACCGGGATGGAGGTCATGGTCTACGGCCCCTCGCACTCCCTGCACAGCGGCCACTACGGCAACTGGGCTCCGGTGCCCGGCCAGATGCTGGCTCACCTCCTTGCAAGCATGAAGGACGAGGACGGCACCGTACTCGTCGATGGATTCTACGACACGGTCGAGCCGATTGGGCCCGCCGAGCGCGAAGCGCTGGCAAACCTTCCTCCTTGGGACGAAGAGCTGAAGCACGAGCTCGGCCTGGCCCGCACCGAAGGCGAGCCGCAGTCCTTGGCCGAGCGCCTCCTCCTCCCCTCCCTGACCGTGCGAGGCCTGGAGAGCGGCAACGTGGGCGCTCGGGCCCGGAACGTGATCCCGGCCACGGCGACAGCCTCACTCGGGATCCGGCTGGTGAAAGGCAACGAGCCGGAGCACATGCGCAATCTGGTGGAGGCCCACATCCGCGCCCAGGGTTACCACGTAGTGAGGGAAGACCCTGACATGGAGACCCGGCGACGCTATCCCAAGATCGCCAAGGTGACACACGGAGGTGGCTACCGTGCCGCCCGAACCGACATGAACCTGCCCATCGCGCGGCAAATCGTGACGGCCGTTCGGGAGGCCGCGGGTGAGCAAGACCTGGTGGTGGTTCCGGCTCTTGGCGGGTCGCTTCCGCTCTACCTGTTCACCGAGGTCATGAACCAGCCGGCCGTGGTCGTGCCCATCGCCAACCATGACGACAACCAGCACGCCCCCGACGAAAACCTACGGATTCGTAACCTCTGGTACGGTATCGACCTCTACGCCGCGCTCCTGACCATGCCGCCGCCCAGCGCGATGCAGTGAGGCGAGGCTACGTCCAGCCGCGGGCGCGGAACGAGCGGATCGTCTCCGCCCACCGTTCCATTTCGTCCTCGGTGCCGAGGGACAGTCGGTTGTAACCGAGCATGGGCGGGAAGGGACGGCCCACCGAGATTCCCTGTTCCCGGAAACGCGCGATGTAGTCCCGGAGGTCGCCCTGGATCTCGTGCATGATGAAGTTGGTATGGCTCGGCAGATACCCGAGACGCAATTCGTCCAACGTCTGGTGGACAACGGCCCGCGCGGCACGATTCGATTCGAGGCTCCTCGCCACGAACTCCTCATCGTCGAGCGACGCGAGAGCCGCCGCCGCGGACAGCTGCGTCGTACTGTTGTTGCTCTGGAACTCCTTGAAGCGCGCCACCGTGTCCTCGTGGGCCAGTCCGTATCCGATGCGAAGCCCGGCCATGCCGAAGATCTTGGAGAACGTGCGCGTAACGAGCACGTTCCTCCGCCTATCGACCCAGCCTAGAGCCGACCAGTATGATGCGTCGTCCACCAACTCGTAGTACGCCTCGTCGATGATGAAGAACACGGACTCGGGCGCGTCGTGGATCCAGGCGTCGACCTCTGCGCTCGGAGTGATCGAGCCGGTGGGGTTGTTGGGATTGCAGATGTAAACCACCGAAGGCCGGTTCGATTTTTCGACCTCGTCCCGCATGCGCTCCAGATCGTGCGCGTAGCGGAAGTCCAAGGGAACGGTCACGAATCGGTACGGGAACGGTCTCCGGTAGCCAGGTACGTCCTCGAAGGTGGGCTCCGCCACGATCAGGGGCCGGCCAGAGGCGGCGAGTGCCTGCACGGCCATCTGGAGAATCTCGGTGGACCCGGCACCCAGATAGACATTCTCGGGCCGGAGATCGTACCGCGCCGCCAACCGCGAGATGAGTTCCTTCTGCCGAAACCCAGGGTAGCGGTTGGCGTCGGTGATCGCCTCGATGACCGCCTCGCGCGCACCGGGCGAAATGCCGAGCGGGTTCTCGTTGGCGCTGAGGCGAAGAGTCCCATCGGCCCGGAGGTTCGGGCGGGACGAGAGCCACTCGAGTCCCGATGGAGAAGCCGCGGCCGAGAGCCGAGACGCGGCACCCGTGCTCGCGATCCCAGCGAAGGTTCCAGCTTTGAGGAATCCTCTGCGATCCATGCTCCCCCCCTTGCTAAGCGTCGAACTTCCGGCACCCGGACCATATGCCCAGGAGGCCGATGGTAGCAAGCCTAGGAGGCAAGCCCTCCACCGGGCAACCCTCATGGTGGCAGAAGGGATCAGCACGTTTGGACCCGCCGCACACCACTCGATCGTCGGAGGCAGGAGTTCGTGAATACACAGATACCGCGATGGGCCTGCACGCTCATTGCAACAACGCTGGCCGGATGCGGCCTCGAAGCCGACCCCGCCATCACGTGGACGGAGCGCGACAGCGCCGGAATCACGATCGTCGAAAGTGCAATGGACCTCGATGCTGCCCACGCGGGATGGTCGGTAGCAGACCAACCCTCGCTCTCCATCGGCACGCTGGCGGGCAGCCCCGAGTACCAGTTTTTCCGGATCGCCGGAGCGCTCCGGTTGGCGGACGGCCGAATAGCGGTGGTCAACAGCGGGAGCCAAGAAGTGCGCGTCTACAGTGGAGGCGGCCAGTTCCTTCACGGGTTCGGAACCGATGGAGACGGTCCTGGCGAGTTCAGGCGGCCCCGGCTTGCGGGCACCTACGGGCCGGATTCCCTGGTGATCCATGACCTCGACCTGCGCCGTGTTTCCATCCTGCACGTTGACGACGGCTTCGCACGATCGTTCCCGGTGCAGGACGCCGGCGGTTACCCGATCCCCCGGGGCGTCTTGGCTGATGGGAGCATCGTCTATGGCGGGGGCGCGTCGTTCAGTTCGGATATCGGCTTTCCGACCGGCCTTCATCGTGCCAAGTCGCTCTACGCCAGCGTGTCGATGGACGGCCGGGCCGCGACCCTTTTCGGTGAGTTCCCGGCTCTGGAGATGTATGCGCAAGTCAACGGCAACAGCTTCATGGCGCGCACGATTCCGTTCGGCCGAAACACGGTGGCGTCGGCTGCAGGCGACCGGCTCTACATCGCCTTCGGAGACACCTACGACGTGCGTGCGTATGAAGGCACCGGGCGACTGCTCAGAATCTTCAGGCTCGCTGAGCAGCTTCGGCCCGTGACGAATGCCGCGGTGCAGGACTACATCGACGAGCAGGTCGCAGAGGACGCCGATACCGACAACGAGCGGCGCTCCTTGCGACAGTTGCTCGAGGACCTACCGGTTCCAGAGACCTTTCCCGCGTACGCCGATCTTCAAATCGATGCATTGGGGAACCTTTGGGCCCAGGATTTCCTCGCCCCGGGCGAGGGCACGCCCCAGTGGACGATCTTCAGCCCTGACGGCCGGCCTATCGACCGGGGCCACCTCCCCGGCGGCCCCGCCGCCCGCCGCCCTCTTCGGGAGCCTCGTCATCTCCCTCGTCCTCTTCCTCGTCCTCATCCGGTGCTTCCCAGAAGTCCGTGTTGGGGGTGACCGCGGCGGCCACCTCCCTCGAATAGAGCACCGCGTTGAAGAGAATCCGGAAGTTGTCGAACGGCTGAGCCCTCCACTGCGGACGCATGCCCAACAGGACCACGTGACCGTCACCATGGTGGACGTCCATCGCCGTGGCGTACCCCTTCACGTGCTCCTCACCCAACAGGAAGCCGGACAGTAGCGGAGAACCCTCCGAGCTGTACTTGGCCAGCGCCTGACCCTCGAAGTCGTCCTCTACCGTGAAGACGGGGCTCCCGTCCACGATGATCTTGGACTTGGGGCTCATTCCCCCCATGACGGGGTGGGAGCGGTCCACGTCCATCTCGACGATGGACGATGGCAGGAAGAACTCCTTCCGGTCCAGATCGGCAATGACATTTCGGACAGGAAGGTGGAGCTGCTCGATGGCGAACTCACTCGAGCTATTGATCGTCACCAGCGTCCCGCCAGCTCTCACGAACGCGTCCAACTCCCGCACCCCCTCCGGGCCGATGCCTCCGGCGTAGCGAGGCGGTACGCTGCCTTTGGGCGATCCGTTCATGATCGTGCGCGAGCGAATGTCCACGATCAGGATCACGTCGAAGCGATCGCCGAGCTGCCCCGCGCGGACATCGGCGTTCCTGATGTTGCTGAACTCGAAGTCGTATCGCTCCAGGAGCCAGCGGGTCCATCCCTCATCCATGGAGGCCGCCCAGGGACGATAGACGCCGAGCCGCGGGCGAGCGATTTCGGTTCCCGCCGTGCCGGTCCTGCTGGCCTGAAGAGCGAAGTCGGCCACCATCTGTCGCGCCGATGAGTCCGAAAGCCCGGTCACGAGATAGCGGGCACTGGATCCGTCGGAGCCCGGCTGGATCCGCACCGTGGCGCCCTCGTTCCACGCGCGATTGAGCGCCTTGAACGAGTTGTTCTGGGCCGGATCCAACACCAGGGCAGACCCCCCGCCCGTGATCCGGCCCGCAGGCGGGACGATGCCCGCGGCTACGGCGTTGGTGTTGAATCCCACTCCGGGAGGCGTGTCGAAAGTGGCCGCGTCACCCGGCTGGTCCCAGGGCACTACGGTGCCCTGCACGAGCTCCATCACGCCGCGCACGTCGCCATTCAACGGTGAGGCGGCCTCGACCACGCGCACTCCCATCTGGTAGGGGAGCGTCCAGCCGGCCACGTCGTACGGTTGGTCCAGTGGACCGTCCGGAAATTCTCTCAAGTCGGGATAGTCCTGCACGTCGAACAACTGGCGAACGAAGTTCGCGAACGGCTGATCCATGGGAATCACCCATGTCCCCGTGGGGTGGCTGAGCCCTTCGAACGTCACCGCACTCGAAAGCTGGTAGACCTCGATGCCATTGAATGCCAAGCGCCTGAGCAGCTCGACCGCCGCTACCGGATCACGCTGGTCCTGCGGGATGAAGAACCCATAGGGCGGGGCCTCACGGCGATCCGCGATCACGTCGCGACCGGCCTGGTATCGGTTGTAGAGCAGGTCTTCCTTGTACTTGGCTGCAACGTCGAGCACGGAGATCGACGCCGTGAGCATGTAGTCCACAGCATCCCGAAGCCGCCACCACCCGCCTTCCCACGGGCTCGAATAGAGCGACTGCGGCCTCAAGTCGCGCCGCTGAGGCGGGAAGTCCTGGACGGTATAGAAGTGGGGCGTCGCGTAGCGGTAAAGCGCCGTCTCCGTGAGGAACGACGCCACGTTGTGGAAATTGTTGGCGTGGTCCATGAAGCCCGGATACCAGTTGTCGAAGCCGGTCCCCATGTGCATGGCGCCTTTCTGGCCACGCTCCTCCAGAGCCTGCGCCATGGCCATGCCGATCAGGTTGACCGTCCGCCACATGAGCGGATGCACATAGGGGCTGATGGGCTCCGCGAACGGCGGGATCCAGATGCGCGTGGGGAAGGGTGCCGTCTGATGGTGGTTGTAGAGGATCTGCGGCTCCCACTCGCGAGCCACGCGCGTCACCACCCGGGACTCGATCATGTTGATCATGTATCCGTCCCGGTTGTTGTCGTGACCCACGTACTTCTGGTAGAGGAACGGCCCGCCCGAGACCTCGAACGGTGTGCCCAGGTTCGAGCGGTACCACTCGGCGACCATGGTCTGGCCGTCGGGGTTGATGGATGGCCAAAGCAGCAGCACCACGTTGTCCAGGATGGAGAGGATCTCCGAGTCGGAGGTCTCGGACGCCAGGTCGTACGCGAGCTGTATCGTGTGCTGCGCGTGAGCCACCTCCGTCGAGTGCAGCCCGCCGTCGATGTGGACGATGGCCTTGCCCTCCCGCGCGAGCGCCCGGGCGTCGCTGTCCGAAAGGCCTTCGGGATGCGCGAGGCGCAGTGCTATCTCACGGTAGCGCTCCACGTTCGCGAGGTTCTCCGGTGAGGAGATCAGGGCGATGTACCAGGGCCTCCCGTTGGACGTCCTACCGACCTCGCGAAGCTCGACCCTGTCGCTCGCGGCCGCCAACTGCTGGAAGTAGCCCAGCGACTCCTCGTAGGTCGCGAGTTTGAAGTCCTGCCCGACGGTATACCCCAGAACGGACTCTGGTGTGGGCAGGTTCTGGGCGGACAGCGCCACAGGGGCTGCCACAAGAACTGGTGCGCAGCGGAGAGACCACCTAGCGAGATAGCGTATAAGATGCGAGGCCATTGGGATGGGCTCCGGGTCGGTGTTTCGGATTCTTGAACTATGTCCTGGCAGGCTCGCCAACATGCGCCCGAGGAGGAGGCTCAGCAAGTGCACATGCCGAGCGTCCTGGTGGGCAAGCAGATGTCCAAGGAGGTGCTGGGCACGCGCTCGTGCCGAGCCCGGCAGCTATCGCGACGGCCGGGCCAGCTCACCGCCGTGGAGGGCGTCGTAGAAGTCGAACATCTCGCGATCGTAGTCGGCCTTCCGGGCCGCCTCGAACGGCTCGATGATCTCGAACAATGTCTCCAGGCGCTGCGGCATGGTGAGATGCTCGCGCAGGTCGTCCTTCGATAGGAATCCGCGGACACACAACTGCTGCGTCTTCCGAAAGTAGGACTTGATCAGCCGTCGTCCGGCGTTGACCTCGACCGCCTGATTGCGCTCCACCTCGGGCAAATCATCCAAGTGATCCATGCGGAGAAACAGCGTCGTCGGAAAATCTTCGCCCTGCCGGTCGCACCACCCCCGCACTGCCTGCACAGCCCGGTAGTAGTCGTCCGACCAGAAATCGTCGTGGATGCGGGAGATCAGGAGACCGCGGCACTCCCGCTCGCTGGCATCGGCGAGATCCGTGGCGGGCGACTCGGGCGTCAGGCTCCCGCCTTGGCCGCTGAGCCGTTGCCTCCATCCGCGGTCCCGGCCGCGAGGGCCCGGTCGACGGCGTCGAGAAGCGAGCCCGCCGAAAACGGGTCGGTCAGGCGTATGCCGGGTACTCCGCGGCCGCCAGCCTCCTCGGCCGGCGCCTGATCGGCCACGAACACGGCCGGGAGTCGGTCCACCCTCCGCGAAAGGGCTCCGTACAGCTGCTCGCCGGACCGGTGCGGCAACAGGGAGTCGAGAACGACCAGGTTGAATCGTGGCTTTACCCGATCGAAGACTTCGAGGCCTTCGCGGGCGGTTCCCACGGCCACGACCGAATAGCCATCACGCGTGAGGGCACGCTCGATCAGCGTGCGCAGCGCAGGCCGGTGCTCCACCACCAAGACGCGAATGGCCTGCGGCTCGGTGCCGTGCTCCAGAGCGGCCTCGGGTGGTAGCGAAACCGTATCGGTGTCCCTCGCCGGAAAATAGACGCGGAAAGTCGCACCCTCGCCTGGACGGCTCTCAATCTCGATTCCTCCATGCCAGTCTCGCGCGATGCGCCGCACCGTGGCCAAACCCACGCCCGCACCCCACTCTTCCTTGGTGCTCACATCACGCTCGAAAATACGACGCCGTACGCGCTCGGCGACGCCGGGGCCGGTATCCTGAACCGATAGCACCACATAGCGTCCCGGCCGGAGAACATCTCCTTCGACGTCAAGGGGCTGCGAGAGATGCGCGTTGGCTGTTCGGATCGTGATCTCACCTCCGTGGCTCATGGCCTCCCGTGCGTTCACCACGAGATTCAGGACGATCTGCTCGACCAAGGCAATGTCGGCGCCAACGGGCCACAGGTCCTCACCCGTCTCGAGCACCAGGTGTACAGCCTCGCCGAGGCTGCGGACGAGAATCGGCTCGAGCGCCCTTGTGACCGTTCCCAGATCGACCGGCTCTGTGCCTGCCTCCTCCTCGCGTCCCGCGAAGTTCAGGATCTGCCGCACGAGGGTGCCACCCCGCGTGGCAGCGTTGCGGATCGTGAGCAAGTCCTGCCGGCCCTGGGTGTCGAGATCGAGTTCCTGCTCCAGGATCTGGGTCGTTGCAATGACGGTGGTCAGGAGGGTGTTGAAGTCGTGGGCGATCCCACTTGCCAGCGTACCCAGCGCCGCCATCCTCTGCGCTCGAAAGAGTTGCTCCTCCAAGCTCTCGACCCGCTCACGCAGGGCACACTCCGGTGTGACATTCCGAATCACACCCAGGGCCACTCTCGGCTCGTCCGGTAGGCAGCGGAGATCCTCGCGAATGAAGCGCTCGCCTCCGCTCGTGGTCAAGATGCGGTATTCCAGCGAGAGGCTGGCATGAGAGTACAGTTCGGCAAGAGCCTGAGCAACGCGTCCCCTATCGTCGGAGTGGATCGCGCGCAACCACAGGCCCGGGGATCGGCTCAGCCTCTTCCGGTCGATGCCGGAGATCGACCCGACATCACCCACAAAGTGGGTTGGCTCGAACCCCGTGTAGGCTGGTCTCAGCGCGAGAACAACCGCCCCGCCGCGGAGATGGTCGCCTAGAATGGCCAGCGCTTGGTGCAGGTTCTCCATGCTCAAGTAACTCCGTGACCGATCCCGAGCATCAATCGCACCCTCACGCGGAGAGAAATCGCCCTCGAACAAAGGAAGAATTTGAAAGATACGATGGGGTGGAGGATCTTCACCAGGGTCCTGTTCGGAGCTTCGCAGCCCATCGCTTGTCTAGCCGGTCACTTTGCGGGTAAGCGCCCGGGCGATCAGGCGAACCCTCTCACGCAAGGGAAACCGAAGGAGGTTCGTCCTCACGATCCCCCTGGTGAAGTAGGTCTGCCTCGAATAGTCGATGGCCACATCGACGACGACGGGCTCACCGCCCTCCGCGATTTCGTGCGCACTGCGGATGACCCCTCTCACCTGATCGTCGGCGCTGATGCTGAGGGCGTGAGCCCCCATGCCACGGACGAGAGCCTCCAGGTCGTAATCGGGGAGCGCACTGGCAACCTTTCTGTTCAGGGCCGTGCCCTGCAACTGAGCGATCTGTGCCAGCTCACGATCACGTAGGACCATCACGATGATGCCCACACCATGTTGGACGGCAGTCATGACCTCGAGGCCGGTCATTAGAAACGCACCGTCCCCGGCGAGCGCGACAACCGGGCAGTCGGGCAGGGCCAGCTTCGCTCCGACCGCGGCCGGAACCGAGTAACCCATGCACGAAAAATCAATAGGCGCGAGGTATTTCCCCGGCCGGGAGAGCCTCAGCATCTCCATCGCGAGGAACGTCCCGTTGCCGCTGTCGGTGGTGTACACTGTCTTCGGGCCGAGGATGTCCTGAAGCGAGCCCAGGAGGTGGGCCGGCGTCACGAGGTCTCCTCCGATGTCAGAGAGCCAACCCGCTCGGACAGCCGCATGGCCCTCCCGAATACGGTCCCGCAATCCAGTGTCCCCGGACCGCTCCACCTCCTCCAACCGGGCGAGCACGGCCCGGATGAAGTCGGATGCGTCGGCCACCACCGCTACCTCCGCATCGTAGTTCGCTCCCAGCACGGTCGGGTCGATGTCCACATGAATGAGAGGCCCCGGAATCTCGAACCCGTAGCTGCCGGTGCCCACCTCGCTGAATCTGCAGCCAACGGCCAGAGTGAGGTCGCACTCGGCCGCGATCTCACGGGCGAACGGTGGAGCAGACCGTCCGAATCCAGGCCACAGGAAGAGCGGATGGTTCTCGGGAAAGACACCCTTTCCCTGGAAAGTGGTCGAGACCGGCGCCTCCAGGCGCTCCGCCAGGGCTACGATGTGGTCTCCGGCCCGGGCAGCTCCAGCGCCCACGTAGATGAGCGGGCGCCGCGCTCCGCGGAGCAACTCGACGGTACGCTCGACTGACTCGGCTTCCAAAGCCGGTCCCTGTGGAGTCGGTGGAACTCCCCCTTCGGACCGCCACCCGGATCCGACCTTCTGCTTGAGCATGTAGAGTTCTGCCGGCACCTCAACGAAGACCGGGCCGGGAGCGCCCGAGCGTGCAAGCCTACAGGCCTCCCGGACGGTACTGTAGAGTTCGTCGCCCGTTTCGGGGCGGAACTGGCCCTTGGTGACCGGAGCCACCATCGCGATTTGGTCGACGTCGTGCAGTTGAAAGGCGTGGCCGGTGTCCCGCCTGATGCCACAGCCCAGAACCAGCATGGGCACATTGTCCATGAAGGCCTCGGCGATCCCCGACATCGCGTGGGTGAGTCCCGCACCGGGAACGATGTTCACGCAGGCCAGCAGGCCTGACGACCGCCAGACCCCATCCGCCATGAAGGACGCGCCCTGCTCGTCGGTGACGAGGATGGCCCTCACGGTCTCGGACTCGGCAAGCGCATCGTAGAGTTCGATGTTGTGCGTGCCCGGAATTCCGAACGTAAGGGTGATCCCCTCGTCCTCGAGGGCCTTTGTGACGATGGCTCCGCCGACGATCTTCATCGCTCTTCTCCAAGGGATGCGCAGTTCACCGCATGGTCGTTGATGATGCCTTCCGCCACACGGTCGGCGAGTCCCATGATGGTCAGGTACGGGTTGATCTCAACCGAATCGGGGAAAAGGCTCGCGTCGGCCACCCGAAGCCAAGGGTGTCCGTGCACTCGTCCCCATGCGTCGGTCACCGATTGGCTCGCATCGCGACCCATGCCACACCCGCCCATCAGGTGGGCGGCCGAGACGGATACCCGTCCGGTTCGGAAAAAACGGGCGTGGATCCGCTTGTCCAGGCGCGAGATTTCGTCGCGCTCGATGAGCGGAGGATTCGCCGGTGGAGCATGGACTCGGGCCGCACCCGCGCCGAAGAAGATGCGGGTGGCAGCGCGGGTGGCATCCACCATGCTCTCGACGACGGACGGTGTGAAGGTGTAGTGGACCGCCGTGCGGCCCCGGCGGTCCACTGTGATGCGGTTACCCGCCGTCACTTTATCGGTGGCGAGCACCAGGATCATCTGCAGCCGGCCGAACGCCCGCATCAGCGTGCTGTGCGACGGGCCGAACCCGGTGAGGCTCTTCGCCGTGACGAACGGGAAGTACATGCACGTCTCGAGCACCCAGCCCTCTTCTTCGGCCCGGTCCAGGTAGTAGCTCTTGGGGTGGCCGACGTCGTTGGTTATCTCGCGCTCATGCTCGCCGACCAGGATGAAGGCCGGATGGCACGTGAAGCCCTCTCCGAGCCGGGGTAGGCGCGAGCCGAAGCCCGACCGGAGCAGCAGGCTGGACGACCCGACAGCGCCTGCGGCCAGCACCACGGTGGCCGCTTCCACACGGTAGTCGCCGGGCTTCCACTCCGACGGCTCACCCTTCTCGCCCGGACGTGGCTCACCAACGCGAACGACGACCGCCCGTTCCTCGATGCGCAGCACCTCGGCACGCGTGACGATCTCGACGCCTCCCCGCTCCGCGCGGGGCAACTGCACGCGGTTGGTGCCCTGCTTCGCCTGGTTCGGGCAGCCGAGATTGCACAGGCTCGAGCCGAGGCAGCCCTTCACGTTGACCGGGAACTGGCGGGCCTCATAGCCGGCCGCGTGGCACCCCTCCACGAACAGTCTGTTGTTCTCGTTGATCTCCTCGTCCGGAAGCAGATGCACGTTGTTCTCTGCTTCGTATTTCTCGGACCGGGCCACGAGGTCGGCGTAGTCTAGTCCGGGGACCCCCCAGTGGCGGATGACCCGCTCCGGTGCCGTGAGTGACGTGCCCGTATACACCACGGTAGAGCCCCCGTACGCCACACCCATGGCCAACGTCATCGTACCGTCTGCCGTGAGGAAGCCACCGCCGTCCTCGTAAAGCGCCGGCGCCATGTCCAACTCGTGCCCCGTGAACTCGTCGTCGCGGAAGCGCGGACCCTTCTCGACGACCAACACCGAAGCGCCCGCCTGAACGAGTGGGATCAGCGCCTGCGCCACCGTCCCGCCCCCGGCGCCCGAACCCACGATCAGCACGTCGTACTGTGCGTGTTTCACCAATCGGCGCCTTCCTGCCTCACAGCCCGCCACCCGAGCGACTTCGCGCGGTAGCCTAGTCGGGCCCTCACGTCGTCTTGTCCGTAGTAGCCCATGAAAACAAGCGTGCGCAGGCCCCACACGCCGCGCCGGATGGCGAGAATGGGTGCATTCTCGAGGGAGGAGAGAAAGCGCAGTCTGCGCGCATCGTCCAAAGCCGTGAACGGTCGCAGGAACCGGACCACCGCCAGCACGTTGACCACGCGAATGAATAACACGAGCTGCCTGACCATGGCGTCCGGCCGACCCGATAGCCCCTGGGTGATGAGGGCCTCTGTCCGGCGCCATACCTCTTCGTCCACCCCGCTGAGCTCCGGCACGATCGTCGCAGCCATAGCACGGAAGAGGCGTCGCGTAGGGGCTAAAGGGAAGGTGGTCACGGCCGTTAGGCTGGTCCAGCTCGGGACGGCGATCGGGGAGCCTAACGTGCCCCGTCGCGGACGGTCCTGCAAGCCGTGCGTCCTTCGAGAGCGGCCCTTACTTTCCGGGCCACCGGACCTGACCGGACTCCTTACCTGTCGAGAGCAAAGAGATGCGCCGATCATCGCGACTCGCAATCCTGACCACCGTTGTGGTGCACGGCGCATGCGCTACCGGGCCCGCCGGAAGAGGCTCCTCATCGAGCAGGCCGTGGCCGAACGGCTCCTCGCGGAGCGTGACGTCCGGGACGAGAACCTCCGGGCGCAGTACCTCGACGACCCACGCTACGAACTCTCCGAGGAGTCCGGAGCGGAGGGACGGGAAGGCCTGTTGCCCCCTGGCCGGGAAGGAGCCTGGGTTCCCGAGTTCTGGCGGGCGGGCGTTGCGCTGGAGAAAGGCGGACTCAGTCCGGTTGCGGAAACCGAGTACGGGTTCCACGTACTGCGGCTGGAGGCCAAGGAGGTGGTCCGGTTCGACCGCGGGTCCGTGGCGTACGAGGCAGCCTCGATGTGGGAAGACATCCCTGCCGCGACAGATCGCTGGCTCGAGTCCCTCGCCGACGAAGTCGAGGTCGACGAGGCGGCGGCGCGAAGCTGGCAGGGTGGCACCGCTGGCGACTCCGTAATCTTGGCCCGCTGGGAGGGCGGGGGGCTCAACGTGGTGGATCTGGAGCAACACCTGCTCAGCCTCGACAGGAGGGCCTGGCAGGCGGCTCGCGGCGACCTCGGTCGGGCGACCCAAGAGGTCGTGGCCGCCGGGGCTCGCACACAGGCCGTTCAAGAAGCCCGACGCCTGGGGGCTCGAGATGAGATGGCCTCCATAGCGCCCTTGCTACTACGGGCCGCGTTCCCCTTCCATCTGGAGAGCAACCGGTGAATCGTCTCCGGCATCCAACAAGAGGGAAACACTGAGCCCGTTCTACCCGTACCAAGAGCATGAACCAACAGACAAAACGGCGTCTCGCATTCGTGGCTGGGTTCGTCTTCTACTTCGGCGTGCTCTGGACCGTCTGGGACACGGCATTCATCTATCCGCTCAAGATCTTCGTGGTCCTTCTGCACGAGATCAGCCATGCGGCCGTGGCGGTAGCGACCGGCGGCATGATCGAGCGGATCGTGTTGGATCCCAACCAGGGTGGCGCCTGCTACTGTCCGGGCGGTAACGCCTTCCTCACGCTCTCGGCCGGATACCTTGGAAGTCTGGCGTGGGGTGGACTCATGGTTACGGCCGGCCAGAGTTCGCGCATCTCCACTCGGTGGGTGATCGGTGCAATCGGCGTGTTCGTGATCGGCCTCACGATCGCCTATGTGCGTGGATCCTTCGGCATCGGGTTCGGGATGGCCTTCGGTTCAGTCCTTCTGCTCAGCGCCAAGAAACTCGCCGAAGTGTGGAACCAGCGTCTGCTCCTCGTCCTCGGACTCACCAGCTGCCTCTACGCGATCCTGGACATCAAGAGTGACGTCCTGGACCGCCCGGAGCTTCGGTCCGATGCCGCGATGCTCGGCGAGTTGACCGGCATCCACGGTGTGGTTTGGGGATTCCTCTGGATTACGATCGCCGTCCTGGTCAGCGCCTGGCTCTTCCGCAGGGCGTACAAGAAAGTCTGAGATATTCTTCTTGATCGGCGGATCACCGGGTCATAGTTTGCAGTGGCCGCACGGCGGCCTGGGCCCCGAGCCGACACCCCCGGCGGTTGCGGTTCGGGGACTGCGGGTCCGTGAGCCCGCCGGCGCTCTGCCCAAAGTTGAACTGAGCCAAGGAGGTGACCCATTGTCTAGTCCAAGTATTCTGTGCAACCTGGCAAGGGCACGCGATCGCCGCTTCGGTTTGTAAGGAGGCCGATTCGGCTTCGACTGTCCAAGTCGGCAGCGGTCATCGCGCCGGGTTGTGACAGGACTGAAAGAGGCGCCGTCGGAATGGTCCGACGGCGCCTCTTTGTTTTCCATGGAGGCCTACTGACCGCTGGCACCCGTCATGTGAAGTGATCGGGCTCGTTCCCCGGCTTCCATTTGATACTGCAACCGATGCTGGGAAGCTGCTGCGCCGGGGCCTCGCGTCCGGCCAGCAGCGCGTGGGCAGCCCCTCGCAGGTCATGTCCCGTCACCTCGAGGCCGATCCCGGGACGACTGCTGTCGAACTGTCCCCGGTAGAAGAGCTGCCGGTTCCCGTCGAACAGGAAGAAGTCGGGCGTGCAGGCGGCCTTGTAGGCCTTGGCCACCGATTGATCTTCGTCGTAGAGGTAGGGGAAGGTATACCCCACCTCGGCGACTTCGCGGACCATCGCCTCGGGTGAGTCGGAGGGATAGTGCTCGGCATCGTTCGAGCTTATCCCGACCACTCCGATCCCCTTCGCCTGGCACTCGCGGCCAAAATCTGCCAATTGAGCCCGTAGATGCTTCACGAACGGGCAGTGGTTACACATGAAGACCGCAAGGAATCCCCGCGCCGTCGCCACGTCCTCCAAGGTCACCACGCGCCCGGATGTGTCCGGCAGGGCGAAGGCGGGCGCACTCATCCCCAGCGGCGGCATCGTGGACGGGATCTCGGCCATGGGTCTCTCTCTGGTGAGGGTAGACGGGTCGCGAAACCGACTTTCACACCCCGGCTCTCGGCGGACGTTCCGCGCGCCATGGGCCGTCGCACAGCATCAACAGCAACGACTCCAGCTCGACCAGCGAGGCGGCGAATGCGGGAGGTGGGTCCCTCCCCTCTCCAGACCTGGCCACTACACGCAACTCCTGGATCGCCTTCGACAGTTTGCGAACCGACTCCGGGAGCCCCTCATCGGCCGCCATGGCCTTCAAATGATCGTCGCTCAAACCCGGTCCGCCGCCCGTGAGGCGGCCTCGCAAGGATCTCGTATCCAGGTCTGCGATGGTTCCTACGGGATTGCCGAGGTCGGTGAGCGCCCTGATCAGCTTCAACCGCTCGATATCGTCGGCACTGTAGAGCCTGAACCCACCCGGCGTGCGAGAAGGACGCACCGCCTGGTTGCGAGCCTCCCACGACCTCAACGTCTCGGGCGGGATGCCGGTCATCCGAGAAACCTGCCCGATTCGGAAGCGACCCTGTGGGCCCGTGCTACTCGTCATGAGCATTGAACTGCAGTCTAGTACCGGTGTAGGCAAGGCCACCCGTGATTTCATGTGCCGAATCGAGTCATGCGCCTGGTTTCCCTTGCGTGCTCAAATACAGAGATCGTAGCTGCCCTGGGACGCGCCGACCTCCTGGTAGGAGTAGATGACCACTCGGACTATCCCGCCGAGGTCGTCGGACCGTTGCCGAGGGTGGGCCCCGACCTTGAAGTCGACATCGAGAAGGTGGTGGCGCTCGAGCCCGACCTCGTTCTCGCCAGCCTGACCGTGCCCGGTCACGAGGTCGTCGTGGACGGGCTCCGCGAGGCCGGCCTGCCCTTCATCGCCCCGCGCCCTGAATCTCTAGCGGACGTGTATGGGGACATCCTGAGGATCGGCGGTCTGCTGGACGCAGAGCGAGAGGCGGCGGTCCTGGTCGGCGACATGCAAGGGGCGCTCGAGGGCGGGCCACCCATGGGCGATCCGCCAAGTGTGCTGGTGCAATGGTGGCCAAAGCCGGTGATCGCGCCAGGCGCTAAGAGCTGGGTAACCGATCTGCTGTGCGCCGTAGGGGGGAGGAACGTCCTCGAGGATGACGACTGCAAGAGCCGCCCGCTTACGGACGACGAGGTCCGTGAGCTCGCACCTGATGCGATCGTAATCTCCTGGTGTGGTGTCGCGCCCGAGAGGTACCGGCCCGACGTTGTGCTCGAAAAGAATGTATGGCAGGATCTGGAGGCGGTCGCCCGACGGCGGGTCTATTGCGTCCCCGAGGCCTACCTGGGGCGCCCAGGCCCACGGCTGGTCGAAGGCGCGCAAGCTCTGCGCAGGATTGTAGCGGGGTTGAGCGACCCAGCGAGGCGCCCGCCGGGGTCGAGATAGGGCTGAGGATACCGGGAAGGAGACCATGGGGGATTTCGTGACGTCGGGGTTCCACCACATCACGATGGTGGCACGCGATGCCCAGCAGACCGTGGATTTCTACCGCGACCGGTTGGGCGTTCCCATTGTCAAACGGACCGTAAACTTCGACGACCCCGACGCCTACCACCTCTACTTTGGACATGAGTCGGGAGCGCCCGGCACCATCCTCACCTTCTTCGAGTGGCCCCATGCGTCCCGCGGCCAGTTCGGTATTGGTGGAATCCATCACCTGGCTCTCTCGGTCGAGACGGTCGAGGCCCAACTCATGTGGAAGCGCTGGCTGAACGACGCCGGCACCCCAACCACCGGTCCGTACGACCGCGGGTGGTTCAGCAGTCTGTACTTTCGCGATCCGGATGGGCAGATCCTCGAGATCGCCACCGCCGGCCCAGGCTATTCCCTCGACGAGCCACCCGATGCGCTCGGTGAGCGGGAGATCGAGCCGGCGGTCGAGCGCACCCACGGGCACCGCGACGAAGCCGCAATCGCCGCACTCACGCATCCGGAGCCGGTCGACGCCATGACGGACGCGATGACGCTTACGGGCATCCACCACATCTCCGGGATCACGACCGACCTCGAGCGGGCGAATGAATTCTACTCGGCGGCGCTCGGGCTCCGGCTGGTCAAACGCACGGTGAACCAGGATGACGGCTCCATGAGGCATCATTTCTGGGCGCATTACGACGGGCAGAATGTGGCAGCGCGGAGCTCGCTCACGCTTTTCGAATGGCTCGACGACGGCAAGCACGCCCGGGGAGGGTACGGGCAAACCCACCACATCGCGTTTCGTGCTTCTAGCGAAGACGAGCAGCTCGCGTGGCGAGACCACCTCATCTCGCTCGGCCTCGATGTCACCACCGTTCAGGATCGCAAGTACTTCAAGAGCATCTACTTCCGCGCGCCCGACGGGCTCCTGCTGGAGATCGCCACGGATAGTCCGGGCTTCACCCTGGATGAGGACCCGGCCGATCTCGGTACCGACCTACAGCTTCCGGCCTGGCTCGAGGATCGGCGCGACGAGATCGCCGCCCGGCTCACGCCACTACGCTGACGAACACGGTGCTCACGTACGAAATCCGGATTCCACATGATGTCCAGGACGGAGCGCGTCTGTGCGTCCTCCTCCACGGGCGGGGAACGGACCGTCACGATCTGCTCCCGCTCGCGACTCACCTGCCGTCGGGATCGATCGTGGTCACCCCCCAAGGGCCTCACCCTGGTGCACCGTGGGGCTATGGGGCCGGTTGGGCGTGGTACCGCCACGTCGAGGAGAATCGGGTCGAGTCGGAGGGGTTCCATGCGAGCCTCGCTGCGCTCGAGAGTTTTCTCGCCGAGCTTCCGGCTATCCTGCCTGTCGCACCCGGACCGCTCGTCCTTGGCGGGTTCTCGCAGGGCGGAACCACCTCCTTGGCCTACGCGCTGACGAGGCCCGGGACCGTCGCCTCGGTACTCGATCTCAGCGGCTTCCTGGTGGACGATACCAAAGTGCCGGTGACATCGGACGCACTCTCGGGAACGCGTATTTTCTGGGGCCACGGCACGCTGGACATGGTCGTCCACCATTCCCTGGCGGTCTCCGGGCGGGCACTGCTCCGGTCGCTCGACGCCGACCTTACCGAGCGAGACTACCCGATGGGTCACCAGATCTCCGCGGATGAACTGGCAGACATCACGGCCTGGTTGTCTGGGGCCCCTAGGCGCTAAACTGTAGACCGAAGGTCAGCAGTATCAGTAGGGCGAGGGCGAAACTTACGGTCTCCCTAATCCGTCCATTTGGGGGACTCGATCGAGGAGTACGCATGGGGCCGGAATTCTGGGTGGGGATCGCCGCAGTGTTCGTAAGCGGTGGAGCCCTTGGGGCGGGCGGCGCCCTCCTGACGCAGTGGATGATCCGAAAGGTCAGCAACGAACCCGATCGTTCCTTGAGATCCGCGGATCCGCGCGCTACCGAGTTGCTCAGGGCCGAGGTCGCCGACTTGAACGAGCAGTTGGCCTCCATCCATCAGCGTTTGGACTTCACTGAGCAGCTACTGGAGGGCGCCATCCCGCTTTCGCGCCCGACTCCGAGGGTGCTGCGAAATCGGACGGACGTGGACTAGCCCCCCCCCTCGCCGTCCAATTGCTCGGGCAGGGTAATGAGTTCGATAATCTTGAACCGCCGCTCCCCGACAGGAAGCTGGATCACCACTTCCTCGTCCTTGCGCGCACCGAGGAGCCCCCTTCCGAACGGCGACGCCATGGACACGTGGTCACCGTCGAGGCTCATGAAATCTCCGGCAACGATGGTCAGCGAGAGCCTCTCGTCCAGGGCAAGATCTTGGATCTCGACCTTTGACCCGAAACCGACACGGTCGCTGGGCATCTGCGACACGTCGATCTTGGACAGCTCGGCCACACGGCTGGTGAGATGCCCGAGGCGGGCCTGCACGAACTGCTGCCGCTCCAGGGCCGACTTGTACTCCGCGTTTTCTCGGAGGTCCCCCAACTCCACGGCCTTTTGGATCCGACCGGGAAGCTCGACGTTCAATTCGTGGGTCAGGCGGGCGATCTCGTCTTCGAGCCTTGCGCGAATTTCTTCGATCATGGCAAACCCCCCGCGCTGTGAGGTCTCCCGGACCAATCGGCTGGACAGAACTACGTCCCAACCGAAGCCACCGAGGGGACCAGCGAAAGAAAAGAGCCGCCACCCGGGGAGAATGTCCGCAGGGGAGGCTGGTACCGTATAAGATAGCGTGCCCCCCCGGCGCCGTGAAAGTCCCTCTGGGGGGGGGCGCTTCAGACCTCAGGGCGGCAAGCGGGCGCTATGTATAGCGCTCTAGGGGCCTCGTGAGGCAAGTGGGTCCACCTGAGCCCTTGAGACAGATCTCGCGCGCCTCGAACTCGTGAACTTCGACCCCGGCGGCGATGAGACGCCTCATGGTCTCGGGCGCACCCGCAGCCATCACGCACACCCGCGGCGCAACGGCCAGGACGTTGCAGGCGAGACCGTCGATCTCGCTCGGGTGCGCTTCGACCAACTCGACATCCCTCGAGAGCAGGAGCTGTCGAAACGGCACAGGCAGGAGCGGTGAGTGGACCAGGGCGAGGTCCCCGCCAAGCGGGCTGAGCATCGACATCAGGTGAAACACGTCGGACGGGCCCTTCCCGTGGAGTAAGGGTACGAGAACCATCTCCACCCCTCCAGGAAGCAACGCCCCAAATTGGCGAGCACCCTCGGCATTGGTGCGGTAACCGAGGCCCACGGCCACCGTTCGGTCATCCAACCAGACCACGTCGCCGCCCTCCAGTCGGCCGTTGCCCTCCACTCGACCGACTACGGGGATCCCCCACTTCCGGTAGGCAGCCTCGTGCGCTTCGGGCTCACCGGCGCGCGCCGGCTTGCCCATGTTGCACAGGACGACTCCCCGGTCGGTGACCACGGAGGCATCGCGAACGTACAACGAGTCCAAGCCCACGTCCGGATCGAGGGGCAGGAACAGGCATTCGATCCTGAACCGGTCGAGTACTGTGATGAAGTCGTCGAACTCCTGGACCGCACGCTCGTAGTCAGGCGGCCGTAGATAGCCGAGTTCCTTCCACCGGCGTTCAATGCACGGGAGATCGACAAACGCTTCGCGCGCGTGCTTCACAACGACACGCCGCAGCGTGCCCACCTCGGAGTGAAACGTCGTGGTCATGCGGGCAATGTTCGCCCCGGCCGCCGGAGCCGCCAGGGCTGTGCGGAGGAGGACTACCTCTCGAGGCGCGGATCCGGATCGTCGAGCACCGCCTGGGTTCGACCCTGCCGGTACTCGCGTACTGCCTCCCGGATCTCCGGGTATTTGGACCCCATGATCTCGCCCGCGAAGACGGCTGCGTTGATCGCACCGGCCTTGCCGATGGCGAGGGTACCAACCGGAATACCGGCCGGCATCTGTACGATGGAGAGCAGCGAATCGAGACCCTGGAGCATCGACGTCATGGGCACGCCGAGGACCGGAAGCACGGTCTTGCCCGCAGCCATACCCGCGAGGTGCGCGGCCCCACCGGCCCCCGTGATGATCACCTCCAGGCCGCGCTCTTCGGCAGTCGATGCGTACTCGAAAAGAAGGTCAGGCGTACGGTGCCCGGAGATGATCCGAACCTCGTGTGGAATGCCTAAAGTCTCGAGCGTGTCGACGGCGTTGCGCATGGTCTCCCAGTCCGAACGAGACCCCATGAGCACGCCGACCAAAGGGGTCGGATCGTCCATGCCCGAGGAGGTAGCACGCGGGCCATGGTCCGGTCAAGGGGTGGGCACTCGACTGTAGGCACAGGTATACCTCATCCCCGAGGAGCGGGCCAAGTTGGACGAAGCGGCCCGAGAGCTGGCGTGTCCCGCTCCGAGACTCTGCGGCGCGGCATCGAGACCGTGCAACGCCCACGGGCGGCAGGAGTGTTCCGCGAGCTCGTGGACGAAGGCCTGCTCACACCAGCCCTGGCTCCCGGCAGCGGCCCACCCCCGTCCGCCCCCGTGGCGACGCTCGAGGTGTTGATGTGCGAGCTCGACGCTGATCGCGCGGAGTGATCATATACCTCGACACCTCGGTGGTCCTCGCCCACCTGCTTGCGGAAGACCGGCGTCCTCCGGCCGAGCTCTGGGGCGAGGAACTCGTGGCAAGCCGGCTCTTGGAGTACGAACTTTGGACGCGCATTCATGCCCGAGGCCTGGCCCGATCACACTCCGATGCAGTGCGCCTGTCGCTCGCCCGAATCACGTTCTTGGATCTTGGCCGCTCCGTACAAACGCGGGCGCTCCAGCCCTTCCCGGTCGCCGTCCGAACCATGACGATGTCCCGGGAGGCGCGACCGATCATCGCCCTGTGGGACAGGCCCCACCCTAGTTCATGATCACCGACGGCAACGCCACGGGGGCCATCACCTTGTAGATCGGCACCACCGGTGGACCCGCCGGCCCACCTCGGCGACCGCCACGGCCCGGAGGGCCACCACGGTTGCCAGGCCGGCCACCACGAGCCCCTGCCCCACGCCCACCCGGGCCGCCGTCCCGCCGCCCGGCATTGGCCTGACCGTTGGCCTCGAGGGCGGCCTTGGGCAGCCACGCGTCCATCGTGTTCCAGTAGACCACGTTGTCGGCCGTCTCCGGCTCCAGCATGTGCGATACCAGACGGCCCAGCATCTGGCCGGTGGGTACCACGAAGGTGCCGGCCGGGAAGTCCCGCTCGAGCGTCACGACGTCGCCCAACTGGACGCGCACCGCCCCGGCGTGGTTGTAGGCCTGCTCGTACGTGACACCGGCGAGGGTGTACGCGGTCACCTGCACGGTCGCGGGCCGCGTGAGCACCTCCACGGTAATCCCATGGCGCTGTAGCATCGCCACCGCGTCCACGGCGTCTCTGGGAAGCATGTACGCGTACGGCCTTGGCCGAGTCTTGGTGGCGATCGGCCGCTTCATGAGCGAATCACTCTGGACGGTGATCACCCGGCGATCATCACCTTCCCCGATCCGGACCTGATACTCCACCGTGTAATCCTCAGGCCCGTACTCCATCTCCACGACGATGTCGCCCCGCGCGCTCAGACCCATTTCGATGGTCTCGATGCGGGCACGGTTCACCGTCTCGATCAACCGGTCCGCGTTGTCGCGGGCATACTCCAGCACGGCCTTGAACGCGAGAATGCCCGACGCGACACCGTCGGACAGCTCCTGGGTCGTCGGCGACTCGAAGAGGATGCCCACAGAGTTGATGAAGCCGCCGTAGTTACGTCCGATGCGAGCCTCCGAACCTCCACCGTTCCAGCGGGTCTCTGTCCCCCGGCTGTAGTAAAAAGCCTGATAGCCATCGGCCTCCAGCCGAGCGTTGATGGCCGGGAAGATCTCCTGATCACACAGCAATGTGAGGCGCTGGTCCAGCTCGGCATGGCTGGGGCACTGGTAATTCAGGTTGTAGGGAAAGGCGCCACCGTTGTGTCCATCTACGAATACGTGTGGACGCCAGCGTTGGATGACGTGCCGGGCGTACGCCGTGAGCGCCGGCTGCTCGAGCTTGACCCAGTCGCGGTTCATGTCGATGCCCCACGCGTTTCCGCGCGTACTCCTGGGTGTCGCCTCGAAACCGTCGGGGTTGATCTGGGGGGCCACGAGGATCACCAGGTCGTCCAGCAGGGCGTTCGCTTCCGTCCCGGGCGTCGAAAGCTCCCTGATCAAGATCAGCAGGGACTCACGCAGGGTGCGCTCCCCGCCGTGCACGTTCGCGTTCAGAGAGACTACAGGTCGCCCCAGCACCGCGGCCTCCCACGGCTGGCTCACCAGCGGACGGCTGAAGATCGCATACGGAAGCTCCCTCCCCTCCCGGGACTTGCCGTAGACCCCGAGCCTCATATCGGTGCTCGACGCCCGAACCTCGCGGAGGTAGGTCATCATGCTGTCATAGGCCGTGTAGACCGTGAACCCCGACGCCTCCGACTGAGTCCTGAGATCCTGGGCGCCAAGCTGGGACGCGCCCAGGAGCGTACTCGCACCCAGCATGACGTGAAGGAAACGGAAACAGAGTGATCTCATCTCGGGACTCTCATTCGTGTCGGGAAACGGCCTGAAACCGTGACAGTATCCGGCCTCGAGGGGTGGGCAAGCTCACCGCTCGGGGAGGGTGATGTTCTCGGAAACCTCGCCACCGGGCGCCAGTATCTCCAACGACACGAGCGTTCGCGTCGCCCTGGATAAACTCCAAGATGAGGCCACAATTGACAGCCTGAATGTCCGCAACCCCTTTAACGGCGCGTCGATTCCCCATGTCGGCCAAGCCTCGATCGCCCGGCAGGCGTACACAGTCCGAACCCCAGCGGAAGGAAACACTTGTTTTTTTTCCCGAAATGGCCGCATTTTCATTGGATTCCCTAACCGATTGAATCGCGGGAGGCTCGAAGGATGGCTCGGAAAAGCATAATCGCCGGTTTGGTCGCCGCATTCGCACTTACTGCGGCATCGGCTGCGGCCCAAGATGACGACTACATCTTCGACAGGAACCGCCCCGATGGCTTCGGCCCTCCGGGCGTCTCGGGGCATTTCACGGTGGATGCCGGTGAGATCCTGTGGAGCTTCACGTACAGCCGCGACGATATGCTCGGCAACCGTGACGGCACCAACCCCCTCTTCCAGCAGGATGTGCTGGACCTCTTTACGGTGGCGCCCATCTCCCTGCTTACCCAGACCCTTAATCTGGAACTTCGTCTGGGGATCACGGACGCTTTCACACTGGCCGTTTCCGCGCCCTACATCTTCCGGGACGACTTGAACGAAACCGAGACGGCAGTCTTCGGGGCTTTCACCGAGGACGTGGGTGACCTGAAGGTCAACACGCTCTGGAACCTCCTTGATCCGGGCCCCCACATTCTCACTCTCGGGATGGGCGTCTCCATCCCAACGGGGGAGATCGACGAGCGGGGTCCTACCGCTACCCGTTCGCGAGCCCAACTCCCGTTCAATATGCAGACCGGTTCGGGCTCGTGGGACCTGCTTCCCAGCCTGAGCTTCATGACCCAGAACGAGGTCGGCACCTTTGGTGGGCAGGTCAGTGCGACCTTCCGCTTGAACGACAACGACCGGAACTACAGGCTCGGCAATCGCTTCGACATGACCACCTGGGTGTCGTACAACGTGAACGATTGGATCGCCGTTTCTGCGCGGGTCGTCTACGAGGAGTGGGGCTCGGTCACCGGCATCGACCCAGATACGGACGGCCTCGAAGATCCACGCGCCAATCCGTTCGCAACAGGGGGAGTTCGCACCCAGCTTCCGTTCGGCTTCACGCTGCACATTCGTGAAGGAGTCCTGAGGGGGCACCGCTTCTCGGTCGAGTACCTCACACCCATCCACGAGGATTTGAACGGTCCTCAGTTGCAGGCGGACAACACGATCCTGCTGGGATGGCAGGTGGCGTTTTAGGCCGGATTCACACGACCTCGACCAGGTGGTAGCGCTTCTTGCCCTTTCGTAGAATCAGATAGCGCCCTTCCACGGCGTCATCGTTGGTCAGGCAGGCGTCGGGCTCACTGACACGCCGATTGTTGGCATAGATGCCACCCCCCTCGATCGAGCGGCGTGCGTCACCCTTCGACGTGGCCACTCCGGCTTCCACGAGAAGATCGACGACCGGCTTTCCTTCGCCCTCCAAGTCACTCTTTGAGACCTTGCTCGAGGGCACGTCGGTGAAGATGTCCTCAATGTCGCCCGCCCCGAGCCCGGAGATGTCTCCTCCAAAGAGCGCGCGTGTGGCCTGAACGGCCTTGTCCAACCCGCTCTCGCCGTGGACTGCCCGCGTCACATGCTCGGCCAGGGTCCGCTGTGCCGCACGCTCCTGAGGCTTCGACTCGAGGGAGTCCCCCAACTCGGCGATCTCGTCGCGCGAGAGTAGCGTGGAGAATTTCAGATAACGGATGACGTCAGAGTCTCCCGTATTGATCCAGAACTGGTAGAAGCGGTACGGGGAGGTGCGCTCAGGGTCGAGCCAGACGGCGCCCGCCGCCGTCTTGCCGAATTTCTCTCCTCCGGGGCCCGTGATGAGGGGTAACGTGATACCGTAGGCCTTTTCACCCCGCATCCGGCGGAGAAGGTCGATCCCCGCCGTGATGTTACCCCACTGGTCGCTGCCCCCCATCTGGAGGGTGCATCCGACCCTCCGGTTCAACTCGACGAAGTCGTACGCCTGAAGGAGCATGTAGGCGAACTCCGTGAACGTGATACCGGTGTCCTCCCCCTCCAGCCGGCGCCGAACCGACTCCTTGTTCATCATCGCGTTGATGGAGAAGTGCTTTCCGACGTCCCTGAGGAAGTCCACCATGGAGAGCTCACTCAACCAGTCGAGATTGTTCACGGTGATGGCGCCATTGCTCGACGCGTCGAAGTCCAGGAAGTGCTCGAGCTGCGCCTTGATCGCGGCCGAATTCTCGGCAGCGTCCTCCTTCGTGAGCAACTGCCGTTCGTCCGCCTTGCCCGACGGATCGCCGATGAGGCCAGTGCCGCCACCGGTCAAGATGATCGGCGTGTGCCCCGCCCGCTGGAGGTGGACGAGTCCCATGATCGGCATCAGGTTGCCCACATGCAGGCTGCTGGCCGTAGGGTCGAAGCCGATGTATCCGCTGACCTGGCCGGCCGCGAGTGCGTCGGCCGTGCCTTCGGTCACGTCCTGGAGCATTTCTCTCCAGGTGAATTCTTCGATCAGGTCCATGGGGCGGTTCGGGTTCACTCTTCGTCGCGAGCCGGTGCCGGAAGGTGAGCAAGGTGTCTTGGCAGGCCCGTTCCCGCCACCCCCGAATTCGGGGCAGCTACAGGCCTACCGCGACCCGGTGAGAAGATGACGGACCGCGGCCCGGTCTACCTTGCCGTTCGGTCGTTGTGGCAGTTCCTCGGCAACGCGTATCACGCGCGGAATCTTGGGGGCCGAGAGCCACGCCTCGAGCTGTTTCTTCACATCTTCTACATCGGGTTGAGCCATCTGGTCCGGCACGATCAGAGCAGCCACCAGATCCCCCCACTCCGCGTCGTCGAGTCCGACAACACAGGCGTCGGCCACCCCTGCAACCCGCCGGAGCGCCTCTTCGACCTCGATCGGGTCCACGTTTACGCCGCCCGTGACGAGTCGGCCGGAGCACCGCCCCGTAATCCACAGGTGGCCGTCCTCGTCCATGCGGCCCAAATCACCTGTAGCGTACCAGCCTTGCCCGTCCGCCAGAGGCGAGTGGTCACCGACGTAGCCCACCGCCACGGTGGGTCCACGCACGTGGATCTCGCCCTCCGCAGTCAGGCGGACCTCGAGACCCACGAGCGGACGGCCTACCGTGCCCGGCTTCTCGCGAACGAGCGAAGGTGATGCCGTCGCGACTTGCGACGTCGTCTCGGTCATACCGTACGTGAGCGCCAACGGGTAGCCCAACTCCAAAGCCTGTGCGATCAACGAGGACGGGGCGTGCGCTCCTCCCACCAGAAGGCATTTCAAGGTAGGCGGGGCGGGACGGCCTTCGCGATCGCCGAGAAGACGCTGGAGCATGGTGGGCACAAGAGAGGCATGGGTCACCGAACCCGCATCGACGAGGCTCGCCAATTCCTTCGCGTCGAACCGCCCGCGGGTCACCAGTGTCGCACGATGACCGACGGACCGGAGTACCGTCGCGAATCCTCCCACGTGCCCCAGGGACAGCGACGCGTACCAGCGTGCGCCCGGGCCGCTGTGCAAGATGTCCCGGCTGGCCTCGCTAACCGCGTCGAACGCCTGGGAAGAGAGGCACACCCCGTGAGGTCGCCCGTCCGTACCCGAGGTCCAAAGAATGGCGAACGGCTCGGGCAACGGCGTATCGTCGCCCTCGCCCCCGCCCTCGTCCACGGGTTTGGGCAGATCATCCAACGAGGTCACCCAGGCCGGATCGAGGCCCGCCGCGTCCCGTGCCCGTCGGGTGGCGAGGATCATGTCGGGGCCGAGCGCGTCGAACGCGGCCTCGAACTCGGGTGGCCTCAGCCCGACGTTGAGGGGGGCCACGGTCGCACCGAGGCGGGAGGCTGCGAACAGCGCCTGCACGGCCAGCGGACCTGGATGGGCCACGAGAGCGAGCGTGGCCCCAGGTACTGCCCCCAGCGGCGCCAACCTCCGAGCCATCCTGCTCGCCGCCGCGTCGAGCTCAGCGAAGGTCCACGTTCTGGTGCCGTCGTCCAGGCCCTCCGCATCGGGGCTATCGAGCGCGGCCTCCCGCAGGACATCCACCAGGGAACGCTCAGGCCCCCAACGCGAGTCCCAGCGCCAAGAGCGCGCCGTACGCGGCCACCAGGCGCGCGGTACCACCGAGAGCCGGGATCAGCTCGCTGGGATCGTCGGTCGTCATGATGCGAGACATCGGTCCGATCGCGTACACGCCGGAAGCGAGCGCCAGGAGCGACGTGCGAGGCCATCCGGCCAAAGCCACCCCGAGCAGCGGGACCACGAAGGCGCCGGCAACGAGCGCAATGTACTGGACGCGGCTACCCGTGCGACCGATGCGGACGGCAAGCGTCCTCTTGCCCACGGCCCGGTCGCTATCGATGTCCCGGAGGTTGTTGGCCACCAGGATCGCCGTGTTGAGAGCCCCGACTCCGGCTCCGGCCAGAAGCAGATCGGCCGGGAAGTCGAGCGCTTGCACCCAATACGTTCCACCCACGGCCACCAGCCCGAAGAACACGAACACGAAGACATCGCCAAGGCCATGATAAGCGAGGGGAAAGGGCCCACCCGTATACGCCACGGCACAGATGAGCGAGGCCAGGCCGATTACGACGATCGGCCATCCGCCGATCCAGGCCAGATAAACCCCTACGGCGAGGGCCAGCCCGAGCGTCACGAACATGCCGTTGCGCACCGCGACGGGGGCGATGAGGCCGGCCTGGGTTACCCGCACGGGACCCACACGCTCCTCTGTGTCCCCGCCGCGCACGAAGTCGTAGTAGTCGTTCGCGAGGTTGGCGGTGATCTGGATGAGCAGGGCGCCCACCATCGCAGCCGTGGCCGGGAGGACCGTCAGCGCTCCGTGACCCGCCGCGAAGCCGGTGCCCACCAGTACGGGTGCCGCCGCCGCGCTCAGCGTCTTGGGCCGTATGGCCAAGATCCAGACCGAGATCGGCCCTACGGCAGCCAGGGGTACTTCCGAAAGTCCGGTGGCCGCTTTTCGAGGAAGGCGTTCCTGCCCTCCTGGCCCTGCTCCGTCATGTAGAAGAGCAGCGTGGCGTTGCCGGCCAGCTCCTGCAAACCGGCTTGCCCGTCCAAGTCGGCGTTGAACGCCGCCTTGAGGCACCGGATGGCCAACGGGCTCTTGTCCAAGATGTCCTGAGCCCACTGCCAACCCTCGGCCTCCAACTCGGCCACCGGCACCACCTTGTTCACAAGTCCCATGTCGAGCGCTTCCCGCGCGTCGTACTGGCGACAGAGATACCAGATCTCCCGGGCCTTCTTCTGACCGACGATCCGGGCCAGGTACGATGAGCCGAAGCCACCATCGAAGCTGCCTACCATGGGCCCGGTCTGGCCGAACACCGCGTTGTCGGCCGCGATCGTCAGGTCGCACACGACATGCAGGACGTGGCCACCCCCGATCGCGTAGCCGGCCACGAGAGCGATCACCGGCTTGGGCATGGTTCGGATGTAGCGCTGCAACTCGAGCACGTTCAGGCGTGGCACACCATCGCTCCCAACGTACCCGGCCTCGCCTCGCACCCGTTGATCACCCCCGGAGCAAAAGGCGTACTTTCCGTCCCCGGCGGGTCCGTTTCCGGTAAAGAGCACCACGCCGATCGACGTGTCCTCGCCGGCGTCACGAAAAGCCTCGAGGAGCTCGAAAACGGTCTCGGGACGAAACGCGTTTCGGACCTCCGGCCGGTCGAATGCGATTCGGGCGACTCCGTCGCACTTATGGTAGGTGATGTCTTCAAAGTCCTTCACCACCTCCCAATCGGGCTGCGTCATGCCAACACTCCTTTTCCTAGCTCAACCTTCACTGCGGCCGCCACGGCCGACACGACGTCCTGGCGGCGCCTGTAGCTCATCTCGCGGTCGAGCGGAACTTCCAGAATCGCAGGGCCTTCTGTGTTCATTGCGTCCTCCAATGATTCCCCCAGGTCCTGGCTGCTCGTCACACGCCAATACGGAATCCCGTAGAGCTGCGCGACGCCACGGAAGTTGATCCCATGCGGTGTCAGGAAGTAGGACGTGAATTCCGGCTCGTGCTCGCGGATCGGTAACGCCTGAAAAATCCCACCTCCGTCATTGTGAATCACGATGAAGCTGACGTCGAGGCCGTACTTCGCCGCCGCGAGCAGCCCATTCATGTCGTGGTACATCGCGATGTCGCCCAGCACCGCGACGGTCTTCCTGCCTGTTCCGACCTGCACCCCGAGGGCGCTGGACACAATGCCGTCGATCCCGCTCGCTCCTCGGTTTCCGTAGACGTGGACAACCTTGTCGGTCGGAGCCACGAACGCATCCAGATCCCTGACCGGCATGCTGTTGGATATGAAGAGGTTCCCATCGGTGGCAAGGCCGGCCACCGCCACCGCCACGACCACTCCCTCGAACAAGCCTGCGGAAAGCGTCGTCTGGACCTCTGCTTGGGTGACTTCTTCTACGCGGGCCCATCCCTTTCGCCAGGAGTCCGAGGCGATCGCGTTGCTGAGACGGCCGCTCACGGCCTGGAGAAACTCGGCAGCGTCGGCCTCCACGTACTCACTGGCCACTGAAAGATGGTCCTTCCAGCGCCCCCCCGGATCGATCACGACCTGGCGGGCCTCGGTGCTCTCTGCAAAGAGGCTGGCAAGCGACGCCGACGTCGGTGTGGCTCCTACGCGCAGAATCAGGTCCGGCCGCATGCGCTTGCGGATGTCGGGGTCCCGCAGAAACAGGTCGTAGCCGCCGATCACGCTCTTGCAAGCACCCCCGAAACGCGCACCAGACAAAGGGTCGGCCAGGAGCGGGAACCCCGTCGCCGCGGCAAGACGCCCGGCCGCCATCCCGGTCTCATCCGGCGCCGCATTCGCGCCCACCACGATGATCCCGTTGCGCCGACTCCGACACAACTTTGCGACATGCTCCACGGCATCGCTCGGCACCGAGCGAGACCCCCGCACCACCCTCACGTAGGGATCCTCCTCCTGCCACCCACCGGGTTCACGCGTGACAGGACGCCCGCCAGGAGGATCCCCATCCGGACCGGACACGGGCTCGAGAGGCTTGGCAAACGGGAAGTTAAGATGCACGGGACCTGCCGGCGGGCCGGCCGCCACACTCACAGCGCGAGCGGCGAGCGTGCGGAGGTGCCGAAGCGCGGGCTCATCCGTGCTGGGTGGCGCCACCTCGTGGAACTCGCGCACCTGCGTTCCGAACAGCCTGACTTGGTCGATCGCCTGGTTGGCGTCCGCGGCCCGAAGGCGATGGGGACGGTCGGCGGTCAGTACGATGAGCGGCACTTCGGCATGGAAAGCCTCGATAACCGCGGGGTGCAGGTTCGCGGCCGCCGTGCCGGACGTGGTGATAACCGCTGCGGGCATGCCCGTGGCACGTCCAATGCCCAGCGCGAAGAAACCTGCGGACCGCTCGTCGAGGTGCACGAAACGCTCGAAGCGGTCGTCTCTGGCCACGGCCATGACAAGGGGCGTCGAGCGAGATCCGGGTGCGATACAGACGTGGCGGACCCCGCAGGCCGCCAACTCCTGAACGAAGGCACGGGCCCAGGGAGTGTTCGCTCCACCAGGGTTCACAGGCGGGCCCCGCTGGCCTCGAGGGCACGCAGCACGGGCTCGAACTTGATGCCGGTCTCCTCCCACTCGAGTGCCGCGTCAGAGCCGGCGACGATCCCCGCTCCCGCGAACAGCCGCCACTGCCTGCCGCGCACGACCGCACACCGTAGAGCCGGCGCAAACACGCCGTTGCCCGCGGCATCGAACCAACCGACCGGGCCGGCATACCAGCCGCGCTCGAACGGCTCCTGTCGGCTCAGAAACTCCAACGCCGCATCACGGGGTAACCCACACACCGCCGGCGTCGGGTGGAGCGCCTCTAGAATGTCGAGCACCCCGATCCCTTCGGGGATCCGGGCTTTGATTTCCGATTCGAGATGTTGGATCCTCGAGAGCGTCAGCACGTGAGGCTCGGCCTGAGCCTCGACGTCTTCAGCAAGGGGCGTCAGGCGGGCCACCATGTCATCCAGGGCAATCCCATGCTCCTCCCGATCCTTACGGCTGGACAGCAGGCGTTCGGCCAGGGCTCCCCGCTCTTCGGGGGTCGTTCCCACACCGATGGATCCGGCCACCGCAGTGGCTTGGAACGCACCATGCTGCAACGTCGCGACCGTCTCTGGGGCCGCCCCGAGGAGTGCGGCGCCCGGCCGAGGCTCGAACAGGAATACGTGCGTCCCGCGGTTTCGGTCCCAGAGGTGCTCGAGTACCTCGACAGGTCGCAGGAGTCCATCGGTTTTGAGATCGAGCGTACGCGCGAGCACTACCTTCGATACGGACGCCTCGCTGATGGCGGCGAGACTCGCCGAAATAGCCGCCTCCCATGCGGACCGGCCCGAGTCATTGCTATCGACGTCGATGGCGTGCTCGCCTGTGTGTTCTTGGCCTGCTTCGTGGGCAAGAGTCCGCCCGAACCGTTCGAGTCGCTCGCGAAGGTCTCTTGCGAGCTGGGACGGATCTTCGCCCACTCTGGCCAACGCATGGGCTCTCAGGGTGACCGGGCCTTCCCCGCCCGAAGCCTCTATGGACGGAAGGTGGAACAGCGCCGTCGGGAAGCCATCCCAGACACCGGCCTGTCGATGATCTGAGCGAAACGCGAAGCCTCCATAGAGCCGCGGTCCGCTCTCCCCGGGAGAGCCGAGTCCGAGCAACTCGCTGGCATCCGAGCGAACGGCTTGAAATCGGCCGTCCACGCCGGAAGTGGAGGCTGTAGCCACCACCTCGGCCGCAATTCCGGAGTGAGCGACCCAGTGTTCACCGCGCGCCCAGAACCCGCGCGCCTCCCCCTCCGCCGCCCTGAGGAAGGCCGAGGGTGACACGTCCGGCCCGGGCGCCGACACGGAGACCACGCGGCTCAGCGCCGCGGAAACCCCTACCCGCTCCATTGCGGGCTCGATTACAGACAACTGCTCGTCACGTCGAACGGGGACGCTCCCAGAGGTTAGTGCCGGGTGTGTCCGATCTCACGATCGGGACGGGAGACTATGAACGAAGAGAATATAGGGTGCTGCGGTGAACAACCAAGCCGTGAACGGCCTGACCGCTAGCTGTGGATGAGGTACGTGAGGAGCCACGCGACCGCCTGGGGTAGCATGTCGAAGGTGAAGAGCTCAGCTCCCACTGCGGTCAGCCTCTTGGATCATGTCCACCAGACGCTCCAACTCGTCGCGGTCCACCTCGTGTGCACGGACCAGGTGGCGGACGAGTGCCGAGGGGTCGCCCTCGAAGAGGCTCGCGGTCAGTTCGCGCACCTTGGAGTGGCGTACCTCCTTTTCGGTCACGAGCGCCCGATAGACGTACTGACGCCCCTCCTTGCGGTGAGACAAGACACCCCTCTTCTCGAGCCTCGAGAGCAGAGTCGCAACGGTGGTGAGAGCGAGACCCCGGACCTCCGCCATGGCGGCGTGGACCTGCTGGGTGGTAGCCTCTCCGCACTCCCAGAGTATGTGGAGAATGGCGAGTTGGAGTTCGGTCAGGGCATGGCTATCCGTCAACGGCCTCTCCCGGTGGGAGATCTACTACGAGTGTATGACGTGCGGCCACCGCCGCGGGGTTGCCCCAGGGCGGGAGTAACCCCTGGTCCGGATCATGCAGTGTTCGCCATGTGGGTCCCGCAGCGTACCTTATGCGGGATCTTCACCGGTAGCGACGAGAATAGGATGACACTAGTGGCTTCCAAGACAGCTTCGATTCGTTCTCAGTGCATGCGGAGAGCCAGACTCGCCGGGTGGATGGCCTGCGTGGCGGTTCCAGTGATCGCGGCTCCCACCGCAGCCCAGGCCCCCCCGGGGACCGACATCCTGATTGCAGACCTCGGCACCTTCAACGGCGTCTACTACCTCGTCGGAGATCCCAAAAACGTCACGAAGAGGCCCGAGGCATACGACAATCAGCCGTTCTTCACGCCGGACAGCCGCTCGATCCTGTTCACGGCCGCCTACGAAGACGGTAACGACGGACAGACGGAGATCCACAGGTACTACCTCAGCGCAAGACGCACCGCCCGCATCACGCGTACCGCCGAGAGCGAGTACTCTCCCACTCCCGTGCCCGGCGATAGGGCCTTCTCAGCCATTCGCGTCGAAGCCGACTCGACTCAGCGACTCTGGCGCTTCACCATGGAGGGAATGGACCCGGAGGTCCTCTTGCCCAACCTCGACCCCGTGGGGTATCACGCGTGGGCTGACCCGAACACCCTGTTGCTCTTCGTTCTCGGTGAACCCTCCACCCTCCGTTTGGCCGACCTGCGCACCGCGCGTGTGGAGATCGTGGCCGAGAACGTGGGTCGTTCCATCCACAAGATTCCGACGAGGAACGCGTTCAGCTTCACCCAGCGTGTCTCGGACGACGAGGCCTGGATCACAGAGCTGGATCCGAACACGAAGGAGACGACCCGACTCGTCAGGACCCTTTCGGGGGGTGACTTCCACGCCTGGACGCCGGACGGTACGCTGCTCATGGCGGACGGTGGAAGCATCTACCAATGGAATCCCGGCCGGGCAAACGGTTGGCAGCGGATCGCCGACCTCAGCCGCATGGGCCTCGAGTTCTCCCGGCTGGCCGTGAGCCCGGATGGGACGAAGATCGCGCTGGTCGGACAGGCGGCGAATTAGCGCGGCCGCGTGGTGCGCTCAGACCGGAGAACGCCGACACTTACGTAATGAAGCTTTGTGGTCCAACCTGAGATCCCGGCTCTGGCACCCCTTCAGGTGAGATAGATGGGCATCAAGCAACGTCCCGCGTGCGGGGCCAACCTCCTACGACTCCCGAGTGCTGCCACCAATGCGGGGTGGATCCGGCCGATCATCCCCTCACCGCCGACCCTGGTGTGGCGTCTTGGATCTTGGGGAGCATGGACCTGGCAGCCATTGGGGCGGCCGTTCTCTGGCTGTACTTCTTCAACAACCTTCTAGGCCGGAAGCGCGCATTGGATCGACCGCTCGCGACGTAGAAGCTCCGCCCCGGAGACCGTCAGCAGCACGTTCTTCCCCACCGTGACCCAGGGGGGCAGTGCCACCATGGTCCCAAGACAGCCACAGCTTTCCCAGCCGGCAAGGGTTGCGCCCAGGCTCCCCACGAGGAACGCCGTCAGGAGTGCCAGCACGGCCCGATACACCGAGAGCCGGGGATACCCCACCAGCGCCACCACCGCAGCGGACTCCACCATGACCAGACCGGCAGCGAGGAGCAGGCCGGCACGCAGGGAGACGGCGAGTCGCGCCGCGAAGAAGGCCCCGGCACCCTGGAGGTCCAACCCCTTGGCGAGGGCGCTGGCCATGAGAGCCGTGACGAGGACTGCCCGAAGGAAGGTGCTCATATGCCCAACCGCCGAAGATAGAGAACGAGCCCCACCTGAAGGGCGTTGAACGTGAAGAAGAGCCCGCCCACGACGATGGCAGCCGCGCGTCGCCGGACGCCTTCCGTCCGCGCCAGCCCCGTGTAGAGGACGCCGAACCAGACCAGCTCGAACGCGGACAAGGATCCCGCCAGGGCGCTGGCGGATGCCTGGAGGCCAGGGAAGAATGTGTGAAGCGTGCCCAGCGGCCGATAGAACGCCTCTGCCGTGACGGCAGGCCCGTCGAGACCGGCCCGGTACCACAGTACCCACGCCAGTTGAGCAGCCAAGACCACCTGGGCCACGACAGCCACCCGGAACAGCCTGGCAAACGGCGCTTCATGGTTCTGGAGTGCCAAAGACAGTTGCAGGAGCAGCGCCACCAGCCCGACTTGGACCGCCAGTACGATGGGAGTGATGAGGTAGGACCAGCCGGCCATGCGCCGATAGAGGGCCCACTGGCGATCCATACCGACTCCGTCCATGGAGCCCTCCAGGAGCAGATCGTGGATCTGCCGTGCCATGACCACGTCCCTCGAAATCCAGTTCATCACCAGGTAGGCGAAGACGAGCCCAAGGAGAACCTGAAGCGTCGATACATGGACCGGACCCAAGGATCGCGGCCAGGGGTAGCGTCGAGTCATCTCGGCGCTGTTCACGGGTGCAGTCCAGGAGTGAGAGTTTCTGCAGCCACGCTGGCGAGTTCGAGGTGGGGCGGTTCGGAGCGTGGGGGTGCCCCGGGGCGGATCTGGCCACCGGAGAGCACAAAGATACGATCGCACTGCTCAAGGGTGTGGACGTCGTGCGACACCATCAGGATTGCATGATCCGCAGCATAGCGGCGTAACAGCTCACCCACCGCGAGCGCCGTCTCGGAATCGAGGGCATTGGTCCCCTCATCGATCAGGAGCACCGCGGGCTCGTCCAGGAGAGCGCGCATCAGACCGACGAACTGACGCTCACCGGAGGACAGCCGGCGTCCCGCCTCTCCCACCAAGGTCCCGAGGCCGTGTGGAAATCGGTGCAGATGCCCCTCCAGGCCGACCTCCCGGAGGCGTTCGATCAACCGCGGCAGCTCCGCACCGCTCCGGCCCAGGAGAATGTTGTCGGCGATGGTACCATGGAGAAGCTTCGCGTCCTCCGGAACCACGACCACGTTGCGGCGCCATGACTCCAGTTCCACGGCCTCGGCCGGCTGTCCGTCTAGTAGTAAGCTTCCAGCCGTCACGGAGTAGCTTCGGTCCAGGATCCGCACCAGTGTGCTCTTCCCCGATCCGTTTCGCCCCCAAAGGCCCACGAGCTCTCCCCGGTGAACATCAATGCTCGCTCCCTGGAGGATGGGCGGCGCTCCCGGCCAACCGAAGTGCACGTCGCGCAGGGTCACGGAGCGGCGGAGAACCAGTGGGCGACCCTCGTGGACGACCTCCGCCTCGGCGTGCAGGATATCGAAAAGCCTCTGCGCGGCCGCGGAGGCCTGACGCAACGCGATGTGCATCTCGGCCAGACGACCCACTGAGGGCAACATGGCTGCGAGGAGGGCATAGACGGCGAGCATCGCTCCTAGCGCGATCTGGTCGGCGAGGACGAGCACTGCACCGCTGAGCAGTACGCACACCACGACGGCGTTAGCGGCCAGCTCGGCCAGCACGCCGATGCGGGCCTGGGTCGTAGCGAAGTGGGCGAGGCGCCCCTGGAAAGTGCGATGGTACGCGGAGTTCAACCGCGCGAAGAGCGTGGCTGCGTTGAAGCTCCGCACCTCACGGGCGCCAAGGATGCCGTCCAGGGACGAGGCCTGGAGAGCGCCGTACGACTGAAGGACCTCCCGCTGCTGCGACCTCACGGACCGGGTCGTCCACGCCACCAGGCCGCCGTACACCGGCACCGCGGCGACGGCGATCCAGGCCAGAGGGGGCGCGAAGAGGAAGGCCGCGCCGATGGAAGCCGGCACCACCAGGAGGTCTACCACCGCACCGCCGGCGAGGAGGAAGACCGCGTTCTGCACCACCACGGCGTCATCCACGCGAGCGGCGATGTCCCCTGCCTTGCGTCGGTCAAAGAAGGCCACAGGAAGGCGAAAGAGGTGGGCGAAAAAGTCGTCGATCATCCCCACGCTCACCCGCTCGCGGAGGCCTATGAGGAACCTCTGGCGGAGGAGGTTCACGCCCGCCCGGATTCCCTGGATCCCGAGGAGCAGCAGACCCGTGAGAAGCAGAAGGTCGAGTTCTCGACGGGGAATGAATCGATCGACGGTGGCTTGGATAAAGAGAGCGGTCAGCAGGCCCAGGGCCGTGTAGGCGGCTCCCAGAAAGGCGGACTGCACGAGCCAGGTATGCTCCAGCCGCACGTACGCCCACAGCCACCCGGTCCATGGCTCGGGACGGCTCTTCGCGATCTCCTCGCCTGGCTCCAAGAGGAGAACAGTTCCGTCCCGCCACATCTCCTCGAACCGGCTCCGAGTGAGAGATCGGAAGCCCTGAGCGGGGTCCATGATCAGCACTCCGTCGGGTCGTGCCTCGTACACCACGACGAAGTGCGCCTGGCCGTCGTCCAGGACCACGTGGGCGATGCACGGGAGCGCGACCTCCTGGAGTGAGATGTAGTCTCCACGGGCACCGGAGGCCTGGAGCCCGACCGCCTGAGCGGCCTCCGCGATCCCAGCCAGGGAGCTACCGTCCGAGCCCGTGCCCGAGAGTTCCCGGAGCCTGGGAAGGGGCAGCTCCCCCCCGTGGTATCGGAGGACACTGAGAATCGCCGCCGGCCCACAGTCGGTTCTCTCGTTTTGAAGCACGATAAGCGTCTTCGGAAGTCTCATGGTCCAGGGTCTCATTTGGGTATGCGCGGTCCCGGGGGGCAAAGCACCCCCCGGGGGCACGTCGCGTTCAGCAGAGTAGAGCGCCGCCAGCCAAACCGATTAGGCAGGCCCCTAGCATAAGACTCGCGCAGGAGATGTTAGTGACGATATTCAGCATCATGCACAGTTTTGCGTTTCCGCCATGCACATCCTGCATTTCTCGCAGTGTAAGGTCGGTCATGATATTTTCTCCATGTGCTTTAGTGCCGTCTTCGACGGACACCTCGTTGTTGGGGGGGGGAGGGAGACGTGAGCCCCTCCCTCCGGCTCGCGCATCAGAAGGAGCAGAGCGCCACACCTCCCACCAGACCGAGCCCGCAGGCCCAAAGAAACCCGACCATGCAGGAGATGGCTGTGATTGCTGCCAGGGTGGCGCAATTCGTGCCACCCTGGATCTGCAGCATCTCATGCGTTGTGAGCGTTGTCATGGTAATTCCTCCATCGGGAATCGAGTTGCAGATTCGCTCCCGCCGAACGCGGGACGCGTGGGGCGCCGGGTGATCAACCGGTGCTGCCCCTCGTTGAAGCCTCCGGAGCTCCAATCTTGTGTAGCCCAGCCAAGAGGGCGTCCAGCGTCTTCTGACCGAGCACTTTTCTAAGTAGGGTGCGCTGGCGTCCGAACACATAAAGCCCAGGTGTGCCCGGCAGGGGGAACGCCTCCTCGAGGGCGGCGTCGTCGGAGAGGACCCACTGGACTCGCGGAGACGAGGCGAGAGCCGGCCAATCCTCACGGAGCAGATCCACGACCTCCGCATCCTCGTCGGTGACCAGCGCGAGGGTCAGATCGAGTGTGGCGAACCGCTCCACGTCACCCTCGAGCATGCGCAGTTCTTCCACACATGCCGAACAGGTGGTGTGATAGACCATGACGACGAGTCGCGATGCCCCCCCTGTTCGGAACGTCGTGCCAACGCCCTCCAGGGTCCGGATCTCCAGGTCGGGCAGAACCGAGCCCAGTGGCATGGGGTCGGGCTTCGCCGCCTCCAAGAGGAGCCAGCCTGCAAGTAGCAACATCGTCACCGTCACTGTAGCTGCGAGAACTCTTCGCATCGGGCGATCCCCCTGTCAGTCCTCAACCAGTCGGCCGCGCTGACAGCGCAAGTGGGCCACGGCCGTGAGAACGGCGATGAGCACGAGAACCTGAGCCACACCCAGGAATACCACCTCGGGAGTCAGTTCGGTGGGGACGTATCCCTCGAAGGTTTCGCTCCACTCCGGGGGGATGAGCGCTCCCACCATGGCCGGGCCGAGCATGGCGGCTATCACGATCATCGCCAGGGTTTCCGAGGCTCGTCTCCCAGTGGGCACGTGGAGGGAGACCAGCACGCCGACCACCGTGACAAGGGCGGCGGCCAGTAGGCTTGCGGCGGCGGCCGCCAGGAGCACGCGCGCGTCGGCGCCTCCACCGCGAAGGACGCCCAGGACGACGCCGACGCCGGTGACGGCTATGGCGATGCTCCAACCGTAGAGCACGTTGGCGATGATCTTGCCCAACAGGAGGCCTCGATCGGAGATGCGGCTGGCCAGCAAGGTCTCCAGGGTGTGGTGCTCCCTCTCTCCCGCGAAACTGTCACCTACCACCGGGAGGATGAACAACACGGCCAGAAGGGCGGAAACGATCGGCGTTATGCTGGACCTGCCAAAGTCTGGGCCCACGACCTGGGATACGACCAGGCCGAGAACCGCGAGGATTCCCAGCCGGGCGATGCCAAAGAACCTGCCGCCTTCTTGCCGGAAGAACTCGACCCACTCTTTCCGGATCATTGCCGAGACGTCCTGGATCATGTCTCATCCTCCAGAAGCGAGAGGAACACCTCTTCGAGCGACGCAGCGAAGCCCCGGACCTCGGAGATCTCCACGCCACGGCCGACCAGGAGCGCCACCAGCGGCGGAGCGTCAGCGCCTTCGGCCAGGTCGATCCTGAGGACGTCGCCGTCCAGGGCAACGTCCAGCACGTCGGGCCGGGCCCTGATATCGGCGACGATTTCGGGTGTCATGCCCGAACCGACCACTTCCACACCGGGCCTCGTAGCTCGCCGCCGCAGTTCCTCGGGGACGCCCATGGCCAGGAGGCGGCCCTCGCGGAAAATCCCCACCGAGTCGCAGATCTGCTCCGCCTCGCCGAGGTTATGCGTCGTCAGGAACACCGTGACATCTTCGGCCCGCACCAGGCGAAGAAGATCCTGGCGGAGTGCCGCCGCCGAGCGGGCATCCAACCCCGCCGTGGGCTCGTCCAGGAGAAGGAGGCTCGGCCGGTGCATCATGGCGCGGGCGATGGCCAGCTTCTGTTTCATGCCCTTGCTCCACGTGGAGACGCGGTCTCCACGGCGCTCCCAGAGCTCGAAGCCCTCGAGAAGCTCCTGCATCCGTGCCCTGGCCTCCACACAGCCCATCCGGTTGATACGCGCATAGAAGTCGAGGTTTTCGACAGCGGTCAGGCGCTCGTAAAGCCCGTGGTGCTCCAGGAGCGCCCCACACTCCGCCCTCACCGTCTCCCCCTCACGGCTGGGATCGCGCCCGAAGATCAGTGCGCGACCTCCCGTCGGCTCGAGCAGGCCGAGGAGGAGCCGGAGGGTCGTGGTCTTTCCGGCGCCATTGGGACCGAGGAATCCGAACACGGAGTTTCGGGGCACCACGAGGTCCAGGTGATCCACTGCTCTGAGGGCCCCGAAGTCCCGAGTCAGACCCTCGGCGTGAACAGCTGGCCCGGCGCTCATTTGCTTCCGCCGAGGAGTGCGTACGCCTGGCCTGGCCCAACCTCCAGATTCACATCGATCAGAGCGGAAATCGAGCCATAGCTCTTGTGAACGTGTCGTGTGCTAAGGTGCATGGATCACCTCGGTTGTGTGTGTGACTCCACGGGCAAGAGGAGCGCCGACTCGCTCAAGGTACATCCGCTCAAACGACCAGCGCATAGCTGGATTGGACGACCTGCGGCCACCCAACAGTTTGAATTAAGGCCTGTTTTCTCTTACCCACTGCCAGCCTGGCGGTGGAGGGTCCGGCAGAGGCACGCCGGGGATCGACAGCCATTGGCGCTCAGAGATTCGGCAACAGCGCACCACGCCCCCATCATGGTCCGTCACCATACAGCTTGTCCGCCATTGTCTCCACCCCAGGCGAGGGAGATGGTCAGGATTGGGTCGACGGCCTCCGGCCGTCCGCCTATATTGCCCGCCGCCGCTCATACCGACCTCGCGAGCGGCTCGGGCAAGATGATCCTGGACCGTAGGAGGTGGATTGAAGCGGATTCTCGTGACGGGCGCCGGCGGACAGATCGGCGCATGGCTGGTCCCCGCCCTTCGGGAGAGGTACGGATCGGATGCCGTCCTGGCGACGGATATCCGTACCGCGGATGACGACCAGCTGGGCGGAGGCCCCTTCCAGATCCTGGACTGCACGGACCAGAGCGCGCTGGGCCAGGCGACTATTCGCCACAACGCAGACGCGGTCTATCACCTGGCCGCCATACTCTCGGCGGTCGGGGAGAAGGATCCGCAGCTGGCCTACAACGTCAACATGGGTGGCCTGCACGCCGTCCTGGAAGTCGCCCGATCGCAGCGGTGCGCGGTGTTCACGCCCAGCTCGATAGGCGTATTCGGCGTCGAGACGCCGCGTGATCCCACACTCCAGGACACCATCACACGGCCGACCACCATGTACGGCATCACCAAGGTGGCCGGAGAACTGCTCTGCGACTACTACCACCGGCGCTACGACGTCGACACCCGCGGCGTGCGGTATCCCGGGTTGATCTCCTACGGCGCGCCACCGGGTGGGGGCACCACGGACTGGGCGGTGGACATCTTCCACGATGCGGTGCGCGAAGGCAGCTATACGTGTTTCCTCGGCGGGGACATCCAGCTCGACATGATGTACATGCCGGACGCCATCCGGGCTGCCATGGAGATCATGGAGGCGGACCCCGCCAAGTTGGTTCACCGCAACGCCTTCAACATCACCGCGATGCAACTCTCGCCGGAATCCCTCACGGCTGAGATCCGGAAACATCTCCCCGACTTCACGATCGACTACGACATCGATCCTGTGCGCGAGGCCATCGCCCGTACGTGGCCGCTGCGCCTCGACGACTCCGCCGCCCGCGAGGAATGGGGGTGGCAGCCCGATTACGATTTGGCTGCGATGACCGCCGACATGATCGAGCATCTCACGGCTGACGTCACCGATGGCCGCGGCCGCACGGAGAACCACGATGCCATTGAATAGGCTGTCCCAGGTGCTCGCCACCCACGTGGCCGGCCTCGAGGAGGCCGGTACCGCGAAGGGCGCCGAATCGGTCGTGGTCGAGGTTCGGCCCGCGGAGGGCGACCGTGGGCCCCGGTTCCTTCTGCAAGGCGAGGGCGAGCGGGAGTTCATCCGCATGAACTCGAACTCCTATCTGGGCATGGGTCTCCGCCCCGAGGTCATCGAGGCGGAGGAGAGGGCCACACGTGCTTTCGGTGCGGGTCCGGGGGGGGTCCGGTTCATTTCGGGTACCTACCGGATCCACCTCGAGCTCGAGGCCAAGTTGGCGGCGTTCCATGGCCGGGAATCGGCCATGATCTTCTCGTCCGCGTACGCCGCAATCCTTTCGACGATCACGCCGCTGGTGACGGCGGACACAGTGCTGATCAGCGACGCGCTCAACCACAACTGCATCATCAACGCCATGCGCCTCGCGAGACCGCAGGCGAAGGTGGTCTATCCCCATCTCGACCTCGAAGCCCTGGACAATGCGCTCGCGGACCACGCCGGAAAAGCCAAGCGGGCGTTGGTGGTGACCGACGGGATCTTCAGTATGCGAGGGGACCACGCCCCTCTCGACGAGATCATGGAAATCGCCCGGCGCCACGACGACGCCTACGAGGAGAACGTGGTGGTCGTGGCGGACGACTCGCACGGCGTGGGCGCGCTCGGAGCCACCGGCCGTGGCGTAGAGGAGCTCACCGGCTCGGAGCCGGTGGACGTGCTGGTCGGGACGCTGGGCAAGGCGTTCGGCGTGAACGGCGGCTACGTGACGTCGAGCGCTGCGGTGATCGGCTTCCTGCGCGAGACCTCACCGATGTACATCTACTCGAACCCGATCACCGTGGGCGAAGCCAGCGCGGCATTGCGCTCGCTGGAGATCGTGGACAGCGATGAGGGCCGGGCCCTGCTAGACCGGCTGCGTTCGCTCACCAGGCGCTTCGAGGAGGGCCTGGGGCGCATTGGGATCGAGACCATTCCGGGCGAGCACCCTGTCGTGCCCCTCATGATCCGCGACACCGGCAAGACCCACGACCTGGTCCGCTACCTCTACGAGAACGGCGTGCTCGTGACGGGCCTCGCCTACCCCGTGGTGCCCAAGGGCGACGAAGAGATCCGCGCCCAGGTCAACACCGATCACACCGAGGCGGACATCGACCAGGTGCTGGATCTGCTGGCCGCGTACCAGGGTTAGGCCACGGATCGAGGCCGGACGCCTATGAGCTCCCTTCCCTTCCGCCAGTACGACGCGTTCACGCTCACGCCGCTCGAAGGGAACGCGTGCGCCATCATCTACGACGCGGACGACCTGTCGGAGCCTGTGATGCAGGCGACTATTTCAGCCCGCACCTGTTCTGCCTGGAGGGATTCACCGAGGGCGGAGTAGAGGTGTCGTGGGAGGAACGGACGGAGCTTGTCAGAGAGATCAGGGAGGGTCTGCGGTTTTCCCCGAGATCGAAGAGGCCAAGCGGGTCGAACTCACCGAGCACATCACCGAGGGAAGCGCGGGCGAGGTTGTTCTGTTATCAACGCCTCGAATGGTCGATAGCTTCGAAGCTTCGTTGGGGCCGTTGCGATAGGGCCGTGGGATGTTCCTGAAGCACATATTCTGGATGGAGCTCCTCATGTACAAAGACAGTCCGTGCGTAGAGCATGGATAGGACTCGGAGGCTTCGCGAAGCAGCCGAGATGATCCTCTCGATCTTGAAAGAAGGCAGTAAAGAGGATGGGTGACGCCCCTTGGGCACCCTCGCATGCATAGTCTTTTTTTGCCGAAACCCTTAGCGGCGATGACATTACCAGCATGGAACCGGATCGTACACTGGAATACGAGATCCTCCGCGCCATGTCCCCCGCGAAAAAGCTCGATGTCATGCACGCGCTAATCCGCCAGGCACGTGAGCTGAAAGCGGCGGCCATACGTGCATCCGAACCCGAGTTATCCTCGGATGAGGTAGAAGCGAGGATCAGAGAGATCTGGGCGCTTGACTGAACCGGACCTCATTGGCCTTTTCGTCCGCCCCTTGGAGGCGTCGGGAATCCCGTACATGATCACCGGGGGTGTTGCATCGGTGATCTACGGCGAACCTCGTCTTACGCGTGACGTCGACATCGTGCTGTCATTGAAGGTCCCAGACGTAGAGGGATTCGACGCCGTCTTCTCCAAAGACGAGTTCTACACCCCACCCATGGAGGCCCTGAGGCGAGAAGCCGGCCGGCCGCGACACGGACACTTCAACGTCATCCATCGGGACACGGCCCTTCGCGGCGACATCTACCTGCTCGGCGATGATCCTCTTCACGCCTGGGGGTTCGACCGGCGCTCACCGCTGCTGGTCGGTGCAGCCTCGATTTCGATAGCGCCTATCGAATACGTCATCCTCCGGAAGCTGGAGTACTTCACGAAGTCTGGTTCGGATCGGCACGTCCGTGACGTGGCCATGATGCTGCGCATCAGTGGAGACTCGGCAAACCACGCCGACCTCGACTCGTGGATCGAGCGATTGGGGCTGCGCGAGGCGTTTGACGCGGTGCTCGAGTTCCAGGAGTAGCCGTTTCCGACGGAGGAGCACTCGATCTAGCCTGGCGGTTGGAATTCCTATCCTCACGAGATCCGCGCCCAGGTCAACGCCGATCATACCGAAGCGGACATCGACCACGTGCTGGAACTGCTCGCCGCGTACCAGGGATAACCCCGCGGAGCGAGCCTTCCCCCTACGCCGATTCGAGATCGGTCTTCGGAAAGTCCTCCCCTACGAAGAGCAATGGCTCGCCCGACAGACGGGCCACGGCATAGGTGAGACAATCCCCGAAGTTGAGTCCCGCCTGATCCTGCCCTCTCCCGAACCTTCGGTACGCCTCGACCGCCTCCCGCCAGTGCACACTCCCGAACGAGATCTCCTCTATGGCGAGCTCGTCGAGAAGTCGCTCGAGCAGACCGTGCGAGTCCGTGCCGAGACGGGCGTGGAGCACGATTCCCGCCTCCGCCAGCGTAGGACTCCCGGCGGCTACTATAGGTGCCGACAGGATCCGATCCAGGACGTCCTCAAAGCCGGCTTCCCGAAATACGATGGCCATCAACGCGGAAGTATCGACGATCATACGCCGTCCTGACCGAAGCCGAGGATGCGCTCTCGCTCCTCGCGGCTGGGAGGGCAGCCGAGTTGGGCCGCGGGGATCCGGGACCACACCTCCCGCGAGAGAAACCTCTCGATACGCTCGGCCCGAGCACTGTCCGACACGCGAACCCGTAGGCGTTGGTGTCGCTCGCTCAGTGCCTGCCGGACCGCCTCCGTCTTGGACTCGCCGGTGATTGCCGCAACCTCGGCCGCCAGCCGTTCGACCTCCGGATTCTTTATGTTGAGAGCCATGCGGCCTCCCGGAAGGTTGAATTACACCGTAATGGTGTAATTATACCCCATAGAAACCGCCCCCACAAGTTCCAGAGCTGCCCAACCAAACCTCCCTTTGCCTATGGGACCAGCAGAACCTTGAGCACGCCCGGCCGGGCCGCGTGTTCGAAGGCGCGCAGGGCGTCTTCGAGGGGATACCGGGCCTCGATCATGAACTCCACGCTTATCTTTCCCTGTTCCAGGAGTTCGATGGCAGGCTCAAACGGTCCGCAACGCGACCCCACGAGCGTGATCTCGTCCACCACGATCGCCGAGGCATCCACATCCAGCCGTCCGGCGTAGGTGCTTTTCATCACCAGGGTGCCCCTGGGGCGAAGTGCGGCTCTCGCGGTCTTGAAACCGTTCGGGTCGCCGGTGCACTCGACGGCGATGTCAAAACCGGCGCCGTTGAACTCGGCGGCCAGCTGGGTCGCGGCGAACGTCGAGCACCGTTCCAGCTTGCCGAGATGCTTTCCCACCACGGTGAGGTCGCACCCGGTCAGCGCCAGCGTCTGGGCGATGAGTTGACCCAGCTTCCCGTCCCCGATGATGAGAACCCGATCGTCCGCCGTCACGTCGATCTGTTCCTGGATCTCCAGCGCGGCGGCCAGCGGTTCGACGAATGTGGCGTCGTCGGTCGAGACATGGTCGGGAACTCGATGGAGGTTCGCAACCGGAAGGCTCAGATACTCGGCGAAGGCGCCATGCCGATCGACGATCCCGAGAACCGTCCGCGTCTCGCAGTGAGTGGGTCGCCCCGCGATGCAGGTATCGCACGCACCACACGCCGCGTTGATCTCACCGACGACCCGTTGCCCCGCGAGCGCGTCGTCGCCCGCCTCCACGACGCCGACAAATTCGTGGCCGAGGATCCCCGTGTACGGGTAATAGCCGCGCACCAACTCCAGATCCGTGCTGCAGACCCCAGCGCGCACGACCCGCACGAGCGCCTCACCCAGGGCAGGGGACGGTACATCTACATCCCGCACGCTCAACGTGCGGTCTTCGAGCCAAAGCGCTTTCATGACAGATCAAGATAATGAGATGGAGCGCCTTTGAATCTCCTGCCCGTTCCCCTGGGGGAGCCGGCCGAGGAAATCCCCGTGCTCCGCGAAAACCTCATCCGCCTTGCACTTGTTGACTTTTGGGTCTTCGGCTGCGGACCGTGGGACGATGATCTCATGGCTTCTTCTGGTCCTTCGGGCCCTCCATGGCATGGCTCGATCCCGCATCTCTCTGGCGGCTGAGAACACCATCCTCAGTCAGCAACTCGCCGTGCTCCAGCGAGGACGGCCCAGGCCGTTGCTCCGACCGGCGGACCGAGTGCTCTGGATCTGGCTCTGCCGACCCTCGAATCGGTGGCGCCAGGCACTGGTGCTAATCCAACCAGCCACGGTCCTGAGGTGGCACAGAGAAGGGTACCGCCGCTACTGGAGACGACGGTCCGTTGAGTTTGGCGGTTGACCCTGAATCCCTTGGAGCCACATCAGCCTAATTCGCCGCATAGCTCGGCTCATTCGCAATCACTGCGGCTGGCCCCTGCGGGCGCGGTCATTCCTGGGCATGCCCCAATGCCGGATTCTGACCTCGACAAGGCCCAACGTGTCCCCTTCGGCCGACGCTTGATCACCCAGGAATCAGGTCAGGGACATCGGTCCCGCGGTGCGAGACCAATAATGCCCCAAGAATCCGCGCGGATGGAGTCTTCGCGGAACACGGGGGTGCAATGAGAATACAGCCCCACGTCACTCCTCAGCTTCCAGGCCCCTGCGAGAATCGGCCCGTTCGCTTAGCACCACCATCATCTCGTTGAAGGCCGTCTCGAGTTCCCGCCAATGCTTATCGGCCCGTCGGAATCGTAGACGGCGATCCATGTCGCCGCGCCTGACATCCTCGAAGGCCCGTTTCAGCTGTACCGACGGCCCCGCCACTCGGTTGGTCGTTAAGATTGCGAGCCCCACGGCCGCCAACGCGATTACGGGCATTCGAGTAAGAAGGAAGAACCATACGTCTTTGTACGACGATTCCGGCACAACGCCGCCCAGCATCATGGCGACGGTGAGGACCGGCGGCGTCAGCACCACCACGACGACCCAGAAGGCAGAGAACGCCCACACGGCTCTTAGGTTGTGCTTGAATCCGCTTCCCCGGAGTTTCCGTTTCATCTTTGTCGTCTGCCTGTTCGCAGGTGAGACGTCTCAGTAGTGACGCGGTTGAGCTGCCACAAACCGAGGCGACTCCAACAGTACAAGGGTAGGCATCATAGGGGCCTGGCGTCCGCTACCGGTCCAACTCAACAACAAAGCAGCCCAAAGATGAAGAGGCGTTCTCCCCTCGGAGTGGGTGCACTTTCATTAGCGCAAGCAAGTAACCCACAGCGCGAGGAGGAGAACGCCCATGGACAGGTATATCGGACTGGACGTACATGCGTCAAGCTGCACGCTGGCGGTGGTAGGACCGAGCGGAAAACGTCTGGGCACGCAGGTGGTGGAGACGAACGCACGGGCTCTGATCGAGGTGCTGCGCGGGATCCCGAAGCGTCGCCACCTGTGCATGGAGGAAGGGACGTGTCGGGGTGGTTGCACGAAGTGCTGGAGCCTCACGTCGACGAGCTGGTCGTGACGGGTGTCGGCAAGAAGAGCCGGGGCCCGAAGAGCGAGGGCACCGACGCGAAGCGTTGGTCGGGACGCGTTCGGGCTTGCCGAGCAGCTCAGGATCGGCGCGATAGAGACGCGGGTCTACAAGGGGCGAGACCAGTTCGGGCGGCTGGGGAATCTGGCGAAGGCCTACGGCTTCCTGGTGGGCGACACCGTACGGGTGAAGAACAGGCTGAGGAGCGTGCTGCGCTCGAAGGGCGTGGCGTACGGAGCGGGGCAGTCGGTGTAGGCGAAGCGCGACCGGGAACAGTGGCTGGCGAAGCTGCCGGAATCGAGCAGGGCGCAGGCCCATCTACCGTACGAGGAGCACGACGCGCTCGTGGCTCTGCGTCAGAAGGCCGAGAAGACGATGCTGGCCGAGGCACGCAGGCACTGGGAGTGGCACGTACTGAAGACGTGCCCAGGTCTGGGCCCGATCCGGATCGCGGAGCTACTGCCGGTTGTGGTGACGCCGTATCGGTTCAGAAGCCGGAGCGGGTTCTGGGGCTACTGCGGCCTGGGCATCGTGATGCGAAGCTCGTCGGATCGCCAGCTCAATCCGAGTTCCCTCTGGGTTCCCTCTGGGGTGGGGCGCGGGCGGCGCTCAGGGGAGGAGGCCGACTGGGAAGATCGAGGTAGGTGAGGATGGAGCGGACGGGAGCGTGATCGGTGACGAAGGCGATGACGCGCATGGATCCGCCACGACCACGCTTCGCGCGGTGCCCGGGCATAGGAGCGAGACGGCGCCGATCCTGGACCCCGAGGCGGCGTAGCCGGCCGGGGCGGGCCGCGTGCACGTCCGGACGAGGGGAGCATCCCGGACGCTGGATTGAGCTGTGCGGCGTGCACATGTCCAAGGGGGACTAAAGGACGCGTGCTCCTGCGCCTGAGACAGCACTGGCTGTGGTCTTCCTGCCCTGTGAGGGACTCCGGTCTAGCGTGCCTCTGTGCCTCTACGCCTACGCCCTCGCGTGCAGCGCGAACGCCACCCCGTGGCAGTCCAAGCACTGCACGATCTTGTCGCCTCCGGGAACCTCCATGGGACCGTTGAGAATGGTCCCACCCAGCGCAGTCACCTTCTCGGCGGCGGTGTCCACGTCGGGCACACGCGCGTAGTAGAGCCAGCTAGGCGGCTGCGGCATGTCGGGCGACTTGTTGAACATGCCACCCAACGTCAGGCCGTTGCGCCCGAACATCTGGTAGATGCCCATCTCCCCCATGTCCATCGACTCGGTCTTCTCCCATCCGAACAGAGCCGAGTAGAAGTCGAATGCGCCCTCCCAGTCCGACGTGATGAGCTCGTGCCAGGAAAACTCTCCTACGTCGGCCGGGCCTTCATGTCCGGGCGCTTCGGCCTCGGGAGTGAACGCGGCGAACACCGCACCCTGAGGATCGGCGATGATCGAGATGCGCCCCACGCTGGGGATGTCCATCGGACCGTTCAGGATCGTGGCGCCAAGCTCGACCGCACGCCTCCCCGTCTCATCGACGTCGGGGGTAGCCACGTAGGCCAACCAGTGCGGAGGCGCACCCATGGCCTTGGCTTCCTCCGGTAGCTGCATCACGCCGCCGACCGGCGTCTCCCCATTCATCCACATCGTGTACGGCTCCGGGCCGTCGCCCCACTCGGAGGTGTCCCACCCGACGACCTCCTCGTAGAACGGCTGCGCGCGGTCCGGATCGTCGGTCAACAGTTCGTACCACACGAACCGTCCCAAAGGAACCTCAGACATGCCTACCTCCTTCCGTGCCATAAGGAAAGCCGTGTGGTCCCGCCGCGCCTATTCAGGCACGACGCTTACCGGGCACACCTTGAGTTCGGCGGTCTGGGTAATGGGGTCGTATCCACCACCCGTAAGCGCATTCACCGGAACGTCGGCAAAGCTGAAGGTCGTAAACACCGTGCCGCGTGGCGACCGTTTGGTGGCCTTCACGCGCACGCGCACCGAGCCTCGCCGGCTCGACATGATCGCCCATGACCTGTCGGCCAGGCCCCACTCATCGACATCGTCGGGGTGGATCTCCAGCGACTCCTCCGACAGCAGGTAGTCGATGCCTGCCGAGCGCCCGGTCTGGGTACGCGTATGGTACGACGCCAGGCGGCGGCCCGTGGTGAGCCAGACGGGGTAGTCATCGTCCACCGTCTCGGCAGGATCGCGCTGCTCCACGAGATTGAAGATCCCCCGTCCGTTCACGAACTCGTCGGAGTGCAGCATCGGGGTCCCTGGGTGGCCGTCGAAGGGAACCGGCCACTGATACGCGCCCTCTTCGACCTTGTCCCAGTCGACGCCGTGGTAGATGGGCGATACCTCGCAGAGCTCGTTGAAGACCTGCTCGGCGCCCTCGTACTCGAAGCCCTGGAACCCCATGCGCTTCGCGAGCGCCGAGATCACCCACCAGTCGGGCCGCGCTACTCCGGGCGAGGGGACCGCGGCTCGGAGACGCTGGATCCGCCGCTCGGTGTTGGTCTGCGTGCCGTCCACTTCACCCCAAGCGGCCACGGGGAACACCACGTCCGCAAGCTCCGCGGTCTCGGTCAGGAAGAGGTCGGCGACGACCAGGAAATCGAGGCTTCTCAGGGCCTTCTCGCAGTGCGCTCGATCGGGGTCCGACACCAGCGTGTTCTCGCCATCGATGAACATCGCTCGAATCTGATCGCCGCACATCTCGAGGGCGGTCACCTTGGTGATGCCATTCTCGAGATCCACCTTCTTGCCGTACAACTTCTCGAACTTCTCCTGGTTCTCGGGATCGGTGACCGGCTGGAAGCCTGGATAATTGTTCGGAAGGGCGCCCGCATCGCCCGCGCCCTGGATGTTGTTCTGGCCGCGCATCGGATTGATGCCGGTGCCCTCGCGGCCGATGTTGCCGGTCATCAACACCAGGTTGCACAGGCCCTGCACGTTCTCGACACCGCAGATGTGCTCGGTCACACCTAGCGTGTAATAGATCGCGCCGCGCTCTGCCCGCCCGTACCAGAGCGCTGCCTGTTCGATGTCGGCCGCCGGTACGCCCGTGATCTCTTCCGCCCACTCCGGCGGGAAGCGCTCCACGTGCTCGAGGAAGGCCATCCCTTCCGTCGTGCGGGCGTCCATGAAGGCCTGATCCACCAGCCCTTCACGCGCGATGACGTGCGCCATCCCGAGCAACAGGGCCGAGTCGGTACCGACCCTGAGCGGCAGGTAGACGTCCGCCAGGTCCGCGAGCACGATGTGCCGGGGGTCGGCGACGATCAGCTTCGCACCGTTGGCGAGGGCCCTCTTGATGCCCGTCGCCGCGACCGGATGACACTCCGTCATGTTGGTCCCGATGCAGAAGATCACATCGGGCTTGTCCATGTCCGCCAGCGGGTTCGACATGGCGCCCCGACCGATGCTTGCCGCCAGACCGGCGACGGTGGGGGCGTGTCAAGCACGGCTGCAGTTGTCGATGTAGCTCGTCCCCAGCCCCGCCCGCACAAACTTCTGCATCATGTAGGCGGCCTCGGTGGGCGCCCGCCCCGATGCCACCACGTAGAGGCTGTGCCGCCCGTGGTTGTCGACAGCCGCGAGCAGCCCCGCCGCCGCCTTGTCGAGGGCGTCGTCCCAGGTGGCGGGGTGAAGCTGGCCGTCGTCTCCGCGGACCAACGGCGTATCCAACCGGTCCTTGTGTCCGATGAAGTCGAAGGCGAATTGACCCTTCACGCACAGCGCGCCGTGATTCGCGGGCCCATCCATGGCCGGCAGCACACCCACGACCTGATCGCCCCGCGTCATGAGATCGACGCTGCATCCCACGCCGCAGTAAGGACAGATGGTGCGCGTGAGCTTGGTTTCACCCGGCACGTCCTTGCTTGCGAGCGCCTTCAAGTCGGCGAGCGCCCCCGTCGGGCAGGTCTGGATGCACTGCCCACAGAAGGTGCACGCCGAGTCTTTGAGGATTCCATCGAACTCGGTGGTGATCTGCGTTCCGAATCCCCGGTTCATCACGCTGATGGCGTAGTCGCCCTCCTGCTCGGCGCAGACCCGCACACACCGGAAACAGGAGATGCAGTTCTCATAATCCCGGAGGATGAAGGGGTTGGGGTCGTCCGGGTGGCTTGTGCCGGACTGCATACCGAGAAAGCGGCCGGTGCGCGCGTCGTAACGGTCGAGCAGCGTCGCCATCTCCCCCGACGCGTAGCCGCTCATCGGATCGACGTCCAGATCGCGATTCTCTGACGCGACCAACTCCAAGAGCACGCGCCGATGCATGTCCAAGCGGCCACTCTTGGTGGTCACCTTCATGCCCGGGGCGGCCTTGGTCGTACACGAAGCCACCGGATTGTGGCTGCCCTCGACCTCGACGATGCACAGCCGGCATCCGCCGAAGGGCTCTAACCGCTCATCGTAGCAGAGTGTCGGGATCTCGCGCCGGTAGCGCTCCGACACCTCGTAGACGGTCTCACCCGGGGTAAAGCCGACGTCCTCTCCGTCCAACGTCATCGTGGAGAGCGCGCCGTTTCCCCCACCGTCGATGTTATCGCTCATCTCACCTCACGCTAGTCACGTGTTGGGCGACCCTTTCAGGAAAGTACTTCACTAGGCTTTCACTGATCAGCGGTGCCGCCATGCCGAGGCCGCACGCGCTCGTCTCCTTCATGGTCTCTCCCAGGTCGCGTACCTCGTCCAGCCAGTCGGACAGTTCCTTGGGACCGGCCTTACCCGCCAGTCGCTCCGTGAGCCGTTGCGTGCCGATTCTGCAGGGGAAGCACTTCCCACAGGATTCGTGTGCGAAGAACTCCATTGCCGAATGGGCGACGTCGATCATGTCTCTCGAGTCGTCGAATACCATGATACCTCCCGCACCCAACATCGAGCCCCGCTCCCTTACGCTGGCCTCGTCCAAATCCACATCCAGGTCCTCACCCGCGAGGAAACCCCCGGAAATGCCGGCCATCGTGACGGCCTGCACATTGCGCCCCTCGTATGCGCCACCGGCCCAGTCGTCGATCAACTCGCGCAAAGGCAAGCCCAGTGGGATCTCGTAATTGCCGGGCCGCACGACATCGCCCGAGAGGCTGATGATTTTGGTGCCGGCGTTGTCACCTCGCCCAAGACCTCGGTACCAGTCCGGCCCGTTCCTGAGGATCGGGGCACAGGCGGCCAGAGTTTCTACGTTGTTCACCACAGTGGGCAGTCCCTCGAAACCGTGCGTGACCGGATAGGGTGGCCGGTTCCGCGGGAAGGGATGTTTTCCCTCCAGGCTGTTCAGCAAGGAGGTCTCCTCCCCGCAGATGTAAGCGCCCGCCCCTCGACGTACGTAGAGCTTGAAGTCGACGTCGGATCCCAAGATGCCGTCGCCCAGCAGCCCTGCCGCCTCGGCCTCCGCGATCGCCGCCTCGAGTATCCCCTCTGTTTCCGGGTATTCGTAGCGGAGGTAGATGAATCCGCGCGTCGCCCCGGTCGCGAACGCGGCCAGCGCCATGCCTTCGATGACCGCGTGGGGATCGTAATCCATAATGACACGGTCCTTGAAACAGCCCGGCTCACCCTCATCCGCGTTGCACACGATGGTCTTGGGGTCCCCGGCCGCATCGGCCACGGCACTCCATTTGCGGCCGGTGGGAAACCCAGCGCCACCTCGCCCGGCCAGCCCCGAGTCGGTGATCGTCCGGATGACCTCCGGCCCGGTCGACTCGAGCACCGCGGTCTTCAGCGCATCGTACCCTCCGCTGCTCCGGTACCCCTCCAGACCCGCGCGGCCTTCCGTTCGCATCTCGGCGAAGATGCACTCCTCGATACCCGCGGGTGCTGCGGGCGGTAGCGGTGACGGCCGGGACTCGAGGGCATCCGCGGCCAATCCGACCAGCGTGCTGCTTCCTCGCAACACCGGTACGGGCTCGTCGCAGCGGCCCGAGCACGGCATCGAGACCGCGCCGTCCAACGAGTCGAGCAGGTCCCCCGCCCCTCGCAATCGGCACACGGGCCCTGTGCAGACGCGCGGCGCCTCCAAGCCTCCGGGCTCACGCGCGAAGTGATGGTAGAACGTGACGGTGCCGAAGAGCTCCGCGATCGGAATGCGAAGGGCCTTGGCAACTCCCCGGAGCGCCTCCTCGGAGAGGTAGCCATCGCGCTCATGCAGCTCGTGCAGGAGCGGAAGCAGTGGCGCGGGTTGATCCCGCCAGCGCTCGTGCAGCTGTTCGTCGCTGGGACGTGTCATCGTAGGGGTTTCAGGTACTGGTTGGGAGTTCAGATCGAGATCGCAGGAATGTACGGAGTCGTTAGCGCCCGCGCACGACCGCCTGGCTTGTCTCGTCTTCCCGCCTGTCCGATAATGCGATCGCACGCGAGGGACGTAGCCAATCAACGAACGCACGCGGAGCCTGCCGCTAATGGAGCATGAACTCGCCGGGATCGACGGACTCCTCATCGATCTCGACGGCACGGTCTATCTCGGAGACCGCCTCCTGCCCGGAGCCGCCGACGCAATCGAATCCCTGCGGCGGTCCGGCATCCCGCTGCGATTCGGCACCAACACGACGCGCATGCCGCGCTCAGCCGTGGTCGAGGGCCTACGCACCCGAGGCCTGGAGCTGGCGGCCGACGAGATCTTCACGGCCCCCATCGCGGCCTCGGGTTTGTTGGAGAAGCGAGGGTTGTGGAACGTTGCGCTCTATCTCCCCGAGGCGACGTACGAGGATTTCGATCACTTCACGCTGGATGACGCAGCCCCCCAGGCGATCATCGTCGGAGACCTCGGCCGTGGCTGGAACTTCGACTTGATGAACCGGGCGTTTAGGCAGATCCGTGGGGGAGCCGAATTCGTGGCCCTCCACCGCAACCGCTACTGGGAGACGTCCGAAGGACCGACCCTGGACGCAGGAGCGTTCGTGGCAGCTTTGGAGTTCGCGTCCGGCCAAGAGGCCACCCTGGCCGGCAAGCCCAGCCCAACCTTCTTTCAGTCCGCGGCCGACTCGATGGGGATCGGTCTGAGTGCGATGGCGGTCGTCGGGGACGACATCACCACCGACGTCGCCGGCGCCCGTGCCTGCGGGGCGAAAGGCGTATTGGTGCGCAGCGGCAAGTTCCGCCCGGACGACCTGGAGCTGTCGGGGCCCAAGCCCGACCTGATCCTCGACTCACTGGCCGGGCTCCCGACAGCCCTCGGCGCCCCCTATGGATGACCGGGCGGTGGACACCAGCCTCGGCGTCCGACTCGAGAGCTAGAGGCCTGTTGCGCGTTGCCTCCCACAGCGTGATCCATCAGAATTGGCGGCGTTCATCAGGCCTCAAACCCCAGCTCGTGACCCCGTCGACGGAGGGAAAGTGACAAGACGGCCGGACCCGAAAGTCGCAAAGCATTGGAAGGCGATCCTCTCACCTTACTGGGGAGCGGACACTCGCCGAAGCGTCATGCAGGTCATCACCAGCGCGGTCCCCTTCTTCGTGCTCTGGTACGCCGCCTATCGCAGCTTAGAGGTCAGCTATTGGCTCACACTGACCCTGGCCGTCCCTGCCGGTGGCTTCCTCATTCGGCTGTTCATCATCCAGCATGATTGTGGTCACGGATCGTTCTTCAGGTCGCAGCGGATGGCGAACGTCCTCGGATCGGTCATCGGCGTGCTCACGCTCACGCCGTACGCTTACTGGCGAAAGACGCACGCACACCATCACGCACACAGCGGAGACCTGGACTTCCGTGGGTTCGGCGACGTGGACACGTTCACGGTGCGCGAGTACCTGGCGATGACCCGCTTCCAGCGCCTCGGGTACCGGCTGCACCGTAACCCGTTCATCCTGTTCGGGATCGGGGCCCTGTTCCACTTCATCGTCAAGCACCGCTACCCGTGGGATATTCCCCACTCGTGGAAGGAGGCGTGGCGCAGTATCTGGCTCACCAACCTGGCCCTGGTGGGTGTGGTCGCCGTCATGTGGAGCCTGATCGGGTGGCAGGCCTTCTTGCTCGTGGAAACTCCGGTCATGGTGGTCACGACGTCGTTGGGGGTCTGGCTCTTCTACGTACAACACCAGTTCGAGGATGCGTATTGGTTGAATCACGAGGAGTGGGACTACTTCGACGCGGGCCTCCACGGCAGTACGCACCTGCTGCTGCCCGCTCCTTTCCAGTGGCTCACCGGAAGCATCGGACTGCATCACGTGCACCACCTGAGCGCCCGGATCCCGAACTACAAGCTGCAGCAATGCGTGGACGAGAACCCCGAACTTCAGACGGCGACCAAGATCACCCCGTGGACCAGCCTGAAGACCCTGTCGCTGGCGCTTTGGGACGAGGACAAGCACAAGCTGGTCGGGTTCAGAGAGGTCAAGGCGGCACGAAGGGCCTCCTGACTCACCAAGCGGAATCGGCACCACATGTCACAGGAAGAGCACGAAGAGATCCTGGACCTCGGCTTCGGCTCCGTGGTATCCAGGGAGAGCACGCGGCGGCTCCTCAACCGCGACGGCACCTTCAACGTGCGCCGCAAGGGACTCGGGTTCTTCCGCTCGCTGTCTGTCTACCACTTCCTCCTCGACACTACTTGGCCGCGGTTCCTCGGCCTGACGGCCGCGTTGTACATCGCCCTCAACACGCTGTTCGCGTTGGGCTACGTTGCGCTCGGCCCGGGAGCTCTGGCGAGCGGCGACGGGTCCCCGGTGACGGGATTCGGCAGTGCCTTCTTCTTCAGCGTGCACACGCTCGCGACGATCGGGTTCGGCCACATCGTGCCGGGCACAGTCGGCGCCGACGTATTGGTCACGGTCGAGTCGCTGCTGGGATTGTTGAGCTTCGGGCTCGCTGCCGGGCTCATCTTCGCCAGGTTCTCGAGACCGACCGCCCGTATCATCTTCAGCGACCGCGCGGTCATCGCGCCCTACCGGGGCGTCACGGCGCTCGAGTTCCGGGTTGTGAACAGCCGCAGCAACCAGATCGTCGAGCTGCACGCTCGGGTGATCCTGGCACTACGGCGCGGGCAAAGCGTTGGACGGGCCGATGAAGGGACGGCAGATGCCCATGTACAACCTGCTGCTCGCCACGGTTGAGCAGACGCTGGACGGTGACCCGGACCTGATGGTTGCGATCTCCGACCGAGAAATCCGCGCGCGAAGCCGTTGGTCGCCGCTGACCGACCGGGTCAGGATGCTGTCCGACCGGATTCACCGTACCATGCGGGGCGAAGATCCGAGAAGGCCGGAGATGGACATCGGGCTGGGTGTCTGGACCAACGACACCCAGACGTTCTACCCCATGGAGGTGGTGAACGATAGGGGCGGTTTCCTGTTCGACCGTATGGACGGACGCGGCGTGCTCATCTATATCGAGCCTACCGCGAACACGGTCGCGGCCCTCTACACCGAAGCCACTGGAGCCAGCTGGGACGGCACCGTACTACGGATGAACAATGGCCGGCACGTGCGGGCCGGAGGACTTTTCGACGGCGACTCGGAAGTGCGCGCCGAGCGGGCGTGGCACGGGCCCTATACAATTCGCTCTTCGAGGCCCTCAAAGGGCAGGGCTTCGTGAACGCATATGCCGGAATCACGCTCCCCAACGAGGGAAGCGTGGGCCTGCACGAGGCTCTGGGCTTCGAACATTTGGGCGTTTACCGCAACGTAGGCCACAAAGACGGACGTTGGCACGACGTGGGGTGGTGGCAACTCGCCATCCAGGATCCGCTCGAGCATCCTGAACCCCCGACGCCGTTCAGGCTGTTTCGCGAGAGGGAGGAGTGCGGCGTCCCGACTCAGAACGAGTAGTCCAACCTGACCCAGAGAGCGTGCGGACGCCGGAACGACGCCTGGTTCGTGCGCGTGTCCTTCAGAAACAGCTCAGCCTCGATCACGGCCCGGATGTTCTGCCGGACGAGAAACACCACACCGGGCATGATCCGGGTCTTCTCAGACCGGCCCGCATCGAAGGCCGGGCCCACGGCCTCGCTCGGAAGCGTTACCTGGAAGCGGTCGAGCTTGACCGATCCGATCAGCCACGGCAGACCCATGTACTCGAGCTTTCCGAACCAGGACGAGATCTCGAGGGCACCGGGGATCTGGAGGCCCCACGGAGAATCGTGATGGCTGCGGACGTAGCCGACGCCCACATCGAGGGGCCCCTGTAACGCTCTCACACTGACGCCGAAGGAACGGTGATCGTCATCGACACCCCCCCCTACGGGTTGGCCCCCGAAGTAGCCGAAATGTTCGATGATCAAAGAGCGGTCGAGGAGTTGCCCGCCAGCGCCCGGCACGGGCCCTCCCCCAGGATCGTACTTACCCCGGAGATTCAGGCCTCCGAACTTGTACCGGACCTTGTAGTACACGTCTTTTCGGGTGTTGTCGTCGTCGGATTGAGCCGCCGTGCCCTGGGCGACTCCGAACCCATAATAGAGCCGGTCCGTGATGAGGCCGTTGATCTCGATGGCGGGCTGGGGCGTCGCCAGCTGAAAATCGCCCTCGGACCGGAGTTCGGCGCCGCCCTCCGACGCAAACGCCTCCACATCGGAGGACCGGAAGCCCTGCCACGCGAATTTCTGTCGCGCTGCCCGATCAATCTGTCGATCAGCGAACGTAAACAGATAGAGATTCTGCTGTCCCACCCAGAGGTTCAGAAGACCCGAGGGAAGTGCAGTTATCGGGTTCTGGAAGGCGATCTTCGCCTGCAGCACCTCGAAGCCGTTCTCGCGAGTCCACTCCGACTCGAAGAACGCGCCGATTCCGGCCCCGAGCGGGGCGCCGGCCAGGAGGTAGATCTCGTGCGGAAAGCGGAACGTCGTGGCCGTCTCGCCTTCCTCGTCGCGTGTCACCCCAAAATCCGACTGAACCCTCAACGCGAAGGGCGCCAGCCCGGGGAGTTCGCTCGGCCATATCGCCCGCGGCCACAGGTCTTTCCAAGGCTCGCTGCCGAGCGGAATAGGATCATCACGACGCTCGAGCAACTCGCTATCGGGAAGGCGATATCCGTTCAGGCGGAACGCCTCGCCGAGAACGTTGAGTTTTGGGGCGGCATTATGGCATGTGGAGCAGGCTGTACCGTAAAGGCGGGCGAACGCCGGGATCGGTGCCGCTGCACTGCGGTGAACATCAACCACCTCCGCTGGCGGCCCGAAACCGGACGTAGCGCCGACCACCAGAACGCAACCCACTGCGATCGCTGGCCAAGTCAGCCCTCGTAGCGCCCCCTTACGACCCCGTTTCGTCATCGGCCGTCCTCACCATCGTCGAGTGTGACCCGAATGGTCCATCGCGAAATGCCTCCCGCGGGCACGTCCAACGTTCCGGCGTCACGCGTCCACCGCCGGTGCCAGATCCGCACCTCATAGGCTCCGGGTGGAACCGACTCCACTACGAAACCGCCATCACGGCGGGTGACGCCCGCGAAGGAGGTAGGAGAGACCACGACCCACGCGACCATCTCGGGGTGGACGTGGCACAGGATGACGTAGCTCCCCTCTTGGTCGAAGGTCCTGAACCGGCTCTGGCCCATCGGATACGTGCCGAGATCGAAAGCCGAGTCCGTCCGCCCGGGGCTGAACACGTTGTGCATGATCGGATCGCTGTTCAGGAACTCGACAGTCGATCCCACTTGAACGGGAACCACACGCGGGTTGAACCTCAGATGCGACTGGTCGATGAGGGCCGTGTCCGCCCTGGGGTCTTCCCGCCGCCCAATCGGAATCAGTTGGACAACCGCAGAGGCCACCGTCTCGCGCCCGAGCAGAAGCGTGCCGCTCACCGTACCCTGCGCCCCGGCTTGATACGGTACGCTCAAGGCGACGGCGAGTACGCCGAGGGCTCTAGTTCTCATCATGGGCCGAACCGTCATCGTCCTCCTTCACGTTCTTGATGTCGGCGAGCCAGCGATGCAAGGTGCGGCGGCTCACCTTGGCTGACGTGCCCCCTCCTGCGGTACCACTTGCTATGTTAGACCTGCAGCCATTTGCTCCCCCCCCAAACCTGATCCATCCTCAGGGTGAAAAACCGAGTCGATTGGAGCCTGGTATGAAGTGGCCACCGCCGCCGAAGTGGGTGGGGACCTGGTCGGCCAAACTGCTGTGGGGCCTCACGTTGTTGTACTCGTCCTTCCAGCGATGGAGTGTCGCAGGGCGTCCCTCAGATCGATAAACCAATGCTGTGATAGGCACTCTCGTCTGAGGCCGCCGTTGAACGCCTCAATGAACGGATTATCCTTCGGTTTGCCCGGCCTGCTGAAGCCGAGTTTGACACGGTTCCAGTAAGCCCAGTGGTCCAGCCCCCCCGAGGTGAACTCCGTTCCATTGTCCACGGAGATCACCTTCGGCAAGCTCCCGCGCTTCTCTCCTACCGCACTCAGAATGCAGCCCACGTCCTCGCCCCGAAAGCCCACTCCGGCCATAAGCGCGACGCACTCACGGCTGAACACATCAAGAATGGTCAGTACCCGCACCGTTCGGCCGTTCGACAACGTGTCGTGCACGATGCCAATCGCCCAGCGCTCGTTGACGGCCGTGGCCGGAGCACCACGCTCTCGTCTCACGGCACTCCGACGTCGCTTGGGCTTTTTGCGCTTCAGCGTCAGGCCTTCTTCCCGGTACATGCGCTCGATGAGCTTCCGGTTCACCGGCGAGCCCGCAGCGGCTCTCTGGCCGGCCGCACGCTCCGGTAACGCACGGTCGATCGGGAGACGCCCATGGCCCTACATGCCCGACGCTCAGGTAGCCGGTAGGCCTCCCGTGGCCACGCGACCCCTGATTTCCACTGCGTCAAGCTCACCATTTTTTTCTGAGCGCCTCCTGAAGGATCGTCTTGTCTAGCGACAGATTCGCCACCAGCGTCTTCAGCCGACGGTTTTCTCCTCCCGGATCACCTTCAGCTCCCGGAGCTCCGAGGCCCCCAGGCCGCCGTATTTCCTCTTCCACCGATAGTACGTCTGCTCGCTGATCTTGATCCCGAGCTTGTGGATGATCTCCGCCCCTTGCGTTCCGACCTCGCCCTGGCGCAGTGCCATCGCGATCTGTTCCACACTGAATCTCGACTTCCTCATCGGGCTCCTCTACCCGCCCCTGGCGGGTCGTTTGGGGCCCTCAACCTAGCTTGTCTTTACGGTAGTCGCCCTGGACCAGGAAACGGGGGTTGGCACCGCTACCGCTGCAAGGCGTGTCACATGGAGCTTTTCGAGCCGTGAGCCCGCACCAACTCCATAACGATGCAGGACATCTCGGCCGGCCGCGCGTGCGGCCGCTGCCACAACACACGAGTCGCGCTCGCAGCCGGATTCGGCGAGTGCGAGCGCTGCCACATCTCGGAAAACTGAACCCGAGTGTCTGTGGCGAACCGGAGGGTACACCGATGCTGTGCCACACCGACAGCAAGCAGGGACACTGGCTCCGAGCGACACTCGTGGCCACGCTGCTGCTGGTTGGGGGCCCTCCCTGTGGGTGTGCCCAGGCCCGCCTGCGGCGCAGCAGGGCCGGCTCGGAGTCGGGATTTGACTTCGCCGGCTCGGAGTCGGGATTTGACTTCGCCGGCTCGTGGAGCCAGACCGGAAACAACCCCACCTCCTCGGAGCGGGCCTACCGTCAGTGGCTGACGGCGCCGCTGCGCTGCGCCATCATCAACCCTCTCCTGTTCTCGTACAAGCTGTCGGTGAGTCGTCGCCTCGCGCGCGCGGGCGGAACCGAGTTGCCTGATACCCTTAAGCACAGGACGTTCGGATGGACGGCGGGTGCCCAGATTCTACAAGCCCTTCCCGTCTCGATGAGCCTGAGCACTAGCCGCACGCGGGGCACGACCGGAGGTGGGTTCACTTCTCAAGGGGGGTTCTCAGCCTCGAATTTCAGCAGCTCTCTGAAGTACACGAACCGATATCTTCCGGCTTCCCTCACCCACTCCACCAAGGGTGGCAACTCGGACAGGTCGCTGGAAGCGGATATGAGCGCTGACATGTCCGTCGGCGCTGTAACGCTTTCGGTGCGCTGCTTCTACAACGTCCGCTTCGAGCCGTCCTCGGCCACGCGGAGCCGTGTCACCGTCCGTGTGGTGCGCCGGTTCTGAGCCGGGACCGTCCCAGCTAGCAGACGCTTCTCTTGCCCTCGCCTGACCCCGTCAGGCATGTTCTGCCGCGAATCGCAGCGGCGCGATACAGTCCAGGCCGGTCCGGCCGAGTGTGTTCGAAGGGGGTAAGACGGCACGATGTCCTTGAAGTCCTCGATCCGCTCTCTCATGAGCATGGGCAAGGGTATGGCCCAAGGATTACCATACGCAGCGGCCGATCGGGATCCGATCGACCTGTTCGCGGAGTGGTTCGACGCGGCCCGAGAGTCTGGAATCCTTCTGCCTGAAGCGGTAACGCTGGCTACGGCGACACCGGATGGCAGTCCTTCGGCCCGCATGGTGCTCCTCAAGGAATTCAGCGATCGCGGCTTCGACTTCTATACGAACTTCGGCAGCAGGAAAGCCAAGGAGTTGGACCGGAATCCCAAGGCCGCGCTGCTGGCGTATTGGCCGGTCCTCCAGAGACAAGTGCGCATCGAAGGCACGGTCGAGCGAGTGTCGCCCGAAGAAGCGGACGCCTACTTCCGGACCCGGGCTCGCGGGAGCCAACTCGGCGCCTGGGCGTCGAGGCAGAGCGAGGAATTGGAAGCAGGCGACGATCTTCGCGCGCGCTTCGAGCGCTACGACAGGCAGTTTCAGGGCTCTGACGTGCCTCTACCGCCGTTCTGGGGTGGCTACCGGGTGAAGGCGGAGCGCATCGAGTTCTGGCAGGGCCGGTTGAACCGGCTGCACGACCGGCTCGTTTTTTGCCGGACGGAGTCGGGTTGGGAGCCCACCAGACTCTACCCCTGAACCACGTCCGCCGCCTTCGACCCTTCCGCCACCCAGAGATCCCAGTAGCTCTCGAGCCTTGAAGCGTAGTCCCCGGACTCCTCCGCGAAGAACTCCTGTCCGAGGGAGCATGCGGCGTTGCAGAACGACACACGTTGGTCGGCGAGAAATCGGAACGCACTATCCGGCCCATCGAATCCGACCGGGTCGTGTAGCCGGGCCGCGGCTTCCAGGTGGTCGAGATCGTGGGCGTCACCCAGTAGGTTGGTGAGCCGATGGAGGTCATCGGCGGCCGTCACCATCTCCGGGGCGATGGGCGAGAGAAACTGCACCTGGTGCCGGACGTCCTTGGTCCGCTTCCGCCACGTGTGAAACGCCTCGGCATTCGCGCTGCCGCACACCGCATCCTTGGCTTTCCGGCCGCGACCGTACCAGTCTCCTATCCCAGCGCGGATCAGGTCGAAGTCGGTAGCGGACGGCTTCCACGCTTCAATGACGCGGCGTGCCGCATCGGTCTCCCGGGCGGCCTTCGACAGCGCCGCACCACCTCCCGCGGCGAACACCGATTCGCGCTCGGCCACGAGGAGCCGCTCCAGTCCGGCGAGTGACGCCGGGTCATGGGACGCGGGCAGATCAGCAACGGCTGCCCTCACGACCGTGACAATCACGTCGGCGTGGCGTAGCGGCGCCAGCAACCGCCCTGCATCCCGCAGGTTGATGAGTGGTGCCGCCATATGCCGGTCGCCCCCCCCGGAAGCGATCAGGCGAACCAGAGCTCGGATTTTCTTGAGCGTGCGCCGGGCAAGGTGCACTGCCCGGCCCAAGGTCTCCGGCTCGCTGTCCAGAGCGAGGGCGACGACATCCAGCTGCTCCATGAGCACGCGGCGTATGGCGGCCTCGAGCGTCTCGGAGCGGCGCAGTCCAAGAGGGGGCGTGAGCATCAGCGTCCTGAGTCGATCCTCCGGAAGTGCCAGGATGGCGTAGCCGTAGGCGGCTGGTTCGCTACGTCACACGGTATAGTGTGTCACGGTAGATTGTAGCTTCATACAGTGCGCTTCCCAACGGTAGGCCCACCAATGGCCCGGATGGCCGCAACCCTAGAATGGTGCGCGATACCGTGAAACTCACGCGCCACGCCACTCGCGCCTCGTTCAGCGAGGCGGCGGAGTCGTTCTTGCTCGAAGCCGAAGCGGAAAACGGGCTGATGCTCGGCCTTCTCGGAGCCCTGCCCGAGCAAGCGGGAGTCGAGGGGCCCATTCCCGGGCTGGCCACCGTGGCGGTCGCGGGGCAGACCGTCGCTTGCGCCGTCAGAACGCCGCCACACCGTGTGGTTGTCACGCGCGGACCGGACGAGGCCCTCGAGGTACTCGCCCGCGAGTTCGCCGAGACCGACTCTGACCTATCCGGTGTCCTGGGCTACCTGGATCGAAGACTTCCAGGTGGGGGCGCCCCCACCCCATTCCGATCCCCGGGCCGCGGCCGAACAGCGCGTCGAGGAGGGCTCGATCTTCGTGTGGGACGACGGACACGCCGTCTCAGTCGTGGGACTGTCCGGCCCGACGCCCAACGGGATTCGTATCAGCTTGGTGTACACGCCCCCGGCCTCCCGAGGCAAAGGCTACGCATCGGCGCTGGTGGGCAGGCTCAGCCACCACCTCCTGGACGGCGGCAAGGAATTCTGCTTCCTCTATACCGACCTGGCGAACCCGACCCCGAACAAGATCTACCGGGAGTTGGGTTTCCGCCTGGTGTGTGACGGCGTGCTCGTGGACTTCGACTAAGCCGAGGATTACTGCAGGTACGGCGCCAGGTCGAGCACGGTCACGTCGTCCCTACCTCGCAGGCGGTCGAGGAACCAGTACTTGTGGCCACCACCGAACGTGATCAGAATCCGCCTCCCCCGGTGATCCTCTATCGCGCGGTCGATGAGGCGATAGTGCGCCTCGTTGATGTTCGTCCAACCTCCCGGACCGATCAGGTCGTTCTGGAACTCGTCGTAGAGGTCGAGTTCGGCGCGCTGGCGTTGGTCGTAGGCATCGGAGTGGATGAATCGTGGGTCGTCTCCGGCCGCCGGCGCGTCCCCGATACGCCTCCTCACCTCGGCTCGACGGCTGGCGTACTCCTCGCGTCGGGTGGCCCATTCATCCGTGGTGTTGAATTCCAGGATGCGCGCTCCCCGCAGGTCTGACATCTCCTGGGTCCATCCGGCGCAGGGCACGATCTCGAAGCCCATCTCCACGGCCAGGTCCAGAATCGCGTCGGTGTATTCCGGGAACACACGAACCCTCGAGTCCTCGATCACGCCCCGTTCGGTGAAGTCACTCCAGATGCGCTCCCAACGATCAGGGGCGATCTCGGTACACAACACGTCCGGCTCGAATCGCCTGATCGCGTCCTTGACCTGCTCCAGGCCCCACGTGTCGCTCTCGCGGTGCCGTCCGTGGATCATTCCCATGACCGCCACTTCCGTGACCGTCGAGATTCCGGCGGACGAGGGCTGGGGCTGCCGTAACCAGCGATCCGGAATCCGGATGATGGACAGCTCATGGTTGCCTTCGGACGATACGAACAGTGTCTCGCCCGAGGGGTGTGCCCCCATGACGATGGGCTGCTCCCCAATCGGGATACGCGCAATCACCCGCTTCTCGGGGAGGGCGATCACCGAGATGTCGTGGCTCGCAGTGTTGTTCACGAAGGCCAGGCGCCCGTTGGTCGACAGTACGACGGAAAAAGGCGAAGCCCCGATTCCCTCGCTGAGGGAGCCCACCACCCGACGCGAAGCCGTGTTGATGAACGCGATGCGATCCTCGCCGCGCACGGCGACCGCGTACTCGATGTCTCCCGGTAGGACCACACCACCGCTGGGGTTTGCCCCGACCTCGACGGTGTCTAGAACGCGGTCGTTCCAGAGATCGATGACTGTGACCGTTCCGTCGTCGTACCCTGGCACGAAGGCAAGCCGCCCGTCCGACGTAGCGGCCGGCGGAAAGGGTCGGTCACCGACCGAGTAGACCCGCTCGGCGCTCTCGGCGCCGGGATCCATGATGAGCAGCGCGTCGGTCTGCTCCACCGAGATGAGCCAGCGTCCGTCCGGGAGCGGTCCGCTGATGAGTGAGGCTCCGACGCCGGTGCTGTACCCGTCGAGGTAGGCCCCATCACCGAGTGCATAACGCGCGACCTCGTTTTTCTGGAAGCGGGTGACGGCCATCTCCTGGCCGCCGGGTAGCAGCACGACGCCCAACGGCGTGCCTTCCACCGCGATCGCCCGCACGAGCCGGCTCGTAGCCACGTCCACGATCGCCACATGGTCGGAACCGGCGACCGCCACATAGGCCGTCCCGCCATCCGCGGAGAAGGCGATCTGATGGGGATTCAGGCCGACGTCGAGTCGCGCCACCACGTCGAACCCGTTGGTCTCACCAGGTCCGGCCGGCCGGTTCGACAGCTCGCGCGCCACAGCCTCGGCGTTACCATCGAAGGTCGCTCCGTATTGGGGGAACTGAGCGAAGTCATCGAAGTCCTCGAAGTCGACCCGGCTCACGACCTCTTCCGGCGTTACGCCTGACGCCAAGGCCCTTCCGACCCGCTCCACCTGAGCCGCCATATAATCTCGGAAACGCACTAGGTCCGCTCGGGTGCTGGGCCCAAAGTGCCCGGCCACCACGTGGTCCGGGGCTAGATCGATGAAGCCGTTCAGAACGTCGACCCAGACGATGGCGCTGCCCTCGCCCATGGAAGGACTGGCTTGGTGCATGAACACGTCCCCCGTGACGAGGAAACGCTCATCGGCCGACCAAACCACCAGATCACCCGCCGTGTGGGCGGCACCAGGGTGGAAGATCTCGACCGTGTGGCCCCCAAGATCGACCACTCGGCGCTCGGCCACGGTCTGATCGGGCAACTCGATGAGGCAGGCGGCGAAGTCGGCGGCCTCGGCCGGATCCGGAGCTGCCCCGGCCAGACGCTTCGCCTGCAGCGCTCCCTGCTCGGCCAGACGCCGTCGCGTCATCGGGTGAGCGAGCACCTCGAAGGAGCGATCGCCCAAGCACACTACGCCAAGCGCATGGTCCGGATGCCAGTGCGTGATCACGACGTGCGTGACAGGCTTCCCAGCCGCCTCTTCCGCCGCGCGGAGGAAGTCGCGCGCGATAGACGGCGTCAGTCCGGGGTCCACCACCAGCGCGCCCTCTTCGCCGACGAACAGCGCTCCGTTGGAGGTCCGCTCATCTTCGGCGAACCACGTCCACGTGCGCGCCGAGACTTGAACCAGGCGGCCCGCCGGGCTGGACTGGCCGAGGAGCGCCGCCGGGTCGGCGAGGAGCGTTACGGTTGCGATGAGAAGCAGCGCGACGCCACTCGCCCAGGATCGAAGGATCGGTACCATGTTCCGTGCCTCTTCGTGGTCGTGTGCTAGACGGTCTTCATGGACTGGACCGGATCGACGTTGGAGGCCCGACGCGCTGGCAGGTAGCTCGCTAGGAACACCACGGCCATGAGTAGTGCGGAGGTGCCACCGAACGTCAGCGGATCCAGAGCCTCGGTACCGTACAACAGGCCCTGCAGCACACGCGTTAGCCCTACTGAGGCCAGGAGACCCAGGCCGAGGCCGATGGCAGCGAGCCGCACTCCCTGCATGACGACCATCTTGCGTATCGAACCGACAGGTGCACCTAGAGCGATTCGGACACCGATCTCCTGCGTGCGTTGGCTGACCACGTAGGACAGGACGCCGTACAGCCCCACCGCACCGAGTATGAGCGCAATGCCTGCTGAGATCGCGAGAGTGAGCATCGTGAACGAGAGGCGGACCAAATCATTGGAGACGAGCTCCTCCATCGTGGTCATCGTCGTGAGTGGAAGATCGGAATCCAGCTCCCACACCTGCGCCCTTACCAACGGACCGAGACTCTCCACTCCGCGCCCCCGAATCGTGTACGATAGGGACGACGCGCCCCAGCCGTCGTTACCCTGCGGCCCTACGATGGGAAGGTAGATCATCTCCGAAGGGTCCTCGCGAAGTCCCCGGTCCCGCACGCTGCCCACCACGCCCGCGATAGTCAGCCAGCCGTTCAGCGTGTCACCGGTGAACCGAATCCGCTTGCCGATGACGTCGGCGTTGCCGTCTCCCCAAAAACGTTCGACCAGCGCCTGGCTCACGACGATGGCGTCGGAACCTTCTTCGTGGTCCCTGGACTCGAAGGTACGTCTGGCCATGAGCGGGATCTTCATCGTCTCGAAGAAGCCGGCCGCCGTGAAGGTGTTCCAGAGTATCGGGGGTAATGTCCCCGCCTCGCTGGGGAACTCCTCAACGTCGAACGCGGTGCCGGAGGCGCCGCCCTGGAGCGGAATGTCCCGGGCCGAGCCCACCGACTCGACGCCGGGCAGGGCAGCGAGACGCTCCATCAAACGGGCATGAAAACCAGCCTGGGCGAACGGCGTGTCGTACTTCCCTCCCGGCAGGATCAGCCGGAACGTGAGAACGTCTTCGGCCACGAAGCCCGGGTCGATCGACCGGATCTCCCAGAAGCTCCTGACCAGGAGCCCGGACCCCACGAGGAGCACCAGCGCCATGCCGGTCTGTGCAATCACCAGCAGGTTCCGCAAAGCGTGCCGGTCGGCTCCAGCCGTGCCTCGGCCTCCCTGCTTCAGCGTCGCAAGCAGGCGAGGCGACGTGTACCGGAAGACCGGCATCAGTCCGAACAGGAGGACCGCCAACCCGGTGATGCCGGTCGTAAAGCCGAGCACACCGGCATCCATACCGACCCCGTCCATTCGGGGCAGGTTGTCGGGCGCCAAACTCAGGAGCACGGGGACTCCAACCCATGCCAGCGTGAGCCCAGCCAGGCCACCGAGCACCGCGAGCACCGCTCCCTCGGCAAGAAAGTGCCTGACCAGAGCGGACCGGCTCGCCCCCAGAGCCGAGCGGACGGCGATCTCCCGTTGGCGGGCCTCCGCCCGTACCAGGAAGAGGTTGGCCACGTTCGCGCATGCAATCATATAGTACGAACCCGACAGTGCCGAGCAGAATCCAGAGCGGACGCCGGAGATCGCCCACGACCTGCTCTTTGTAAAAGAGAAGCCGTGGAGCGTACTTCCCCTCGTCGAGGAACTGGACGAAGCTGGTCCCGCCCTTGCTCGCCTGTGCAGCGGAGTCGTCTCGTAACCTCTGCACGACCTGGGCCATTCGGGCCCGTACCTGGTCCAGTTCCGCTCCCTTCTTCAGGCGTCCAATGGACTGGAACAAGAACGAGCCGGGAGACGCGGTGGCGGGATCGATCGCCAGGGGCATCCAAAGCTGCGTGTCCTCGAAGGGGAACCCGAAGCTCTCGGGGCATGACGCCTACGATGTCGCGCGTCACTCCATCGACCTGGAGAGTGCGCCCAAGCACGTCACGAGACCCCGAGTACCGGGCCTGCCAAACGGCATGGCTGATGACGACGACCTGAGGTCCTTCGGGCAGGTCCTCCTCCTCCGTGAAGTTGCGTCCCAAAAGCGGCGAAACACCGAGCGTGGGGAAGAGCGTCCGACTCGTGAAGCTGGCATCGATACGCTCTGGATTCCCGTCGCCGGTGACGTTCACCGCCGTCCTGTTCAAGAGCGCTAGTTCCTCGAAGATCTGGGCGTCGCTGTACTGGAAGTAAATACCCGGCGACAACGGGAAGTTGTCGTAGCCGAGTCCCGGCGCATCGCTTCTGACCGCCACTAGCTGATCTGGATCCTCGAACGGCATCGGCCTCAGGAGAACCCCGTTGACCACACTGAAAATCGCTGTGTTGGCGCCTATGCCGAGCGCCAGCGTCAGAGCTGCCACCGCCGTAAATGCGGGAGTCCGGACCAATGCCCGGATCGCGTACCGAATGTCCCGTATCACCTGACTCAACATGCCATCCCCTCTTCCCCTCGCCCGGCGTCCACCCTCCGCTGGAACTCCTCCCGGAGGTCACCCAAAATGCTGCGGCCCGCGATGCTGCCTGGGAGCACGCTTCCGAGTAGCCACTCAGCGAGCCTCGGAGGCCCGGTCGGCCCTTTCGTCATCCGGCGCGCTCGCCAAAAACCTGGTCGAGGCCGGCCCACAGGTTGGTCAGGGCCTGTCGCGAAGTCCTGAGCGCCTCGACTCCGGCCTTCGTAACCTCGAAGCATCGCCTCGGATGTCCGCCACGGTCGGACGTCGCCGCCTCGACCTGCCAGCGCAGGAAGCCCTTGCCTTCGAGTCGATCGAGCGATGAGTAGAGCGCCCCTCGTGAAACGCGGCGGCCCGCCTTTCCCTCCAACTCGCGGCTGATGCTGGGCCCGTGCGCCGTATCATCGAGTTGCAACACCGCCAAGAGCACCATCTGCTCGAACTCGCCCAGAAATCCCTGTCGGCCCATACAATCTCCTATCGTCTGGCTTGTAGACGCTGTTGGCAATGTAGACGGTGGCCTGTGCGCGATCAAGGAGGACCCGGCACCGCGGCTTCAGATGTCGGTTGCGCCCGAGCCTCACGTGGGGCCATGCTTTCTCGAGAACTCTGACCCACGAAGAGGCATGCATGGCCAAAAGCAAGTCACCCGCGCGCACCTGGCTCAAGGTTCTGGACCCCGGCGAGTTGCCGGGTCGAGAATTCCGAGGACGAGGAGGGCGCCCTCAGGGACGCGTTGGCGCACCGGGGTCCCGCGCTGGTCGAGATCAATCACCGACCCCCTGCTGGTGTGATCCTGATGCACCCTGGCCGAGCCACCTGAGTCTCCCACGATGAGAGTCGTCATCGCGTTGGGCGGAAACGCCCTCCTCCAGAGAGGCGAGAAGCCCACAGTGGAGGTTCAGCGGGGGCACATTCAACGAGCGGCCCGCGCCGTAGCGGAGGTGGCACGGGAGCACACCGTGGTCGTGACCCACGGCAATGGTCCACAGGTCGGCCTCTTGGCGGCGAGAGCGATCGGGCAGAGAGAAACGGACGCATATCCGCTCGATGTTCTCGGCGCAGAGTCGATGGGCATGATAGGCTACCTGATCGAGCAGGCGCTCACGAACGAACTTCCGAGCCGGCGGATCGCGACGCTGCTCACCCAGGTCGAAGTTCGCTCCGACGACCCCGCCTTCCACAACCCCACCAAGCCGATCGGGCCCGTCCTCACGAAGCGCGAAGCAGAGCAGTTGTCGAATCGCCATGGCTGGTCGGTCGCGCCTGAAGGGGAACATTACCGGCGGGTCGTGGCATCACCCCACCCCGTGCGCGTGCTCCAGTCAGAGATCATCAAGATGCTCGTGGACGACGGAGTCCTCGTCATCTGTGGCGGCGGTGGTGGCATTCCGGTGGTTGCCGACGCGAGCGGCACCATCTCGGGAGTGGAGGCGGTGATCGACAAAGATCTGACGGCTGCGCTGTTGGCCCGTTCGCTCGGCGCCGATGTCCTGCTACTGCTCACCGATGTTTCGGCCCTTCAGGACCGATGGGGCTCTCCGGATGCAGAATCCATCAGAACCACCAGCCCCGCGCGGCTGCGAGGCATGGACCTAGCTACGGGCTCCATGGGCCCAAAGGCAGATGCCGCCTGCCGCTTCGTGGAATCCGGACTCGGTTTCGCCGGCATCGGCGCCATCGACGACGCGGCGGCGATTCTGAGGGGTGAGGCGGGCACCATCGTGCGAACCGGGGATGTGTGAAGCCTCGACTCCGGTCGACCGCGAACGAGGTCTCAACGCCCAACCGATAGCTCCGTCGAGCTTGCCTGCCCTATTTGTCACCCCCGCGTGGTGAATCTCCCGACAACACGATCAGCGGACCCCCCACAGCTATTCCGCCAGGTGACGGGCATGATTGCCACCGTCCTTCGGCGATCCTGAGTGCCGGCGGCACCATCGAGCGAGTAGAAAACGCATCAGATCACGCCTCGGAGGGTGTACCCATGTTCAGAGCCCGCACGATGGGGGGGGGTTGCGATGCCCGGCGTCGAACAGCATTTTTCTAAATGGGGATCCGCCGAAGTATGCAGCGTCTGGCACTACTACCTATCGATAAACGGGTCGGTCTGGACGTAGTAGTGCCCGGGCGGTGCGCCCATCACACTCGGATATCCCCCCAGACCCGCGTAACCCTCAACGTACGGAGCAAACCATGAGAAGACATTTGTTTTCACTTTGCTTACTGCTTCTGGCAGGGGTGGCTCTCCCGGCGGACGCGCAGCAGCGCGAGATCCGTGGGCGAGTCGTCTCCTCCCCAGAGCAGTTCGAGTTGCCCGGCGCCGTGGTAAGCGTCGTGGGCACGCAGATCGGAGCGATCTCCGGTCAAAACGGCGCGTTCCTGCTCTCCGCCCCAGCCGGTGAGGTGCGGATCCGCGTCACGATGCTGGGCTACAAGACCGGCGAGATGGTGGTGAGCGCGCAGCAAAGCAACGTCACGATCTCCCTCGAAATCGACGTGCTGAACATCGAGGGTGTCGTCGTGACGGGCCGTGCCACAGCGGTGGCACGCCGAAACCTCTCGATCGCCATCGCCACGATCCCGGTCGGAGAGATGGCCCGCGTGCCGGCGGAGTCGTTCGAGAAGGCGATTCAGGGCAAGGTCCCGGGCGCTGTTATCGAGACCAACTCGGGCGCCCCGGGAGGCGGTATTCAGGTGCGGCTTCGCGGTACATCTACGATCAACGGAGGCTCACAGCCGCTCTACGTCGTGGACGGCATTATCACATCGAACGTCGCGATTCCGTCGAATCAGAACGCGATCAGCCTGGCCAGCGGTGGGTCCAACCCCTCGCTGACCCAGGACGCGCTGGTGAACCGCATCACCGACCTCAACCCCAACGACATCGAGAAGATCGAGATCCTCAAGGGCGCCGCGGCGTCCGCGATCTATGGGTCCAAGGCGGCCAACGGCGTGATCATCATCACGACCAAACAGGGCCGCCCGGGCAAGACTCGGTTCGAACTGACCCAACGCTTCGGCTTCTTCGACATCTCGAACAAGCTGGGCAGCCGCACGTTCGAGACCGTGGACGAGGCCGTGGGCGCCTTCGGGGAAAGTGCCCGAGCCGTGTTCACACCGGGGGTGGCGTTCGACCACGAGGAGTTGCTCGGCGGACGTAACGACCTGTCGACCGAGACGATCTTCAGCCTCAGCGGCGGGACCGACCGCACTCGCTTCTTCGTGTCGGGCCTGTGGAAGAACGACGAGGGGATCATCGACAACACGGGCTTCGAGAAGCAGTCCGTGCGGGTAAATCTGCAGCAGCGGGTCGGCGATCGGGCCACGCTCACGTTCAACACGAATATTCTGCACACTCTTGCGCAGCGCGGCATCACGAACAACGACAACAGCGGCACCAGCTACTACATGGTGTTCCCGTTCACGCCCAACTTCGTGAACCTCAGCCGGCAAGCCGACGGCACGTTCCCGGTGAATCCGTTCGAACGCAGCAACCCACTCCAGACGGCCGCTCTCCTCAAGAACGACGAGGACGTGTGGCGGATGATCGGGTCGGCTGACCTCAACGTCGACGTGCTGAAAAGCACCACCCAGTCGCTCCAGTTCCGCTTTACGGCGGGTCTCGATTACTTCACTCAGGAGAACGAGATCTTCTCGCCACCCAACCTTCAGTTCGAGCCGAACGACGGGCTCGCGGGCACATCGCTGCTCAGTCGCAGCGACAACCTAAACCTCAACATCAACGGGAATCTGGTCCATAGCTACACACCCTCTTCGGGTTCCTACACGGCGATCACGTCGGCGGGTATCCAGTACTCGGACCAGGACCTCAACGTCTCGCGTATCACCAGCCAGAACCTCATCGCCGGGCAGCCCAACGTGGATGCCGGGACGGTAGTGGGCGTCACAGAGTTCCGCCAACGTGTGAAGGACTTCGGTGCCTATCTCCAGGAAGAGCTGTTGCTTTTCGATGAGCGGCTCATGCTCTCTGGAGGAATCCGCGCCGACCGGAACAGCACGAGTGGTGAGCACGACAAGTTCTTCTATTATCCGAAGGCTTCGGCGTCCCTCCGCTTCCCGGACCTCGCGTCTGGAATCGACGAGCTGAAACTCCGCGTTGCGTGGGGCCAGGCGGGCAACCGGCCCCTCTTCGGCCAAAAGTTCACCGCCCTCACCGGGACAAACAACATCCAGGGAATCCCGACCATCATCGTGCAGGGTGCCGCAGGTGATGCTGCCCTGAAGCCGGAACGCCAGTCCGAGATCGAGGCCGGTATCGATGTCTCCTTCTTCGATGGTAACGCGAGTCTGGAGCTAACCGGCTTCCAGAAGAACATCACTGACCTGCTGCTCCGGCGGACGCTGGCGCCCTCCTCGGGCTTCGCCACGCAGATCTTCAACGGTGGCGAGCTCCGCGTCAGGGGTCTCGAGGTCGCGGTAGCGGCGACACCGATCACCACACGACGATTTTCCTGGGTTTCGAGAGCTACGCTGTACTTCGATCGCAGCGAAATCCTAGAGCTTCCGGTCCCGGCGTTCAACGCGGGTGGTGGATTCGGAACCTCGCTTGGGGACTTCAAGATCGAGGTCGGCTCGTCTGCCACGCAGATCGTGACGAACCTCGGTTTGAACTCCGACGGGACCCAGATCGTCGGCAAGGTCGGCAACGCCAACCCGGACTTCAAGGTCTCCTGGGGTAACGACATCGAGTTCGGCAACTTCAGCATGTACGGGCTGTGGGACTGGCAACAGGGCGGTACCATAGTCAACCTGACCAAGCTGCTGTTCGACTTCGGCCAGAACTACGTCGATCACGAAGATGTCGTCGACCCGGTCGACTTGGGTGACGGAACCATGATCGGCGGCACGAAGGGAGAGCAACGGCTCGGTCTCTGGTTGAACGGTGACAGCCGAGGCTACATGAACTCTGCCACTTTCCTCAAGCTCCGCGAGGTGTCCGTGTCGTACGAATTCCCGGCGGACGTGGTTTCGAATCTCTTCGGCTCTGCCGTTACCGGCCTCACTGCGACGCTGAGCGGGCGGAACCTGCTCACGTTCTCGGAATACGACGGGCTCGATCCCGAGGTGAGCAACTTCGGCAACCAGGCGATCTCGCGTAACGTGGACGTTGCGCCATTCCCGCCGAGCCGGAGCTTCTGGTTCTCGCTCAACGTGAGCTTCTGATCATGACTGCTATGCGAATGAATCGCCTTTCGAGTCTCAGCGAAGGATATACCAAAATGCGTACACTACCTTTGCTGTCGGTGCTGGTCGGAGCTCTCATGCTGGCTGGATGCAGCGACGATCTCCTGATCCCCGACTTCAACAATCCGAGTCTGGAAGAGCTCCAGAACAACCCGACACGTGTGCTGGTGAACACCGCGGCCCAAGGCCTGCTGGTGGGAACCCGCGCGCAGATGGGCACCCGCAACGGATACGTCTCGTTGCTGGGCATTCTTGGCCGCGAATCGTACAACTTCGACGGCTCGGATCCCAGGTTCATCACCGAGATGCTGGATGGTGCGTTGGACCCGGGCAGCCCGGCGTTCGGCGCCAACCTGTGGACGCTCCGGTACAGAAACATCCGAAATGCCAATATCCTGCTCACCGCTCTCGTGGAGGTGCAGGGATTCTCCGGCGCGGAGCTCGAAGCGATTCGTGGCTTCGCCAAGACCATTCAGGCGTACGACCTCCTGATGGTCATCAACACCCGGGACACGAACGGCGCGGTGATCGACACCGACCGCCCGCTCGATGCCGACCCCGCCCCGATCGTTGGGAGGGATCAGGTGCTTAGCGCCGTTGCTGGGTTGCTCGACGAAGCTCGCGGGCACCTCCAGGCCGGTGGAGGGAGCTTTCCGTTCATGCTATCCTCCGGCTTCGACGGTTTCGACACTCCCACGACGTTCGTGATGTTCAACCGTGCCCTCAAGGCACGCGTTGACGTCTACATGGGCAACTTCAGCGCCGCTTTGACGTCGCTGGACACCTCATTCCTCGACAAGGGTGCCGACCTGTCCTTGGGCGTCTATCACAACTTTGGAGCGGCTTCGGGGGATACCCGAAACAACCTGTTCGATCCTACGCAGACCCCGGACATACTGGCGCACCCGTCGGCCGCAGCCGCGGCTGAACTCAAGGGGAACGGTGATATCGACGACCGGATCGCCGCGAAGATCCGCACCATACCGGGCCAAACTCAGTTGGGCGTGACGTCCAGCGAGGCGTTCAGCATCTACCAGAGCACGAGTGCCTCTGTACCGTTCATTAGGAACGAGGAGCTCATCCTACTTCGGGCCGAAGCGAACGCCGGGCTCGGAAACGTTGCCGACGCCGCGGACGATATCAACTTCATTCGTACGACTTCGGGCGGATTGGCTGCCCGGACCGACATCACGGCGGCCAACGTTCTCGACGAGGTCCTCAGGCAGAAGTGGTTCTCGCTCTTGTTCGAGGGCGGGCATCGGTGGATCGACCTGAGGCGGTATGGCAAGCTCGGCGAGCTTCCTCTCGCGGTTCCGTCGCATCAGGTAAACGCAATGTTCCCCATTCCGGAGGCTGAGACGCTGGCCCGACAGGGCGGCTGATTGTCTCCGCACGTTGTTCTGCACCCCCGGGGTACGTCCCCCGGGGGTGGCAGGGCGGCTCCCACCCCCATCTTGAGTCCATGTACGCTGTTCGTGTGATTTCGCACGACTGAAGGGCTGCCCTCGGCCACACCCTATCGCCTAGAGATCTCTTCCCTCACCTTGGCCCCTTGTCATCGGCTGGAGCCGGCGTGAGGTAATGCGCGGCGCTCCGTCGATCGAACTCTGCCTTGGAGGAACTTAGGTATGGTGAGGAGATTGAGCATTCTTGCGGTCATGGGCTTCTTGGCCCTTCCCACCCTCGGTAACGCACAACAGGTAGGTCCGGCCCGTGGCTCGCTGGTCATCGTCGGCGGCGCCATGCGCGACCCGGCGATATTGCAGCGGTTCATCGAGCTCGCAGGAGGCCCGCACGCAGCGATAGTCATCATCCCGACAGCCGGTGGCGGCGACGACTACGATCAGTTCTATGGCGGGCTCAACGCCTTCCGGACGCAAGGTGCGACCAACCTGACGGTCCTGCACACCAACGACCGTGCAGTGGCCGATTCACCGGAGTTCGTGAAGCCGATCACGGAGGCCACCGGTGTCTGGTTCCCCGGAGGCCGGCAGTGGCGGCTCGTGGACGCCTACGGAGGAACCCTCACCGAGGTGGAAATCCATAAGGTCCTCGGTCGGGGAGGTGTCATCGGGGGATCCTCGGCAGGGGCCTCGATTCAGGGTTCCTATCTCGCGCGTGGCGATTCGCAAACCAACACGATCATGATGGGGGACCATGAGGTCGGCTTCGGCTACCTCAAGAACACCGCCATCGACCAGCATGTGCTGAGGCGCAACCGGCAGTTCGATTTGATCGAGATCATCGAGGCGAGACCCGAGCTCTTGGGAATCGGCATCGACGAGAACACGGCCATTGTGGTCACGGGAGACCGGTTCGAGGTGATTGGCGAGAGCTACGTGCTCATCTATGACAATCAGAAGACGGTCAACGGCAGTGGCAGATTCTACTTCCTGGCTCCGGGCGATCGTTTCAACCTGGCCACCCGCGAAGGATCGCGGCCCACGCGCTCGACTCAGCCGGTGGGCCCACAGGAGCGGAACCCGTGGCCGGGAGGTTGAGCCCGGGAGCCTGTCTTGGTCATGGGGCGACCCGTGTCAGCGGACAGGCTCCTATCGCGGCAATCGGTCGGGCAGATCGGCGACCACATAGGCTATCACGGCCGACGCTGAGTCCCACCTCACGGGGGTCGAGCTTGTCGATCGTGTCCGCATGGGTGTGGTGATACCAGAAATAGCGCGTGCCGTCGACCTGAAGTCCCATGACCGGCACTCCGTCCCTCTGGAGGGGCCCGATATCGGCCCCGCCGCCTCCACGACTGATCCGGCCCGCATCAATCCGGTCCAGCAAATGCCCGATGCGCTGCATAATCTCAAACGCCTCGTCAGACCCGGTAAACCCGAACCCGAGGGGACGAAACACGCCGCCGTCGGACTCCATGGCCGCCACGTGGTCGCCGACCTCCTCCAAATGCGTGTCGCGGTAGCCGTTACCACCCGCCCGGTGGAGTTCCGACGCTGCCGCCGAGGCCGAGCATGGGAAGCTCCTTCTGGCGCGGCAGAAGCATGTGGATGGACTCTTCGCCACGAACCCAGTGAGGCACCAAGACTTGTTCTCGACACGTCAGAGAGCCCCGTGGGTTTCGAACGCCGAGATGAAGGTCGCGCAGCTTCCGGGCTTGGTCTGGCTGCCGAGCACGATGGTCAAGATCCGTGAAAGAAGCCCGACTTCCTGAACGAGGTTGGTCACGCCCGAACTGGCCAGCTCGAACAGCGGAGCCTCGCCCGGGAAGCGAACGAGCGCAGCCTCACTCCGTAGAAGCCATTCATCGTAGGTTTCATCCGGACCGAACACCATCTTGTGGAGGTTTATACACGGCGCCAGCATGTTGAACGTCGCCAGGTACTCCCACCGCAGACCTCGTAGCGCGGATTCGTCCTCGACGATACTGGGAATGCCCTTCAGCACGGTATGGATGTCGTCCTCGTTCACCCCTAGCCTGGAGGCGTGCGCGGCCGCCGCGGCCGACTCACGAGCCCACCTGAGCGTGCTCAGGTCCTCGGTACGGCCACGGACCTGGTATAGCCCTTCCAGGGCGTCTCCGCCGAGCCCCACGATAACCACACCCATCAGGTTGTCGATGAGCGTTGGCCCGTGATCGACCAGAAGGAAGCCCGCCGAGATCAGCTGATGAAGCGTCTGCTCCGCTTGGACCGGGTTTCCGTCCATGACCTCCACCGCCGCCCGGCTGACGTTCGCCAAAGCGGCGTAGCGAATTTCAGTGAAATGGGGGAGCGGGATCGTGAACATGGACAGCGTGTCCGGGAACGGCACCTGCCAGCGAGTGCTCACCATGTCGGCTTCCCCGGCACGCGCCAGAATCTCGAGCTCACCCTGTCCCGGATGGGCGGCGGCCTGCCGAAGCGCAGCCAGCTCGTCGGTGTCGAATCCACTGCCTGTCCGAAGCATGAGGTCCCTGGCCACATCCTCTTGGAAGATGTTCGGGAATATGCCGGGGTTCGGGAACCAGTGCTCTGGATAAGGCCGGGTCGGCGCTAGCTCGAGTTGCTCCGCTTCCGGCACCAAGCCCACGAAAGCGAGGTTGTTCAAGGCCAGCCCTGCCTGCACAGGGCTTATTGAAGGGTCCACCTCGACGCGGAACCGGCGCAGCGGCTCGATGGCACCAGCCATCTCCTGAACCGAAAGAAATTGGGGTATCGCAATCTCGGCAAGGATGGGGCCGACGGTGCCGATGACGGAGATCGTGACGATCGGAACGGCGATGATCACGAAGAGAAGGACGGTCAGGAGCGCCGCATTCCGGAACAGCCTCCCCTGGCCCTTCATGCCGGCGTCCAGAGCGACCATACTCCGGGCGTCGTCCAGGCGCTCAGACCAGCGGGCGGCCTCCTCGCGCACCGACCAGCCACCCACGCCCTCCTCGGACAACCAAGAGAGCCGCGCCATCCGAACCCGAACCGCCTGAGCGACGTAGAGGCTCCCACCCGTCACGAAGAAGACGACACTCGGTCCCACCGTGAAGAACCAGACGTCGCGAGGGCCGATGACCCCCCGAGCCGCGAGCGCAACCGCAACCGCGAAGCCCACGGCGAGCCACAGCGAGGCCACCAACAAAAGGACCGCCCCGGTCAGTCGCGCCATCATCAGATTGCCGCGCTGGTCTCTCCTGAACCGCGAATAATGGCGCTTGCCCTGAAGCAGGAAGCCGGTGTCGCGACTCAGGTCGGTGGTCACCTCGGCGATGGTCAGGAAGCCGTACCCCAGATCGGCCGCCTTCCCCGCGGCGCGCATCAGGCTGAAAAGCAGGAAGAAGGCCACGAATAAGACGGCCAGACCCACCATCGTGATCGTGAGGCCGAGCTGCCAGTGCTCCCCGAGGGGGCCTAGACTCCAGAAATCCTGCGAAACCGCCAACGACCAGAGGAGCGGCAGCACGGTCACCAGGCTCCCCAGCGTCGCCACGACGGTCACTTGCCAGAGTCTTCCCTGGATCCACTCCATACCAGGCGGTGGCCAGGAAAGCGGGGGCGGGCCACCACTGCGTGCCTGTGGGGAGGACGGATTGGGCGTTGACGCCTCAGGCGTCGGCGCGTCGCCTTCGCTCATCGGCTTTCCCTGTTAGAGAGTCGGTCGAGAGGGGGATTCATGGAAATACAGGATTTCGGATCGGTCGAAAGCAAGTACTTTGTGCTGGACTTCGCCGCGACATTGCGGAATCATATCACGAAAGGCTCCACTGCACGCACGTCTGGAGGGCATTTGAAACGGCTCTACCTGCTCCGGCACGCCAAATCCGATTGGGACAACCCTTCCCTCTCAGACATCGAGCGCCCGCTTGCCCAGCGCGGGGTCGCGGCGGCGCCCAGGGTGGCGGAAGTCATGCAGTCCGAGGGCCTTCTGCCGGAGCTGGTGATTTGCTCACCCGCCCGTCGCACGCGTGAGACCTGGGACCTGATCGGAAGCTGCCTCGATTCCGAGCCACCCAGCCAAATCGATGAGCGACTATATCTCGCCAGCCCCGGGGAACTGATCTCCGTGATCCAGGAGCAACCCGACGATTTGGGCTCGGTCATGCTCATCGGGCACAACCCGGGCATGGAGGCAATAACGATGGAGCTCAGTGGCTCCGGTGAGCAGCCCGACCTGGACCGCGCCCTCACCAAGTTCCCCACCGGAGCGCTCGCAGTCATCGACCTGGATGTCGAACGCTGGGCAGACATTTCGGGCGGATCAGGAGCGTTACGGCGCTTCGTTCGACCGAGAGATCTGTCGACACCGTAGCCATTATGGCCGTTTGACCAGACATTTGAAGAGAAAGCCGAACCAAGTTCCATCCCGAAGGAGGGGCTCGTGTCATGAAGAGGATCCTGTGCGCCGGCGCCTTGATGCTGATTCTAGGATGCACGCGCGGCGAAACCGAGTCACGTCCCACGATTGACCGAGACACTCTGACTCGCCGGCAGAAGGACAGCATCACCGCGACGCTGCCGCTCCCCGGCGCAAAGGGTGTCGGCGCGGCGCTGCGCGCGACCGACCGAGCCCGAGAACGAGCCGACCGGCACGACTCGCTGTTGGGCGGTCGCAGGTAGGTCCGTCGTCAGCCGACGGGACCGGCCAGCGTGTCGTTGTGCCTGAGCATCAGCGAGCGCAGGTAAGTGCCGATCCGGTTGGCGGCCTCGAAGCCGGCTTCACGGGCTGCTCGCTCCTCATCCGCCTCGGAAAGGTCGCCGGCGCTCGCGAAGTCCTTGAGATCGTCATAGAAGCCCAACGTGAATAGGTCCCAGGCGGCGCCCGCCTCCCTCACGAAGATCAAATTCTCGTCGCGGTCCAGAGCCCGGTAGTAGGCGTTCTCCATCTTTCGCTGTTCCAGCAACTCGTCTCGTTTGTCGTGGAGTGCGATGAACATCTCGATGTGGAACAGACCGGCACCGTCGAAACGCTCCCTCAGTACGTCGATGCCGGGACCTCGCGCGAACAGCTCCTCCCGCCACGTCGACGCCGCGTCGATGGCCTTCTGGATTTCTGCTCCGGTTCTCCCGCTGATCCCACGTGTCTGTGCGCGAGTTCGGACCCGAGCCGCGGAGTAGTAATCCGCAAAGCTGCCCATCGGGAACATGAGCAGGAGGTCCCACTGGTCTCCCTGGCTGTGGCGCATCCAAAACATCTCGCCATCTCCCGCCGCCTCGAGAATCCCACGTTGTTCCTTGTACAGGTCGATCAGGTCCAGGAGTTGGCCAGGCGCGGCACGCACCGTCAGCACTCTGTAGAGGTGCTCGCCTTGCTGGGCCGGTGATTCGGTCGGCCCCGTCCAGGCGGCCAGGGTGGCGGTCAGAGCTACTAGCGTACTCAGGATCATCGTCATCCCCGGTTTCGGGTGCTATGCTGGTGCGTGTCGCTCGCGGCGTTTCGCGGTGGCACTCGCCGGGCGCCCCCGGCGCAGCCGGCGCGGCCGGGAATGGTGGCCCGGGCCGACCGAACCCGCAACGCCACCGAGAAGAGTGACGATGGAACGATCGTGGTCGCACACGTCCCAGGCCGCCTGGGCGAGCCTCTTCGCTCGAGGCATCCTAGGGCTGCTTTTTTTCATGACCGGCTGGTTCAAGGTGTTCACGCTCGGCCCGGTCGGCCACGCACAGCAGTTCTTCATCCAGGACTACGCTGACAGCTGGATTCCCCTATGGCTCCTCTGGAGTCTCGGCGTCGGCATCCCCTTCGTAGAGTTGGCCGGAGGAGCGCTGCTCCTGGTCGGTTTCCAGGTTCGGAGAGCCCTCGTCCTACTGGGACTCCTCCTCCTGACGGTCACGTACGGGCACCTCCTCCTGCAGCCGTTCTTCGACATCACCGTCCACATCCTGCCCCGCGCGATCTTGCTCTTGTTTCTGTTGCTCATCCCAGCCGAGAGCGACCGTTGGTCCATCGACGGCCTAATACGAGAGAAGAGCAGCACCCTGGCGCAGTGAAGACCGCACCCTCGCCGACCGTAGTCGTGTTGAGCGCGTGTGCAACGAATGGGTCCACGCACACATCCAATCAGGTGTGGAGGTGTCGTGGATGGGACGTGAGGAGGCGTAACATGAAAAGGAAAACGATCAAGGACCTCGTTGGAGGAACCTTACTGATAGCGACGGCCGTCGTGTACTTCTGGGCAGCCCTACCTACATCTCCTTGAGCAACCCCACCCTCAGCGCAAATCGCACGAGTTCCGAGCGGTGGTTTAGACCGAGCTTCTCCATGATGCGGGCCCGGTAGGTGTCCACAGTCTTCGGGGAGATGAACAGCTTCTTGCCGATCTCCCGCGAACTGAACCCCTCCGCGGTCAACGCGAGAACCTCTTGCTCACGAGAACTGAGATCGCGAAGCCCCGGATCGTCGGAGGCCTCTGCCATCTTGTACTGCTGCAGTAGCAGTTTCGTCGCCTTGGGCGGAAGGTACACCTCTCCCCGGGCGACGACCTTGATGGCCTCCACCAGATCCCGGTCGGCGCTCGTCTTGGTGAGGTAGCCGCTGGCGCCGGCCTCGACGACCGGGACGAGGTACTCCTCCTCCGCATGCACCGTCAGAACCAGCACCTTTGTCTCCAACTCGAGCGCCGCAATCCGCCGAGTCGCCTCTAGGCCGTTGGATTCCGGCATCGAAAGGTCCATGACCACGACCTCCGGGCGCAGGGACCGGACCGCCTCGACAGCCTCGTCGCCCGTTGCCGCTTCGCCGACCACCTCCAGGCGGGGCTCGGCGTCCAGGAGCGCCTTGATGCCCGAGCGGAACATCGCGTGGTCATCGGCCAAAAGGATACGGATCACTTCACTCATCGCCGGTCTCCAAACCGAGAATAGGAATCGAGAGCAGAATCCGGCACCCACCCGTGCCGGACCGGTCGATGGTCACCGAGCCACCGACTCCACCTGCCCTTTCTTTCATGCCCATGAGCCCGAGGCCACGCTCGCCGTCCAACGTCTCCGGATCGAATCCGACCCCGTCGTCTTCCACGATGGCTCGCACCGCATTCTCGCGAACGCCAATCTGAATGGACACATGGCTCGCCTCCGCATGGCGAATCACGTTCGAGAGTGCCTCCTGGACAACACGGTACAACACCAGCTTGGCATCCCGATGAAGCAGATGGTCGATGGCCTCGAAATCGAATTCCGACGTCAGATCCAGATGCTCCACGGTAGCTCTGAGGTGTGCCTGCAGCGCCGTAACAACTCCCGCGTCCTCGAGGGCCGGCGGCCTGAGTCCTCGCGCTATGCGGCGCACGCTCTCCGCCGTCTCACGGAGTTCCTCGAGCACCTCACCGCACATCGCGGCGCGGTCGTCCGGCCGCTTGGCGTCCAGTGCGAGTTTGAGCCGAATGATCAAGGCCGCGAGGCGCTGCGCGGTGTCGTCGTGCAACTCACGGGCAATGCGGAGTCGCTCTTCTTCAGCGGCCTTGACCGCACCCGCGGTGAAGGCCCGGAGGCGTTTTCGCTCCGTGATGTCGCGCACGGTACAGATTATGAACCCGCTATCATCGGGCTCCCCTGGACTAAGGCTGATCTCGACCGGGATTGTCATCCCGTCCTTCCGGCGTCCCGCCAACTCGAGTCCTACGCCCATGGGCCGGGTTCGGGGACCCCCGATGAAGCCATCGCGTCGCTCCTCATGGCCGGACCGAAACTCCTCGGGCACGAGCGCCTCGATCTTCGATCCAAGCAACTCGCCGGGGCCATACCCGAAAAGGCGTTCCAATTCGGGATTGGTGTCCTGGATGACACCGGAATGATCCACGACGACAATGCCGTCCGGGGATGCGGTGAATACGGCGCTGTAGTCGATCGTGCGCCGCTGTCCGAGGGCACCTTTGGTGTCTTGGGATGATTGCGTCAACGTAGGCTCAGACCTTCCGCTTCATTCAGTTCCAGTCCCCCTTCGGATATGGGTGGCAAACCAGCATCACCACGGACGGGCTTGCAGTCTTTTTTCGGCAACCCAGTTTGGCTGTGGCGAAAACTCCTACAGTCCGATCCTTGGTATTCCCTACAGACGAACACGTCACCCAGAACACAAGTTAAGGACGATACCGCATGTACGGGAGGGTCCGGAGAATCGTTTGTCACCAAAACATCCCAGTGCCACCGGCACGAATGTCCCGAATGATGAAGGCACGGCACCTAGCCGTGGCCTACTGAGAGGACGTATTCACAACGTAACGGCCTTCCTTAGAGTCCCCCTCTTCCATAAGATCCTGATCACCAACGCTGCGATTTTCGTCGTCGGCGCGGGTACCACAGCCCTCCTGGCCAGCCGGATCACCTCGGCCACCCGCCCCGGCGAAGTCGTCCTTGTGATTGCACTGCTCGTGTTGGTGTTGCTGGTGGGTGGCATGGCCCTCAACGCGGTTCTCATCAAGACTGCCCTCATACCGCTGGACGCGCTCGAAGAGACCGCCCGGCTCGTCGATGAGGGTGACTTGGACGCCCGGGTGCCGGCTTCATCGCTTGCGGACAGACGCAGCGTCAAGCTAGCGAGCTTGTTCAACCGAATGCTCGACACCCAGGCAGCAATCAGGAATCGAAATCGCAATCAGGCGGCCCGCGTGGTCGAAGCGGAGGAGCAGGAGCGCAACCGCAGTTCGCGCGAACTGCACAATGAGCTGGCTCAAACCCTGGCGGGCGTCCTGGTGCGACTCCGCGTGGCAACGCTCAACCCGGAGATCGAGCAGGCTCCCTCGCTGAAACAGTATCTCGACGAGATCCGCTCTGAGGTCAGGGAGGCCCTTGAACACGTCCGTGAGGTGGCGCGACGCCTCCATCCTCCGGCTCTGGAAGAGCTTGGCCTGGTCCCCGCCCTCGAGGCCTACGCCCGGTCGGTGAGCGAGGTGTCCAGCGTCAAGATCGAGCTCCTCGGCGAAGAGGTGAACGCCAGCCTTCCGCCGGAGGCCCGTCTCGCGGCGTTCCGCATCATCCAGGAATCTCTGGTCACGGCCATTCGGCACTCCCATGCCGACCGAATCCGCATCACTCTCCGCCGGGACGCCGACCTGCTTTTCGCGGAGGTGGTAGACGACGGCACCGGCTTCGACCCCACGGCTGACCTCGATGACACGCCAAAAGGTGAGGCCTTGGCCAGGATTCTGGAGCGCGCGGCCATTGTCGGAGGCCAGGTAACCGTGGAAAGCGCCGCTGATCGGGGCACCCGGATCGGGATCGAGCTTCCGCTTCGGGGGGTGGACGCTTTGCGGAGCAAACGTAGCCCTCTTCCGGTCAGGGAGAAGCGCGAGAAGGTCTCGTTGTGAGCAGCCGGGCGGAATCAGGCGCGCTCGAGGTCCGCGACGTCCCAGAGATCCCCGAACGGACGGATGTCGTCGTCGTGGGCGGTGGGATCGCAGGCACCTCGGCGGCCTACCACCTCGCGCGCACCGGCATGGATGTGGTGTTGCTCGAGCGCGGCCGGATAGGGAGCGGGGCAACGGGGGCGGCGGTGGGCGTACTGTCGCCACCCCTTCGGCAGCCGTTCCACGAGACCGTCCACTTCCTGGGCCAGGGGGTCGCGTGCACTCTGTGGCACTTCGCGAGCCACTCGATTGCTACGCTCGGGGCACTCCTGGAGTCGAGTGGCGAGGCCGACCGATCCGGCCTGGACCTGTCCGGCGGCCACGTACTCGCCGAGCCCCATACGATTCACGAGGTACGCCGGTCGTTCGAAGCACTCGAGGCAGCCGGCATCGAGGTCCAGTGGATCACGCCCGGCGACATTCGATCGACGATCGGTGGCCAGGGCTTCGCGGGCGGATTTCGCATCGAAGGGGGTGGCGGACTCAACCCCGGACCGACCGCCGTCGCCGTAGCAAAAGCAGCGGAGGCCGAGGGTGCGGTGATCGGAGAGGACCTCGACGTCTTGGAGGCGCACAGGGTCCAGGGCGGGTTCCGCTGTGAGGCCGGCCCTCACTCCGTCTTCTGCTCGTCCGTGGTATACGCAACCCATGTGGATTCTGCCCGGTTCTCCAACCTCGTCCGCAGGGAGATCGTGCCCATCCGCGGTCAGGGCTTCGCCACTCGAAGCCTCGATCCGACGTTCTCGGGCTGCTACTCGACCCATTGGAAGCTGAACGTTTGGAGGCAGGCTCCTAACGGGCAGATCGTGGCCGGCGGATGGCGGCACGACGCCTGGGATCGCGCCTACCGCCAATCCGACGCAGACATCGACGAACATCTGCAGCGCGACCTCCGCCACTGGTTCGAGGCCAGCTTTCCCAAAACACGGCCGCTCCAAGTCAAGGATCGCTGGAGTGGCGTCTTCGGCTGGACCGCCGATTATCTACCCATGGTCGGAGAACTCCCGGGGCATCCTGGCGAATTTATCATCACCGGCTTCAGCGGTGGCGGCCTGCCGTTCGCATTCGAGTGCGGCCGCATCCTTGCCACGACCATCTCGGGTGAGCCGGCCGTCGAGGGCGCCGAGATATTCGCACCGGAGCGGTTCTCTACACCGCAGTGATGTCGTGAGCGAAGGACCCGGCAACCGCCCGTGACCTGAACAGGAGGACAGCAGCCACATGTCACGGCTCATCTTGGTGCCGCTGGACGGCTCCGGCTTCGCCGAAACCGCCCTCCCGGCCGCGCTTACCATGGCGAAGGCCTGGGACGCGGAAATCGAAGCTGTGACCGTGCATGAGCCGATTCCCACGCTGGAGCACCACCTGTGGGACGAGGCCTCCCGCCAGTGGACGGAAGGCTACCTCAAGGACGTGGTGACCCGGGTCGAACAGGCCACGGGCGCCCACCTGGCATCGGCGACGTTGAACGGAGCCGTGGCCGATTCGCTACAGCACCACGCCCAGGAGCGGTTGGCCGACCTGGTGGTGATGGCTAGCCACGGCCGGGGTCCGCTGACCCGGGTTTGGCTCGGGAGCGTGGCCGACACCTTCGTGCGCCACGCCACCACCCCCGTGCTCATCGTGCGGCCCGAGGAAGGTCGGACACCGGACCTGTCAGAGGTCGCTTGTTTCAACCATGTGCTCATCCCACTCGACGGCTCGGAAGAGAGCCGAGTAGTCCTGGAATCTGCCTTGGACCTGGGACGGGCCTGTGAATGCCGATACACACTGCTGCGTGTGTATCGGTTCGGGGAGGAGTTCGCCGCCGCGTACCTCCCGCACACGGTTCAGCTGAACGCTCAAGTGCTCGCCGAAGGCCGCGACAAGGCCCTCGCGGACATCGAGGCTCAGGCCGAGGAGTTGACGGCCAGGGGCTTCCAGGCCGAGAGCAGACTCGTTGTGGACAGCAGCCCGGCCGCCGGCATCCTTAGCGCCGCCGAAGAACTGGACGTCGATCTCATTGCGATGGCGACCCACGGCCGCGCCGGTATAGCGCGCATGTTGCTCGGCAGCGTCACGGACAAGGTGTTACGCGGCGCCCACACGCCCATTCTGGTATGCCGCCCGCTAGGGGCCTGAACCTAACGTTGGAGTCCGTTCAGGAGATCGCGATGACTACGGTCAAGGACATCATGCAGACCGACGTTGTGGCGGTGGCGCCCGACGCGACCGTCGTGGCCTTGGTCCACTTGCTGGCCGAGCACGACATCAGCGGAGTACCCGTCGTCGATGACACGGGCCTTGTCGTCGGCGTGGTGTCTACCACGGACGTGGTACGCCTGGCGGCAGATGCGGACGAGGACCGAGCGCTTGGATCCCCCGCTCGCGATGACGATCCAGCGGGCGCGTGGGGCGTGCCGGGCGAGGATCCCGACGACGATACCGCGGAAGACCTCTACAACTACTTCCTCACGACCCGGGGACCCCTTGTGCCCGTGGATTCAGCCCCCGCATGGGCTACGGCGAACGAGTTGGATCAGCATCTCGTCCGAGACATCATGACCCCTGCGGCCTTCCATATCGGCCCGAGCGCAACCGTGCCTGAACTCGCCGCGTTCCTCGTGCGGTGCCGTATCCACAGAGCCCTCGTCATGGACCGGGATGGTCTGGTCGGCATCGTCACCACGATCGACGTGCTCAAGGCCGTCGCCGAGACGAACTGACCCGTGATTCTCTCCCAAACGTCCAGCTACGCTGTGCGAGCATTGGTGCACCTCGCAGACGTCGACGACGGGACCCCCACCAAGGTGGAGGACATCGCCAGGGAGTTGGACGTTCCGCGAAACTATCTCTCCAAGATCCTGCACACGCTCGCCCGAGCCGGTTTTCTTTCGTCGATGCGTGGTCCCGGGGGTGGTTTCACTATGGCGCAAGCGCCATCCTCGATACGGCTCCTGGATGTCATCCGTCATTTCGAGGGTCGCCACGGCGAGCATACCTGTTTGATGGGCAATAAGCAGTGCCAAGAAGACGATCCGTGCGCGGCGCACGACAGGTGGGCCGTGGTGAAGAGCCAGGTGACCACCTTTCTCTCGGACACGACGATTTTCGACCTGCTGGCGTCGCAGCCGCACACGCGGCCTCTGACCGACCCCAGCTGAAGCGGCCGCTACGCCGGGTGGGCGTCCAGTGGACCCATGGCGAATACCGTACCGCTCGCCTTATCCTGCTCCGTACGAGCCATCCCTCAGCCCTTGGAACGCCGTGTCCTTATACCATCTGAGCGTAACCATCCACGTCATCGCTGCGGTCTTCTGGATCGGCGGCATGCTGTTCCTGGCCGCAGTGGGCGCGCCCGTCCTGCGAAAAGTCGACCCGGAGCTACGGGCGAAGCTCTTTTCAGACCTGGGCGTGCGGTTCCGTTGGACGGCGTGGATCGCGATCGCCGCATTGTTGGTGACCGGACTCACGAACATGCACTTCCGCGGGCTGCTCGACGGGCGCCTTCTCGGCAACCCCGCCTTTTGGGGCACGACGCAGGGGGCGGTGCTCGCCTGGAAGCTGCTGCTCGTCTTCCTGATGGTCGGGATCGCCGCGATTCACGACTTTGTGGTGGGACCGAGATCCAGCCGTTCTCGTGAGTCCAATGGTAACGGCAACTATGACGGTCTGAGACGAGCGGCGTCCTACATGGGGCGGGTCAACGTGATGCTTGCCTTGATCCTGATTTACGTCGCGGTGCGGCTCACCCGGGGCTAGAGAGTTACCCGGCCGCCTCTCGGCGGAGCGTCTCAGCCGCCGGGTCCTCCTCGGCGCTTACGCCCCCGAATCGGCGCTCGCGACGATGGAACTCATTCACGGCCTCCGCAAGTCCGTCGGGTCCGAAATCGGGCCAGTGCCGCGGACTGAAGTACAACTCTGCGTAAGCAGCCTCCCAAAGAAGGAAGTCGCTGAGGCGCTGCTCACCTCCCGTGCGAATCAGGAGATCCAGATCCGGAGCCGGCCCCACGTCGTGAATCACATCGCCGAGGACGGCCGCAAAGTCCTCCTCGTCCCGCAACCCGCCGTTGGCGCGTGAGGCCGCCTCGAGGATGGAGGCGCGGGCCGAGTAGTCGAGTGCGACGCGCAAGAAGAGCCTTTTCCCAGCGTGTGTGGCCGCCTCCGCCTCATCGATGGCCCTGAGCAGATCATCGGGCAGCCGGTCGCGTCGCCCGATCACGCGAAGTCGGACACCTTCTCGAACGCACTTCTCGGTTTCCCCGCGCAGATAGGTCCGGAACAGTCTGAAAAGCGCGCGCACTTCAGGCCCGGGGCGTCGCCAGTTGTCCGAAGAGAACGCGAACAGAGTGAGCGTTCCGATGCCGCACTCCGGCGCGGCCTCCACGACCCGGCGGACCGCCCGCGCGCCGTGGCGGTGGCCGACGCTGCGAGGGCGCTGGCGCTCGCTCGCCCACCGGCCGTTTCCATCCATGATGATTCCAACATGGATTCCGCTTGGCACAGGGAATCGGAGCGTGTTTTGAGTCATGTGATCGTCGTATCCTGAGTCGTATCCTGAGAAGAGAGGCTCAGGCCTAGCGTGCAGCCTGAATCAACGCCTCCATGTGAGCCAAATAGTCGTCGAGCGCGGTCCGGCCCCGAACGGTCAGCGTGTATTCTGTTCTCGGCGTGCGGTCGACAAACGACTTCCGGCAGGCGATGTAGCCGGCATCCTCGAGCTTGCGGGCGTGAGCGCTGAGGTTTCCGTCCGAGGTGTGGAGCAGCCCTTTGAGTTCGTTGAACGCCAGGCGTTGGTTTGCGGCCAGGGCACTCACGATGCCCAAGCGGACACGAGCGTGGATCACCCGATCCAATCCCAGGGCCCCACCCTCACCTGTTCCCGGAAGGCTCGTAAGAGCGCGGTAATCACCCGTGCGGGTGCTGGGCTCAGCCACCGTACCTCCTGAGGATGATCACGCCGAAGAGGAGATGGAGGCCTCCGAATCCGGCCCCCATGAATAGGTCCCCATAAGCTGGCGGAGCGAACAGCGCGGCCCCACCCATCACCATGAACGTCAAACCCATCACGGGGACCACACGGGCAGAGAACGTGCCGGCCGTGAGAACGCCAACACCATATAGCGTCAACCACGTGCCCGGAAGAAGATTGGTGAGCCCTTCCCCCACGAGCACTGCAGTGAGCAGGCCGGCGGCGACCATGGCCGGCACGAAGCCCAGCAGGAACTTCCGGCCCGGGCCGCTGGTGAGCGGCACGCGGGACCGCCGCGCCTTGTCCACAACAGCCCACCCGGCAAGAGGCAGCGCGACGGCAGCGGCTCCAACCCAGGTCAGCAACCAGCCCGTAGCTGTCGGCGCGCGCGGCGCGAGCATCGACGTTACGAGTCCGGTGATTCCCAGGAGGATGCCGCCAAGCCCCGACAGGGCCGTGAAGTGCGCAGCACGCTCCATGGTTTCCCGGATGTACTGGAGGTTGTCCATGGCTTGAGCATGGAGCTCCACCGGCTCGCGAGATTCCTTGATCGGTCGAACGACAGTCATGGCTGAAACCTAAGAGGTCCTCCATAATTTCTGCAAGTACTTTGTTTTTCAGAGTTCTCTCTGTGCGCATCGCCGGCGGCCGTCTTCATCTCTTCACGACCTATTGCGTCGATATATCGGTTGCTATATCTTTTCGTTGTATCTTTAGATATTACGTTTCAGTATATCGTAACTTGGGAGTTTCACGGTGCGACGATGCTATAACGACTTTGAGTTCGACCTCGAAAGCCTGTTCGGTATAGGTCCACGGCGAAGACACCAGCGTAAGCGCCGGCGCTTCAAGTGGCGGATCTTCGAGCGCGGCGACCTGAAGTTCGTCATTCTGAGGTTGCTGTCCGACAACCCGATGCACGGCTACGAAGTCATGAAGGCACTCGAGAAGGAGTCGGGTGGCTATTACAGCCCAAGCCCCGGGTCGGTATACCCCACCCTCCAAATGCTGGAGGACGAGGGGTACCTCGAGTCCGAGGAGAAGGACGGGAAGAAGGTCTACAGCGTGACCGATGCGGGTAGAGAGTACCTCGAGGAGAACGCGGACGTGGTGGAAGACGTATTCGCTCGCGTCGACGAGCTCACGGATCGCTTCTTCGGCGACGAGTTGAGGGGACTCTCAAAGACCTTCTCACGCTTGGCACAGATGACCTTCGACGAGGCCTTCAGGTGGGGGGCGGACAAGGGGGTCCTGTCCCAGATGCACGAGATCCTCGAGAAGGCAGTGGTCGATATGGAGGCCGTGCGTGAGAAGGCCAGAGGGCCCAGCCACCAGAGGCGGAAGACGCGCCGAAGCAAGCGCCAGGCGGACGCCGGGGCTCCGGAGGCCGACGAGTCGGATTCCAACTGAGCAGTAGGCTCACTCTCGGACCGCCCTGCGCTCCTCGAGTTCCTCGAGGGTCTTCGGCCAATCCTCACGAAGGAGCTTCGAGAGGGCGCGGTCCTTGAGGAGCCTCCCGCCGGTCTGGCACCTCGCGCAGTAGTTCGTCTCGCGGCTCGCGTAGACGATGCGTTGAATGGGGGAGCCACACCGGGGGCAAGGCTTCCCGAACTTTCCGTGGGCACCCATCTCGGGATGGAACGCGGTGATCTTGGTGGGAAAGCCGTCTCCTACCTCGGCACGTAGCCGCTCGATCCACTCGCTGAGCGAACGCACAGTCGCTTCGCGGAGCCGCTCGATCTCGTCGTCGGACAGTTGCCGGCTACGCTTCACGGGCGAGAGGCCCGCTTGTGCGTGGCCGCCTCGGTGAGGAGCAACGTGCCCTCCGGAAAATCGAACGCCGCATGGGCTCTCTTTCTGGGAATGGCCGCGCCACGCTTCGTCCACTTGAAGCGACCCGAGATCATGAGGTGGATGACCACGAAGAGGTCGTCCTCCAACTCGAACACGACCCTCTTGCCGATGCGCCGGAGTCCCAACACCCGCTGGCCCTCGATGGCGGAGGCCTTGGGGGAGTAGGTGCGCAACAGCGACGGTGACCGGATGCGCACTGCCTCCAGCGTTTGACCAAGCACGACGCGCTCGAGGGCTTCGATGTAGGTGACGATCTCGGGGAGTTCGGGCATGTGCCGCCGCGTTTCATGGACCAAAGACGTATATTCGGGGCGCAACGTGAGGATCACCAGTACCCTGCCCCGACTCATCCACGGCACCATGACCGAATTCCCCTTCATCTCCATGCCCCCCGACCTCTCCACCGAGAACATGGTCGCGGTAGACCGGGCCATGATCGAGGACTGCGGGATCGAGTTGATCCAGATGATGGAGAACGCGGGAAGTTGCCTGGCCCGCGTGGCCAGCGCGCGCTTTCTGGCGGGGGACCCACGAGGCCGCCGCATCGTGCTCCTGGCCGGGTCAGGAGGAAACGGCGGCGGCGCCCTGGTGGCGGCCCGACGGCTCGCCGCATGGGGGGCTGACGTGGAGGTCAGGCTTTCCGCGGCCGAGACGCGGCTCCAGCCGGTCGCGGCGCACCAGCTCGCGATCCTGCGGCGTTTGGAGATCGCCATCGCCGGAGCGGCGAAGGCCGGCGCCCGCGAAGCAGTCTCGAAAACCGACCTCATCATCGACGGCCTGATCGGGTACAGCCTGGCGGGAGCCCCTCGCGGTGCTGCGGCCGAGCTCATCGAAGCCGCCAACGAGACGGACGCCCCGGTGCTGTCGCTGGACGTGCCCTCAGGGCTCTCCGCTTCGAGCGGCAAAGTCCACGAGCCCGCGATTCGTGCGTCGGCCACCCTTACGCTGGCCCTGCCCAAACACGGATTGCTGAGCGAACGAGCCCGCGAGATCGTGGGTGAACTCTACCTCGCCGACATCGGCGTGCCGCCCACTCTCTATGTGAAGCTCGGGTTGGAAAATCCAGGGCCGTTGTTCGCGACCGGCGACATCGTCCGGCTCCTGTGACCCAGCGTACTCAATAGCCGAAGCCGAGTGACACGTAGACCCCGTTGCCTTCGGCGCTGTGCGCCCAGGCAATGCTGATCGTGTAATCCGGCTTCAGGAAGTAGGCCCACAAACCACCCCCGAACGCCGAGTGCCACGAGTCCGAGGCCTCCCCGTCCAGGTACACCCGTCCGACATCGGTCAGTGCCATCACTCCGACCTGCCCCGGAAGGAAGAGGAAGAAGTCGGCACCCGGACTACGCAACTGCGCGCTCGCCGTAACGGCAGCGTCTCCCACGAACCGATACTCGGAGAACCCCCGCAGAGTGCCCGAACCCCCGATCCACGCACCGTCGAAGAACGGGAAGTCGCCCCATACCTTCTCTCCGGATATGCGCATGGAAACACCGGCCGAACCGAGCGGCACACTCGCGGTTAGTGTTCCGCTCAGCCCCCCGTATGCTGCCTCGGTATCGAGCGCCTCTGCAATGTACCGGCCCTCCACCTCCAGCATCACGCCAAGGCTCGGCGCCACCGGATTGTCCCGCGTGTCCCAAGCGGCCCGCCCGACCAGCCCGACTTGCGTGAAGTCGTCTTGGCCGTAGGGCGCCTGAGCCTCCACAAAGGTGCCGTCCTCCTTGGTCGGAGACGAGAACCAGAACGCGGGTCCAAAGTCGACCGATACGGCCGGGGCAGGCCTGACGCCCACGACGGCCTCCATGTACGCCCGTGAGCGATCCGCCCTGAAGTCCACCGACGGATCGCCTTTCGTCGTCTCGTTGCCGAATCCGAAGAAACGGCGAATCTCGCGATTGGTCACCTCGGCGCTAATGAGACCCGACGTGCCTCGCGCCAGCGGGAACGCATACGCTGCGCCGGCCTGGAAGCGCAGGTGGGTCGGGTTCACCACGGCCGTGAGATCGAGGCGCGTCTTGTACGGAAAGTGACGGAACCCGTAGCCGTAGCGACGCCCGGTTTCACCGACGAACAGCCCCACGTCGGAGTTGAGTCCGATGAGGGGAAGTGAGGTCCACCTGGACCCCCAATCACGTGGCCGTGCCTGATGCGTCGCGCTTTCGGTGTCGTCGGGTTCCTTGTAATCGGACTCGTCCACTTCGGTGGCCGGAGCGGCGGTGAAAACGTTGTCGCCGCGATGGTCGTAGAACGATGTACCCTTTCCGTCCGTCACGTCGATCAGCGTGTCGTCGCTTCCGCCTCCGATAATGCGCACCCGGATGGCGTCGGACCCGGCCCCCCGGACCACCGCCCGATCATCGTCCCCCCTCAGGAAGATCCGTACCTCATGGGTCTCGCCAGGCACGAAGGTTCGGTCGAAGTACGGTGCCCCTCGCGGCACCCCCGCCGAGCTCGCCTCGTACATGGTGACACGGACGGAACCGTCCGCGCGGCGCTCCACGTTGGCGTAGTCCTCTTCGTCCGTGCCGAAGATGTCCACCCATCCGCTCAGGATCCCGTAGAACGTCATGGCCGCGTCCATCAAGCGGTCCCTACGGTTGATGAGAGCAGCCTCCATCTCGGCGCCGAGCGCCTCCTGATAGGAGGCCGGAAGCCGTCCCACGGCCTCCGAGATCACGTCGTCACTCAGGCGAAGCTGGAGATCCCGGGCCACGCGCTCGAAGTCCTCCCGTGCCACCTGGGAGAGCAGGTTCCGATCGAGCGCACGACCATTCCATGTGGTGCCGAATACGGATTCGTAGTCATGCGAGAAACCCACGTAGTGGGGCCACAGTGTACGGGCCAAGGATATGAGAAAGCCGTCGATCCGGGAGAAGGCCCAGTCACGGTCGCGCGGAATGGGTTCCCAGCGCACGGAATCGCCCTCCTCGAACGCCGCCCATCTCCACTGGTCGGGATGGCGGTCCCAGTCGCCTACGAACAAGTCCATGAGGCGAGCACGCAGATAGCTCTCCGAGTTCACCCGGTTGTCCTGCTCGTCCTCGATGCGTTCGAGGAACCTCTCGGATCCCGTAACGCGGCTCGATCCCGCGAACCCCGGCGTGCCGTCCGGACCCTCGTCCGGCCGGATCTCGATCCACCCGAGGAGGCCGCCGAACTCCTCCAGGAACTCGCCCAAGCGCTCGTCGTTCGGCATGACCACGAGGGTCGGATCCGCGTGCAGGACGCCGGCCGCGTCCATCAACGGCGCCACCACCATGGCGCTCAGCGGAAAAAGCGCGCCGATTTGATCTTGGAGGACGCGCGCCGCCACGCTCTCCCGGAGCTGTGGGTCGAGCGACCTGGTCACGTCCTTGTCCACCGACCGGAACGTCCACAACCGGCCGTCGGCACCCCGAAGGCGTAGCGAGGTCGTCTGAAGTCCCCCACCGCGCCGCAGGGGAGTGAGCCCGCCGGCAAAATGTTCGAGATCCAGCACTTCGACCTCGATTGGCAGACTCCAGAGGTCTCGGTTCAGCCCGCCCATGAAGAACCGGTGGAACACGCCGGCGTCATATCGGCCGCGTGGTGTCGCGATGACTGTGGAGCCTGGAATGAGATCCCCTGAAACGACCTGGACCGCGCTCACCGACCCCGGAGTGGTCACGGACACGGAAAGAAGAAATCCCGCAGCGATTAGGGACCACCGGACGGGCGGGCGCCTATCGAGAACGGAATCGCGGCCGTTCACCGGCATCTCCTCGTTGAGGGCCGTGTGGTGGTCGATCGGTGGACTGTCCTCACATCATACGAACAATGCCGCCACCGTGACCACCACGATGAGCAGGCCGACCGCGAGGGACGCACACGCATTCCAGACCTGGCGAGGGTTTTAACGCTCCGCCCCATCGGACCGTCTCTCTCAGCGGAAGGGGTAAACAGCCGCTACGGCGGAACGCATGGAGAAATCGAAATGAAGCGCTTCAAAACGGTAGCGTGGGCGTCCACGCTGAGTCTGGCCCTGGTGGCCTGTAGCGACGGAACCGCGCCGGACGGGATCGACGACCGGCTCAACTTCGACGTCGCCATGGTGGCCGCCGACGGTCTGCTGGACGACCTGAGCACGATCACCCAGCTGTTCCCCTTCGGATCCGGCGCGAGCCTGGCCCCCAGCGTCACGCGCTCGCGCGTCGTGGAGTTCTTCGACGGAGCAGGGAACCTCCAGGAGGCCTACGACGAGCTGACCACCGCGTCCATGCACATCGTGAGTGAGATGTCGGGCGAGTTCACCCGGGAGAATTGGAGCGCGACCATCGCCCGGACGCGCGATATGATCATCACTGGGCTCGAGGGCGAAGAGACCAGCCGCACGGCCAACGGATCGGGGACCGGAGACGTGACGCGGAGCCGCCACCTGGACGAGGGCGGCACCCGCTCCTACGACATGTCGGGCACGAGCACGATTCAAGACGTCGTGCACGGCGTGCCGAGAGAGGACAACCCCTGGCCGCTGTCCGGGATGATCACACGGCAAATGACCGTACAGATCGTCAACGGCCCCGACGGCGACAAGACCGTGGAGCGGACCGCGATCGTCACGTTCAACGGCACACAGTTCGTGACGATGACCGTCAACGGTGAGAGCTTCGAGGTGGACCTTTCAGCCCGAAGCGGCAATCACCCCTTCCGACGGCGGCACGGCAGTTAGCGATCGATCGAACGGTGGGCCGACCCGCGCGGGGGAGGGCAATCGCCCTTCCCCGCGTGTGGTTTCTAGGGGCTGGATGCCCCGACTGACTCGAGGATCCTTCCCACGAAGTCGTTGAAGTAGCGATCGAAGCGGCCCGCGCTCGGGCCGAGGCGCACCACCACCATGTCCCGCGACGGAATGATCATGGTGGTCTGGCCCATGAAGCCGGCAGCCCAGTAGGCGTCCTCGGGAACGCGGTCGTACCTCCCACCCCGGTTCAGCCAAAACAGCCCGCCGTAGCCCTGGTTCTCGCTCGTGGGCGCCGGCGTGCTCACGAAATCGGACCACCCACGGGGCAACACCCGGTCGCCAAGCCAGTCCCCGTCCCACAGGTGTAGGAGGCCGAAGCGCGCCCAGTCCCGAGCGGTGCCGTAGTCGTAACCCGTCATGATGAAGTTGCCCCAGGCGTCCGTCTCGAGCACGAAGTGCCGCGCGCCGATACGGTCGAACAGGTACTTCTGCGGAAACTGCAAGTAGCTCTCGCCACGAGCCTCGACCGTCTCGCGCACGATCTTGCCCACGGCCAGAGGGTCGCTGTTCAGGTAACGCCACACGGTGTTTGGCGGGTACTCCAGGTCACGGTTCACCGCGTGCGAGAAGACGTTGGGCGCGTCGAAATAGATGAAGAAGTGGTCGTTCTCCGAGCTGAGCGACCGGGGCCGGCCGATCCCCCAGTTGTTGAACTTGAGCCCGCTGCTCATGTGCATCAGGTCGGCCAGCGTGATATCCGCCCGGGGATCTCCTTGGGATCTCCACTCGGCGATGGGCGCCGGGTTCTCGACCACCAATTCCCCCTGTTGCACCAGGACCCCCGCGAGCGCCGCCGTGATGCTCTTGCCCTGCGACCAGCTCAAGTGCGGCATGTCTCGGGGGATGCCGGGCGCGTAGCGCTCCCCGATGATGCGGCCCTTGTAGACCACCACGACCGCCCTGGTGTTCTGGTCCGGTTCATGGAGGTCATCGTCGAACGCGAAATCGAGGGCCGCCTCGACGGCCTCGCGGTCGACCTCGGCCGGCAAGGGATCGTCGCTCAGGATGTCGCCGGTCGGCCAGGGTAGCGCATCTCCGTCGGGCAGGGTGGAAACGACCTTCTCGGGCGTGAAGTGCACCCGCCACCGACCCTTGGGAAGGATCGCGCACCCCTGGTCACCGTTGTAACGGGCGGTCCTGGGCGACGTGCCGGGGGAACTGAGCGTCACTGTCCGGCGGTCGCGGTCGACACGGTACTCGAAATCCTCGGCCCAACCGAAATGCGGGAACTTGCGCAGGTCCTCCCTGATGTGGACCTCGGGGTCGCGGCCCTGCACGAAGATGCCCGAACAGAGCAACTTGGCGTTCATGGCCATGGCGTGCTCGGTGGCCGAAGTGGCGAGGCGGTCCGGGCCCTGCTGGGCGGTCCCGGGTGCAGCCGTCCCCAACAGCACGAGGGACGCGAACGCCCAGAGTCCAGCACGGATCGTGAGCATGATGATGTCCTCCCTGAAGGTCCTTTCCATATAGGTCGCCCCGTTCGTGCGGGCAACCGCTCACCCAGTGCCGTGCCGGCGCCTGCGTGGCCTACCCGTGGCTTGGGCCCAGAAGTAGATTCGCGCGATCCCACGGAGCCGTACCCACCGCTTGACGGGTGAGCGCCATCAAGGAGCCAGCGAGGGCCTTCCCCGGTCTGGATCACGCCATCACGCTGGGCGTGCTGCTGCTGGCGACCTACGTGATCACGAGCTCCGGAGTCGGTACGGGCATGGGCCGGCTCACGATGTACGTCGGTTTGACGCTTCTCGCCGCGAGCGTGGCCGGACGATGGGCGCTCGGCATGGGTCTGCCGCGCCTCACGGGGTTCCTGCTGATCGGCTTCGTGCTGGGACCCTCGGTCTTCGGGCTCATGAGCCCCGAGGTGATCTCCGACCTCCGCCTGATCGACAAATTCGCCCTGGCGCTGATCGGCCTCCTTGCGGGAGGCGAACTCCAGGTGCGGCGGCTCGGCGCGGCCAGGGCAGCCATTATCAGCACGACGCTCGTCGTCACCGTGATGGTTGCCGTCGGTGTGACCGGCTTCCTGCTGGTGGCACGGCCTCTGCTGCCCTTCATGACTGGCCTGGGATTCGCCGGCGCAGGTGGTCTGGCTTTGCTGCTCGGCGTATGGGCCGCGAACTCGTCGCCCGATCTCACGGTCGCGGTGATCGAGGACGTGGGGGCCGAGGGGCCTCTCACGGACGTCATCCTGGGCGTGACGATCGTCAAGGACATCATCGTGATCGTGCTCTTCACGATCGTCCTGGCCTTCGTGAGCCCGTTGATCGACCCGGCCGGCGCAGGTGGGCACAACCCCTTCCTGGAAGTCGGGCTCGAGGTGGGTGGCGCGCTGGTGGCCGGGGGGCTGCTTGGCTGGCTGTTCTCCCTCTACCTCAAGGCCTCCGAGGAGCAGCGCTCCCCGCTGGCCACCTTCCTGTTCACGTACATCCTTGTGGTGATCGCGGAGGCCCTGCACCTCGAGTTGCTCATCCTCGCAGCCTCCGCCGGGTTCGTGATCGAGAACCTCAGCCCCGCCGGGGACCGGATGATCCGGGGCATCGCCTCAGTGTCTGTGGTCGTCTTCGCGTTTTTCTTCGCGGTCACGGGCGCGAGTCTGGACGTCGGCGCCGTCGCCGACTTCTGGCTGGTCGCAGCGCTCTTCTTCGGCGTGCGGATGTTGCTCACGATCGGAGGGGCTCGGATTGCCACCCGAATCGCCGGAGCGAGCCAGACGATCCAACAACGCACGGGCGCCGGGCTGGTCTCCCAGGGTGGGGTGACCCTGGGCCTGCTACTACTCATCGAAGCGGCCCTACCAAGCGTGGGTGAAGGCGTGGTGGCACTTGGGACCGCGGTGGTCATCGCCAACATCCTGGTGGGACCCGTCATCCTCA
>JACZXQ010000049.1 GCA_022571515.1 Gemmatimonadota bacterium
GGTGGGGCTTACGTGAGATCTTCGAGGGCCGAAACTTCAGGCGCGGCTTCAGGCGTATGCGAGTGGGTGTGCGGAGGGCGAAGCGTCTGCGCACGCTGATCCACTTCGCGGCGCGCGCGGTGGCGAGCTCGAGGGTAAGGCTGAGAATGGCCCGGGAGCGTAACCGGGGGCAGGAAGGGCCCTAGCGTGAGTTTACTGGCTTCTGCTTGGGTTTTCCATCGGCAGGCCCTCCGGAGCCCCATTTGACGCGGGTTTGCGGCCGGTGACCACCCCGCCGTGAGTGTATACACCAATCTATAGTTCCCCTTTTTTCTGTAATGTCGTCTTGTATGGCCACAATGCTGTTGCGAGCGACGCCTGTCACCCTTGACAGGTGGTCTGTGTCAGACGTATATACAAACTCATGGCAAGCTTGCAGCGGCACGTGGTCAAGGGACACACCTATTGGCGGATCGTCGAGTCGAGGCGCGTCAACGGCAAGCCCCGGCCCGTGCCCATCCTCTACCTCGGCACCGCCGACCGCCTGCTCGAACGCCTGCTCGAAGCGCCGTCCGGTGGCCTGCGGATCCGATCCTTTCAGCACGGCGATGTGGCGGCCCTGAAAGCGGCCGCAGACCGCCTTGGCATCGTCTCCATCATCGACCGGCACCTCCCCGCTCAGCAGGGGCGGCGGCCCTCGGTAGGTACGACGCTCTTGCTGGGTGCCCTGAACCGGGCCGTGAAGCCACGCTCGAAGCGAGGGTGGGCCTCCTGGGCGGAAACGACGTCCCTGCACCGGCTCTTCCCTGGCTTGGAGGCCAAGTCGCTGACGTCGCAGTTCTTCTGGGATCAGATGGACCGGATCCCTCTGGATGTTCTACGAGCCATCGAGAGTGAGTTGACCCGCACCGTGGTCGAGGAGTTGGATCTCGACCTGGACACGCTGTTCTACGACACCACCAACTTCTTCACCTACATCGCCTCCACGAATACCAAGCCGAAGCTGGCCCGACGAGGCCGATCGAAGCAGAAGCGTAGCGACCTGCGTCTGTTCGGTCTGGCGTTGCTGGTGTCTCGTGACGGCCAGATCCCCCTGTGCAGCCATGTGTACGAGGGCAATCAGGTCGATTCCAAGCTCTTCCCCGACTCCCTCAGCCGCATCCGGGAGCGGCTGGCCGAGCTCTCGGTGGATCTCGAGCAACTCACCGTGGTCTACGACAAGGGGAACCTGTCGAAGGCCAATCAGGCCCTGGTCGATGAGGCACCCTTCGGCTACGTGGCTTCGCTCATTCCGGCACACCACCGTGACCTGATGGCCATCGAGCTCGAGGAGTATCAGCCGCTTGGGGAGGGTAGCCCTCTGGAGGGCGTCGCCGTACACCGGCTGCGGCATGAGGTCTGGGGAGCCGAGCGCACGGTGGTCCTCTTCGTCAGCGAACGTCTGCGCGCGGGCCAGATCCGTGGGCTACGGCAGCACCTCGAGAAACGCCTCGGGGCGCTCGCCCAGTGGAAGGAGCAACTGGCCAAACCCGGCTCGGGACCCCGCACCGCGGAGTCGGCCCGCCGGCGCATCGACCAGCTCCTCTCCGGACAGCACCTCAGCAAGGTGCTGCACATCGAATACCACCCGAGTCGGCGGGGTCGGGACCGGCTCGAGTACTGGGTGGACGACGCGGCCGTCCGGCACCTGGAAACGGAAGTCTTCGGCAAACGCATCGTCGTCACCAACCGCGACGAGTGGTCCACTGAAGACATCCTCCTGGCCTACCGCGGCCAGAGCAAGGTCGAAGCGGTCTTTCGTCAGCTCAAGGACGACGAGCACCTGGCGCTGCGGCCCCAATACCACTGGACCGACCAGAAAATCCACGTGCACGCGTTCATCTGCCTGCTCGCCTTGCTGCTGGCCCGCATCGTCGAGCACCAAGCCCGCGGCCTCGGGCACCGTGGGGGACTGTCTGGCCTTCTCGATCTCTTGGGCACCGTACGCCTCGCGATGACGCTGCGCCCCTCGGGCAAGAAGGGCGGACGGCCGCGCGCAGACTGGCAACTCGAGGTCGCCGACCCCGACCTCGCCGACCTCTTCCGTGCGCTCGTCCCCGACAAGCCTCCCTTTGTGTATACGGACGGATCCACCTGAAGCCCAATGAAACCGCCGTCCTTGCCCCAGTTCGACCGCTACGCCAGTAAACTCACGCTAGAGCCGTACTACTACGATGTCGACTCCCCCAGAACGTTGTTGCAGGAATGGGGGATCGAGTACCCGCCCCCGGTCCGGGACGGCGGGCCCGGGCGATGAACCGCACGCCCCTGTAGAAGCGCAGATCCCTTGCTTACCGGCCGGCCCTGGTGTCGGCCAAGAAACCGGAGACCCTACGCGGGAGAATCACATGGGAACGTCCCTAATGCTTAGGCTCGACTCGAATTCTCGGACATCCAGCACACACGCTCCCTCGACCGCTCCGCCCGCGTGGCGGAGGAAGAGGAGGGCGAACGGCCTCTCTTCGCTCGCCCTTATGGTCGGCCTGGTGATCGTGTCGGCCGGTGCGTTCCCGAACGGAACCGACGCGCAGAACGCAGCGCTGGACCTGACCGCGGAGGTGGAGATCGTGATGCGGTTCCTGGGGACGCCTGAGGTGCAGGCGGCGCTCGACTTCGTCGAGTCCCAGATCGCCGACCCCTCGGACGTGATCCAGGACTGGCTGGGAGTCTGCAATGCTCTGGGACCGTCGCACGACGAGATCTTCCGCTCCCGCCACATCTACAAGATGTTCCGCATCTACGGCCTCGAGGAGGTCTATATCGATGACATGCTGAACGTCATCGCGATCCGGCGTGGCACCGGAGACGGACCGACCGTGGTGCTGAACGCCCATCACGACAACGTCCCGATCTGGCCCAAAGAGCAGCCGATGGAAGCGTTCGAGCGAGATGGGCGCATCTACTGTCAGGCCGCTGGTGACGACATCCCGGGTGTCATACAACTCTTCACGGTCTTGCGGGCCATGAACGAGGCAAATATCCAGACCGAAGGTGACGTCTGGTTCGTGACGCTGACCGGCGAGGAGACCGGATCGCCGGGCGCCGACCACTTCGCCCGGGCCCACTATCCCCTGAATCTCGATTGGAAGTCGGGTGACGCAGTGGTACAGCTGCACGGGGGAGCTGGTGAGGGCGTTACTACGGGCTCTGCCCCAATCACGACCCGGACCATGCTCCGCTTTTTCACTCCCTTCGAGCGGAGGCTCCCGGGGGACCAGGGTGGGGATCGGCGGTGGAGGCCGCATGCGGTGGACGTGCTCGCCCGTGCCATTATCCGGATCCGCTCCGAGGTAACCGACCCTCGGCCCGATTGCCTCCGATGCACCGGGTCTGACGCCAACGCGGAGCGTGCCGAGTGGTACGTCAACCCAGGAATGTTGCAGGGATCGCCCGTGGTCAACCGGCCGACGTCCGAGGCCAGCACGCGCATCGATATTCGCGCGGACACCTGGCCCGAAGTCTGGCGGCTGCACGAGCAGATCAAGACGATCGCCGAGGAGTCCTGCGCCCTCTTGGAGAACGAGGGCTTTCCCCCGCACTACTACACCGAGCGCTGCAGCTTCGTCCTCGACGTGCAGGAGGTGTACGGCCGCGATTGGGAGAACAACCCGATTCCGGGTTGGAATCCGGCCGACAACCCGCAGGCTCGCTTCGCGGCGGCCGCCGGCCAGGCGCTATACGGATTTGAAGGGACCATCGATCCCCGGCGTGGCTGTGGGGATTGCTCGAATATGTACAAGATGGGCCTGCCAGCCTTCTCCTTCCGGGGCAACGTCATCGACTACGGCAACGGTCGGGTCGAGCGCGGCTATCCAGTCCAGGCGCGACAGGGCGGCCACGACGTGACCGAGAGCGCGCCCATCGAGCGGCTGTGGGCGGGGATCAAACACGGACTCCTCTTCGCGATAACGTACACGGGCGAGGGCCGGTAGGAGACGTCGTCTGGCCTCAGTCCGGACCATCGGGACTCGAGGGAGCCGCTGGCTCAGTTGCTGGCGTTTGCCCGGAAGTCCTCTGCGCTGATGCCGTGACGCCGCAGAAGCCGCTGAAGCCCCTGTCGATGGACTCCGGCGATCTCCGCTGCCCGGGTTACGTTGCCCTGGGTCCGACTGAGGACCCGAATCAGATAGTCGATCTCGAAGCGGTCGAGCACGAGGCGCTTCGATTCCTGAAAGTCCAGATCCTCCTTCGGCGAGAGGATATCCGAGCCTGAGAGAGGTTCGCCCATCGGACTAGGGAGGCTCTCCAGCTCGATTGTCGGAGTGCTCCCGCCCACTACGTACGCGTACTCGATGGCATTGCGAAGCTCTCGGATATTGCCCCGCCAGGCGCGCTGTTTGAGGTGAACCTCCACGGCCAGCGAGAAGGTTCGCTCCTGCTCGCCATAGGCAGCTGCGACCTGTTGGCTGAAGTGGCGAGCGAGCATCATCAGGTCATCGCCACGCTCGCTCAAGGGCGGGACCCTGAGTTCGACCACGTTCAGCCGAAAGTACAAGTCCTCGCGGAATTCGCCCGCGGCGACTCGCTCCGCGAGTGATTGATTGGTCGCGGCGATAATCCGCACGTCCACCGGGATCTCTCGGACGTCGCCGACACGGGTGATCACTCTCTCCTCGAGCACGCGCAGGAGAGCCGCTTGCGCACGCAGCCCGATGTCGCCGATCTCGTCGAGGAAGAGCGTCCCACGGTCGGCCGCCTCGAACACCCCATGGCGCTCGTCCCGAGCGTCTGTGAACGCCCCGCGCTCGTGGCCGAAGAGCTCGCTCATCAGGAGCGTCTCGGTCAGGGCGGCGCAATTCACGCAGACCATGGGATGGCCGCTGCGGGTGCTCATGCGGTGGATCGCGCGGGCCACAAGCTCCTTCCCGGTACCGGACGCACCGGTGACAAGTACGGTGGTCACCGGAGATCTTGCTACTCGAGAGGCCCGCTCCTTCAACTCCCTAATGGCTGGACATTCGCCGATGATCGAGGAGAGAGCGGCGGGGTGGTCATCATCGCCGTTGGCCTCACTGAAGCCGACGGACGCCTCGCCGAGCGTCTTCAGTAGATCGGAGAATTCGAACGGCTTCGTGATGTAGTGGTATGCTCCCGCCTTGACCGCCTCCACGGCGTAGGTGTATTGGGCGTGAGCGGTGATGATGATGACGACGGGGTGGAGCGGCAGGCCGTGGAGTTCGGGAAGAAGCTCCAGCCCGGACTTGTCCGGCAGGTTCTGATCGAGCAGCACGACGTGCGGGCTCTCCTCGCGTGCTATGGCCAAGGCCGCTTTCGCCGTCGCCGCCATGCTGACTTCGTAGCCTTCTGTTATGAGCGCCTCAGCGAGAAACTCCCGGAAGTTGCGTTCGTCGTCTACGATTAGAATTCGGGGCATTGCGCTACGTTCGCCTTGCTGGGTCGTAGTGGGGTTGGAGCACCGAGGCCGCGATTTCGGCCTGCTCGGCCTCCGGGGCTATGGTAGCCGTCGGCAGCCGGACCAGCAACGCAGTTCCACACGGCTCCCTCCGCTCCACGGCTATCGTGCCACCAAGGTGTTCGGTCTCCCACCTTGCCAGTGCCAGGCCGAGTCCGGTACCCCCCGGCTTGGTGGAAAAACCGAGGTCGAACATCCTGCTTTGCTGTCCCTCTTGGATCCCGTGGCCATTGTCGAACACGGCCAGCTCGAGCCAGGTCTCACCAGCCGCCACCGAAATCTCTATTTTGCCACCCATCCCGACGGCATCCAGCGCGTTGCTCAGCAGATTCGATACGATGATTCGCACCTCACGCTCTCCCCCCATGGTCAACGCGCCCTTCTCGGCCTCGTACCTCTCCTCGATCTTCACATCCCGGTCGTCGGCGCTCGGGCGGAGGTCCTCGACGCAACCTTGAGCCACAATCACGAGGTCGACGCGCTCAGGCGGGGTGTCGTCCGCACTATGCGTGAATCGAAGCAGGCTGGAAACGAGATCATCGATGCGGAGAACGTCCCGCTCGATGCGGGCGAACCTGTCGGTCTGACCACCCTCACGTTTGAGCAGATGGAGACCCATCTTGAGGCTGGCCAGGGGGTTTTTGACCTCGTGGGCCAGCCCTCCGGCGAGGGACCCCAGCGCAGCGATCCGGTCAGCCTCAGCGAGTTCTCTCTGTGTTTCCTGGAGCTCGAAGTGCGTGTCGGCGCTGCGGAGCGCCGACGCAACGCCCTTCGCAATCGATCTCAGCATGGAAACCTCGGGTTCTTCGAGATGAGGCCTCCACTCGGTCAGCCCCAGGCGGAGCTCGGCGATAGCCCGCCCGTCGTGGTCCTCGACGGGGATCACGACCGAGCCTGACTCTCCGCTTCGATTCTCGAGGGGTTGCCCCAGTTCTTCTGCGAGCACGATGTCGATTCCCGCGATATCCTCTTTGTCCCACCGGTTCGCCAGCTCGGCGCTGATAACCAGCGTAGCGTCCGCGAGATCGAGGAGTGGAGGGAGTCTCTGGCGCACGTGCATGGCGATCCTACCGGGCTGAAGCTCCGAGCACACCAGATCGACGACGACCTTGGCCTCCGCCTCCAGTTGAATCCACCGGCTGTAGACCTTTCGCTCGACAAAATCTTGAGTCCACCGGAACACCGGGGAAAAGAGGATCACGGCGGCGAAGACGGTCAGGAAGATCAGCCATTCCCCCTGGTCCCCCCGCGAATCCATGGATCCGTGTACGATGAGGCCCGTACCCGCAACTGCGAACCCGTACAGCGCCATCAGAAGCGCCGAGCCGTACCTCGCCATGTGTCTGCGCTGATTCCAGGAGTCGGAGCCGTCGTTCCCTGACGTTAGGAAGTGCAGCGCGGCGGTCACGACCAGAAGGGCGAGGACCAGCGACTTGAGCTGCCGCAAGAACTCGATCAGCCAGACGTTGTCCGGTGCGGCAAGTATGACGATGGAGAGCGGCACGCCTAGGCCGAGGAGCACCAGAATTCCGAACGCTAACCAGCGAATGACGCTCGGGAATATCGAGAAGTGTCTCTGGGCAAGAAAAACGCCCGTGAGGGCCAGCACCTCAACGACCAGCCCGAACCAAGTGCGGACGTCCCGCTCGAAGCCCTGGTTCGACCAAGCGAGTGGGTCCGTGAACCACTCCGTCATCAGACCAAGCGCCAGGAACAGGCCTGATAGAACCGCTCCCCAGAGGAATGGCGATATCAGGAATCGTGGCTGCCGGGTCCGGATGGCGACGAAACAAAGGAGCAGCGCCGGGAAGAACAGTCGATACGCCGCTGCCTGGATCTTCCACAGGTAGTTCATGGCGTTGGGGAGAATTCCCCCCTGGATTGGCAGGTCGATGACGAGCAGCACGGGCCCCAGAAGCAGGAGTGCACCTGCCAGGATGACGTTATCGAGGCGATTCCCCCGCCAGACCAGCAGCGCGCACGCCACCAGCCAGGCCCCCAGGGCCAGAGCCACGCGGTACCACTGGTAGGCCGCGTAGGCCCAAGAGCCCTCTTCCACCGTGATGGTTAGCCGGCGAGCTTCGCCGTCATGAAGCACCACCATAGACAGGACGTCTCCTGGCCTCGCTTGCTCCCTTATGGCATTGGTTCGCCCGGGGCTTGCCGGTTCACCCTCGATCTCCACAAGGATGTCACCGGCCCGCAAGTCTGCGAGCTGCGGTCCCCAGCCGGTCTGTGTCACCAGGACCGCGTCAGCCCTATCCGAAAGGGGCGCGACGTTCCACCCGAGGATCTTCGACTGCCCCACCTGAGGCAGGGCGAACGGGACGTGCAGCGGCATCCCCAGGGCCAGGAGGATGAGAAACCCACGAAGCACGAAAAGCGCCTTTCTCGGCAAGTCTGAGATAGGCGCACGCGCTAGCTCAAGCGTGCGTGGTGTGGGCTTGGTATCCATCCTATGCACTCGAAAGGGCACTGGCCTGTTCCGACCGAGGATCCTGATCGACCGGCGTGTCACCCGGATAGTAGCGAGAGTCGTGCCCAGGAGTGCCCGCGGACCGGGCGATGTGTACCATCCGTCCGCTCACCCAGTAACCGCAGGAGTCTGACACAGTTCAACCCTCCTCAATGCCGGGCTCCTTCCTGCCCGCAGTGCACCATCCGCAGTGCGGCGAGGCGCACCATTCTTGATGCTATTGCAGGGCTCTAGCCGCCCCCGGCGGATGCCTGCTGATCGCTGTGAGGGACGCATCCGCCTTTCCCCGGCGAAGGTTCCGGGGGTGCGAGCCGCGGGCGCCGGGCCTGGCACGACGATTGCTTCTAATGATACTGGAGTTCTCAGCGCGGCGCACTATTCCCGCCGACCGCCTCGTGAGGAAGGCTCCCCGAGGCCGATCCGCGTCAGGACTCCAGTCGGGCCGGAGCACACCGGTCGAGTTCGACCCACACTGACACATCTGGAGCACACCACCAATGAGTCGCCTCCTCACCTACCGCACGACGCTCATCCTCTCGCTCTTGGTCACACTCGTTGCCCTGCCGGCGGGCGCGAGCGGTCAGCTACAGGTCGCCTATCCCGACGTGAGCCGGGAAGCGGCGGTTGCGAGGCGGATCCTGGAGACGCCACAGGTGCAGAGTGCGATGCAGTACGTGGATGAAGCCGACGCGGAGACGATCCAGGAGTGGATCAGCCTCTGCAACGCCTACGGGCCCTCGGGCGGGCAGTCGGAGATGTCACGGTTGGGACACGGCACGGAGATCTATCGGTCCCGGCTGTTGTACAAACTCTTTCGTATCTACGGACTCGAGCGCGTCCACATCGATGACGAGGGGAACGTCATTGGTATCCGCCCAGGCGTTGGTGAAGGCCCCACGGTGGTGCTCAACTCCCATCACGACAACGTCTCGCTGTGGCCCCAGGACCAACCGATCGAGGCTTTCGTCGCGGATCAGCGCGTGTGGTGCCCTGCGGCACGCGATAATCTCATGGGCACCACGCAGTTGCTCACTGTGCTGCGAGCCCTCAACGCAGCCGACATCGAGACCGAAGGGGACGTCTGGTTCGTGAGCTTCGCCGGAGAGGAGACCGGCAGCCCCGGGGCCGAAGAGTTCATCCAGGCCAACTACCCGCACAACATCGACTGGCGCAACGGGGACATCCTCATGCAGTTCCACGGGGGAGGGGGCGACGGAATCACTACGGGCAGTGACCCCTACATCTACCTCTCGCGCCTCATGGTCTTCACACCGCTCGACTTCGACCGTTGGCGCACAGACGCGGTCGACGCGCTCGGACCCCTCATCACCCGCATCAACGAAGAGGTCCGTGATCCGCGGTCGCTCGACATCTCTCAGTATGAGACGGGCGTGGGAGAGATGGTGGACGACCTGCTTTACATGAACATGTCTATGGTCCAAGGCAGCGTGATTCCGAACGGGTCGTCCAGCATGGCCGAGATCCGCTTCGACCTCAGGTCTCCGAGCGAGGCGCGGTTGTCCCGCGCCGGCGAGCAGATCGAAGCGATCGCCGAGGAAGTGTCCAGGCGGATGGGCGACGGCTTCACGCACCACTATGAGGTGACGATGAAGCTGGGCGCTACCGGGGTGGAGGGCTGGGACAAGGTCAACAACGAGCCGGCCCGCATGGCCGCCG
>JACZXQ010000050.1 GCA_022571515.1 Gemmatimonadota bacterium
GATGCACCGTACCACGAAAGGGGTGAGCTCCAAGCCGCGCATGTCGCTCGAAGTAGACGACCCGCTTCTGCTGACTGAGCCCCCCACTCGCATAGCAGATCTTCGGACGTCCCCGCGTTGGGACGACAACCTGAATAGATGCCTGAGCCCTCGTGAGAGGAGACTCACCCAAGATCGGACGCGACGTTGGTACTGAAGGATGAAAACAGGAAAATGATCACGCAGGCCTTGAGCTACAGCCCAGTGGACCGAGCCACCTTTTCGCCTCCGCGGACGGGTAAGGGAGGGCTTCGCCCTGTTGACTTCCTTCGCCTTATAGATGCGCGGCTAATGTGGTGACCGCAAGCGAAGCGCGCGAGCCTGATGCCTACCGCGACTGTAGCAATCGCTTGTTAGATGGCGAACGGGGTCCGGTAAAGAGACATGGTACACACTTAAGTAAAGGGACATGGGTTACAGTCGGCGCCTCTGAAAGGAGGAGGCCGATGCCGTTCGCGGAGACTCATGTCATGGAAGAGAGAAAGCGGTTCATCGAGGAAGCCCATCGCAGCCGACGGAGCTTTGCTGCGGTGTGCCATCGATACGGGATCAGCCGGAGGACCGGCTACAAGTGGATGGATCGATGGCGGCGGGCTGGACGATGGGGCCGAGCCTGGGAGGCTGACCCAAGCTTTCGCCATCCCATTGCGTTCGTGGACTCCGAATGGGACCTCGCAGAGCGCCGTCTCGTCGCTCACCACCTCCGCCCAGCGAAGCGGGCAGACAGTTCCCTGGGCTTCTCCTGGTGCCGGTTTCATTGCGGAGTTGACGACGCGTGTGGCTCGCGCGCTTCGCTGCGGTCACCATCGTCACCATCTTAGCCGCGGAGCAGTGGCGGTGGTGTGGTGAGTGCTCAGCGAATCGTCCTATGCGGCCGGCTACCGGGCACCCACAGTGAACTCCGCAGTGGCGAGGACGTTGCCCTGCGCGTCGAGCACTTCCACCGTCCATGCGCCCGTCCACTCTGCGGGGATGGTCCTGCGCGACCAGGTCCGCCACGGCGAGCCACCCACACTCAGCTCGATGACCTCCTCGTGTTCTTGGTGACGCCAGACATGTCGCACCGTGGTGTTCGCGAGGCCGGTGACTCGCGTCCACGCTACAAGTTGCCCCACGTCGGCCGAGAACTCCGTGCGCTCACCAATGGGTTGCCGCTCCTCCACGTCGAGGGTGATCACCAGCTCGACTTCGGGTGCTTCTTGGGCAGCGAGTCCGGCGACGGTGAATCCGGCCATCGCGATCGCTAGAACGAGCCTCTTCATAGTCGTGCCTCCACGAAGTATCAGGTAGTCGCCCAACCTCCTGCACCCGGAGGTGCACCTTTCCGAGTATCTTGCCCAGCACGGCGACGGGACAACTGGATCGGACACGGGCGCACTCCGGGATCAGACTGTGCTCAACATCCGAGAGCGGGCCGGTAGGCGCAAGCAGAGCCCCTTCAGACGCCTGTATTCGCGTTGTGAACGTCTTCGGGCTTTGTTCGGTACCCTGGGTGGGCTGGAGCGTTGTCGTGGCTTAGAGGGGCGCCTAACCTTGGATCTCATGCTTGGGATGAGACTCGTTGGGGGTCCTCGCGATGCTAGACCGGAGTTCGTGGGTCGGAGCTGAACTCAGCGGGGCCAACCTCAGTGGAGCCCAGCTCGGCGATGCCAACTTCAGTGGAGCCTTCTTCGGCCCGGCCAACTTCAGCGGGGCCTGGCTTGTTGGCGCCAACTTCAGCGGGGTCAACCTCGTCGAGGCCAACCTAGCCGCGTGGTGCTGTACGGCCTCACGCGCCGCTCGATCTACAGGCACTTGCGGGAGTCCGATTCGCGGCCCGCTGAATAGGGGAGAAGGCACGATGAACGAAACAACCAAGGTCTTCGGCGAGCACGATGAGAAGACCCTTGAGCAGTTCCACGATGTAGCGAGCCGGAGTGTACGGGCTGCACTCATGGCTGACGGGCATTTCGGTTACGTGATGCCCATAGGCGGAGTCGCGGCCTACCGCAACCAGGTTTCGCCCATCGGCGTCGGCGTGGACATCGCGTGCGGCAATGCGGCGATCCGGACGGACCTGATGTACGAGGATGTTCTGGACCACCTTCCGGTCTATGCTGACGAGATCGCAGGAACGATCGCGTTCGGTCCTGGCCAGACGAACCCCTCTGAAGACGCACCCAAGGACGACCCGCTATTCGAGGATGGCGCATGGACCGTCGTACCTCGCTCACACCGGGGCAACCTGATCGGCAAGGCGAGGGCGCAACTCGGCACCACCGGAGGCGGCAACCACTACGTCGATGTCTTCGCAGACGAAGAGGACAGGATATGGGTGGGCGTCCACTTCGGCAGCCGCGGGCTCGGCTTCAAGCTCGCCCATTCGTTCGTGGCGCTCGCCCAGGGGCTCGAGTGGGACGACCGCCCCGACATGAACTCCGAGGTGCTACTGGACCTGGACACGCCGCTGGGTGCCGACTATTGGACCGCCATGTCGCTCGCGGGGCAGTACGCCTACGCGGGTCGCGAGTGGGTCGCCCGGAAGGTCGTTGAGATCCTCGGCGGCACCGAGCAGGAGCTCGTCCACAACCACCACAACTTTGCGTGGAAAGAAGTTCACTTCGCTGAGGAATTGGTCGTCGTCAGGAAGGGAGCCACGCCAGCCGAGCCCGGACAGAAGGGGTTCGTTGGGGGCAGTATGGGCGACGACTCAGTGATCCTACGGGGCGCGTTCACTGGGGCCTTCCGCCACCCGGAGCAGGAGGCATCCCTCTACTCGACGGTTCACGGTGCCGGGCGTGTGATGGGGCGCATCGAGGCCAAGGGGAAATGGAAGAAGGGCCGATTGGTTCGCCCCGGCAAGATTGACCACGAGATGATGGACGAATGGATGGACGGCAAGGGCGTGGAGCTTCGCGGTGGCGACCTCGACGAAGCACCGCAGGCGTACCGCCGTCTGGACGACGTGCTCGCGGCTCAGGGTGACACCGTGGAGATCCTGCACACCCTCCGACCGCTGATCGTGTGCATGGCGCCGTCACGTACCTCACGGCCCGCCCAAGAGGAGGGCCAATGAAGCAAGCGCTCCATATCTTCTCCTGGGTCTGATCAACACCGTGGCGTAGCCGAGAAAGAATCACTGCCTTACCCCTAACCGGGAAACACGGCCTTCCTACGCAACCGTGATATTGCCTCCCCGTCCGGCAACAATGATGCAGGCCGGGATGGTCTGTTTCCTGAGACCGACTCACCGCCGAGAGAGGTCACGCCAGCGCCCATTATCGATCCTGGGCAGAAGGACTGAAAGCGTTCTAACCTCTCTGCGATTGTGCTGCGCGACCAAGATGTGGACCACGGGCGAAGCGCGCGAGCCTGTTGCTCAGTATCCACGCTCACGGATGCGGTTGCCGGAGTCAGACATCGGGCGACTCCGGCTCCACACTTCCCATTCCGCTACGCTCTATCCTCACCTACCTCGATCTCCCCACCCGACCCCCTCCACTGTCTGCCGCTCGGCCCCCGCCCCCAGGGCATCTTCGAGTTCGAGCAGAGCGGCGGGTTCGACCCCACCGATCCGGAACCCATTCCGGAATTTGAGTTCGATCAGTCGCTGATCAACTGAAAACACAACCCCCCGAATGGTGGGCTCCGTTCGCCATCTCTTGCCCATCCACGCATCCGCTCATCTCATTCTTGCATGGGCCAATGGCGAGCGGGCACCTTGGCCTCGCAACGGCCTCACTAGGGGAGGTCCATGGAATATCGCGGCGCGCAAAAGCAGAGTGCCGGACTCGAAAGGGCTCTTGGATGCCTATCCCTTTTTGCGTCGTCCTTGGTAAGGTTTGCGCCGTAAGCGCCGTAAGCGATAGCCTTAACTAATTCCGCCTTTCCCTTCATTGTGTTGGATGAGTACGATGCGGAAGCGAGTACGACCGAGAAACCGTATGCGGGGAAACCGCACGTCCGGGACTGTGTGGGGTGTGTCAGGCAACTGAGATTCCCACCACGACGGCGATTTTAACCAAGCATGGAGATTGAATCATGGAAAGTTGCAAACGCAAAATTTCTTGGTTTTGGGTAGTGTCCACTACGGCTGTCTTTTTCGGCTTGGGTGTAACAAGTGCACAGGCACAGATGGGTGACCCCGTTCCAGGACTTGATCTCTCACTTCAAGGCATACCCGGCGGCGTCATAGCGACGACCACGACGGACAAAGACGGTAGGTTTAACTTTGACGATTTGTGCCCGGGTGAATATGTACTGAGGATTGTCCCACCGCAGTTCCAGGCAAAGGCAGAAGACTACAACTCCTCCAGATCAAACACATCTACCAGCATCCATGGCGTAGTCGAAGAGCACGATGTCTCAATCGAGTTACAAATGGACAAGCGCCTGATGTCTGCAGAATATGAGGATATAACAATTCTGATTAGCGCAGGGCATCTAGGGAGGGTTACTGGGCAGATTACTCTCCAGTCCGTGGCAACCGAAGAGGTTCTCCAAAGGAGACCACCAAGGATACCACCATCTTCTTGAAGGGCTGGATCGAGCGAGTCCGCGCCACCGGACTCCTGGAGGGGACGAACAAAGAGCTTGGGGATCTGGAGTTCGTTCCAGGTGGCGCGGGTGACCTTAGAGGATCGTGCGGTCTCCGGTGCGTACGATCTCGGTCGCGAAGTCGATCGCCTTGCGGCCGAGCGTCGTGGCATAGGGAGGTGATGGGGACCACGGGCGTGGTGGGCTTCCGTCCACTCGGTCAGGCCCGCGGCCTCGAGAAGCACAGGGTGTCGGAAGTGACCTCGACACCAATGACTTAGCCCAAAGGACTGAGAATTTCAGGACTGTTGACGTGTCTTAGCCTGAGAAGAATGTTGATCGGCTTCGCCTGGGTGATCGTTCCGGGCGCTGCGGCCGCACAACAACTTACCGTCCGGACCAACATCCCCTCCCAGGGCTTTCTGGCGCGCGACGCGTCCATCGAGCTGACGTTCAGCCGGGCGCTGGATCCGGAGACCGAGTCGGTCGCGGTGTTCATTGGGGCGACCGACTTCACCGGCTTGTTCCAGGCGACTGCATCGGGCATGCGGTACGTGCCCCAGGTCGTGCCCCTTCCTTCGGGGAAGGGCGAGCTCGTGGTCCACTTGATCGACGCTACCGGAACGTGGCAGGAGATCGCCAGGGAGAGCCTCTGGGTTGAGGGGCTGTTCGGCTTCCAATCACATGAGATAACGCCCCGGGTCGACCTGTCGTTCAAGAGCCAGCCCGCCGAGGGGCACGAGCCCGATACGAACGCACCACAGCGGGAGACCTTCGGCGACCTCGATGGCAGGTTCGACCTCAGGATCGAGCAGGCCCACTCCGGTTTCACGCTGGGGCTGAACTCGCTGTTCCTGGGCTTCAACCACCAGGACCAGGCGCTTCGCTTCCGCGAGAAGGGAGAGGACGCCTCCAAGGTCGACCTTGCCAGCTACATGCTGAGCCTCGACTCGGAGAAGTTCGACGTCTCCGTGGGCCACGTGCGCACCGGAAACCAGCGCTACCTGATGAGCGGCTTCAGCGCGCGTGGCGCCACGCTGAGCCTGGCGCCGACCTCGCGGATTGACGCCCAGGTGGCCGTGACGAACGGAAGCAGCATCGTCGGCTGGGACAACTTCCTCGGGCTGAGCGACTCCCGGCACCAGATGGTCAACGCCACGCTCGGGGTGGAAGCGCTCGAAACCGCCGGGGCCTTGCGCGTCGAATTCTCCTATCTGGACGCCTCCAAACTGCCCCGGAACAACTTCAACCAGGGCGCCATCAACGACACGGAGGAGAGCAACGGATTCGGCTTCCGCGTTCAGGCCAAAGGCCTTGGCCGCCGCCTGAGACTTGACGCCGGATTCACGCGGAGCACGTTCAACAACCCGGTCGATCGGACGCTGAACCAGGGGTTCGACATCGTCGAGGTGGAAGAAGAGGCCAAGAGCGCACGCTACCTGAACGCCGACGTCGACGTGATCAAAGGCCTCAAGCTGGGCGGTGGCAAGACGGCCAGGCTCTCGTTCGGCTACAAGCACGAGCGCATCGACCCGCTCTTCAAGAGTGTCGGGGCCTCGGCCTGGGCCGACAACATTCAGAACCAGTACGACATTCGGGCCGACATCGCGGGCGTCTCCATCCAGGCGAGCCTCTCCGACGCCGAGGACAACCTTGATGAGATCGCGTCGATCCTGAGGTCCAACACCGAACGGCGCGGCCTGAGCATCGGCGTGCCGTTTCCGAACATCTTCCGCACGGCGCCGGGCAAGGCCTGGATGCCCTTCTTGAACTACCGGGTGGACCGCACGCATCAATTCGGCGAGGAGCTGCCACAGAACGGCGGCTTCAGCGCCTCGCATGTACCCGGCCAGGTGAGCGTCAACCACACGGCGTCGGCCAAGTGGCGCTGGAGCAAGGTCAACTTCGGCTACCAGTTCAACCTGTCGAACCAGGACAACAGGCAGCAGGGCCGTGAGGACGCCGATTTCAGAAATCTCATGAACGCCTTCTCGCTCGGCGTGAACCCGATGCGGTCCCTCTCGCTCACGTTCGACCTGGGCTATGAAGAGGCCGAAAACAAGCAGCGAGACAAAGTCGACAACACGCGTCGCTTCGGCACGCGCATCAACTGGAAGCCCATCAAACGCTCGACGCTCGCCATCCGGTTCTCGGACACCTTAAAGGACGATGAGGCCAAGACACGCGAACGCAGCGACACCAGGCTCGACGTGCGTTGGAGCGGGGCGATCCCCGGTACGACGCAGCAGAACGGCCAGTATTACATCCGCTACGCACGCAACGTGTCGGAGAGCCTCGACAGCATCCGCGACAGAGAAGACAGACGGGAGCGATGGACGCTCAATGCCGGATTCAGCTTCAGCTTCGGAGGTAGGTAGGATGATGACCTCGATCCGAACCATGGTCATCGGCGCATTCGTCCTGACCCTGCTCGCGGTGCCTCAGGCGCACGCGCAGATCTCGCGGAACCCGACGAGTGTCAACGTGAACGCCCAGGGGGCCACCACGGTGTTCCTCACGTTCGGCAACCTCCACGGCTACGTGACCGACGAGGCCCTGTGGTGCGGCGAGCTGATCTCGGCCGAGCCGGACATCGGCAACAAGTGCGATCCGTCGACCATCTTCGGGAGCCTGCCGCTCCGCTTCGACCTCTCGCAGACGAGCGGGCAGGACGGCTTCACCGACATCATGTCGATCCCACCCTCGGTGGCGCGCCGGGCCTACCAGGCCGTGCTTGCCGGCGCCAAGCCGTCGTTCTTTTACGTGCGCCGCTTCATCGATCCCGACGGCCGGGGGCCCGACCAGTACGTGACGGTCACCTGCCGGATAACGGGTGGCGGAGCGCGCGTGCCGTTCTCGTTGGTGGACGTCAAGGTGTCGTTCGCCGGTGACGAGGAGGTGCTGGTCATCGGGGCGGGCGACGAGCCGCCGCCGCTGTCGGCCAAGATCATTTACACCGGCACCGGCCGCCTGGTCGGCCGTTGGGAGGTGGTCCTTCCGAGCGAGGAGTCGCCCAAGGTCCAGGACCTCCTCACGGAGGCGACGCTGCCGATCGAGCTGAGGGACAGGCAGAAGCTCTACACGGAACTCGGCCGCTTCAACGAGTTTCTTCCGCCCACGGGTGAATACACGCTGGCCGGGCCCGACGTGGAGTCGCTTCCCAACGAGCTCGTGGGTTTCTACCAGATCCTCCTGAGAATCGAGGCCTCGAGCGACCAGGCGGGCGACGCCAGACTGGGCGCTCTGGGCGCGGCCCAGATCCTCGTGCACTCGGGCGCGGTGGCCGGCTTCCCCATGCCCATCCTGAGGTATTTCGTGGGCAATCCCCTGGCGGTCACGCGTCCCGACCCCGATGCGGACATGCAGCTGCTCGATCCTGCGGCAAACGATGCCCTCAACCGCGATCGCGCGCCGTCGTTCAGCTGGTCGGGCATGGGCAACGCGGTGGTCTACCAACTGGAGGTCGAGGACCCCAGCGGGGGCATGGTTCTGTCCGCCCTCGTGAGCGCACCGAACACCAGTTACGATTCGCCAGAGTGGCTCGTCGACCGGCTCGGCGAAGCGGGGCTGCGCTGGCGCGTCATCGCGCTGGGCTTGGAAGGGGGGATGGTGGGCATTACGAGCTGGCGCGGGCACACGTGGGCTCCGCAGTAGGGCAAGACAGAATGCCATGCGTCCTCCCCGAAAACTCCATCCGCACGGATTCTTGGGGCCTTATTCGTCTCTCACGCTGGGCCCGATGTCCCTGATCTGACTCCTGTGGGATCAAGGATCGACCGAAGGGAACACGTTGTGCCCTGTCCAGGTCAGAATCCGACATCGGGTGCATGAGTAGGAACGACCCAACCCGATTGGGCCGGCCTCAGGGACTTCGCACGAGCCTGAGTTACGCGGCGAGTCGGTAGTCGTGGTGAAGGCCGCCTAGCACCGGGTGTGCGACGAACTTGATCGGACCGTCCCCTGTCGCAGGACGAGAGACCCTCGGCAGGCCGGGGCCACACTCCGGTATGCCTTTGATTCCCTGATGGGGTCGGCCACCGTTGTAGTAGGTGATGTAGGCCGTTACCGTGCGGTGAAGGTGGTCTTCCGACAAGAAAATGAAGTGGTTCAGGCACTCCCTCTTCAGGCTTCCCATGAACCGCTCGATGTGGGCAGCCGCATTGGGGGCTCCATACGGGATCGGGATCCCTTTGATGTACAGCACTTCTCCTAGCCACAGGTCCAGGGAACAGCGGTACGATCTTCCCGTCTTGCCCGGCCTGCGCGTTCCGAACTGGCCGAAGATTCCATCGTTGTCGTGGACCAGAAAGCGCGGCGCCGAAGCGAAGGGGGTCGCCTCCCGGATCTGCTGCTTCACCCAGGCCAGGGTAGGCGAGGCCGTCACTGCGACGTGCACCACCCTTCGGCTCCGCAACTCCATGAGCACCAGGACGTACCGCACTGAGTAGTTCCACAGGGGCTGCGTGGTCAGGTCCAGGGTCCACAATTCGGTGGCGTGTCCGGCCAGGAAGCTGCGCCAAGTGGTGGAGGCTGGAGCACCGTTTCCCTTCCGGGTGACCATGTACCGATGGATAGTGCTGGGCGCGTGCTCCACCCCAAGTTTCGCCTTCAGCTCCAGGCCGATACGGTCCTCGCCCCACTCGGGGTGATCGGACGAGATGCGGCGAATCAGGTTGATGTGACCTCGAGGAATCCTGGGTCGACCGCCAAACTCACCGGACCGTCGTCGCCAGTAGCGGCGGTACCCTTCTCTGTGCCACCTGAGGACCGTGGCTGGTTGGATCAGCACCAGCGCCTGGCGCCACCAATTCCAGTGCCGGCACAGCCAGATCCATAGCACTCGGTCCGCCGGTCGGAGCAACGGCCTGGACCGTCCTCGCTGGAGCACGGCGAGCTGATGACGGAGGATGGCGTTCTCAGCTGCAAGAGAGATGTGGGATCGAGCCATGC
>JACZXQ010000030.1 GCA_022571515.1 Gemmatimonadota bacterium
CTCCACCGCAAGCTCGCCAGGGCCCATGCCTCTCAGGGCAACACCGCTGGAGTCGTGAGGGAACGCCAAGCCGTGGTTGCGCTCGATCCCACCGACCGTGCAGAGGCGCTCTACCTGTTGGCCGTCGCCTTCCGGGCGGACCATGACCTCGCCGCCGCTCGGCGCACGGTGCTCAAGGCCCTCGATGTGGCTCCCAACTACGACGAGGCCCTCGAGTTGCTCTTGGACTTGAGGAGCGGAACCGGGGCCCGGCCGATTCCACCCGTCACCGGGTGGGCCCTCTGATGCGGGTGTCCATGAACTCACTGGTCGTAGCTGGAGCCCTCGCGGCGATGAGCGGAGTCGGCCTCGCCCGCGCCAAGGCAGGTGGGCCGGGCAGCGACCCGAAGAACCAGCGCATGATGTCTGCTCAGGACTTCGGCAACGTCGATTACGACGGGCGCTTCACGTTCGTTCGGATCCGGTACGGAACAGGGCTTAGTGGGGGAAGCTTCTTCGGATGGGGTCGCCAGGCGCCGTGGGCCCATGACTTCCCGAGGGCCGAGCGAAACTTCATGGAGATCCTGAAGGAGACGACGTTCATCGCACCATTCATGAACGGGTCCAACGTTTTCGCCACGGACGACCCGGAATTGACCAAGTACCCACTGGCATATCTTTCCGAGCCGGGCTACTGGGCCCCCAGCGAGGAGGAAGTGGAAGGACTGCGGAACTACCTGCTCAAGGGGGGATTCCTCATCGCGGACGACTTCTTTGGTCGCGATTGGTGGAACTTCGAGGCCCAGATGAAGAGGGTGCTTCCCGATGCGCGGCTCGTCCAACTCGATGAGTCCCATCCGATTTTCGACTCGTTCTTCAGGATCGAGTCACTGGAAACGCTGACCTCCTACGGAAGAGAGCTACCTAGTTACTGGGGCATTTTCGAGGACAACGATCCCGAGAAGCGCCTGGTCGTGATCGCCAACTACAACAACGACATTGGGGAGTATTGGGAGTTCTCGGATGTCGGGTACTACCCCATCGAGTTGTCCAACGAGGCCTATAAGCTGGGGGTCAATTACGTAATCTACGCCATGACCCACTGAATCGCTTCGATAATTGCCGTGACTCGGCGTTGCGCGGCGGACTCGCTTCCTGCGACGTACAAGGAGTACGTCTTCGGTCGCTCGCCTTGCGCGCCTTGATTCACGACAATTCTCTTCGCGATTCGCTGGCGGACGCGCGCAGATAGGGAAAACTCGAGAGAGGGAGTAAAGGGAGCGGCATGGCCTTCAAAGAAGAGCAGGAAGTAGAGGTGATCGAGACCGCGGTCGCGGAGGACCCTACGGCGCTCGACACGCCCGATGACATAGATCTCGCGGACCGGATGAAGGCCGGTCGCGAGCAAATACTCATCGAGCTGCGCAAGCTGATCATCGGGCAGGAGGAGGTCCTCGAGCAGATGCTGCTCAGCCTCTTCGTGGGGGGAAACAGCCTCATAGTGGGTGTGCCGGGCCTGGCGAAGACGCTGATCATCCACACGGTCGCCCAGGTGCTGGACCTGAAGTTCTCGCGTATCCAGTTCACGCCCGACCTCATGCCATCCGACATCACGGGCACGGACATCATTCAAGAGGATCCGAAAACCGGGCGTCGCGAGATGGTGTTCGCTCCCGGCCCGATCTTCGCCAACATCGTGCTCGCCGACGAGATCAACCGGACGCCGCCCAAGACGCAATCGGCGTTGTTGGAGGCCATGCAGGAGCACCGCGTCACGGTCCAGGGCGAAACGTACGTGTTGGAGGAACCGTTCTACGTCTTCGCTACGCAGAATCCGATCGAGCTGGAGGGCACGTATCCATTGCCCGAAGCGCAGCTAGACCGGTTCATGTTCGAGATCATCATCGACCACCTCTCCGAGGCCGAGGAACTCGAGGTGGTGCGCACGACCACGGGGATTCAGGACCCCCAGTTCAGCCATGCGGTGACCGGTCCGGACCTGGTCGCTTTCCAGGAGTTGGTCAGAAAGGTGCCGGTGCCCGACGCCGTGCTGCGCTACAGCGTGAGCTTGGCCCGTACGTCGCGGCCGAGTCCCAACGGAGACAGCCCGGAGTTCATCAGGAAGTGGGTCGCCTTCGGCGCCAGCGTGCGCGCAGCGCAATACCTCATCCTCGGAGGGAAGGCTCGTGCCCTCACGCAGGGCCGTTACAACGTGAGCTTCGACGACATCCGGGCGCTCGCCCACCCCGTTCTCCGCCACCGGATCCTGACCAACTTCCACGCCGAGTCCGAGGGCATCTCGACCGGCACGCTGGTCGACCTCCTCCTCGAGGCGGTGCCGGTACCCACGTCGGGAATGTAGGAAGGTGAGGGAAGCGGCGTGACGCGGCGGGCGCAGCCAGGGTTTCGGTCTTCCAGCGGAGCCCAGTTCCTCGATCCGGTGGTGCTGAGCCGGATCGACAACCTGGAGTTGCTGGCGCGTACCGTCGTGGATGGGTTCCTCCACGGCTTGCACCGTTCACCCCATCTCGGTCTGTCGTTGGATTTTGCGGAGCACCGGGCATACATGCCGGGCGACGACATCCGCCGGATAGACTGGCGCCTGTTCGCGCGTACGGACCGGTTCTTCGTCAAACTGTTCGAGGCCGAAACGAGCGCCGACTTCATCGTCCTGCTCGACGTCTCTCGCTCGATGAGCTTCGGCACTCACGATGTATCGAAGCTGGACTACGCCCGCTACCTGGCGGCGTGTTTCACCTTCTTCTCTCAAAAGCAGCGTGACCGGGTCGGGCTAGCCACCTTCGACCATGAAGTCGTGGAGTACATCCCCCCGTCGACCAGACACATGGAGTTGATCCTCTACGCACTCGACAAAGCGGAGCCTGGACGTCCAGGCGATCTCACGACACCACTACGGAAGATCGGGGAGAATCTAAGGCACCGGGGAATCGTACTCCTGATCTCGGACTTCTATGAGGATCCGGACACGATCATGGACGCGAGCAGGCACCTGCGCTTTCGTGGCCACGACCTGATCGTGTTTCATGTGCTCGACCCCGCGGAGATGGACTTCCCCTTCGAGGAGGCCTCCAGCTTCCAGGATCTCGAGAGTGGGCAGATGATCCCTGTCGTCCCGGACGAGCTCGCCGAGGAATACCGTAGGCTGGTCCGCGAGCATACCGCCGAACTCGAGCGCAGGTTCGCCGCCAGCCAGATCGACTACACGGTGCTGAATACCGCCCAGCCACTGGACTTCGCGCTGTTCCAGTACCTGTCCAGTCGTGAAAAGCTACGCCGGGTTAGGTGATGGGGTTCCTTGCTCCCCTGTTCTTCGTCGGCCTCGCGGCTCTGAGCGTTCCCGTCATCGTGCATCTGACCGAGAGGCAACGCGAGAAGGTGGTCGAATTCCCGTCGCTCATGTTCCTCCACCGGATTCCGTTTCGCTCGACGGAGCGCCGCAAGATTCGAAACTGGTTCCTGTTGGCGATCCGCTGCCTCGCGGTGTTGTTGCTGCTGGCCGCCTTTTCGCGCCCCTTCCTCGAGAGTTCCGAGATCTCGAGCGGGGCGGTGCTGGGACCGAGGGAAATCGTGGTGCTGGTGGACCGGTCGTACAGCATGGGTTATGGGACACGGTGGGAGCGCGCCACCGGAGCGGCGCGCGATATTCTCGATGGAATGCAGTCCACGGACCGTGTAAGCCTCATCTTCTTCTCCACCGGGGCGCAGGCCGTCCTTCGCTCCAGTTCGGACAAGCCAAGGCTCCTGGCCGCACTGGACTCGACCAACCTGAGTTCCGAGGCCACACGGTTCGGACCGGCGCTGAAATTGGCGCAGAGTATCCTGGAGGAATCCGAGTACTCCGACCTGGAGGCCGTGATCATCAGCGACTTCCAGCGCTCCGCATGGTCGGGCGACGAGAGCGTGGTGTTCCCCCCGGGGACGACGGTCACTCCCGTCGAGATCGGCGATGAAGACCGGCCGAACATGTCGGTGGCCGGGGTCACGCTGCGCAGAGAGTTCTTCTCCGGACGCGAACGTATCAGGGTCGCCGCTCGGCTGACCCGCGAGGCGGGCGAATCCATCGAGGACGTCGTGGTCAGGCTCGAACTGGACGGGCGCGAGCATCAAGTGCAGACCGTGCGCCTCGATCCGACCGGGTCGGCGACGGTGACGTTCGACGCGTTCACCCTTGCCGACCCGTTTACGAGAGGTACGGTCCGGATCGACGCAGACGCCATGCCTCAGGACAACGCGATCAACTTCGTGCTGTCGCCAGGCCGAGCACTCTCGATTCTGATCCTCGAGGGCCAAGGCGCACGAGAAGACGCCAGCCTCTATCTGCAGCGCGCACTCGAGATTTCGGAGGCGGCGGCCTTCCAGGTGGTGGTGCGACGGTCCACGACCGTGACCACAGCCGACCTCGACACGCACGCGGTGGTCATTCTGAACGGCACCCGCTTCCCGGAGGGTGCCAGTGGCCAGCGTCTACGGGAGTTCGTCGAGTCCGGTGGCGGACTGCTCATGGTTCTCGGCGAGCGCAGCGCATGGCGGGACGGGCTCGAGGCCATTCTCCCGGCCCGGTTCGGCGCCGCGACCGATCATGCTAGGCGTGGCCCGGCGCGAATCGGGTTCATCGACTACAGCCACCCGGTATTCGAGGTGTTCTCGGGACCCCGTGGTGGCGACTTCTCGCGAGCCCGCTTCTTCCGGTCGAGACCGCTGACCGTGGCCGAAGGCGACCGGGTCCTCGCGCGCTTCGATGACGGATCGCCCGCGCTGGTCGAGGGGCAGCTAGGCGAGGGCACGGTCATGGTCTGGGCGTCGACGCTGGATGGGTTCTGGAACGACCTCGCTCTTCAGCCGGTGTTCCTGCCGTTCGTGCACCGGCTCGCCCAGCACCTCGGAGGCCATAGCGAGCGGGTCCCGTGGTTCAACGCCGGGCAGGTGCTCGATCTGTCGACCCTCGATCTGGTGGCTGGAGCAACCCCGAATCCCCAGGAACTCATTCGACCGGATGAAGAGCGCGTGGCCCTGGCTCCCGGAGGCGGCAGCATCGTGCTTCCGGCGGGGGACGGTCCGCGGTACCTGGAGCTCAAAGAACAGGGGTTCTACGAGGTGCGACCTCCTGGCTCCGACGAGCCCAGGCCGCTGACCTTGGCGGTGAACGTCGACCCATCGGAGTCCGATCTTTCCACGATGGATCCCGACGAACTCGCGGCAGCGGTGGCTCCCCGCGAACAAACCCTGCGGGGCGGCTCCGCCGCAAGGAGCCTGGGGGAAGTCACCAATGAGGACAGGGAACGTCGCCAGTCGCTCTGGCGCTTTCTCTTGGTAGCGGCATTCATTCTCTTAGTGACGGAGACGGCTCTCTCCAACTGGCTGTCCCGTGTCGCGGGTGCTCCGCGGTTCGAAGAGGGAAGGGGACATGCAGAGTCGGTCGGCTAGATCGAAGCAAACTCAGATCCTCAAGGTGATCCGACGGGTCCGCGCGCGCTGGCGTCTCAGAATCGCATTGCGCGGCCTCGCGATCGTCCTTGGCGCCGGCCTGCTCGCATTCCTCTTCTCAGCGTTCGGACTCGAGTACTTCCGGTTCTCACCGAAGGCTGTTCTGCTCTTTCGCTGGGTGCTCTGGCTCACGGGCGCGGGCCTGTTGGCCCGCTACCTGATCTGGCCCCTGAGTCGGCGCGTGACGGACGAACAGGCCGCGCTGTATCTGGAGGAGCACGAGCCCAGCTTGGAGGCCGCCGTCCTCAGCGCCATGGAGGCGGGCAAGGGGAAATCGACCCCTGGAGTGTCGGAAGCCCTCGTCGGTCGGTTGGTTGAAACCGCACTTCAGAAATCCCGCGCGGTAAAGAACGGGGCCCGCATCGAGCAGCGGGGTCTTTACCGTACGTCGGGCGCGCTGGCTGCCGTATGCTTTGTCGCGGTCACGGTAATGGTCCTCGGGCCCGCACAGCTCCGCCATGGAGCGTCTGCACTGCTGAATCCCACCGTGGACCCGAACTCGGTAAACCCGTACAGCATCTCCGTCACGCCGGGTGATGTGGTGATCGCCCGCGGCTCCGACCAGATGGTCACCGCCAGCCTTCAGGGGTTCCAAAGCGACGTTGTGCGTGTCTACTTCCGAGCGGAGGGCGCGAGCAACTTCGATGCAATGTCCATGCTGCCCGGCGAGGAGGGGGACTTCGAGTTCCTGCTCTTCGGCCTCGGTGCGAACACGGAATATTTCGTGGAGTCGAGCGGAATCCGCTCGCCGACGTACAAGATCGAAGTGGCCGACCTGCCCTACGTGGATCGCCTCGAGCTCGAGTACCGCTTCCCGGCGTACTCGGGCCTCTCCCCCCGCATCGTCGAGGACGGGGGTGATATCACGGCTCTCAAGGGCACGAAGGTCATCGTACACGTCATCCCGACGATGCTCACACCAGGAGGACGAATCCTAGTGGACGGCGCTCCGGTCGAGTTGTCCGACGCCGGGGACGGGACCTGGACGGGTAGCATCAGCGTGGAGAAGGCCGGGTTCTACGAGGTCGAGTTGATGCGCACCGACGGCGAGCTGGTACCGGCATCGCCGAAGTACGCCATCGACGTTCTCACCGACCAACCTCCCTCGGTTTCATTCTCGAAGCCGGGCCGAGACACGCGCGCGAGCAATATCGAGGAGGTCTTCCTGGAGGCCCGCGCCGACGACGACTACGGCATCGACGCGTTGACCCTGGTCTACTCGGTCAATGGCGAAGAGGAGCAGTCGATCTCGCTGTTCAGTGCCCGCGGGCGGCCGATGCCCGAGGTGACGGCCGGACACACGCTTTTCCTCGAAGATTGGGGGTTGGAGCCCGGCGATCTCGTCTCCTACTACGCGATCGCGTCCGACAACCGCCGGGCGGGAGACCGGAGCGAGGTCACGAGCGACATCTACTTCATCCAGATCCGACCCTTCCGCATCGACTATCGACAGGGGGAAGAACAGGGCGGTGGGGGCGGTTGGGGCGGTGGCCGGGGGCCCGAGCAAGGCCTCTCCGAGCTTCAGCGTCAGGTCGTCGCGGCCACCTTCAACCTCAACCGGGACAGAGACGACTACTTCCCCGGGGAATACGAGGAGAACCTGGTGAGCGTGCGCCTCTCACAGGCGCGGGTCCGCGAACAAGTGGACGGGCTGCACCAACGCATGGTGAGCCGGGGCATCGGGAATGCCGACCCACTATTCCAGCGCATCGCCGAGTTGCTGCCGCAGGCCATCAAGGACATGAAGGAGGCTGAGGCTCACCTGGAGCGCGGTGAGGTGAAAGCCGCGATCTCACCCGAACAAAAGGCCCTCCTCAAGCTGCAGAAGGCAGAGGAGATCTACGAGGTCACCGTTCAGCAAGGCGGTCAGCAGGGTGGCGGGCGCGGTGCGGCCGCCGAAGATCTCGCGGATCTCTTCGAGCTCGAACTCGACAAGCTGAAGAACCAGTACGAGACCGTCCAGCGGGGCGAGCGGCGGCAGGCCTCCGAGCAGGTCGACGAGCTTCTGGAAAAGCTCAAGGAACTCGCCCGCAGGCAGCAACAGGAGGCGGAGCGTCAGCGCCGCCGTGCGGAAGCTCGACAGGGATCCGGAGGCGGTGGTGGGCGCAGCCAGCGACAGTTGGCGGAGGACACCGAGGAGGTCGCCCGTCAGCTGCAGAGGTTGGCTCGTGAGACCGGAGACCAGCAACTCGAGGAAACGGCTCGCCAGTTGCAGCAGGCCTCCGAGGCCATGCGGCGCTCGGCGTCATCCGGTGGAAGCGAAGGCACCGCCGAGGCTAGCGCCGCACAGGATCGACTCGCCGAGGCTCAAAGGCGCCTTCAGAAGAACCGGGTCGAGCGCCTCAGACAAGATGCTCAGGATGCGCTCCGCAGAGCGGAAAATCTTGTCCGGGAGCAGGAGGACATCAAGGAGAGCATGTCCCGGCTGGGGGAGGGCGACATCAACCAACAGCTCGAGGAGGCGCGCAGGTTGTTCGAGCGCAAGGAGGCCCAGGCCACCGAGGTGGCTGATCTGGAGCGTCAGTTGGACCGGGTCGCCGCGGACTCTCGCCAGGAGCAGCGGGACGCGTCAGAGCGACTCACCGAGGCGGCGAACTCCATCAGGGACAACAAACTGAAGGAACGCATCCGGTATTCGCGGGGGCTGATCCAAGCTCGAGACTCCGAGTTTACAGAGGGATTCGAGGAGGAGACCGCCAACGCCATCGACGAGCTCCGTGACAGGATCGCCGAAGCCATGGAGGCCATCAACGAGTCCGGCGATGGAGATCGTCGTGCGGAAGCCCTCGACCGCGCGCGCGACCTCGTACGAAGCATGGAGTCTCTCGGGCGACGTCTCGAGGAGCGGGGCCAGGAGGGTCAAGGTCGACAGGGCCAGGCAGGTCAGGGTCGGCAGGGCGACCAGGAACGCCAAGGGGCCGGCAACGGAGCCCCCTCCGGCGGCAGAGCCAATGTTCGAACGGGTGAGATGTCGCCCGACGAAATCCGGCAATTCAGGAGTGAGGTGCGTGAGCGGGTCTCCGAGGTCCGGGACCTCCAGCGCGTGCTCGATGAGCAGGACATCGACTCGCAGCAGTTGGCGGACGTCGTGCAGGCGCTTCGGTCCCTGGATCGCGAGCGGGTTTATACGGACGCCGTCGAGTTGGCACGTCTTCAAGCTCAGGTCCTGGAGGGACTCAAACAGTTCGAGTTCGGGCTGCGTCGAGAGCTCGAAGGCGAAGCCGTCGACCGAGCGTTCTTGTCAGGGTCCGAGGACGTGCCTACCGGGTTCCGCAAGCTTGTGGAGGAGTACTACAGGGCGCTGTCCCGCACGCCGAGGGACGGCAACTAAACAGTTCCGCCCCTCGAGATTCGGAATATGGTGCGCGACGCCATGGCGAGGAGCGACCTCGCCATGAGTTTGAGGCGCCACTTCATGATCTGGCCCAGGGAGGGCTCCGGAATGGAGCCCTCCTCATTCTCCAAGAGTTGGAGGACTTCAGCGATCTGGTCCTCGTCAAACACTCGGGTCTCCAGCCGGCCCACGCCCTTGAGCTTCTCCACGCGCCTCTCGGGCTCCAGACCGTAGAATCCGTCCATCGCCTCGTACGCCGGCTTGGAGATCATCAGGTACTCTTTCGCTTCGACCGAGTTCTTGAGCATCCGGTGCACGATGATCACATCCAGACCGAAGAGCTTCTCGAACTTCCCGATCTGCTCGAGCGCCACCTCGCCGGCGTGCACGACTTGCTTGAGGCGCAACCCCCCAACGCTGGAACAGGCTTCGCACGAGCACCGGGGACGGGTGGACAGCAGCTTCATCTCGGCCGCGAAGGCCCTGAAGAGGCGCGGGATCTGGGCCTTCACCTTCACGGCCACGCGGCCGAGATCACCCGGTTCACTCAGGGCATACAGGAAGACAGCGTCGCCTTCCAATTCCGCGACGGTCAACGGAGGCTCGGCGGCGGAGATGATCGCCCGCAGCAGGTGCACCACGACCTGACGCGCGTGGCTGGCAGACACGGCGTGACGGCGGACGAACTTGGTCCATCCGCTGATATCGGCCACCAACAGGATGGCGTTTGTCGTCGGTTCGATGCTGGCTTCCATCCACCCCTCCAGAACGGCGGGATTGCAGGGAATGCAACACTACACGGCTGCATCCCCGATTCTGGAGTTTCCCCGCCTCGCATGCCGAATACGAGGCCGCCGGCCTTTGTTTCGCAGGGGTACACGCGAACGGCGCCCTTGTATATCCTCTCTCATGAATGATCGTATACTCCGAGCGATTCGCCGTGAGCCGCTGGACCGCACACCCGTCTGGTTCATGCGCCAAGCTGGCCGGTCGCTCCCTCGCTACCGTGAGTTGCGCGGCGAACGTGAGATGTTCGAGTTGATCCGCGATGCAGAGGCCTCCGCGGAGATCACGGCACTACCGCTCGAATACTATCCTGTGGACGCGGCGGTGCTTTACAACGACCTGGCCACACCCTATCTGGCGGCCGGCATCGAGGTGGAGATGCGCAAGGGTGTCGGGCCGGTCATTGCGGACCCGATCCGATCTGCTGCCGATGTCGAGCGCCTCCGTCCCTTCGACCCGCAGGAAGCGCTCGGCTTCAACCTCGATCAGATCAAGATCCTGGTGGAGCGCATCGACGTGCCGGTCCTCGGGTTCGTGGGCGCGCCCTTCACCCTTTGTTCGTACCTGATCGAGAGCCCTCGGCATCGGGACCTCAAGGGGGTCAAGTCGTTCATCTTGGAGCAGCCCGAAGCCTGGGCGAAACTCGCCGACTTTTGGGCCGAGCACCTGGCGCAGTTTGGAATCGCCCAACATCGGGCGGGGGCAGGCGCCGTCCAGGTCTTCGACTCATGGGCCGGGGCGCTCTCCGTTGAGGACTACCGCGAGTACGTCCTCCCGCCGACTCGACGCCTACTCCGGACGATGGAAGATGCCGGGGTCCCGACGATTCACTTCTTCAACGGGAATCCCGCCCTTCTGCCTCTCGTCGCCGAGGCGGGCGGAGACGCCGTTTCGGTGGACTGGCGACTGCCGCTGGACGAGGCGTGGAGTACGATCGGTCACGATCGGGCGATTCAGGGGAATCTCGACCCCGTCGCGCTGCTCGCGGGCCGAGAGGTGGCCGTGCGAAAGACTCGGGAGATTCTCCAGCTCGCGAACGGCAGACCCGGACACATCTTCAACCTCGGCCACGGAATATTTCCAGACACCGATCACCGCGTGCTCGCGGCCGTCGTTGACGCGGTACACGACTTCACCCTCGGGGAAGCCACCGCATGAAGACCGGCGTCATGGTGCTCAACTTCGGAGAGCCGGAGGAAGCCACCAAGGAAACTGTGGAACCCTTCCTCGAGCGCATCTTCATGGCAAACGCTGGCCTGGCCGGACCGAGCAGCGCCGAGGAGGCCGCGGCCAGAAGCCAGAAGATGGCAAGGGCTCGTGCACCGGGCCTGATCGAGGAATACCGGGAGATCGGCGGCTCTCCGGTCAACGCGCAGGCGCGTCGGCAGGCCCATCATCTCCAGCGTGAGTTGAAGAGACAGGGATTGGACGCCACCTGCTATGTCGGCATGCAATTCGTGGAGCCCTTCATCCGTGAAGCCGTGGCGAGAGCCAAGGAAGACGGCATGGAGCGGTTAGTCGGATTGCCCGTATACCCTCTTTGCGGCAAGAGCACCACCGTGGCCGCACTGGACGACCTACAAGCTGCGCTGGACGATCTCGCCTGGGCACCGCAGGTGAGAGAGATCACTGGCTGGCACCGCCACCCCGAGTACCTGCAGCTGCATGCGGACCACATCAGCGAGTACGCCATCAGCCAGCGGATCGCTCTGCACGACGCCGGCACCAAGCTCGTGTTCTCGGCCCACGGCACTCCCCTGAAGTATCTCGATGATGGACCGCGCTACCTGCTGTATGTCGAGGAGACCTGCCGCATGATCGCGCGTGGGCTGGGCGTGGCGGACTACCTGATCGGTTACCAGAACCACAGTAACAGGCCCGTCGACTGGACTCAGCCCGACATCGAAACGGTGATCAAAGAGGTCGACGCCAAGAGGGTCGTGGTGGTTGCGGTGAGCTTCATGCACGAGCAGTCCGAGACGCTTTCAGAGCTCGACATCGAGTTGCGGCAAGAAGCCGAACAGGCGGGCTTGGAGTTCTACCGAGTGCCCATCCCCCACGACAGTCCACGCTTCACCGGGTTGCTGGCCGAGCTCGTAGTGAACGCCCTTCGCGCCGAGCCCGTCATGGGGCCGCTGGGTATGAAACGCTGCCTTTGCCGCGGCCGGCCCAACACCTTCTGCCTGAACGCCTCGAGCTAGCTCGGCCTCACGTGTCTGCTCACGCGGACACGTCATTGGGCGCAAGGCGGGCGGCGAGCCTCTTGGCGTCCGTCAGGCGACCCTGGATTCCTGGACGCGCGGCGTAGTTCGCGCAGATGTGCACACCCTCCGGTAAGCGAAGCCCATCGAGTGCGTCCCAGCTCTCGTCCCACGCGGGAATTCGCGTTCTGCCGACGTGGAGCACGCGTACCTCGCATCCGGTCACGTGAGTGAATTCATCGGCTGCGATCTGGCCTAGCCGGTCGTCGTCTTCCTCGACTACGGCCGGATTTCGCATGCCCCCAAGGAAGGCCGTGTAGAGCCCAGGCCGTCCGAAAAGGCCGGCGTTCCATGTGACGCCCCGGGTCTGCAGCCCCTCGCCCAGCGCGACCTGGTAGCCGGCCCCAACCAGATCCTCGTCGCCCTTGAGATGAACCACCGCGAGCGGGTTGTACCGGATCTGCTCGAGGCGAGCCGCCGCGTCCGGCGCCGTCGGCTCAAGGAGCCCAGCCGCGGTACCCGCCGGGCAACAGAGTGCCACTTCGTCCGCTACCACGTCGTCATCGTCCTCCAACGCCACTACGAACCCGCCCTCCGGACGCGGACGCAGGCCGGTTACGGCGCACCCCGTGCGGAGCGATGCTCCGAGTCCGTCCGCCAAGGCCAATGGGAGCGCACGCATCCCGCGCCGAAAAGAACACGGAGGTGCCGACGACACGCCCTTCCGGGCGGTGAGCGCCCGCCACAGGATGCTTCGCTTTACGCCGAGTTCTCGCAGCGTCGTAGCCAAGGCGTGCCGCGCAGGCATGCGATCGGGGTCGGATGCGTACAGGCCGCCGTAAAGCGGAGCGATGAGGGCCTCGTAGGCCGCTCCTCCGAGCTTTCGCCTGAAGTATCCCCCGGCGGTCTCCCCTTCCCTGAGGCCACCCGTCAGGGGTTCCAACAGTACGCGGGCCTTTTCAGTCCATGTGAGCAGGTCCGTAGTGAACGCCTGGCGAATGGAGAGTGGTACCTGGCTCAATCGGCCCTTCCGAAAAACGAGGAGCGAGAGCTCCTCCGAGGCGGTCAACACTTCATCCGCGAGTCCGACATCGGCGATCAGAGCACGTACTTCGGGTGTGAGGCGTGTTCGTTGGGGTCCCATGTCGAGGGGAAGCCCCTCGATATCCAGCGTTTGAATCACTCCGCCCGGGCGGGGCTGAGATTCCAGGACGATGCATTCGGCTCCCCGCGCCCGCAGATAGTGCGCGAGGGCGAGGCCCGAGATTCCACCACCGACGATGGCAATCACTTGGGGAGGGGCGTCCAGATGATAGATGTCTGCCGCGCCATCCTTCAACGTCCCGGACTCAGGTGGTCGTAGCGCACCACGATACGATACCTGCAGCCGGGTTCGACGTGAAGGGCGTAACTGCCATGACACCTCTCCTCAAGGGATCGGTGTGCACGTAGATTTCCACCCGGAAACGAGGCCCCGTCCAACCGACACGGCCACCGTCCGATTCACTGGCAAGGGAGACAATGAACGGACCCCAGTTCATTTACGTCATGAAGGATCTCCGCAAAATCGTCCCGCCCAAACGCGAGATCTTGAAGGGTATTTGGCTCTCGTTCTACCCGGGTGCGAAAATCGGAGTGGTGGGTCCGAACGGAAGCGGCAAGACTAGCGTGCTGAAGATCATGGCCGGTGTGGATACGGACTTTCTCGGCGAGGCTTGGCCGGCCAAAGGCACACGGGTTTCATACCTGCCACAGGAGCCAAGACTCAACCCGGACCTCGATGTTCGAGGGAATGTCGAAGAGGCCGTCAGTGAAACTCGTGGTCTTCTCCAGCAGTTCGAGGTGGTCAATGCCAGCTTCGCCGACCCGATGTCGGACGACGAGATGGAAGCCCTGATCGAGAAGCAGGCCCGGCTCCAGGACCGGATCGATGCGTCGGGGGCATGGGACCTGGAGCGGAAGATCGAGATGGCGATGGAGGCCTTGCGCCTACCACCTCCCGACACCGACGTGGCGACGCTGTCGGGCGGGGAAATCCGGCGGGTCGCGCTGTGCAAGGTGCTCCTGGAAGAGCCCGACCTTCTGCTCCTGGACGAGCCTACCAACCACCTGGACGCCGAATCGGTCGCGTGGCTGGAAAGACACCTGGCCGATTTTGCAGGCACGATCGTCGCCATCACGCACGACCGGTATTTCCTGGACAACGTGGCCGAGTGGATCCTCGAGTTGGACCGTGGGGCAGGGATCCCCTGGGAGGGCAACTACACGAGCTGGCTGGGCCAGAAGACGGAGCGTCTTCGCGTCGAAGAAAAGCAGGCCTCGTCGCGCAGGAAGACCCTCGAGCGGGAGCTCGAGTGGATTCGTATGGCGCCCCGCGCCCGGCAATCGAAGGGGAAGGCGCGCATCAACGCCTACGAGGATCTTCTCATGGCGGATGAACGAGAGGCCGTAAGAACCGCCGAGATCGTCATTCCGAAGGGGCCGAGGCTCGGGAAGGACGTTCTGACGTGCGAGGGCGTGACCAAGGCCTACGGTGAGAAGCTGCTGATCGAGGACCTTTCGTTCAGCCTTCCACCCGGAGGCATCGTCGGGATCATCGGCGCCAACGGCGCGGGCAAGACGACGCTGTTCCGAATGATCACCGGCGAGGAGGAACCCGACAGCGGGGAGATCCGTCTCGGCTCGACGGTGCAGTTGGCGTACGTGGACCAGTCCCGCGACACCCTCGACGGCAGCAAGACCGTTTTCGAGGAGGTCTCGGGAGGGCAGGAGACGTTCCAGTTCGGGCGCGCCGAAGTGAACGCTCGCGCCTACCTCTCGTGGTTCAATTTCCGCGGCGCGGACCAGCAGAAGAAGGTCGAGACCCTTTCAGGCGGCGAGCGCAACAGGCTCCACCTCGCCCGCCTGGTGAAAACCGGTGGCAACCTGCTCCTGCTGGACGAACCCACGAACGACCTCGACGTGGACACGCTGAGAGCGCTCGAGGACGCTATTCTTAGTTTCGCCGGCTGTGTCATGGTAATCTCACACGACCGTTGGTTCCTCGACCGAATCGCCACACACATTCTCGCCTTCGAGGGGGATAGCCGGACCGTGTGGTTCGAGGGCAACTACTGGGAGTACGAAGAGGCTCGCCGCCAAAGGGCGGGGGCGGAGGTGGACCAGCCGCACCGAATCAAGTACCGAAAGCTCATGCGCAGCTAAGACAACTCTATGCAGTCGAAAAAAAGTGTAGGAGAAAGCGTGGCAGGCGTGATTATATTGAATAGATCGGAAGTGTTCCGGGAATGACGGAACTTATGGATAGGAACCAACCGGAGGCTCCAGGCCAGATCGAAGTGAGCAAAGGTCAGGAGCGGGCCGCGGCCCTGGTCGCGGTCCTTAGGGACCAAGCGGAAAAAGAAGAATCTGCCGTTCGGGGGCAGATGACGTTGAAGCGACGGACCCGCCGTGGGAACGTCGCCCTGGCGGTGTCTGCCTTCATGGCAGCGTGGGTGTGGATCTTCCCGCCTGACTCCATTCGCATAGAGCGTCCTCCCGAGCCCACTGTGGCCGAGGAGGAGGCTTCGCTTCGCCGTGCCATGTTCCTCCAGAACTCGGCGATCCAGCACTACCGCATCGAGAACGGACGGATCCCGGACGGGCTGGAACAGGCGGGTCCAGCCTTCGATGGCATGGAGTACATCCGGCTGACACGGCGCGATTACAGACTGCGCGGCCGCAGCGAGCGCGTAGTGCTGTCCTATTCGTCCACCGAGCCTATCGAGGAGTTCGTGGGCGACGACCTGGACCTCATCGAGAACGTGATTCGATGAAGCTCCTCGACCGACGGGGCTTCACGCTCGTCGAGGGGCTGACGGTCATGCTCATCCTCGGCATCGTGGCGCGCATCGCCATTCCGCAGGTACAAGATGTGCGGGTCAGGGCCCTGGCCGCTCAGGCCTTGGGCGATTTTCGCGTCATCGAGCACGCGGCTCAGGAGTACCTGGCCGACAACAACCAGCCTCCTCCCGACGCCGACACAGGCGTAGTGCCGGCTGGCTTGGAGAGCTACCTCGAGGGCTTCACCTTCAAGAAGCCAGCCTACCAACTGGACTGGGAGAACTGGGCTCTCCCAGGCGGCTTACCGAAGCACCCGGAGACACGGGTGCTTCTCGGGGTGTCGATCAGCATCGACAGTCCGGTGCTGGGCAACGCCATCGTACGGCTGGTAGGACTCAACCGCGCGCACTACACACTCGGGAACAAGTACACCTTCATCCTCGAGGCCTTCTAGAAGCCTAGATCAGGCGGTGCTTGCCGCCGCGCTTGTCGAGGAAGCGCTGGTGATATTCTTCGGCGCGAAAGAAGTCCGCGGCCGGAATGATCTCCGTCACTACCGCCCCGGAGTGGTGGTCCGAAGCCTCCAGTGCGGCAAGCGACGCTCGCGCCGCCTGTTCCTGCTCATCCGAATGGCAGAAGATCGCCGAGCGGTACTGCGTCCCGACATCGGCGCCCTGGCGGTTGAGTTGGGTGGGATCGTGGATGTTCCAGAAGACCGTGAGCAGTTCATCGTAGCTCACCAAACCCGGATCGTACTCGAGGTGGACCACCTCGGCGTGCCCGGTCCCGGTGGAGCACACCTGCTCGTACGTGGGTTCGTCGACCGTGCCCCCCATGAAGCCGACTGATGTCGCCACCACACCGTCAATCTCGGAGAACACCTGCTCGGGCTTCCAAAAACAGCCGGCCGCGAACGTGGCCACCTGCGGAGGGCTCGTGTCCTCCCCGACCTCCGTCATCTCATCTCCCCGCACGTCTAGACTCCGGTTGAAGCAGTGGGACTCGTCTCGGGCTCGGCGATGGTGGCCTCCAAGATACCCCAGGATCGTGGAGACGTGCTCGTCGAGCGACCAGCATCGGCTGCTGATAGCCTCCACCGCGTCTGGTGACCAACGCCTCTTCGACGGTAAGCAGATCTCGGAGCGACCCGGATGGCACCGGTGGCCCGCCACCGCTGTGACCCTGCCACCCCGCGCGGGGGTCAGGTCAAGCGGTTCGTGGCGACCGACGGCCTGACCGAAGCCGACCAAAGCCCAGCGCACTGCGACACCGACGCTGGTGCCGACCCCAAGCGATTGAGTTCCGCCCCTCACGCGAGTAGTTTTCGCTAGGAGCCCGTCCGAGACGGGCTCCCAAGACCGCCAGGGGTACCCCACACAGCGGGTTGAGACAGTCCCTTGGAACCTGATCCGGTTGAGACCGGCGTAGGGAGCGCGGACAACCAAGCGAAGCATGATAAGCCGTCCGCGCTCAGTGGATGGCTTTTGTTGTCGTCACCCGGCGCCGGCCTCTGAACAAGGAGCGCCACCGTGCCCAGCAACGGCAAGACCCCCGACCTTCCGAACAATCCGTCGGAGGAAGACTACGGCAGTGCCTTTCCCGCCTCTCGGCGGGTCTACGTCGACGGGAGCCGTCCCGACCTCCGCGTCCCTGTGCGTGAGATCACCCTCGCCGGAGGCGAGCCACCGCTCAGGGTCTACGACACGAGTGGCCCGCTCGGCGGCGATGTCCAAGTGGGGCTTCCAGGGCTCCGCACACCCTGGATCGCCGAGCGCGGCGGGGTCCATGAGGTAGAGACGTCGTACAGGCCGTTGGACGCGAAAGCGGCAGAGATCCCCGAGGCGCTCAGAAACAGGCCGCTGCGTTCAACCGGGGGGCCGGTCACACAACTCCACTACGCCCGCAAAGGCGAGATCACTCCCGAAATCGAGTTCGTGGCGCTCCGCGAGGGAATGGAGCCCGAGTTCGTTCGGAGCGAGATCGCGAGGGGCCGAGCGATCCTCCCCTCGAACATCAATCACCCGGAGTCCGAGCCGATGATCATCGGCCGCAACTTCAAGGTGAAGATCAACGCCAACATCGGGAACTCCGCGGTGACCTCCTCCATCGAAGAGGAGGTCGACAAACTGCGTTGGTCCACGCTCTGGGGCGCCGACACGGTGATGGACCTCTCCACCGGCAAGAACATCCACGAGACCCGCCAGTGGATCATCAGGAACTCACCCGTGCCGATCGGGACCGTGCCGATCTACCAGGCGCTGGAGAAGGTGGACGGGGTGCCGGAAGATCTGACCTGGGAGGTCTACCGCGACACGCTCATCGAACAGTGCGAGCAGGGCGTGGACTACTTCACGGTGCACGCCGGCGTGCTGCTCCGCTACGTGCCGCTCACGGCCGAACGCCTGACCGGCATCGTGTCGCGGGGCGGCTCGATCATGGCGAAGTGGTGCCTAGCCCACCATCAGGAGAGCTTCCTCTACACGCGCTTCCGCGAGATCTGCGAGATCATGGCGGCGTACGACGTGGCGTTCTCGTTGGGAGACGGCCTGCGGCCCGGATGCCTGGCCGACGCCAACGACGAAGCGCAATTCGCCGAGTTGAAGACTCAGGGCGAGCTCACCCGGATCGCGTGGGAGTATGACGTCCAGGTCATGTGCGAGGGACCGGGACACATCCCGATGCACATGATCCAGAAGAACATGGACCTCCAGCTCGACTGGTGTGACGAAGCGCCCTTCTACACGCTGGGCCCCTTGGTCACCGACATCGCACCCGGCTACGATCACATCACCAGCGCCATCGGCGCCGCCCAGATCGGTTGGTACGGCACGGCGCTGCTGTGTTACGTGACCCCAAAGGAGCACCTGGGCCTACCCGACCGAGATGACGTGAAGGATGGCGTGATCGCTTACAGGATCGCGGCGCACGCGGCCGACCTCGCCAAGGGCCACCCGGGGGCCCGTGAGTGGGATGACGCTCTCTCCAAGGCCAGGTTCGACTTCCGCTGGGAGGACCAGTTCAACCTGGCGCTGGATCCCGTCACCGCACGGGAGTATCACGATGAGACGCTGCCGGCCGGCGGCGCCAAGGTGGCCCACTTCTGCTCCATGTGCGGGCCGAAGTTCTGCAGCATGAAGATCACGCAGGACATCAGGGACTACGTCGCCGCAAACGACCTCGCGGACGGTGGAGACGCCATCCAGACCGGGATGGAGGAAAAGTCCAGGGAGTTTCGCGAGCGGGGCAGCGAGATCTACGTACAGGTGGATGGAGACTGACCCATGAGCATGGATCGACATACAGCGGTGCGGATGGCCCTCGCGCTGGCGCTGGCACTGCCCGCTCTTGCGGGCGCTCAGGTGACGCCCACGAAGCTGTTGGTGCGGGTGGTGGCGAACGACGCCAAGATCATCGGGTCCGGCGTAGGCGGAGCACGCATCGTGATCCGCGACGTGTCCACGGGCGAGGTGCTGGCGACCGGTGTTCAGGAGGGATCGACCGGTGACACCCAGTTCATCATGGTGGACCCGATCGAGCGCGGCGGCAAAGTGTTCGACACCCCCGGCGCCGCAGGATACACGGCCACGCTCCAGCTCTCCAAGCCGACACAGGTCGAGATCGTAGTCGAGGGCCCGTTGGGTACGGCACATGCGATACAGCGAGCCTCCAAGACGGTGCTCATGGTGCCTGGACAGCATCTGGAAGGAGAAGGCGTGATCGTGGTGCTCAACGGCTTCACGGTCGAGATCCTGTCGCCCGCGGAGGGTACGGTTACCGACGGCGAGCTGGAGGTGCAGGCCCGTGTGACCATGCTGTGCGGATGTCCCACGGAGCCGGGTGGCCTGTGGGACGCCAACCACATCGAGATCACGGCGCGCTTGGTCAGGGACGGCCGGGTCGTAGCCGAGGTCCCGCTGGCCTATGCCGGACAGACGAGCACCTACCGAGGCACGATCGCGTCACCCGGTAGCGGCGAGGCCGAGCTGCAGGTCATCGCGGTGGATGTGGGCCGGGCCAACACGGGTATGGCGACCATGGTTGTCCGGATTCGCTGAACGGCGCCAAGGTCCGTGCACGGGCTGAGCCCACCCCACCGAGGACCCCACACGTGACCCGGGAGGCCGACGCCTGGAGCGCGTGGGAGCCGCCGAGCACGTGGACGCGTGTGCTCGCGATCGACGCGCACACGGCGGGTGAGCCCCTTCGGGTGATCCTGGGCGGCTTCCCCGAGCTCGCCGGGGACACGATGATCGAACGCCGGAACGATGCACGCGAGCGGTACGACTCCCTGAGGACAGCCCTCATGTGGGAGCCCCGCGGCCACGCCGACATGTACGGCTGCGTGGTCCTTCCGCCCGAGACTGAGGAGGCCGACTTCGGGGTGCTGTTCACGCACAACGAGGGTTTCTCCACCATGTGCGGCCACGGAATCATCGGCGTGACCCGCGTGGTGCTGGATCTCGGGCTGTTCCCCAAGGTCGAACCCGTGACCTCGCTCGGCATCGACACACCCGCGGGGTTCGTGCGGGCATTCGCGCGCGTGGAATCAGGTACCGTCACCAGCGTGTACTTCCACAACGTGGCCTCGTGGGTCGTCGAGCTGGATGCCCATGTAGAGGTCCCGGGGATGGGCCGAGTGAGGTACGACCTGGCGTTCGGCGGGGCGTTCTACGCGTACGCCGACGCCGATGCGTTGGGCTTGGGACTCGAGCCCGCGAACACGCCCGCGCTGATCGAGGCCGGCCGTGCCATCAAGAAGGCGGTCATGGACGGGGGGCCCATCCACCACCCGACCGACGCCGAGTTGGGCTTCCTGTACGGCACGATCTTCGTGGGCGCCGCCCGCGATCCGGCGAACCACAGCCGCAACGTCTGCGTGTTCGCCGACGGCGAGGTGGACCGAAGCCCCACGGGTACGGGGGTAAGCGGCCGGCTGGCCATCCACCACGCGCGGGGCGAGCTGGCGGTGGACGAGCCGATCACGATCGAGAGCGTCATCGGCAGTGTGTTCACCGGGCGTGTCGTGGAGGAGACCACCTTTGGTGGCCGCGCCGCCATCATTCCCGAGGTGGAGGGCCGTGCCTACATCACGGGCAGGCAGGAGTTGTTGATCGACCCCGCTGATCCGCTCGGGGACGGGTTCTTGCTCAGGTGAGCGGGTCCTGAGGCCTCCCGGCCTTCCCGCTCAGCGCCGCGCCCGGTCCGCCTCCTCCTCCGTCTCGAACAACCTCCCCGTGGTCAACTCCATCACGATGCGGTCGGCGTCGTAGACGTCGTCCAACGCCTCCAGTATGCCGCGGGCGTCCACGGAGATGGACCGGTTGCGCGTGTCCACGTAGATGAACTCACCGGGGAGGCTCTCGATGTTGCCGTCGAACACCACGCCCACGATCTCGAGCTCCGCGTTCAGGACCGGTGATCCGGAATTGCCTCCGACGATGTCGTTCGTGGAGATGAAGTTCATCGGGGTCCAGAGATCCAGGCCCTCAGGGGGATTCTCCCACCGCTCCGGGAGCGTCCACGGGGAGTCCGCGCCGATCCGCTCGGGGAAAGCTTCTCGCTCAAGCGAGCAAAAGGGTGTAATTCTCTCTCACCGTTGCCGTGTCGGGATGCTCATCACCCAGGCTGGTGCCAAGAATGGCCAGCGCGCGGCGCATCAGCGGCTCGGCCTCGTCAAGACGGTTCGTGGCCTTGAGCAACTGCGCCAGGTTGTTGAGGTCTCGGGCGACGTCGGGGTGGTCGGCTCCGTAGGACTCCTCGTCGATGGCCAGCGCGCGGCGCATCAGCGGCTCGGCCTCCGCCAGACGGTTCGTGGCCTTGAGCAACTGCGCCAGGTTGTTGAGGCGGATGGCGACGGTGGGGTGGTCGGCTCCGTAGGACTCCTCGTCGATGGCCAGCGCGCGGCGCATCAGCGGCTCGGCCTCGTCAAGACGGTTCGTGGCCTGGAGCAACTGCGCCAGTTCATTGAGCACGATCGCAGTCGTCCTCGGATCGTCGAGTCGCTTGGCCTCCTGCATCGCAGCGTCTAACTGCGTCTCCGCTTCGTTCCAACGCGCCAGGTCATAGAGGAGTTTGGCGATTCGCAGCGTTAACTCGATACGCTGCTTGACGTCAGTCACGTGTTCCAGATGGTCTCGCAGGAAGCCGAGCTTCGCCTCCGAGTAAGTTCGATACGTCAGTGATTCGCCCAGCTTGACAAGTCGTTCGGCAAGCGCTTCCAAGTCCCCGCTGCGATGCAGATCCCAACACTCGATCATCTCCTGAAGTTCGGTCAGATAGTTGGTTGATGCTTCACCGTCCGCGTGCCGGACAATCCAGGTGCCAACGGAGTCCAGGGCAAGCGGCGCCGCTTCACGCAGATACTGCCGGGCTTGCTCCGCATCTCCCTGCCCGGCGTAATGACCGGCCAGCGACAGCTTCGTCGCACCTTTTTCTTCCGGCGTGCCGACTTCCGAGAAATAGTCGAGTGCTTGTTCCGCATCCGCGTCCGGCGAATCGGTCAGCCGCTGCCGCAACTCGGCCCGCTTCTGTTCGCGGGCCTCGAAACTCGGATAGAAGAGGTTGAAGAACTCGAGCAAGAACGGCAGCCGCCGCCGAGCCCCGCGCGACAGGTTCATGGCAAGCCAAATGTCAAAAAAACCTTCGCGGATCGTGTAGAGCCGCGAGCGTTTGTCCTTGGGATGAGGCATCGATCGCAGGTAGTGCGACTTGCTTAGCCGCTTGAGCAGCGACGACGTCTGCTGGGGACTTTGGCGCATCTGCCTGGCGATCGCAGCGGGTGTTTTCTCTTGATCGCGCATGCACGCCATCGTCTCCAGCACGGCACGCTCCTGGGCCGGCAAGTCACGCATCCGACCCTGGTAAAACGGCGTGATGCGGTCGAGCAACAACTGCAACTGCTGCTGAACGGCGGTGACTGAATCGTGAGCGAGCAGCTCGTACAACATCACGATCAGCCGCGGGTTCCCGCCCGTCATCCGGTACAAGGCGAGCAACCGGGGCCGCAGCGAATCGAATTCGTCCAGCAAGTCCTGCTGCTTTTCCCACTCAAGATTCAGGCGGATTAGATCGAGTGTTCCCTGCTCACTTAGATTTTCCAGAATCTGAGTGTCAAAGAAATCGTAGAACGGCTGTCCCACGTCGGTCACGGCGTCGAAGTGCAGCGGTGCCGTGGCGATCAACAGACACCGGTTATCATCCATGAAGAACTTTCTGAGCGAGGCGATGTCCTTCTGTTTCTTGATCTGATTCGTGAAGACCTCGTTCAGATTTTCCAGCATCACCAGCACCGTCCGCTTGTGCGCGCGGTTCTCGTTGCGCAGCGCCGGAACAAGCGAATCGACGATGACCGAATCGTCCTCTTCGGTATGCAATCGGTCGTAAATCTCCCCCCAAGCCGGCTCATCCTCTAGTTCGTCACGCAAGATCTTGCACAAACCAAGCAGAAAATCGGCGAACGACAGCGTGCGATGCGACTCTTCGGGGAAGCGGGCCACGACGTATTGCGCGGCGAGATCGCTGTCGTCGGCAATCTCGTCCTCGATCAGTGAAAGCAGGTGCGTCTTGCCGATGCCGCGCGGGCCAATGAACAGGAAGTGATGCTTCGATCGCCGGGAGGCGTTGCCACGCAGGATTTCCAGCGTGTCCTGCACAATCGCCGATCGTGCGACCGTAATATGGCGCCGGTGCTGGGGGCTGGTGAGCCCCGTACGGTAGAGGCCCAGATGCGACGTGGCTTCAGGCATAGTACTTCTTCCACCACGATTTCAGCACGCCGCTGGCGAAGTCGTACTGGTTCTCGCCGACCTCCACGACATAGAAGTCGTTTTCAAGATCGTGCAGCATTTGATTGAAATGTCGCTTTCTCTGATGAGTCGGCAGTTGTAAACCCTCCTGTTGAATCACACGATCGAACTCCTGCGAAAGAGCGTCCCGTGAAAGTCCGTCGGACGTCAAACTGATCTTGGCCAACATTTCGTACGCCGCGGATAGGCGTGGTTCGGTGTAGTAGCGGTTAATGCGAGAATAGTAGTGTTGGAGTTTGTCCTGGGCCGCGCTGCTCTTGACGAGATCGTCAAAGACCTGGTCAACGTCTTCGGCAGTAAGCGGTCGATTCGCCATGTCGTCGCCGCCCGGTCGCCGCTTCCACCGGCGGTAGAGCTCTTGAGTTGCCATTTGCATGAACAGCGGGATTGGCCGCCCCAGACGCACCACCATTTGCGCCGGTAACGAATCATCGAATGCGACCCCTCGGCCGCCAAGCATTTGGCGGACGAACTCGATGACTTGTGCTTCGGTCAACGGAGGCAGCGCGATATCTTCCAGGTCGTTGATGAGATCGACCATGCCCAGCGAATCGAGCGTCCCCTTCAGATTCACCGAACCGCCGATCAGCCAACGCACAACGTCGTTTCTTGGATGTGGTTCCTGCCGCTGACCTCGCCACCAGGCGAGGAAGTCGCGTAGCAGCTGTTCATCCTCTTTCTGCACGTTGAGGAGCATGTCGGGGAATTCGTCGATCATCAGCAACACGCTCTGCTCATGGCCACGAATTTGTTGCAAGAAATCCGTGCCATGTTGGCGCCAATTGTCTCGCCAGTTGGGATCACTTTCGCGCAGCGCGATCTTGAATCCACCGGCACCGACTTCGGCAATCTTGTCCAGGGCGCCTTTGACGAATTCCCATCCCGAGGCCAGTTTATCGCGAAAGAACTTGGGGTGGTGATCCAGAAACGTGTCGAGAATCGCGTGAAATAATTCCGCCGGGTGCGACAGATCCTGCGCGTTTGCGGAAACCACTACAAAGCCATCGGCAGGAAAGTGTTTCAGGTGATCCATCACGCTCGTCTTACCTGTCCGCCGTGGTGCCGTGAGGAGCACATGTTTGGTTGCAAGTGTCTCCCATAGCTCACCAACAAACTCCTCGCGAAACCTCAGATCGTCGGAATCAACTGGGGCTCCGGTGTAGAATTCAGGAACACTCTTGTCGTTCATGACAGTTCCGTTGTAAAACAGTTATGTTTTACAAACCAGTATACAACTAATCCGTTGTAAGTCAAACATGTATTATTCGCGACGGAGAGGCGGGGACGTACGGATTGTTGGACGATTGCCAGCTCCGAGAACGCTCAAAGTCATAGAAGAATCACGGTTCGGCGTTCTTCTCGTCCTCGCTTTCTCCCACCAGTTCTTCCAGGACGTCTTCCAGTGTCACCAGTCCAACGGTCTTGCCTGCCTCCTGCACGATCGCCACATCCTCACGGTCCGCAGGGTATTCGCCGGCACCCGGGATTGGCGAGCCACAGTCCTCCCTCGCCCTGGCCCCTCCACCGCGGGGCGTCCCTCCTTGCCTTTCGGACCAAGAGGGTCTTTGGAATTGCTTCTATGGGGCCAGACGCCGGCGTTCGATTCCACCGAGGCCGAGCCCCGGCCCGCTCAGCGCCGCGCCCGGTCCGCCTCCTCCTCCGTCTCGAACAGCCGGCCCGTGGTCAACTCCATCACGATGCGGTCGGCGTCGTAGACGTCGTCCAACGCCTCCAGTATGCCGCGGGCGTCCACGGAGATGGCCCGATTGCGCGTGTCCACGTAGATGAACTCACCGGGGAGGCTCTCGATGTTGCCATCGAACACCACGCCCACGATCTCGAGCTCCGCGTTCAGGACCGGTGACCCGGAGTTGCCTCCGACGATGTCGTTCGTGGAGATGAAGTTCATCGGGGTCCAGAGGTCCAGGCCCTCAGGGGGATTCTCCCACCGCTCCGGGAGCGTCCACGGGGAGTCCGCGCCGTACGAGTAGTAGTGGTCGTACAGGCCGAAGAAGGTGGTGTGGGTGGGGGCGGTCGTGCCGTTGTAGTCGTAGGACTTCACCACGCCGTCCGCGATCCTGAGTGAGAACGTCGCGTCGGGCGGCATGCTCGTGCCGTACACCGCAAACCGAGCCTGCCCGAGGCGGGCCGCCAGGTCGCTCTCCTCGTCACCGAGGGGGCTGATACGACTCTGGAACTCACCGAACGCCGGCAAGAACCACTGCATCAGCCCGACCGCCGGATCGCTGATTCCCACCGTGCCCGCGTCTACGGCCGCGGCAGCGGCAGCCGAGTCGGCCAGGACGGACGCTCCGACGATCGCCCGGGCTGCCTCTTCGGGCGTCCGGCCCAGGAGGATGCCGCTCACGGACGGGTTGGTGGCGCCCAGGTGCGTGGCCATATCGTCGAAGCGGGCCTCCATCAACTGGATCTGAAGCTCTTCGGGTTGGTCGGGCACGGAGTCGAACCGCGCACGCAGTTCGGTCAGGACCTCGGCCGGAGCCCCCTGAGCCCGGGCGTTCAGCATCTGAAGCGCCCAGATGCCGCGAAGTATCGTGGCAGCCGTGAAATCGGGATTGCCGAATACGGCGAAAGCGCCGAACAGATCGGCCATCTCGGCCTTCCGGCGCTGGACGTCCGCCATGCGGTCGAAGAGACCGCCGTATTCCGCCTGGAGCGACGAATCCGCCGCCAAGGCCTCGCGGAAGGCGCGCTCCGAGTCCGCCCTCCTCGCCATGAGCACGGGGTCGAAGAGGCCGCCCAAAATCCCCTGCCTGGCCTTGAGTGAGTTCTCGAGGCCGAAGATGTCGTTCGTGACGTCCTCCTCTTCGGCATCCTCGGGGCTGGCCTCCTGAAAATCCTCCAGCGCTTCCACCCGGCTCGAGAGGAAGTCGAGCAGCGCCCGGTCCTGCACCGCGCGGCGGAACTCCAGTTCAGCCATCGTCTGAAGGCGCGACGTGCCACCCGGATTGCCGACGATGAACACCGCGTCCCCCTCTTCCACGCCGTCTTCACTCCACGGGAAGTAGTGCTCCGTTTCGAGCGGCCTGCCATCATCCCCGTAGATCCGGAAGAACGAGAAGTCGAGGTTGTAGCGCGGGTAGGTGAAGTTGTCCGCATCGCCGCCGAAGAAGCCGATCTGGAGCTCGGGCGCGAACACCAGCCTCACGTTCTCATAGCGGCGGAACACGTAGGCCGACGTACGGGCCCCGTTCCACAGCGCGATCGTCTCGACTTCGATGCCCGCCTCTTCCCCGCCCCGTTCGGCCGCCAGGCGCTCCTGGATCTCCTCCTCGATGGCCTCGCGCGCGTCCGAGCGCGCGCCCGGGTCGGCGATGCCCTCGAGTGCGGCCTCGACCTCGGGGGTCACGTCGAAGACCTCGAGGAGCTGGTCGGCCTCGAAGTCCGTGACTTCGCGCTCCTCTTCGAGGCTGGCCGCGTAGAACCCGTTGTCGAGCAGGTCCTCGCCATCCCGGCTGACCTGGACCACGAACTCACGCGCGCAGTGGTGGTTCGTCATGACCAGGCCATTGGGCGACACGAAGGAAGCCGAGCAGCCCGGGATGCGGAGGGCCCCCAGACGGGCCCGCTCGAACCAGGCCGCGTCCGCCTCGATCTCGTACGTCTCCCGCAGATAGTCCGTCGGCGGATACTCGAACGTCCACATCTTGCCGTTGTCGAAGCGGCCGGCCCTGATCGTGTCCAGGTCCACGGCGTCGGGGACCTCCTGTGCGGAGTCCGGCAGCGGGATGCTGTCCGGGGTCACTTGTGCGGTGGCGGGCACGGGAATCAGGCTCGCGAGCAGAACGCTCAGCGCTAGACTGTGGAAAACGGTCATCTTCACTCCCAACTCACTGCATCGCCCACCGAGGCGGTGGCATCGCCCAGTACCACCCCGAACGCGCCGGCGCACCAGTGAGGCTCCAGAGCTTCTCGAAGCCCGTCGTGCTGGGCGTTCATCAATTCGCACGGGCGGGTCTCCCCGCGTATCTCGATCCTGAGGTCGCCGACGCGCAACACCCGATCACGCGTTTGCTCGAGGCGAATGCCGCTCAGCAGGAAGTTCGCGCGACGAACCGACGGGTCCACCACCTCGCCACGGACCTCGCTGATACGGTCGAAGACTTCCTTCTCGATGAGCGTGACCTGGCGCCACCCGCCCCGGTCGGCGTTGCCGTCCAGCCCAGCGTTCTCGACCGCCGCCGCCGACTGCACCGGGTCCATCGGGCCGCCGTGGGCACGCTTGATCCAGATCGCCTCCAACCTACCCACCGACTCCTCCATCACCGCCACTCCTTCTGAAGCTCCTCGAGTGCTGCGCTCCCGGGACACAGGTCGCCGAACGGGACATCGACCAGCGGACGGTCCACGGTGTTCTCGCACGCGTGCATGTCCGCGCCCGACTCCTCCAGGTAAAGCAGGCCGGTGGCCACCTCTCCCTTGGCTTGGGAGGCGCGCAAATAGCTGAGCGCAGCCTCACGGTCGGTGGGATCGTAATCCTCGGCCACTCGGCGGAACATGACCGTGCTGCCGTCGTGCATCGTCACGGCAGTGGTATCGCCCCGATCCTGTTCGGCAGTGATCTCCGTCATGAGCGGCACGAAGTCGGTCTGGACCACCTCGAAGTTGTGCGTCCTCGTGTGCGCGTAACTCTTGGTCGAGCCCTCGTGGTCGTTGAACGTCACGCACGGCGAGATGACGTCCACCATCGCGAAGCCCTTGTGGGTCAGGCCCGCCTTGAGGATCGGGACGAGCTGCTTCTTGTCGCCCGAGAAGCTGCGCGCCACGAACGTAGCGCCCAGGGTGAGCGCCAACGGCACCGGATTGATGGGCCCATGCCGGTTGACCTCGCCCCTCTTGGAGACGGATCCCACGTCCGCGGAAGCCGAGAACTGCCCCTTGGTGAGCCCATACACACCGTTGTTCTCGAGCACGTAGAGCATGTTCACGTTCCGCCGGATGGCGTGACAGAGCTGGCCGAGCCCGATCGAGAGCGAGTCGCCGTCCCCCGAGATACCGAGGTACACGAGATCCCGGTTGGCCGCGTTCGCGCCGGTCGCTATCGCGGGCATGCGGCCATGCACGCCGTTGAAGCCGTGCGATTCGTTCATGAAGTAGGCGGGCGTCTTGGACGAGCACCCGATCCCGCTCATCTTGGCGGCGCGGTGCGGAGGAATCTCGAGCTCGAAGAACGCCTGAACGATCGCCGCGGTGACCGAGTCGTGCCCGCACCCGGCGCACAGCGTGGACATCGCGCCCTCGTAGTCCCGGCGCGTGAGGCCGAGCGCGTTCTCCTCGAGCGCGGGGTGCCGCACCTCCGGCTTGGTGATGTAGCTCATTCGGTGTCCCCCTATGCCTTCCCGGCCGGGAGTCGCCCGGCCTTCTCGAGGGCTTCCGTGACGCCCTGCACCACGTGGTGCGCGCTCAACGGAAGGCCCCCGTAATACTTCACTGACGTCATCTTGTCCTTGCCGGCCCAGGTCTCCACAGTCAGCAGCTTGAGCAACTGGCCATCACGGTTCTGCTCGACCACGAACGTGATCTCATGGTCGTTGATGAACTGTGCGACGCTGGGATGGAACGGGAAACCCCGCACCCTCATGTAGCTGATCTCGATGCCGTCCGCCTCGAGTTGCTCGAGCGCCTCGAGCGCCGCGCCCCGACAAGCCCCTATCGTAACGAGGCCAAAGGGTGCGTCGATGGCCATGCGCACCTCAGGCTCCGGCACAGCGGCGGCCGCGCTCTCGATCTTTCGCGCGATCCGGTCCACCACCTCCTTGTAGGCCTCGGCGTCTTCCGTGTATCCGCCGTACTTGTCGTGCCCCGCGCCGCGCGTGAAATACGCGCCCTTCGGGTGAACACCCGGCAGTGTACGGTAGGGGATCGCGTCCCCGTCCACGTCCTCGTAGCGGTGGAACTCCTCGACCGCCTCGAGATCTTCCGCAGTGAGCACCTTGCCGCGGTCGGGTGTGTAGCCCTCGTCCCACTCGAGCCGCGGCACCATCCAGTCGTTCATGCCGATGTCCAGATCCGAGACGACGAACACGGGAGTCTGGAAGCGTTCCGCGATATCGAAGGCCGAGACCGCGAAGTAGAAGCACTCTTCGGGGTCGGCCGGAAATAGGGCGATATGCTTGGTGTCCCCATGCGAAGCGTAGATGACCGTGAAGAGGTCCCCCTGCTGCGTGCGTGTGGGCATCCCGGTCGAGGGGCCCGTGCGTTGTACATCGAATACCACGGCCGGGACCTCCGCATAGTAGGCCAGCCCGAGGAACTCGCTCATGAGCGAGAGCCCGGGGCCGCTGGTGTTCGTAAACGCTCGAGCCCCGCACCAGCTCGCGCCGATCACCATTCCGATCGCGGCCAACTCGTCTTCCGCCTGCACGATGCAGTAGAGGTTCTTGCCCGTCTCCGGATCCTTCCGGAAACGTCCGCAGAACTCCTTGAACGCGTCCATGATCGAGGTGGCGGGCGTGATCGGGTACCAGGCGCCAACCGTGGCCCCCGCGTAGACACACCCGAGCGCGGCCGCCGTGTTACCCGTGAGGATCACCGAGTCGGAGGTCGCGTCCATGGGCTCCATGTGCACGGGCAGAGGGCACTCGAAGTTCTCGCGTGCGTAGTCGTAGCCCAGCGAGATGGCCTGCATGTTCGAGTCGATGAGCTTCTGTTTCGCTGCGAACTTTTCCGCGAGCATCTCCCGAATGAGGTCCACGTCCAGCTCGAGAAACGCCGCGAGCGCACCCACGTACGCGATGTTCTTCATCAGAATCCGAACCCGCGCGCCCTTGAAGTTCTCGACGCACATGTCGGCGAACGGGATCCCCAAGAACGTCACGTCGTCACGCAGGATGTCCGGGTCGAGCGGCCGCGTCGAATCGTAGATCACGTAGCCCCCGCTCACCACCTCCTCGATGTCACGCTGGTACGTTTCCGCGTTCATCGCGACCATGATGTCGAAGTCGGGCGTCCGGGCCAGGTGCCCGTGCTTGTTCACGCGGATCTCGTACCACGTGGGCAAGCCCTGGATGTTCGACGGGAACAAGTTCTTGCCGGACACGGGCACGCCCATGCGAAAAATCGCCTGCATGAGCATGGCGTTGGCACTGGCCGAGCCAGTGCCATTCACTGTGCCGATCTTCAGAGCGAAGTCGTTGGCGCGGTCGATATCGTCGTTGGCCACGGTTGTCCTGCGTAGGGGATGTAGAGCTCGAATCTGCGCATGTCGAACGCCGCGGTCGGGCAGCGCTCCGCACAAAGCCCGCAGTGCACGCACAGGTCTTCGTCCTTCACCATCACCCGCTTGGTCTGCGGGAGATCTTCCGACACGTAGATGTCCTGGTCCGTGTTCTCGGCCGGAGCGGTCAACCGGCCCCGCAGGTCATCTTCCTCCCCGCCGTCGGTGATGGTGAGGCAGTTGAGCGGGCACACGTCGATACAGGCGTCACATTCGATGCACAGAACGGCCGTGAAGTGCGTCTGGATATCGCAGTTCAGGCAGCGCTCGACCTCCCGGGCCGTCTCCTCGAGGTCGTAGCCCAGCTCCGCCTCGACATTCATCTCCTTGAGCCGCTTCTCGAGATCGGCGTACCGCATCGGCGTGCGGTTCTCGGGGTTGAAGTCGTTGGAGTAACTCCACTCGTGGAGCCCCATCTTCGAGGAGATGAGGTTCATGCCGAACGGGGGCCGCTGGTCGAGCGCGATCCCCTGGCACTGGTTGTGCACCGACACCGCGGCCTGATGGCCGTGTTCCACAGCCCAGATGATGTTCTCCGGTCCCCACGCCGAGTCACCCCCGAAAAACACCTCCGGGCGGGTACTCTGGTGGGTCTTCCGGTCCACGATGGGCATGTCCCACCTGTTGAACTCGATGCCGATGTCCCGCTCGATCCACGGGAAGGCGTTCTCCTGGCCGATGGCGAGGATCACCGCGTCACAGGGGATGAAGATGGTCTCGAGGGTGGTCGACGCCAGGCGGCCGTCCTCGCCCTCGCGCCACTCCACGATGTCGAAGTTCATGCCCTTGAGCACCCCGTCCTCGACCACGAAATCCACCGGCGAGTGGTTCTCCAGGATCTCGATCTCTTCCGCCTCGGCGTCCTCCAACTCCCAGTCGGACGCCTTGAAGAGGTCGCGCGACTTCCTGGCCATCACCTTGACGTCGGTCCCGCCCAGGCGCTTCGAGGTGCGGCAACAGTCCATCGCGGTGTTGCCCGCGCCGATCACGAGCACGCGCTCTTCGATCGAGTCGACGTGCTGGAAGGCCACGGACTCGAGCCAGTCGATACCGATGTGGATCTTGTCGCTATCGTAGCGGCCCGGCAGCTCTAGGTTCTTTCCGCGCGGCGCCCCGGTACCGACGAAGATCGCGTCGAACCCGCCGTGGTCGAGCAACTCCTTGAGACTCTCGACCGGAGAGTTCAGATGAACCTCGACGCCCATGTCGATGATCATCGCGATCTCTTCGTCCAGCACGCTCTCGGGCAGCCGGAACGAGGGGATGTTGGTGCGCATGAGGCCGCCGAGCTTGGCGTGCTTCTCGTACAGCACGCACTCGTAGCCGTGGGGCATGAGGTCGTTGGCCACCGTCAGCGACGCGGGTCCCGCGCCGATCAGCGCCACCCGTTTGCCGTTCTTCTTCTCGGGGATCTTGGGAAGGGAGTCCGTGACGTCCCCCCGCAAGTCCGCCGCCACGCGCTTGAGCCGGCAGATCGCCACCGGCCCTTCGTCCTCGAGGCGGCCACGCCGGCACGCGGGCTCACACGGCCGGTCGCACGTCCTCCCCAGGATGCCCGGGAACACGTTGGACTCCCGGTTGAGCATGTACGAGTCGGTGTAGCGTCCCTGCGCGATGAGCCGAATGTACTCGGGGACGTTGGTGTGAGCCGGACAGGCCCACTGACAGTCGACGACCTTGTGGTAGTAGTCCGGATTAGAGACGTCTGTCGGGTGCATCAGGCCCCCTGAAAGCCTGCTGGTGTGTCCACGTTCCAGTGGCCCGGTAACCCCGCGCACCGCGTTGCGGTTCCGCCCGGGCACAACCCGACTCCGCGCGTCGGTTAAGCGCGCACGGCGAACCGCGTGCGACCCGGGGTCGTTATGGTGTCCCAATCTGGCTCGGGGCGCGTGGGGTGGGTAACGGGGGATGGAGCCGCGGGCCTCGCCGGCCCTCCGGGACAGTTCGCAAGGTATACGTATGTTTTGAATCGGTTTATACGTATAGGTTGCGGAGCCTCAAGGACATAGCGACGTCCGTCGCTATTGGGTGCCATTGGCGACATGTGTCGCAAAAGGATCGCGAACGGGGGGGTTAGCTGATAAGCTTCGGGAGGAAATCCTTATATGACATGACTTCAGGCATTAGAGTCAGTCGTCAACCGAGGCGCATACCCTCGATGCCCCGTTTAGTCTACTCGCTAATCTTTCTTGTCTTTCCGTTCATGGGGAATAGAGAGGCCTTGGTGCATGGTTCCGGGTGTCACTACCTGGTGAGGACTGAACATCCCCGAGCCGGAGCCGCCACCGATGAAGTATCCGAAGCGAAGTCAGTACAAGCATGCGAAGTCTCAGTATCGGGTACGGAACTGGTCTGAGTACGAGGCCGGTCTGCAGAAGCGTGGTGACCTGACCGTCTGGCTTTCGGATGACGCGCTCGACTGCTGGCGGGCAGCGCCGAGCGGCAAACCCGGTGGCCAACACACCTACACTGACGTTGCGATCGAGGCCGCACTGACGATTCGCATGGTCTTCCACCTTCCGCTTCGCCAGACCGAGGGCTTCCTCCGTTGCCTGGCAGAGATGCTCGAGGTCGATCTCCCGATCCCCGATCACACCACGCTGTCTCGGCGTCTGAAGAAGCTGAGCGACATTCAATTTCGTAAGCTACCGACCGATCGACCGATCCATCTGATGATCGATAGTACGGGGCTCAGGGTTCACGTCGGTCATATGCAGAAACCGCCCAGACACAGGGCTTGGAGGAAGCTGCACCTCGCTGTCGATGCTGATACAGGTGAAATCGTCGCGTCGGATCTGACCGCTCGCCGAACGCATGACTGCACTCAGGTCCCGGCTTTGCTTGAGCAAATTGATGACCCCATCGAGTCGGTCTCCGCGGACGGTGCGTACGACACCAAGGCGGTTTACGAAGCCGCCCATGAGCGAGGTGAAGGACGAGCGGTGCGGGTGCTGATTCCACCTGGACGTAACGCCCAGCTCAGCTCGAATCCTTCTGCCGCTCAGAAGGAACGGAATCGCAACATTCGCTCGATCCGAGAACTCGGTCGGAGCGAGTGGCACACGCAGTCAGGTTGCAGCAGGCGTAGCATGGTCGAGAATACCATGTACCGATACAAGACGATCATCGGTCGAAATATGCGAAGTCGAACCCTAGACGGACAACGAGTTGAGGCGCAGTTGGCGAGCAAGATTCTCAACACGATGACCCTACTCGGGATGCCTGACGGCTACCGAGTGGAGTGACTTCCGTTCGGGGGACGGGGGATCTGTCCTCAGCTTGGAGCCATGCACCAACGCCGGCCCGGGGCGCCGCCTGACGAACCCACGAGGGACTGAGTGTCGAGCTTCCCTGCGATCGACTCCTCTACCCGACCCTGCTCACGTCTGAGCGCGATGACCTGGTACCTGAGCCTGGCATTGGGAGCCAGCACCCCGTGATAGCGGTGGCGGTGAATGCGTGGAGGGTGAATGAGCAGGGCGAGTCGCTCGAGGAACTCGAGGGGAGTGAGCGAGAGGGCCGTGGTACCGTCCGGTGCGGGATGGGGAAGACGATAGACGACGCGCTCGCCACCAGATGTACCGCACCCGCTAGCCTCGAGTCGTTCGAGGGCGAAGGGGGGACGGGCCACCCACCTCTGGTGGGTACCCGGCGCAGGAGTCGTTCGAGCCCGGCACGGTCACGGCCCGGGATGTGGACCGAGGCGTCGATGCTGAACCCGCCGGAGGCTTGCCACGTGAGCATGTCGTCGGTGACGTGGCGCTCGAGCAGATCCTGGCGATGGAAGTACCGGAGCACTCGGTGGCGAATCGTGTGTTGTAGCTCGTCCCAGTGGGAGGCCGTGAGGTGGGTGGCCTCGTGGAACTGGACCGAGCCCTCGGCATCCTCGCTGAACACGCCGTCGATGACGCAGACGTGGAAATGGAAGTGCGCGTTCAAAGATGCGCCGGACCACGCTTCGCGCGGTGCCCATGAAGGAACGAGATAGCGCCGATGTGGGCACCGGGACCGGCTCCCGGGCTCGCATCTCGGAGCGTGGTCCGAATGGCGCGTAGGAGGGCACCGCGCGGAGCGTGGTCGCGCAGCACAGCGCTGGCGATCGCGGGGTTGTGGTGCAGGAACGGCCGGAGGCGCTTCGGAACGGAGAGCACCCATTGCCGCACCGGAAGCGGCGGCAGGACATGGTCGACGAGATGGGCGGCGGTCTCGACCATGCGGCGGGCATTACACGACGGACATGCGCCACGACTTGCGCAGGAGAACGCGACCAGAAAGTCGTAGCCACAACCGGCACACCGCGCTCGTGCGAATCCGTGAGCGAGAATGCCGCAGCGCAGAGGGCACCGCGCGAAGCGTGGTCCCGGAAGTCGCGCTCGACCCATGAGGGCACGCCGGCTCCCATGGGATCGGACTCGGCGGCCTGTGCGAGGAAAGTCTCGAGGTGGTGCTGGACCAGCGGATAGAGCGGCGTCAGCGTGGGACGGCGCCGGCGGTAGACGGGCCCACAGTTGGGTGCGGTGGAGCGGACGGGCGGCCCTGATCGAGAGCGGACCCGTATACGTCGCGACGTGGGATGCATCCCGGACGCTCAGTAGAGTCCGGTGGCG
>JACZXQ010000015.1 GCA_022571515.1 Gemmatimonadota bacterium
GCCGTTCGGTGTCTTCGGATGGACTCGTGTGCCTGGTGTCGGCGAACTGGATCATGCGTGCGTCTCCCTCCCGTCGTCATCACTGTGGGGCGCAACCCGCCCCGTGACCCTTGTAATATAAAGGCCGGTTTTTTGAAGCTCTGAGCGGGTCCTGGGCGTACTTCGGCGGGGTTCTAGGCCTTGCAAAGAGCCCGTGGCCGGGGTGGGACGGGAGACGGGCGGTGGAGGTCGCTCAGCGCCTCGCCCGCACCAGGCCCCGGACCTCCACCATCGCGCGGCTCAGAATCCGTCAATGGCTGGATGGGTCGCAGTGAGGGATGGGTCGCTCTCTTGCGCCCGCGCTAATGATGATCGAGCGGGGGGGCTACAAGGAAGGCGACGAAGCTCGCTAGCAGGGCCAAATTGACGATCCTGACGGTCTTGAGGGTGTTGAGGGTAGAAGCCCTACCGCCACCCCACCACCCCACCCAGCACCGCCGGATCGCCGTCGATCGGCTCGGAGGGTTCGAGGCCCAGCAGCCCGGCGATCCACGGGTAGACATGGATGTTCTCGAAGCGCGGGATCGTTCGGCCGCCCTGGATGCCGGGGCCCATGGCCAGGAAGACCCCGTGCATGGCTTCATCTGCGTTGTCCCACCCGTGGTTCCAGCCGTATGAGCGGCCACCTCTACGGCGGTCCGTCACCTCCCACCCCAGCTCTGGCACGATGATGATGTCCCCCAGACGCCGGTCGCCGGCATAGTGCATCCGCTCCGGAAGCTGTCCGAGCGTGTAGACCTTCGCTCGAGGTAGAACCTCCGTGAGCTGGTCTCCCAACGCCGTACGCTCTTGGTCCGTGCCGTCCAGGTATATGATCGTTACGGCTCCCCTCTCCCCGAACCGCAGTCCATCGAGGTCGATGAAGTCCTCGAGGTAGTAGAGCTGGTCAGGCTCGATTTTCGCCATGCCATGGTCCGATACGACCACGACGTAGACCTCGTCTCCGTGGGGTAGCGCGGCGATACCGTCCAGGAGTTCTCCGATAGCCGAGTCGATCGAGCGCACGGCCTCAGCCATTTCGGGACTCTCGGGCGCGAAGTTGTGACCGACCTGGTCGGCGTCCTCGAAGTAGAGCGTGACCATGTGAGGCCGCGTGCGCACCGGCTCGGCCAACCACGCGAGCACCTGGGCCACACGATCGGGGTCGGGCACGTTTCCGTCGAACGCACGCCAGTGCGTGGGGCGCACGCCCCGGACGTCGGCCTCCGTGCCCACCCAAAAGAACGCCGCGGCGACCATGCCCCGCTGCTCCGCCAGCACCCAGAGTGGCTCGCCTCCGTACCAGGTGCCGTCTCCCACCTTGTCCCGGTCCACGAAGACGTAGGATTCGTCGCGCTCCGGATCGTAGAAACGGTTGCCGATGAGGCCGTGCGTCGCCGGATACATGCCGGTCGCGATCGAGTAGTGGTTGGGGAACGTCTTCACGGGGAACACGGGGATCATGGCTTCCGCCCTGACACCACCGTCTATGATGCGCCGCAGATTCGGGACGTCGAAGCGGTCGGGATAGTCGTGCCCGAAGCCGTCGATCGAGATGAGCACCACGTACGGGGCCGTGTCGTGGCGCTCATGGTTGACCCCACCCGAGCCTTCGGCGAGGAGGGGTACGGTGGTCCCGCCCCCACTGGGCCCCGGGTCTCCGGCAGGCGGCCCGCACGCGCCGGCCGCTAACGTCAGGAGGATCATCGCCATTGCAGCCCAACCGAAAAGGCGCGGCGCCATCACAGCAGGATCGTGGCAGGCTCCTCGAGCATGCCGCGCAGCGTCGCCAGGAAGCGAGCCCCCAAGGCGCCGTCGATCACACGGTGATCACAGCTCATGGTCATGCGCATGCGTGGCCTGACCTGGATCTCGCCGTCGACGACCACGGGTGTATCCTCCACCGCGCCCACGGCCAGAATGCCGGCCTCCGGCGGATTGATCACCGCGGTGAACTCATGGATCCCGAGCATGCCCAAGTTGGAGATAGAAAACGTCGCGCCGGTGTACTCGTCGGGCATCAGTTTCTTCTCACGCGCGCGACCGGCCAACTCACGGACCTCAGCACCGATGTCCGCAACACCCTTCATGTGCGCGTCCCGGATCACCGGCGTGATCAGCCCGTCGTCGATGGCCACCGCGACCCCGATGTGCACCCGGTTGAAGCGCCGCACGGAGTCGCCCATCCAGTGGGCATTACAGTCCGGGTGACGCCTCAGCGCGGCGGCCGTGGCTCGAATGATCAAGTCGTTGATCGACGTCTTGCGGCCCTCGGCTTCCAGCATGGCGTTGATGCGCTGGCGAGCCTCGAGCGCGCGCGTCATGTCCACGTCGACCGTAAGGAAGAAGTGCGGGATAGGCCCGATCGATTCCACGAGGCGCCGCGCGATCGTCTTCCGCATCTGCGTGAGCGGAATGTCCTCATAGTCGGCATCGGACGCCGGAGGGAAAGCCGTAGTAGTGGGTGCGGGCGTTCGTGCCGGGGCGGTAGGCACACCGCCCTCGAGCGCCGCCTCTACGTCCTGTTTGACGATGCGGCCCCCCGGGCCTGATCCGGCCACAGACGCGAGGTCCAACCCCGCCTCCGCGGCCAAACGGCGGGCCACCGGCGACGCCTTGATACGCCCGTTATCGGCCCCATTCACCTCGGGCGCGGCTGGGGTCTCGGCGGCCTTCGCCGCAGGCGTGGCTGACTCCACCTCGGTCACTTCGCTCGCTTCCTGCGCGGGTAGCGGTGGGGCAGAAGCCCCCGTTCCACCGCTCTCGAACTCGGAGACATCCTCGTCCGCGGCGGCGATCACCGCGATCACGTCTCCCACGGGCGCCGTTCCACCCTCACCGACCAGGATCTTGCGAAGGAGCCCGTCGCCCCGAGCGACCAACTCCATGGTCGCCTTATCGGTCTCGATCTCGGCCAAGATCTCCCCGGCCGTGACCGAGTCACCTTCGGCCTTGAGCCACTTCACGACCTGCCCCTCCTCCATGGTCGGGGACAGCGCCTCCATATGAACCTTGGTCGCCATACTCGGCTTACCTGTACAACACGCGGTGGCAGGCTTCCACAACCTGGGATGCGCTGGGTTTGGTCATGGCCTCGAGCTTCTTGTTGTATGGCATGGGGATGTCCGCCTGGGTCACCCTAAGCACGGGCGCGTCCAGGTCGTCGAATGCCTCCTCCTGGAGGATCGCGACGATCTGCGCGCCGACGCCGAGGTATGGCCAGCCCTCCTCGACATAGATGGCCCGGTTGGTCTTGTGCACCGACGCGAGCATGGCCTCGACGTCCAGCGGGCGAAGCGAGCGTAAGTCGAGCACATCGGCCTCGATTCCGTCCTTGGCCATCTGGGAGGCCGCCTGCAAGCAGAGATGGACCATCCTACCGTGCGTGATAATCGAGACGTCGCCCCCTTCCCGCTTCAGGTCCGCCACCCCCAGAGGGATCACGAAGTCGTCGTCTTCGGGCACCTCGCCCTTGAGGTTGTAGAGCAGCTCACCCTCCATGAATGCCACCGGGTCGTTGTCTCTGATGGCGGCCTTCAGGAGGCCTTTCGCGTCAGCCGGAGTCGCGGGGGTGACCAACTTCACGCCCGGTGCGTGCACGTACCAGGTCTCGCACGCCTGCGAGTGCTGGGCGCCGAGCTGCAGCGCCGCCCCCGTGGGACCGCGAAATACCATCGGGATGTTGATCTGGCCCCCGCTCATGTGGAGCATCTTGGCCGCGGCGTTGATGACCTGGTCCAGAGCGAGCAGCGAGAAGTTGAAGGTCATGAACTCGACCACCGGCCTCAGCCCGACCATGGCAGCCCCCACACCCAAGCCGGTGAAGCCGAGTTCGGAGATGGGCGTGTCGACCACGCGCATGTCGCCGAACGTATCGAGCAGTCCCTTGGACACCTTATAGGCACCATCGTACTCGGCCACCTCCTCGCCCAGCAGGAAGACGGAGTCGTCCCGCTCCATCTCCTCGGCGAGCGCCTGGTTGAGCGCCTCTCTATACGTCAGTTCCACGATCTCGTCCGTCGAAGAAGAGGCGTCCGTTCGGATTGATCTCCGAATACACGTGCTCATACAGGGTGGCCGGGTCCGGGTCGGGTGCCGCCTCCGCGAAATCAGCGGCCGCCTGCACCTCTTGCCTGACCTCTGTGTCCATCGCCTCCAGCTCGGCTTGTGTCAGCAACTCGGCCGCGACCAGGCGATCTTTTAGAATCGCGATCGGATCGTGGTTCTCCGTCCTCTCGGCGACCTCCTCCTTGGACCGATACGTGCCCGACACCGGGTCGGACATCGAATGGCCCTTGAAGCGGTAGGTCTGCGCGTCCACGAACTGCGGGCCACCACCGTCCCTGACCTTCTCGTACAACTCGGAGAAGGTCCGGTAGGTCTCCATGACATCCTGCCCATTCACGATCGTGGCCGGAATGCCGTAGACGGCCGATTTCTCGGCTATCGGAGTCTGCGATACCCGGCTGAACTTGGTGCCCATGCCGTAGTCGTTGTTCTCCACCACGTAGACGACCGGTAACTGCCAGATGGCCGCCATGTTCAGAGACTCGTGGAAGGCACCCTGGTTTACCGCCGCGTCTCCGATGAAGCAGACACACACGCGGTCCTGACCCCGGTACTTGATGGCCCACGCGATCCCCAGGGCCAGAGCGGTCTGGGCTCCCACGATCCCATGGCCGCCCATGAAGCCCTTGTTCGCGCCGAACATGTGCATGGAGCCTCCCATGCCTCCCGAGGCGCCCGCCGCCTTCCCGTACAGTTCGGCCATCACCACTTCGGGTGCCAGGCCTTTCGCCAGCGCCTGGGTGTGCTCTCGATACGCGCTGATGGCGTAGTCGTCCTCACGGAGCGGAAGGATGCTGCCGGCCGCGACCCCCTCCTGGCCGATGTGCAGGTGGCAGAAGCCGCCGATCTTGCCGATGGCGTACGCCTCTTCGGCCTTCTCCTCGAAGCGTCGGTAGAGCAGCATCTGGCGGAGGAAGTGCAGCAACTCCTCGCGCGCGAACCCGCCCAGGCCGTCGCTCTTGGGCTGTGACTCGGCCTGCGACTTGGCCATGGTGCCCCGCCCCTCCATCAGGTGCCCCTCACCCTATCGACGGTACCGCCCGGTCGCCCCACCTCGATCTGGACGAGTTGGAGATGCGGCACCTCCCCCGGTGCAGCCAAGTCGGCCTCCATCACCTCGCGGATGCTTCCGGGCCCCCCGGCCGTGACCTGACGGGCCTGCTCCTTCGCGTGGTAACTGGATCGCACCAGCGGACCGGACTCCACGTGCCTGAAGCCGTAGTCCCTTTCGCCGACCACCTTCCACTGAGCGAACTCCTCGGGCGTGACCCAGCGCGCGACCGGGATGTGAAACGCGGAGGGTCGCAGATACTGGCCGAGCGTCAGGATGTCCACCGCCGCCGCCCGCAGATCCTTCATGGCCTGATGGACCTCGTCCTCCTCTTCGCCCATGCCCAGGATGATGCTGGTCTTGGTGAGCATGGTTTCGTCGATGCGCTTCGCGGCACCCAGGAACGAGATCGACCGCCAATACCGGCCACCGGGACGGACCTCGGGGTGCAACCGCTCGACCGTCTCCAGGTTGTGCCCCAGAATGGCCGGACCCGCATCCATGACGGTCCGCAACGCGTCTTCGTCGCCCTTGAAGTCCGGGATGAGCACCTCGACCGAGCAATCGGGCAGGCGATCGTGAATCTGTCGGATCGTCTCCGCGTAGATCCCCGCGCCACCATCGGCGAGTTCATCCCGATTCACGCTGGTCATCACGACGTGCTCGAGACCCATCGCCTCCACGGTCTCGGCCACCCTGCGGGGCTCGTCCAGGTCGAGCTCCGTGGGCATGCCGTGCGCCACCGCGCAGTACTTGCACGCGCGGGTACAGACATCGCCGAGGATCATGAAGGTGGCGGTGCCGTCCTCCCAGCACTCACCGATGTTCGGGCAGCCGGCTTCCTCGCACACCGTGTGCAACGCTCCGCCCCGCATGAGCCGCTTCAGCCGCCCATAGTTCTCACCACCCGGCGATCGGACCTTGAGCCACTCGGGCTTTCGCGCCCTGAGTGGAATGGTCTCGAGGCCCTGGTGCGCCGGAATGGCGGGCGTGCCCTTCGGCTTTACGATCCCGGTATCCTTGCCACCGGGCGCATAGCCTCTTGGCCGCGTCGTAAGGGTTTCGGTCATGAGCGGGTCACTCGAACTCATCTGTTTACAGGGATGCTGAGCCTATAAAGAAAAGGCCCCTGCAGGGGCCTCACAACCCCAAGGCGCCGGTTCGGACCAAAAAATAGATGGCAAACGCCACGTGGTTCCCAGCCGCATACCCCAGAAGACCCACAGTCACACCGGGCAGAAACAGACCCCCGCGCTCCGACCCTTGCAACTGAACGCTACCAGAAAGTCATGCCACAGCCGGCGCAGCGGGCGCGGGCGAAGCCGTGCGCCAGAATACCGCAGCGCAGGGGGCACCGCCCGAGGCGTGGTCCCGGAAGTCCGGCACGGCCTGCCAAGTTGTGTTCCAATCAGCCAAGGGAGCGCACAGCGAAGCGCCTCACGAAACAACGCGGAAGGCCCTCAGCCTGCCGAGGTTGCGCAGGTCGCTGGCAATCGGGTCATCTCCTTTGGGGGTCTCCAAGATCTTGGGCAACCCAGTGAAGCGGTCATCGTTCACGATACGACGGAAGGGCTCGTCTCCCAGCGCTCCTTCGCCGATGTGCTCGTGCCGGTCTTTATGTGAGCCGAGGGGATGCTTCGAGTCGTTCAGGTGGAACATCCCGAGCCGGTCCAGACCCAGTACGCCGTCGAAGGCGCTCCAAACCCCGTCGTAGTCGTCCACGAGATCGTACCCGGCCGCCAGCGCGTGGCACGTATCGAAGCACACTCCGACACGGTCACGCACTCCGGAAGGAATACCCTCGATGATCGCGCACAGGTTCTCGAAGCTGGCGCCGACCGAGGTGCCGCTTCCCGCCGTGATCTCGAGGAAGACCCGGACATCCCCCGGCACCTCTTCGAGAGCCTGACCAACCGCATCGGCGTTCCTCACCAGCCCGCCCTGGATATCGTGGTCCGTCGCATTTCCAGGATGCGTGACGACGGCGCTCAGTCCAAGCTGAGTCGAACGCCTCAGCTCTCCGATGAAGCATCCGAGCGAGCGCCCCCAAAGCACCGGGTTCGGACTAGCCAAGTTGATCAGGTAAGAGTCATGCGCATTCGCGAAGCGGATACGATGGTGCTGCCACGAGTCACGGAACGCGGAGATCTTCTCTTGGTCGAACTTCGGTTCCGCCCAGCGATTCGGCTGCTTGGTGAAGAACTGGAAACATACCGACCCGAGCGCGGCCGCCCTGGCGGGCGCCTCCGGCGACGAGACATGAGCTCCGAATTCGTCTGACTCAGGCATCAAGCCGGGGGTCGAATCACTCGTCGCCCGACCCCTTCGCGGAGATCGCGGCCAGCTGTTTCCGGTAGCGCTCGGCCACATGGTCCACAGCCTCGTCCGGCGAGTCCGTGACGAAGATGAGATCGAGGTCTTTCTCCGAGACCTTGCCCTCGGCGACCAGGGTGTTGCGCATCCAGTCCGTGAGCCCGCTCCAATAGTCCTTGCCGAACAGGACCACGGGGAAGTGCGCCACCTTGCCCGTCTGAATCAGAGTCAGGGACTCGAACAGCTCGTCCATGGTCCCGAATCCACCGGGAAAGATCACGAACGCCTCGGCGTACTTCACGAACATCGTCTTGCGCACGAAGAAGTACCGGAAGTCGATGGAGATATCGACGTAGGGGTTGGTGCCCTGCTCGAAGGGCAACTCGATGTTGCACCCCACGGAAGCCACGCCCGCCTCCCTGGCGCCCCGGTTGGCGGCCTCCATGATACCAGGACCGCCTCCGGTGATGATTGCGAAGCCGGCCTCGCCCACACGGCGAGCCGTCTCGACGCACTCGTGATACATCGGATCGGCCTCGGTCACCCGCGCGGAGCCGAAGAACGACACGGCAGGTCCGAGGTTCTGGAGCTCGTCGAATCCCTCGACGAACTCTCCCATGATACGGAAGACGCGCCAGGAGTCCTTGCCGACCTTGAAGACACCCTTCTCCTCGAGCCGCTCCACAGCGGACTGAAGGAAACGTTCATCCTCGGTAACGCGCGACGGCGGAGGCGCTGGTTTGATTTTCGGGTCGGTCAAGTTCCTATCTCCTGCTCTGCTTCCGGAGCCACTCTCCCGTGCGCCGGAGGGCGTCCTGGTGAGTATGGGGAGGATCCCAGTTGAGGATCTTGCGCGCCAACGACGAGTCGTAGGGGTTGTCGTCCAACACGAGAGCAGCGACCCGCGCCAGAGAGAGATCGCGGGCGCCCGGGATCTTGACCCCCAACGTCTCCCCCAGCTTCGCGCCCTTTCGGATGAGCCCGGCGGGCAAGTGCATGAAACGCGGTGTGCGGCCCAGGCCGACCGCCAACCACTTCATGAGCTCCAACTGTGTGATGGGGTGATCGGTGGCCATGTTGAACGCGCGGCCCGCTCCCAAACCCGAGAGCGCCACCTCCACGCCGGCTGCGATATTGCCGGCATAGACGACCGGGAGCGTGTTCGTCCCGGGCCCCATCACCACGGTGATCGGAAATTGGACCATGCGCGCCAGTTTGGGAGCGAACAGGCGGTCACGCTCGCCGTAGACCGCAGAGGGTCGGAGGATGGTGAGCGCCATACCGGGGCCGTGAAAGCGCATTGCGACCCTCTCCGCCTCGCGTTTGGAACGGCCATATAGATCCGCCGGCCGCAGCGGACGATCCATTGGAGCGGACTCGTCGATGTGGTCACCCGGATCGCCGTATACCGCGATCGAAGACACATGGACCGCCATGGAAACGCCGGCCTCGGCAGCCGCCTCAAGCACGTTTCGGGTGCCGTCGACGTTGACCGCCCGCACCTCCGGCCAGGACGTGCTCGCGTAGATGAGCGCCGCACAGTGCACCACGGCGTCGCAGCCGCGCATGCGTGGAATATGGTACTCGACACCGTCGCGCACGTCGCCCACATGGATCTCGCACCCGTGCGCCTCCAGAAAGCTCGAGTCCGAGTTCGGCCGCTGCAGCGCTACCACGTCGTGACCGCTTCGGATCAGCCTGTCGGCTACGTGCGACCCTATTAGGCCGGAGCCTCCCGTGAGGAAAATGCGCATGAGGTGTGGCGCTGCGACCGGAGTCCCTCGTCCGGGGGGGCTAGCCCCCGCTGAGGAAATCCTCCGCGGCACTCCGGATCATCGGCATTAGAGCTGGGTGCGCTACGTCGTAGTCGACGAGACCCTTGGCCATCTCGTCGTCCCACACATCGAGCAGGTGCTGGTAGTAGCCCCGAGCCCCGTCTTCGTCGCCGAGCGCCACCGAGGCCTCGGCCGCAGAGGACAGCACGAGGAGATGGTCCGGGGCGCTCTCCAGCGCTTGGGCCGCGACCGCCAGTGCCTCCTCGCTTCTCTGCGCCTCGCGAAGAAGCGTAGCCAAGTGGTGGCTCCCGTCTGAGTCCAATGGCGCCGCCCGCTCGTAGGCGGCGATCGCCATCGGGAGGAAGCTCAGGATCTCGCCTTGGTTCCCGACCGACACTGCCCTCATAACCCGCTCAAAGAGCCTGTCGGCGGCCTGGCGGGGGGTCATGCTGGTGAGGTCCACGCTCGACGCGTCCACGGCCCGCGCTCCCTGCGCGGAAGATGCAGGTGGGGTCTGTGCACCCGGTCCATAGATCGGCCACGCGACCACCAGGATCAGACCGGCCAACAGAGCTCCCGCGATCCACCAGCCCATGTTTGCCGTAGCGCTGTCTCCGGACCCGCTGGTCGCGGGGGCCGCACCCTGCCCGGCGTCCGAAGCCAGCGACCCACCGCACTGATTGCAAAAGCGTGCGCCGGCCTGAGACTGCTGTCCGCACGACGGGCATTCGGGTGCGACCAGCGCGGCTCCGCACGACGAGCAGAACTTGCCGTCCCCCGAGGCACCGCATCGTGGGCAGGTCATCTCGAGCCTCCGGAATCGGGTTCACCTTCGGGCGCCCGGGGCGTGGTGCTCATGGCGTTCCACAGGAGCGGCCAGGTCGCCACCGTCTGACCGCGGTAGTTCGGCTGGAATCCGAACAGCACCACCGAGCCGGACCCGATCGGCACCTCGACGATCGCAGGCTTTCCGGCCACGTGCTCCGGGCCGAGGATCCATCCGGACAGCACCGGGTCGCCCGCCGCATAGCGGGCAACCACGCTGGCCCTGGCGTCCATCACGTCGAAGGCGCGGCTGCTCCGCCAGTACCAGGCTACCGACTCGGCGCCCATGCCGGCCGTGATCGGGTGGTCCTCGAGGTCGAGTTGGAGGATCGACCCCGGGATGAAAAAATCCTGGGTGTCCAAACGCTCCACCGCGCTCGAGATCTCGAGACCGAACAACTCCGTGACGAAGTCGGTGGCCTCCTCGATGGCGATGAGCCGCCCCCCGGAACGCACGAACGACTCCAGGGCACTCACGCCCGCTTGCCCCAACCCCCCCGTGTACTCGGGCGGGAGCGCGCCGGGGGAGAAACCGTCGCGGATCGAGCCCGGGCTCTGGTCCTGGAGAACGATCACGTCGTAGTCGTCCCCGAGGCCGCCCTCGCGAGCGCGCGCGTCCTTCAGCGTATCGTACCGGAGCCCGTGCTGGTCGAAGACCCAACGGGTCCAACCCGCCTCCATGGGCTCCTGCGCCGACTTGTAGATCGCCACCCGAGGCGCGTCGGGCCCCGTGAGAGCCTCCGGCAGCTCGAACGCGAAATCCGGGGTCTCGATGGGGTCAGGCTCCAAGATACCAGCGAGATCCGGAACCTCCTCGACCGCCACAGCCTCGACATCCATGAGGAGGGGCAGAGTGTGCGCGGTCACGTCGTACGGCGGCTTTGGCGGTCCCCCTGGGAACTGTCGCAGGTCCGGGTAGTGCTGCACCTCGAGCATCGTCTGAGCGAACGCCGCGTACGGCTGATTCATCGGGACCACGTACGATCCGGCCGGGAAGGAGCGTCCGTCGCCCTCGAAGTCTGTCCAGGCCCGATGCACCTCGACGTCCCCCATGCGGAGGGTTCGCAAGACGTAGGCCAGGCCCGCCGTGTTCGGCTGGTCGGCGGGAATCACCCACGCGGCGGGCCACGCTTCCCAGCCCTTCACGGCACGCTCGTTGATGCGGTAGAAGTTCTCCAGCCAGTACCGGCGGTTCTTGGCGGCGTTGGTGAGCAAGGCCATCGCGCCCGACTCCATGTACTCGACGATGTCGGGCAAGCCCCACTCGCCACCCTCCCACGGATCCGGGAAGTTCCACGTCGCCACAGCGGCGTCGTATTCCCGGCCCCCACCGATGTCGTCGGCGGTCTGAGTGATGGGGGTCGCGATACGCGCGGACGCCGTCTCGGAGAGGATCCGGGCCCCCGCGTGGTAGTGCTGGTACGCGCGTGCCGGAGTGAAGCCGTCATAGATGGCGTTGACCACCACACCCTTCTTCCCCTGGGCGGTCAACTCGGCAGCCATGTACGTCCCGAGCATGTTGACCGCCGCGACCAGGCCAGGATCCACGTTGTGTTCAATGGGATCGATGTAGGGCGGGAAAAAGATGCGCGCCCCGCTGTTCCCCATCTGATGGATGTCGTGCACGATCTGGGGATGCCAGGCGTTGTGCGCCTGCAGCACCGTGTACTGGGTCTCCAGTTGCGTGAACGCGTACCAGTCCCGGTTGTTGTCGTGCCCCACGTAGTAGTGGTACAGCCAGGGCATCGGCGAGGCCTCGTACTCCGTCCCGACGTGCTCGTTGTACCAATCCACCACCCACTGCGTCCCATCGGGATTCAGCGATGGGATATCCAGGAGGATCACGTTGTCCAGGATTTCCAGGACCTTGGCCTCGTTCGAGGACGCCAGCCGGTACGCGAGCCGGGCTGCGGTCTGGGCCCCGCCGACCTCGGTGGAGTGGATCGCGTGCGTGATCAGGACGATCGTCTTGCCCTCGTCCAGGAGCCGCTGGAGCTCCTCTTCACCCCCAACACGTCGTGGGTCGGCCAGCCGCATTTGGATGTTCCTCAGGCGCTCGATGTCGGCATGGTTCTCGGGACTCGTGATCGTGAGCATCACGAATGGAAGCCCGGCCGTGGTGGGCCCGAGCGTGTCGACGCTGACGCGGGGGCTGGCCTGGGCGAGCCGTTCGTAATAAGCCGTCAAGGCGGACCAGTTCGCGAGCTTCCGGTCGGAACCCAGCTCGAAACCGAAGTGTGATTCCGGTGTGGGAACGACCTGCGCTTGAAGCGTGCCGGCAGCGAACAGCACCACTCCCGCGCTGATCGCCAGGACTCGCTTAATCATAGATTCTCCGCGACGTGATTGGGGGTGAGGAAAAATGGTACCTCAGGTACCAGAGGTCTGCAACCTCACGTGCCTCGCACGTCCAGGGCAGCGGTTCGCCAGCAGGGCACGGGGGCCATACTTTGCTTGCCCGTTGAGGAGCCCGTGCCGGGCTCCGGACACTATGCCAGAGAGTGGAGATGTGATCGTGAAGCGCCTCATCATTCTTTCAGTGGTAGCCCTCGTTGGGTGTGCGAGTGAGTCGATCGACACCACGATTCCCGAGATCTCGGGCGACATGATCCGGGAGCACATGCAGCGCCTCGCCTCCGACGACTTCATGGGCAGGGGCCCCGGAAGCGACGGTGGGCGCCGGGCGGCGGAGTACGTCGCCGACCAATTCGAGGCCGCCGGCCTACAGCCCATCGATGGCAGTTACTTCCAGGACGTCCGCCTCATCGGCACCACCCCAAAAGCCTCCGAGATCGAGTTGGGGTTTTCCAGGGGCGGCGCGAGCGTGTCCCCCGATTATCTCGACGACTTCGTGCTCTGGTCTGGTGACCCCGAGTCCCAGGCGGTCGAGGGATCCGGGGAGTTGGTGTTCGTGGGCTACGGGATCTCGGCGCCCGAGGCCGACTGGGATGATTTCGGGATCGACGTGGCGGGAAAGATCCTGCTCATCCTGGTGAACGACCCTCCGGCGCCTCCGGGCGAGCCGGAGCTGTTCGGCGGGCGGGCCATGACCTACTACGGCCGCTGGACCTACAAGTACGAGGAGTCCGCAAGGCAGGGCGCTCTGGGTGCCCTCGTGGTCCATACCACCGAGGCGGCCGGCTACCCCTGGAGCGTCGTGCGCGGGGGATGGTCGGGTGAGCAGGTGGCACTTCCTCCCGCTCCCGACGCGAACCCTGTACCCCTCCAAGGTTGGCTGTCGTACGAGGCTGCTTCCAGTGTGCTGGCCCTCGCTTCGCTCGACCTCGATGAACTGATGACCCAGGCCGCCAGCCGGGGGTTCGAGCCTGTCGCGACAGGAATTCAGGTCGACGCCCGCGTCACCAACACGATCCGCGTGGTCGAAACGCAGAACGTCGTGGGATTGCTACCCGGGTCTTCGCGGCCCGACGAGGTCATCACGCTCACATCGCACTACGATCACTTCGGTATCGGCGAGCCGGTCGACGGGGACTCCATCTACAACGGAGCCTACGACAACGCGAGCGGCACGGCGCTGCTGATCTCGCTTGCGAACGCTGCCGCCGGACTGCCCGAGGCTCCGCCCCGCTCACTTCTATTCATCGCCACGGCTGCGGAGGAACAGGGACTGCTGGGCGGCGCCTGGTACGTTCAGTCGCCGCTATTCCCGCTGGCCAACACTGTCGCCGAAATCAACATGGACGGGGCCAACCTGTGGGGCGAGACCGACGACATGATCGCTCAAGGTGCCGAACGCAGCGGTCTCGGCCGTTACGTAGAGGCCCGCGCCGCCGAGGCCGGGCTGACCCTCATGCCGGACGCAGAGCCGGAAAAGGGGTACTTTTTCCGAAGTGACCACTTTCCCTTCGCGCGGGCCGGAGTGCCGTCGCTCTACATCGAGCATGGGCGACAGTTCCGTGGCAAGCCCGACGGTTGGGGTAACGAGGTGATGGCGAATTATACGGCCAATCATTACCACGCCCCGAGCGATGAGTTCTCCGAAGATTTCGTGTTCTCGGGTGCGGTGCAACAGGGTTGGCTGATCCTGGCGACGGCGCTCGACATCGCCAGGGACGACAGCTGGCCGAATTGGTTCGAGGGTTCGGAGTTCAGGGCGGCCCGAGATGCGATGCGGCCGGGGGGTTGAGGCTGGCTAGAGTCCGGTAGGGGCGTCGATGAACTCCCAGGGGATCTCGAAGCGCTCCTCGATATGGGCAGCGAGCGCCTTCACGCCCCAGGTCTCCGTGGCGTAGTGGCCCGCGTAGTAGGCGTTCACTCCTAGCTCCATGGCCTCGTGGAACGTGTGGTGGGCGCCCTCACCCGTGACCAGGGCGTCTATCCCCGCGTCCGCGGCCTCGGATATCAGGCTCGCAGCTCCTCCGGTCACAACCGCCACCCGGTGGAGCTGCTCGGGTCCGCCGGGGATGAGCTTCACAGGCCCGCCGACCACCCGTGCGATCGTCTCACGAAAAGCCTCTCGTTCCGCGTCGAGAAATCCCCACCACCCGATCTTCTCTCCGGCGTAGGTCCCGAATCGCTCCAACCGGTCCAGACCGAGCTCCCGAGCGAGGACTGCGCAGTTACCGACCTCGGAGTGGGCGTCGAGCGGGAGATGAGCGCTGAACAGCGCCAACCCCTCCGTAATCAGCGTGTGTAGCTTCCGGTAGCGCGGGCCGGTGACCCTGTGGCGTCCGTCCCAGAACAGACCGTGATGCACGATCAGGAGATCGGCGCCCCTTCGGGCTGCCTCGTTGATGACCGCCTCACTGGAATCGACCGCAACGCAGATTTTCGAGACAGTTTCAGGCCCCTCGACCTGAAGGCCGTTCGTCGCCAGAGGGTAATCCGGAAACTCCTCCAGGCGGAGATACTCCGAGAGATATTGGAGCAGGGATTCTAATTTCATGAGATCCCCGGCCGAAACTGTGGAAAAGGTGCCTGCACGTGTGACGCAATACGCAACAATGGGCGTGGTGGTCGAGCGTAAGTCGTTGGTCTAGGGTGACTTAGATAGTTTTCCCGATGTTGTGGAAAACCCCTTGTCGCCAGCGCTCTCCTCACGCCCGTTCGGGCCCTCCTCGTCGGCGATGATATGCTCGGGTGTGGGCGCCGTTTGTTTCCCTTCTCCGACCATGATCTGGCCCTCGATGGAGGCCCCCTCCTCGAGCTGCATCCGGTGCGCGCGGATCGTGCCTTCGATGCGGCACGTGGCGTGCACCTCCAGTCGGGACGCAATCGTCAGGGTTCCCACCACGCGGCCGGAAATCACTGCATCCTGAGTCTCGATGTCGCCGTCGACAAACCCCTCCTTGCCTACAACCACGGCCTTGCCGGCCCGGACCGCTCCTTGCACAGTGCCCTCGATCCTGAGGCTCCCCGTGGTTACACAATCACCGACGACCTGCATACCGGGTCCAATGATGGAGATTACATCCTCCGGTGGTGTGCCGTTCGGGGCGCGGTGTTTTGCCATGTTCCTATTCCCTTCCTGTCGCCTTCATGGTTGTCGCACCATCGTGAGCGGATCGACCGCCTCGTCATCCAGCAAAATCTCGAAGTGCAAGTGCGGCGCGGTCGAGCGGCCAGTAGATCCACTCAACGCAATCACCTCGCTGCGACGAACCCGCGCTCCCAGCGCCGTAAGCGTGGTGGAAGCGTGTGCGTACAGCGTTTCATACCCGTTCCCATGGTCGATCCGGATGAAGCGGCCGTAGGTCGGATCATCACCAACCTCTGCCACGACACCGCTTCCTGCGGCTAGAATATATGAGTCCGTGGGCACGGCGATGTCTAGGCCCGGGTGCTCACCGGCATCTCCGGCCAAGAGGCGCTGCGTGACGAACCCCCGGTCCGTGAGCGGCCATGCTGACGGCATGGCCGCCGCGTCCTGGGATCGTGCCGACCCCGAGCGACGGCCACCGGGGGGTGGCAGCCACATCTCGGACGCGGGGGGTGAGCCCTCGTAACCGAATAAAGACCGAAGCCTTTCGTAGCGGTTTTCGAGATCGTCGACAATCCGAATCAGGGTCCGAACGTGTGCCTGCTCGGCATGCAGTTGGGCCACCTGATCCTCGAGGTCTTCGACGCGGGCGGATCGCGTGACCAAGAAGGGCCAACTCCCCAGCATGAAGACCGCCGCGCTGCCCAGAGCGATACCGCCCAGGCGGAAGGCGCGCAGCCTCCTTCGGGACAGGCGAAACGTTCGACTCTCGCCGCCATCCTCCGGGACGAGGATGATGCTGAGGTGTGTGTCCCGCTTGCTCATCCAACGATCTCGGAGGCCTCGCGGCCGGCCATGAGCGCGAAGAGGCGCTCGAAGTCCTCGGGGTTGTGGAAGGGCACCTCGATTACGCCGTCCTTATTGTTGGTGGTCCGGATTCGGACTCGCGTGGCGAGCACGGAGCGCAACTCCTCCTGGAGCGCGAGAAGGATCGGGTCCGCGCTGGTTTTTTCAGTCGCGGCGGCGGTCTTGGCCACCCGCGTGAGGCTCTTCACTTTGCGCTCGATCTGCCGCACCGACCAACCCCCGCGTACTGCACTCCGGGCGAGATCGGCCATACGCAACGGGTCTTCGATCGCCAGGAGGGCTCTGGCATGACCTACTGAAAGGCCGCCTTCCTCGACGAGTTTCCGCACGGACACCGGCAGGCGAAGGAGCCGCAGCATGTTGGCGACCGTAGAACGGTCCTTCCCTACCGAGCGGGCGATCTCGTCCTGAGTCAGGCCGTATTGATCAGCGAGTGCGCGGTAACCTTGCGCTTCCTCCAGAGGACCTAGCGCCTCCCGCTGGAGGTTCTCGACGAGCGCCAGTACCAGGAGGGTGTCGTCATCCACATCGCGAACGACGACCGGGACGTCGTGCCATCCAAGGCTCGCTACGGCGCGAAGCCTACGCTCTCCGGCCACGAGCTCGTAGTGGCCGTCCCGACCCGGAGCCGGTCGTACCAAGAGTGGTTGGAGGAGGCCGTTTTCGTCGATGGAGGCGGTGAGTTCCGCGAGTTCCGCCTCCGAAAAACTCCTGCGGGGCTGCTGGGGATTCGGAGCCACCGACGAAACGGTGATACGTTGGACGTCGCCTTTGGGGGGTTCGGTCGTCATGTAATCGCCGAGCAGCGCACCCAACCCCCTGCCCAAACGATCCTTCGCTGGCTGACTCACGCCCCGCTCACCTCCACGGTCGAAAGGTTCGCCGATGTCGCTTCTCCGCGGCCTGCGATGATCTCCCGCGCAAGGTTGAGGTAGCACTGCGCGCCGGCTGATAGCACGTCGTACTGCAGGATGGGCTTGCCGAAACTAGGTGCCTCGGCAAGTCGCACGTTGCGGGGGATCAGCGTCTTGTACACGCGGTCGCCAAAGTATTCACGCGCCTCGGAGGCAACCTGCTTCGAGAGCTTCAGGCGGCTGTCGTACATCGTGAGAAGCACACCTTCTATTTCCAGGGTCCGATTGAGCGCACGCTGCACCAGCCTAACAGTGTTGAGAAGCTGGCTGAGGCCCTCCAGGGCGTAGAACTCGCACTGGATCGGGATCATCACGGAATCTGCGGCGGTGAGAGTGTTCAAGGTGAGGAGGCCCAGCGAAGGGGGGCAGTCGATAAGAATGAACTCGTAGTCGTCGCGAACCGACTCCAGCACTCGCCGCAAGACCAACTCGCGGGACCCTGCGTCGACCAACTCGATCTCCGCTCCCACGAGATCGCGAGTCGAGGGAATGAGGTCGAGAAACGGCACGCTCACGCCGGATTGCACGCAGTCCCCCACCGGAACGCCTCGCATGAGCGTATCATAAACGGTGGGTCCGTCCCGGGAGGCCCCGAGCCCGCTCGTGGCATTGGCCTGGGGATCCATGTCCACGATGAGCGTGCGGCATTCCGCGACCGCCAGGGATGCCCCGAGGTTAATGGCGGTCGTGGTCTTACCCACACCGCCTTTTTGGTTGGCAATAGCGATTACGCGCGACATTCTCGGGCACCGATCGGGAATAGCTGACTCGAATCCGGAAGGTCGAAGAATATACGCGCGGCTTTTCGTCTCGTAAAGCGATGTTTTGTGGCGCGAGGCGTGGGGTCGTGACTACATTCCGCGTACACCGACGAATGAAGTGTGTACGGAAGGTGCGGAGAGGGATGGGTATGGGATCCAGAGTACTCGAGATCGCGTCCAAGGCGGGTGTGTTGTTCCTGGCGGGTGTGGTGGTTTCTTGCGGTGGAGACTCATCCGGCCCGGGTGAGACGCCTGGACCGGATTTCATGGTCGGGGATTGGATTGCCACGGTGCTGGTCGTCACGAGTGCGGTGAATCCGGAGGTTTTCGCGGATCTTTTGGCGAAGGGAGCCACGTTCAGGCTCTTAGTCCAACCGTCGGGCCGATACACGGCTATCCTCTCCGGGTTTGGCCAGGCGTCTAGTGAATCGGGCACACTCTCCGTGGAGGGCACGCAGGTCGTCTTCCGAAGAACCCTTCCTTCGCCTGAGGTTGCCCGGTCCACGTGGGTACGCGAAGGAGCCGACGTCATTCTCACGGGTCCGACCGAGTTCGACTTCAATTCGGACGGCATGATCGAAAGCGGGACAATCGTGATCAGGCTCACTCCGCGCTAGACACCGCTGGGCACCCACCCGCCGTCTGAGTGTCCGAATGTTTCACGTGAAACACCCCAAATAATGGAATTCTTTGTGACCCCGAGAATGTCGTCCGCTGGAAAGACCTACGCAAACCCTATGCAACAAGGCTCGAGCCATTGGGGTTACGGTTTGAAACAAAAAAAGGGTTACGCCTGGAGGCCCGCTCAGCCGGCCGGGACGACGACAGCCCCTGGCTGGCCGGCCGCCCGCCAGCGGCGAACCTCCATCATGAGGTTTTGGAGGTCTGCGGGCGAGACACCAGGAATCCGTCCCGCCTGCGCCAGGGTGCTGGGCCGCACTCGCACAAGCTTTTCGCGGGCCTCGTACGACAGAGTGACGAAATCCGCGTAGGGAGTTTCCCCCGGTAGCACGAAGCCGGCCTGCTCCCTCAGCCTTTCCGCTCGATCGATCTCGCGAGCGACGTACCCTTCGTACTTGAGCTCGATCTCCACGGCCGCCAAAGCGTCGCCCGCGCTCTCGTGATCGAACGGCGCCCCTCCCGCCCTTGCGATCTCGTCAGCGGTTACACCCGGCCTCTTGAGCAGATCCAGCGCGCGCGTGGGCTCGGCGATTCCGGGGGTGCCGAGCCGCTCCAGTATCGGAGCCACGGACTCCGGCCGGACCGAGGCGGTTCGGAACCAACCCACCATGCGGTCCTCGGCCGCGAGCCGTTCGTTTAGAACCCCCCGCTGCTCGAGCGTGAGCAGCCCACGCGTCTCCGCGACCGGACCGAGGCGCCGCACAGCGTTGTCCTGCCGCAACAGAAGGCGGTACTCCGCCCTCGACGTGAACAGCCGGTAGGGCTCGTCCACTCCCTTGGTTACGAGGTCGTCAACCAGCACACCGATGTAGGCCTGGTCACGCTCGAGAATGAGCGGCGGCTCTCCCTGGGCGAGAAACGCTGCGTTGGCTCCGGCGATGAGCCCCTGCCCCGCCGCCTCTTCGTAGCCGGTCGTTCCGTTGATTTGCCCCGCCAAGAACAGCCCCGGAATGACCTTCACTTCGAGGGTGTGCGTGAGCTGGTGGGGCGGAACGTAGTCGTACTCGATCGCGTACCCGGCACGCGTCATCTCGACGCGTTCGAGGCCGGGCACCGTCCGCAGGAACTCCAACTGGATTTCCGCCGGGAGCGATGTCGAGAGCCCATTCACATAGAGCTCGGACGTGTCGAGCCCCTCCGGCTCGAGGAAGACTTGATGCCGCGAGGCATCAGGGAACCGAACGATCTTGTCCTCGATCGAGGGACAGTACCTCGGCCCTCGGCCAGCGATCGCACCGCCGTAGAGCGCGCTCGTGTGCAGACTCCGCTCTACCACCTTCCTCAGTTCGTCTCCGGTCCACGTGATCCAGCAGGGCCGCTGCTCCGGCACCTCCTCCCGATGGTAGGCACTGAATCGGAAATCTCCCGGGTCCCCGTCCTGCCGTTCGAGAGCGTCGAAGTCGACCGTGCGTCCATCGATTCTGGGCGGTGTTCCGGTCTTGAAACGCGCGAGTTCGAGACCCCTACGGGCCATCTCCACCGCCAGGTCGATCGACGGGGCCTCTCCGGCCCGGCCGGCCGGCACTGGATCCTCGCCACCAATATGGATCTCACCTCTGAGGAAGGTCCCGGCGGTCACGACCACCGTCCGGGAATCGATGCGTCGACCCGCACCCGTGATCACCCCGACGGCTGCGCCACCCTCCATCACCAAACCGGTTACCATGTCCTCAATCATCTCGAGGCCCGGCAGTTCTTCCAGGATCCGTCTCACTCCGACGGGGTAGAGCGCCCGGTCGCACTGTGCCCTGGGCCCCCACACGGCGGGCCCCTTCGAGCGGTTCAGCATCCGGAACTGGATCCGGGCCGCATCGGTGGCACGACCCATGACGCCCCCCATGGCGTCTACTTCGCGTGCGACGACTCCCTTGGCGATACCTCCAACGGCCGGATTACAGCTCATCTGCCCGACCCGATGGAGCTCCGGCGTGATGAGGAGCGCACGAGCACCGATGCGCGCCGCGGCGGCGGCGGCTTCAGTACCCGCGTGACCTCCGCCTATCACTACGACGTCGTACATGCCGTCCATCCGTCAACAGCCTTCTAGAGAAGAATTTCGAACCGCTCCCTGGAGAGCCGCCCTTCGGACGGGACTCTCTCGACACGGTCCACCCTCGCCATCCAGGGACCCTTCGCGAGTTGCATCGCGAACGCTTCCAACACCTCCGCCGGCGCTGTAGCGTATACCACCACCGCCCCATCGGGTGAGTTCTCAGCGGTTCCGCACACACCCAACTCGGTCGCAATCTCCCGTGTCCACCAGCGATATCCAACGCCTTGGACCCGTCCCGTCACCCTATACCCCACCTGGGTCCAAGCGGTGCTATCCACTCCTCATTCCTCGCTCTTTACTTGCCTATGCAGAACTCGTCGAATAGTGCGTCGAGCACGTCCTCCGAGGCGATAACCCCGAGAAGTTCCTCCAGCGCGCTCTCCGCCGGTCGAAGATGGGTGGATGCCAACTCCGCCGGTACTCCCTCTCTCAGGGCGGCGGCGAAAGCGCGCACGCCCTCGAGCGCACGGCGCACTCCGTCGGCTTGTCTCTTCCGCGTCAGCACCGGCGCATCGGCCCCGGCGCTGACGAGACCTCGAAAGACGAGGGAAGGCAGTTTCTCCCGCAGGAGCCCTAATCCCTCCCCAGTCAGCGCGGAGAGGACCAGGTGGTCCTCTTCGCCCAAGACCCCTCCAGCCACATCGGCGAGGTCGGCCTTGGTACGCACCACCACGACCTCCTTCCCGGCGAGGGACTCGGCGAACATCGCCTCGTCCTCCTCGACTGGGCGCCCGGCCTCCACGCACAACAGGACGAGGTCGGCAGCATCCAGGTAACGCCGGGCCACCTCCACCCCCAACTGTTCCACGGGCTCGTCCGTATCGTGGATCCCCGCCGTATCCACGAGGCGGAACGGAAAACCGCCGAGCGAAACCACAGCCTCCAACGCGTCACGGGTGGTGCCGGGCACCTCCGCAACGATGGCACGCTCCACTCCCAGCATTGCATTGAACAAGCTGGACTTGCCCGAGTTGGGTCTGCCGGCGAGCACCGTCACGGCTCCCTCGCGAAGTAGCTCGCCCTCGGGTGCCGTCGCCAGCAACTCCTCGAGGGCACTCACCACGGCGTCGGCCTCCGTGGCGATGGAGGCCGGTGGCATCGGCGCCTCGTCCTCTTCAGGAAAGTCGATGTGTTGGACCAGATGCGCCTCCAGCCGGACCAGCCGCTCCTTCATATCGGCCAACCGCGATGACAACCCTCGCTCCAACTGAAAGATCGCCGCTTGGTGGAACTCTCGGCTCTGCCCATCGATGAGATCCAGGACGGCTTCGGCCTGTACCAGATCGAGTTTTCCGTTCAGGTACGCGCGCCGTGTGAACTCCCCGCGTTCGGCTCGCCGGGCACCGGCCGCGATGAACGCCTCTTCGATCAGGGCCGGTGTCAGCCACCCGCCGTGGCTCGAGACCTCCACCATGTCCTCGCCGGTGTAGCTCTCCGGCCCTCGAAAAACCGTCACGAGGGTTTGGTCGAGAACGCGGCCGTCCGCCGGATCGGAAAGTGTGCGGAGCGTGGGTCGGCGTACCTCGGGCAAACGGCCCGAGTCACCCAAGAGTGCGGAGAGGATCTCCGAAGAGCGGTCGCCCGAGAGTCGAACCACGGCGAGAGCGCTCCGGCCTGGTGGTGTCGCCAGCGCGACGATGGTGTCCATCACAGTCGTGGCCTCGGCCCATCCGGGCCGCCCCGCTCAGCTCTTCGCCGGAGGCGTGGCGGCCTGAATCTTTTGTCGCTCTTTGGCAATCCAATACTGCTGTGGAACCGTAGCGAGGTTCGCGGTCAGGTAATAGAGGTTCAGCCCCGATGCCAGGTTGAGGAAGATGAACATCATCATCGGAGGCATCATCCACATCATCATCTTCATCTGTGGATTCGGGGCCACCTGGGACCGTATCATGATCCACTGCATGAGGAACATGGAAAGTCCCAGCAGTACCGGCAGGATATAAAACGGATCCGCGGCCGAGAGGTTGGGGAGCCACAGGAACGACTCTCCCCTCAGCTCGATGGTGTTCTGGAACACGAAGAACAACGTGATCAAGACTGGCCACGGAAGCAGCATCGGCAGGCACCCCGCCAAGGGGTTGAAGCCGTGGTCCTTGTAGAGCTTCATCATTTCCTTCTGAAGCTTTTCGGGCTGGTCCTTGTACTTGGCCTGAATCTCCTGCAACAAAGGTTGCACTGCCATGTTCTTCATCTGGGAGCGCATGGCCTTCTGGTTGAGCGGGAACAGGAGCACCCGCATCATGACCCCGAACAGGATCAGTACCCAACCGTATCCGATATTCAGCCGGTCGTGAAGGTAGTTCAGAATGCCTAGAACGATGCCAACGAATGGACGCACCATCGGTCGCATCCACCGCCAGCCGTAGGGGTTCACCTCCTCGAGATCGTTGTCGAACGAAGTGAGCAGCGCGCGATTCTGTGGCGCTAATAGCAAGCGGTGTTCGACCACGCCCCCTGATCGCACCGGCTGGCTAACTGCCACATAGGCCTGGTCCTCCGCGGGTACCGGCTCCGCGATCAAACCACCCAGGTAGCTGGTCGTCTCGGCGTCGGCGCCCGGCATGATCGCAAACAGGAAATACTTGCTCTTGAGCGCAGCCCAGATGAAGGGCCCGGGCTCGATCTTGGGCTCATCCGCCTTGCTCAGCAGTTGGGTACGGATGCCATTTTGGAGGTGGTTGGTCACGTAGGCCAAGGCGCGTGATTCGTCCGCGATGCGACCCTCGTTATAGGCGATTCCGGTGCCGAGATCCGTGAGCAACAGGTCGGCATCTATGCCCTCGATCCGGGTCTTTACCTTCACCAGGTAGCTGTCCGGCTCGAACGTGTAGGTGGTCGAGAAGACAAAAGGTGTAGTGGGGTGTCGATACGTGAACGTGAGCGTCTGGGGACGTCCACCCTCGCGTAACGTCAGTCCATCACGCGGGAGCACGTCGAACGGCTGATCCGTCAGGTCGAGCACGTTTTCGCCCACCTGGATGCGGCTGCCTAGAGCACCGCTGCCGGCCGGAATCAACTCGACGAGTCCACCTTCGTCGCGTCCATTCTCGGCGAACGAGACGAAGTCGGTGAGGACCGCCGACGTGAGGTTGGCACCACGTGAGGAAAAGGTGAACCGATAGAGGGGCCCTCGGACGACCACATCCCTCGTCAGGGGAGCCCCCGCCGCAGCCTTCTCCGCCACCCCCGCCGCAGGCGCCGGCATCCGCACCTCGGGCACCGATGGTATCTCGAGCGGAGGGGTTCCCGTACCCTCGGTCGGGGTGAGCGTGCCCGGAAGATCGAGCTCCTCCTGGCGAATCGGCGGGAACAGGATGTTCGTCCCCACGAGGACGAGGATCATCAGAGAAATTGCGAGCACAAACCGGAATTCTTGATTCATCGATCGCTCATCTTTGACTTCATCCCACTTCCCCCCTCAACACTTGGCACCGGGTCATACCCCCACTTTCCGAAGGGATGGCAGCGAAACACGCGCTTCGTCGCCAGCCAGCTCCCGTGCAACGTCCCATACTGCTCGATGGCCTCCACGGCGTATCCCGAGCACGTGGGCGTAAACCGACACGAAGGCGGCAACAGCGGGGAGATCCCGCGCTGATAGGTACGAATCACTCCGAGTAAAACTTTTCCGAGCACAACGCCTCCGCTAGTCCCTTTACTTCGGCCCTCAGTGTGGCATAGCCAACGCCATAGGCCTCTCTCCTAGCTCGAAACAGTACATCCAGGTTCCGCCCGGCCTCCCGCAGAAACGGCAGCACCTCGGTGCGCGCTATCTCGCGAAGCCTCCTCTTGAGACGGTTCCGATCGACGATGCGGTGCCGGTGTTTAGGCACGATCAAGCCCAGCCGAGGATGAGAAAAGGGGGAAGTCGAAAAGAAGACGTCGAGGTTCGCCGTCCTCTTCCGCTTCCCCCTCCTGAGGAGCCAACGGATTTCGGTAGACCGCTGGATCCGGCTCGAACGCGGCAGCCGCTGCGTCAGGGCGCCGCGGCCCGAACTCGGTCGCGGACTGCCGGTGTCCACCGACTTACTTGGAGCCGATCTTCACCACCAAGCGTGCCCTCCCGCGAACACGACGCCTGGCGAGGGCAGCACGCCCACCTCGGGTCTTCATACGCAAGCGGAACCCGTGCTTGTTTACACGCTTACGATTTCGTGGCCTATATGTTGGCTTCATGCCTCACTACCTACTCTCATACTCGATCACTGAATTCGGAGCATGAAAAGATATCCGAGGCCCGGAACCGAGGTCAAGGCCATGACAGCAATAAAGTGCTGGAAACCGACGCGTGCCGGGGGCTCGTTTGACTTTTCCACATGCCCTGTCTAGTCTCCTCGCCCCCGTCCGGGTCAACACCCCACCGACGCGTCAATGGAGCTAACCGCAGCCGAGGTTTGGACTCGCGTTCTGAGCGCAGCACGGGCCAGTTTGCCGGAGCAAAGCTATCGGACGTGGCTCGCCGGCTCGTCCGCTATCGCCCTCACCGACGAGGAACTCCTGGTCGAGTGTGCGAGCGAGTTTCACGTAGAGTGGATCGAGGACAGGTACGGAGCCATGCTGAGCGAGTTGGCCGGACGACTCCTCGGCAGAGACCTTCGGTTGAGCTTCCGCCCGGGCGACCCGGAGCCGGCAGCCTCGGTCCCCGCAGTCGAGGTGGCCCCTCCAACCGCGCCGACCAGAGGCATTCCACCCCTCCCTCGTGAGCGGTCCTCCGGACTGAACGAACGCTACACCTTCGAGCGCTTCGTGGTGGGAAACAACAACCAACTCGCCTCGGCGGCCTGCCACGCGGTCGCCCGGGAGCCGGCGAGAATGTACAACCCACTCTTCCTGTACGGCGGCGTCGGCCTGGGGAAGACCCACCTCATGCACGCGATCGCCAATGCGATTCTCGCCGACCGACCCGAGACCCGGGTCTCCTACGTATCGTCCGAGCGATTCACGAACGAACTCGTGACCTCGATCCAGGCGGGCACGACTCCAGATTTTCGGCGGCGTTACCGGCAAATGGATCTGCTGCTCGTCGATGACATCCACTTCCTCGAGGGTAAGGAACGAACTCAAGAGGAGTTCTTCCACACATTCAACGCACTGTACGACGCCCATAAGCAGATCATCCTGACGAGCGACCGGCCGCCGAAGGAGATCCCGGGACTCGAGGAGCGACTGGTGTCACGGTTCGAGTGGGGGCTGGTAGCCGACATCAAGCCGCCCGACTACGAGACCCGTGTGGCGATCCTCAGGAAGAAGGCCGAAGAGGACTCACTGTCTCTGGACCCCGAGGTCATCGACTTCATTGCCCGCTCGTGCACCAACTCGGTCCGGGAACTGGAAGGGGCCGTCATCAAGCTCCTTGCCTACTCGTCTTTAACGAATCAGGAAATCACATTAGATCTCGCGCACACATCGCTCCTGAGTTCTGGCGGTGTGCTCGCCGGAGAAGGCGAACCGCTCGGCCCCGAGCGAGTCCGCGAAACGGTTGCAAGCCGGTGGAAAGTGACCTCGGATGGCCTGGCTTCGAAGCGGCGTACAAAAGACTTGACGGTCCCCCGCCAGGTCGCCATGTACCTGATCAGGGATCTCTTGGACCTCCCGCTCATACAGATTGGCAAGTTGTTCGGCGGGCGGGACCACTCCACCGTTATCCACTCGATCCGGAAGGTCGAAAACGCGATGGGTGAAGATCCGGATTTCCGTCGTCAAGTCGAGTCGGTTCGCGAAGAACTCAGAAAGCCTGTTTGAATGCTGTGGAGAGATGGGGAAACCATGTGGAGAAACCACGAGATGCCCACATCGGATTCTCGCCATCCACAACCAACGCTTATTTTCCACTTTGACGACACAGTGAGATCTCGCGCAATGGCGCGCCCCATGCGACCATTCCACGATTCCACACCCTCTACTACTACTAGTCTTTATATATAGACACTCACTAAAAACGATCAGACTGTGAATAATTCAGACATAATCGGACACGGAGTGGAGATTCGATGAAATTCACCATCACGCGCCAGCACCTGCACAAGGGACTTGCCGCAGTCTCCGCCAGCATTCCAACCAAGACGACCTTGCCCGTGCTCTCGAACATTCTCTTCGAGGCCGGCCAGGACGGAGTCTGGATGAGTGGAACTGATCTTGATGTGGCCGTTCGCGTCTTGGTACCGGCTGAAGTCTCTGAACAGGGCAGCCTCACGGCTCCGGGCAAGAAGCTTCAGGAGATTACCAAGGAACTGCCGGATCAACCCGTGGAGGTTCTTACTCGGGGCGACCAGATCGAACTCAAATGCGGCCGGGCACACTTCAAGTTGAACGGGCTACCGGCCGAAGAGTTTCCGACCTTGCCCGAGGTGAACTTCGATGAAGGGTGGACCGTTGAAGGTAGGCACCTCCATAGCCTGATTGAGCACACGGCATTCGCCGTCTCGACAGAAGAAAGCCGCCCTATTTTGAATGGAGCCCTTTGGGAGCTTCGTGACGGAGAGATGAGGATGGTGGCCACGAACGGGCATCGGCTGGCACGTATGGGCATTCCGGCCAGATCGTCGTCTGCGCCGAGTGCCGATTTCATCGTGCCGCCCGCGGCGCTCGGCCAGGTACAGCGGCTCTTCAAGGATAGCGATACTCTGGAAGTAGCCCAGAGCGGAAATCATCTTGGCTTCAGGGCTTCGGGCACCGAGGTCTACACACGGTTGATAGAGGGAAGCTATCCGAACTACGAACAAGTGATTCCAAAAGACAACGACAAGATCGCGATAATCGACAAGAATCTGTTGGCTTCAGCCGTGCGAAGAATGGCTGTGGTGGCGAGCGATCAGACCCATCGCCTCCGGATGACACTCGAGCCGGGCCGAATCCATCTGGATGTCCAGACCCCAGACCTCGGTGAGGGGCACGATGAACTGGAAGTTCAGTACGAGGGTGAGGGCCTCGAGATCGGCTTCAATGCGGCGTACCTGCTCGAGGTGCTTCGTCACATGCCGACCGCCGATATCAAAATGAGCTTCAAAGCTCCCGAACGGGCGGCAACAGTGGTTCCGGTGCCCGATGACGGAGAGGAGATGGACTACCTCTGCCTTGTGATGCCGCTTCGCCTGCTGGACTAGAGCTCGAGGGCTCCGGCCCGGAGATCCGGTCCCGAAAAGGCCGCCAGCACCGCATAGCCGGCGTCTTCGATCCGTTCGCGGCCGCCCTCCTCGCGATCGACGAGACAGAAGACGCCCAATACTTCGACCCCATGTTCCCGGACGGCCGAGATGGCATCGAGAGCGCTGGCCCCAGACGTGATTGCGTCCTCGATGACCACGACGCGGGCATGGGCCGGAAGGCCCCCCTCGATACGCTTGCCCGTTCCGTGGACCTTCGCCTCTTTACGGACCGTATAGGCGTCGATAGGCGCTCCCACCGTCCAACTGTGGTGGGCGATCGCGTACGAGACCGGGTCAGCGCCGAGGGTGAGTCCACCCACGTGCGTGGGGTCCCAGCCGGCCTCGCGGATGGCCCCGTAGCCCACCCGACCGACCAGGGCCTGCCCCTCCGCCGACATGGTCGTGAGGCGCGCGTCCACGTAGTAGGTCGAACGTGTGCCACTCGAGAGGGTAAAATCACCGACCCGAACAGAACGCTCGGTCAGAAGGGTCAGAAGGCGTTGCCGATCAGAGGATTGGTTCATGCCTTCGATTGTCCGTGGGCTGGCCGGGTTAGTCAAGGCACGCAAGGAGCCCAGAGACGGTGATGGCGTCGACAACTGCCACGTTCGCCAAGCGAATCAGGATCCTCCTGCTCGCGTGGTTGGTCCTGCTCGGGGGGTGCAACGGAGGAACCGGGCTGGACGTCGATACGCTCCGTTTCGGCCAATTGGGCGAGATCCGGATCCAGCTCATTCAGCCTCTCCAGTTGGGCGTGGGCGAGCTCCAGCAGATCCTCACGTGGAGTTCCTCGGGTCCGTGGCGGCTCGCGGAGCGTATCTCCTACCTCGGGATCCTGGGAGACGAGCAGGTGCGGGTCAGCAAGGGCGATCCCGATCTGCTCGCGGCGGCATACGCCCAGATCATCACGCAGTTGAACGAGACGACAGGGCTCCAACTCTTCATCGACGAGCTCGACCCCCTGCTGGACCCGCCATGCGGCCTCACAGGCACGCGGCTGATCCTGAGGATCCGCGACGAAGCAAGGAACGAAGAGATCACGTGGATCCGTTGTACGGTCGGCGATTTCAAGAACATCAGCCCGGTGGGCGCCGGTCCCGACCCGCAGGCCAGCAGGGTCGTGCAGGCGGCACTTCTCGTGAAGGCGGTGACACTCGGCGACGGCTTCGTCTCGGAGTACGAGGGCAGCGTCCCGTTTTCCACGCTCGATCGTGGTGAGAACTCGAACGCCCCTCTCGTCAGGCCGCTTTCGTTCCCGAGCGAGGCCGGCTGGCCCGGGTTTTGGGAGCAGCACACCTCGCCCGGCGAGGTGCCTCCCGCCGTCGACTTCGAGGTCGACCAGGTGATCGTCGCGGCCGTGGGCCTACGCACAGAGGCGGGTGATTCGGTGGAGGTGCGCCGGATCCTTCGGGTGGGCGTCGGCAGCCTCACGCACATTCGGGAGCGCATTCCGGGAGACTTCTGCTCACCCGCGGCGCGCAATCAAACACCGTTCCACATCGTCCTGGCGCCCAAGACGCCTCTTCCTATGGCGTTTGCCGAGATCCTGGTGGAGCGGGTCTCCTGCGGCCTGTGAGGCGCGGTTAGACCATGTCCCTCAGGCGCCAGTTCATCGTCGTCTTCGTCGCGTTCTCCGTGGTGCTCACGGCCATGGCCGGCTTTGGGACGGTCTGGATCGTCAGCCGAACGCTCGAAGGGGAGATGGACGACAAGCTCCGGCAGGTGGCGAGCGCGGCCGTGCAGGTGGGCTTCGAGTCGAGCAGTTTCGAGTCTCTACTTCCGGGTGAGGAGGAAAGCCGGCTTTGGGCTGCGCATCACACCAAACTGCGGCTCCTCAAGAACTACGTTGCCGACGGCTGGATATTTCGGACGGACGATTACACGGCCATCGTCTCGAGCTTCCCCGCCGACAGCGTCCGGATCGGCACTCCGCTCCCCGAGTTCGAGTCACATGCGGACGTGATCGCACGAGCCGAGGTTGAGAATTCCGCCACGTCGGTGCTTTTCCAGGGAGAGGACGGACAGCAGTACAAATACGGATTCGTGCCGATCCGGAGCAGCCCGGGGCTCATGCTGGCCGTTCGGATGCGCGCGGACTACCTGGAGCCGCTCGCGATCTTTCGCCGTCGGATCATCCAAGGCTCCGCGGCAAGCGCGGTGATCGCCGCGCTCCTCGCCTGGTTCCTCGCGGCCAACGTGACGGGCCCGCTGGACCGCCTCAGCCGGGTGGCCCTTCGCATTCAGCGCGGGTGGTGGGCCGAGGCGGTGCGGGAGGAGCCCGGCAAGGAGCTCGGGCGTCTCTCACGGGCCATGGAAAGGATGCGCCAAGGCATTCTGGAGCGGGAGGAGCAGCTCCGCCTCATGTTGGCACAGGTGGCCCACGAGGTCAGAAATCCGTTGGGTGGGCTGGAGCTCTTCGCCACGGCCGCCGTTGAGGCCGATAACGCCGACGAACGCGAGCATCTGCTCGCCCGCGTGAGGGAGGAGATCAACTCGCTCAACCTGATCATCGACGATTTTCTGACGTTTGCGCGGCCCCTGGACCCCGTACTCGAGACACATGACGCGCGTGGGCCCCTCCGGGAGGCGGTGGACCTCCTGGACTCGAACGGCAAGGAATTAGTGGTCGATCTCCCTACCGAGCCTCTGCTGGTTCACGCCGATCCCGAACACCTCAAGAGAGTGGCCTTGAACTTGCTCAGGAATGCCGCGCAAGCCAGTGCGAGCAAGGTCCAACTATTTGGGGAGATCAGTGGGGATGAGGTTCTGGTTTGCGTGCGCGATGATGGTCCGGGAGTGCCAGAGGAACTCCGCGAGAAAATCTTCGAACCCTTTGTTACCGATAAGGAACAAGGCGCCGGTTTGGGCCTGGCCATCGTGCAAAAGCTGGTCGAGGTGAACGGCGCAAGGTTGGAGTTGGCCCCCCGCGGGGATGGAGAAAATGAGGCGGGCGCCGAGTTCCGCGTATATTGGAGGACGGCGGACCGGCGTGATGAGACGCGCACCAGTGGGTAGCAAGTTCGACTAAAATTATCTCCAGAAACGACATAACGGCATGTCACAGGTCCTGATCATCGATGACCATGACTCCATGAGGGAGGGGCTGGAGCTCCTTCTGCGGAAGCGTGGTCATCGTACGCTGTCTGCCGAGGGAGGGGAGCAGGGGCTCCAACTCCTGACGGACGAAGGTGCCGACCTGGTCATCACCGACCTCAAGATGGCGAAGGTCGATGGAATCGACGTGCTCCGGAGCGTGAAGAAGAACTTCCCGCTCGTAGAGGTCCTCGTGATCACAGCCTTCGGCACCATCGAGAAGGCTGTCGAGGCCATGAAACTCGGTGCCGCCGACTTCATCACAAAGCCGTTCTCGTCGGAGGAATTCGGGGTCAAGATCGACCGGCTCCTCAACGAGCAAGCGGAGCGCGAGCGTCTCCGCAAGGAGAACGTGGCGCTCCGGGTCGAGAACCTGTACCTGCGCCAGGAGACCGACACCCGCTATGGCGAGATCATCGGCGAGTCACCGGCTATGAAGGAGGTGTTCCGCCTCGTCGACCGAGTGGCCCGTAGCGACTCCACAGTGATTCTCTACGGGGAATCGGGCACGGGCAAGGAGTTGGTGGCCAGGGCTATCCACGCGGGCTCGCCGCGCTCCGGTGGCCCGTTCGTAAGGGTCAACTGTGGTGCGCTGGCCGAGGGCCTGCTCGACTCCGAACTCTTCGGGCACGAGAGGGGCGCGTTCACCGGCGCGGAGAAGCGGCGCCGCGGACGCTTCGAGTTGGCGGACACCGGAACGCTTTTCCTGGACGAGATCTCGACGATCTCGCCCGCCACTCAGGTTCGGTTGCTCCGTGTGCTCCAGGAGCGCGAATTCGAGCGAGTAGGCGGCGAAGAAACCCTATCGGTCGATGTCCGCATCATTGTCGCGACCAACACGCCTGAGGACCAACTGGTGTCCGCCGGGGGGCTTCGGCAGGACCTGTTCTATCGGCTCCACGTCGTGCCCATCACGTTGCCGCCGCTCCGAGAGCGCACCGGAGACACTCCCCTGCTCGTTGAACACTTCATCGAAAAACTGCGCGACAGGACTTGTTCGGTGGTTTCCTCCTTCAGCGCAGACGCGATCGAGGCGTTGAGTCAGTACCATTGGCCCGGCAATGTTCGCGAGCTCGAGAACGTGGTGGAGCGCGCGTTGGTCATGGCCGAACACGAAGTGCTCCAGGCCTCCGATATTCCGACACTGGGCACGAGCGGACCAGCGCAGAGTGAGTCTTTGCCCGCCGCAAGCCTTCCGGGAGGGGGCATGGACCTGAACGGGCTCATGGAAGGTATGGAAGAGAAGCTCATTCGAGAGGCTCTGGATCGGGCGCGCGGCGTGAAGGCCGAGGCCGCCAGGCTGTTGGGCCTCAAGTCGAGCGCCTTCTACTACAAGTTGGAGAAGTACGGGATCGACGCATGATCCTCCCGAACGCCCACCCCAGGCTGACGCGCACACCGCGGAGGTTTATCCTCGCGGTGCTCGTGGTCGTAGGCTTGTGTGGCGTGCCCAACGGGGCGCTCCATGGGCAGGCCTCCCCGACGGTCGCGCAACTTCGCCTCGAGTACCGTGAGGCTTTGAGCACGCTCGAGGCGGCCGTGGCGGCGTTAAGAGTAAGGGAGTCGCGATTCGACCAGGCGGACGATGAGGTTACGGTCGCCAAGGAATCGGGTGACGAGGACCGGTTGGATCGGGCGTTCGCCGCCGCCCAGGCTGCCGCTCCACCCATCCGGGTGGCAGAGGCACGGGTGCGCGAGAAGAATGAGGCTGCCGAAGATGCGCGCGCGCGCCTGGGGGATGGGCTCGAGGCCGAACTCGATCGGCTCTATGCGGGGGAAGACACCGTCCCGATAGAGGTGCTCGCCGATCTGCGTATCACGATCGTGGACATGGAAAACGAGTTGGACGAGGTACGGGGCCTGTTGCTGGGCTTCGCCTTTCAGCCCGCCATCCTGGTGCAGTTGAGGATCGATCCGACCGACGGGCCCAACGATATCCTGAATAAGGCTGACCTGTTGGAGCGGCGGGCCGCCCGGCATACTACGAGCATCTCCGAGATCGACGGTCGCCTCGAAGGGCTCCGCAAGCGTCAGCGGTTGCAGCGGGCTCGAAACACCGCTCTCGCGGGTGTAAGGCTATTCGATGACTCCCGGGTACCGGTTGGACCTCCGGGCCAGGCCGGGTCACAGACACCGCCCGGACGTGTTGTGGCGCCCGCCGACACCATCGAAGAGCAGATTCGCGGGCTGGAGCAACTCCGTGAGCGGTGGGTGGAGCGTCGTGATCAGATCCTGGAGCAGGCTGGTCAGTTCCGCGTTCTGGCCGGAGGGGAGGTGTGATGAGGCGCTCCATGTGCGTGCTGATGCTGGTGCTCTCCGTGCCGATGTCCGTCCAGGGCCAGATCGTCGTGAACGACCTCGTGATCACGGCTGGGGTTGCTGGGGAGGACTACTCCGGGAACCTCCCCTCGGTCGCCCTTGCCGTGGTGGACAGCACCCAAGACGCCTCCGCGGCCGTCGGTGAATTCTCGGGCCGACTGGATGCCACCTACTTCTTCGATCAGACGCGCCGACTTTCCCTCACGGTGGACGTCGGGCTCCGACAGTTCGCCGCCACGGGCTTCAAGATCCGTGATTATGCTCCTCGCGAGTGGGCGGGGAGTGTGGAAGCCGCGTACTCTCAGACCCTGTCTTCCTGGGGGTCGCTGGTGGTTTATGGGGGCTTCAAAGGCCGTGCGGTGAACGACCGGCCCCCGATGCCCTTGTTCCTCCAGCCAGGCTACAACCAATACAATGGTGGAGTCACACTCGGGTTGGGCGTCGGCGTCGTACGGTTCGACGTGGGGGTCCACGGACAGATCGACAGCTATGCGTCGTTGAAACTGTTGCCCCAACTCGATCTGCTCGACCGGGAGTCCGCCGGCATCGAGGTCGGCGTCGAGGTGGCCCAGCCCTCGCGCAACTGGAGGTTGCGCCTGTTCGGGGCATTCGAGGGATCGCGGTATCCCCGCCAGCCCAGCTTCGACGCGGAGGATCCCTTCCGGCGCGACAACACGATCCGCACGGGTGCGCGGTGGACGTACGTGGGTAGCGTCATCGCGGCGATCGGCGTGGAGGGTACCCTCAACCGCTCGAACTCGGCGCGACCCGAGTACAACGCGGTGAGCCTCCGGGGAGAGCTGACCGCACCCCTGCCGTGGGACATGTCGATCACGCTGATCACCGCCGTCACCGGAAAGGACTACTTGCTCGAAACCGAATTCGCGCGACTCGTACCCGGCGAGGAGGCCGACAACGCGTCTGTCGCGTACATCACGCTGGCTCGGCCGCTTGCACCCAACCTGGACGCGAGGCTCCGTTTCGGATGGACTCGGGCCGAGACGGACATCGGGGACTCGTACTACGAGCGCTACGGCGTGACCTTCCTGTTCGACTTCCGGCCTCACCTCTAGAACGCCCCGCTTCCCAGACCGAACAGGAAGGCCCAGGCCACGTAGCGGCCATCGTGGGAGAGGCTGAGATCCACTTGGCCGAGGTCACCATCGATCCGGACCACCGGCGGCACGCGCCCGGGTGGACCGTCCGCCGCCAGGATCAAAATGTCATCTTGCGACACCGCCAAAGCCGCGGCCATGTCTCGTCGGGCGGCCAGTCGCGCGAGCGCCGAAGGCACGCCGTGAATAAATGCCCGCTCGGCCGGGGTGAACCGGCGCCGCAGTGCATCGAGCGGGGGCGAGGCGTCGGCTCCCTCCATCCCCGCCACCACCCGATAGTTCTTGTTCCGGCCCCCAGCGTGGACCGCGATCGTGTGCAGGTGGTCAGACCCCTCGTGTAGGGTGAAGGGCACCGTGAACTCGCGGTAGGCCACAGTGCCGCGTGACCCATCCGGATCGATGCCGACCGCGAAAGCGGCGTGCACGAATACGGGTGGGGAGCCGAGCAGTTTGGTCACGACCTTGTAGGCCGCTTCCTTTGCGGCCCAGCGTCGCCAGAGCGCGCGGTCCGGATCCGGGGCCTCCATGATGCAGTCCCGCTCGAACGCCGTGAACACCCGCTCGACGAACCGCGTGTCCTCCGCCTTGCCCGCGCAGCGAGGTTGATCTAGGTCGACCACATCGTTGCCGACCACGGGTAGGTCCAATGCCGGAGACGCACCCGTTTTCGCCGCCACTACTCTCCTCGGTAGATGATCCGCCAGATGCTCCCGCCCCGGTCGTCGGAGACGTAAAGCGATCCGTCCGGTCCGACGGCGATGCCCGAGGGGCGTGCCTCCGCCCCCTGCGGGCTGATGTTTCCGCCAGCGAAACCGTCGGCGAAGACCGACCACTCACCCGTCACCCGGTCTCCCGACATCGGCACGAACACCACGTTATAGCCGGCCTGCGGGGCCGGTGCCCGGTTCCACGATCCATGGAACGCAACGAATGCTCCGCCCCAATAGCGTTCCGGGAACTGTCCTCCGTGGTAGAACACCAGTCCGTTCGGAGCCCAGTGCGCCGGGAAGCCGACGAGCGGGCTCTTCGCACTCGCACAGCGTCCGATGGCCCGGCCATCACCCCCGTACTCGGGTCCCAGGTATTTCCTCGCAGTCTCGGGATCGTGATAGCAGTACGGCCACCCGAAGTCGTCTCCACGCTCGATCAGGACGAACTCCTCGGAGGGCTTCTCGACGCGTTGCGCTTCGGTGAACAACTCCGGCCACAACTCGTGCAAGCTGTCACGCCCGTGGATCACCCCGAACACCGACCCGGTCGCCGGATTGAGCGCCAGCGCCACGACGTTCCTGAGCCCCGTGGCGAACCGTCCGTTGCTGTTTTGGCGCTGGCGAGCCCGGGACGCGGAGAACTGCCAGATGCCTCCACGGTTCTCCAGTTGGGGACATGGGTCCACGCCTTGCGAGCCCGGCCTGCGGGACTGTGTTTGACATGCGTTGGACGGCGCGCCGATGTTGACGTAGAGATTCCCGTCCGGAGCGATAGCGATACTCTTGGCGGCGTGGTTCCGGTCTGAGGGCAGTCCCATTACGATGGTGTCGGGTGGGCCGGAGGGCCTCATGGAACCGGAGACCAACGGGTAGCGCAGCACGGCATCGTCGGGCGCGAAGTACACGTGGTCATCGTGCAGAAAAATGCCCGTTCCACCGTTCTCGCCCCACTGTTCGCGGCGGTCGGCCTTGCCGTCGCCGTTGGTGTCCCTGAGCACCATCACACCACCGGTGTGTGCGCCGCGGTCGCGGGTACGGGTGTTTCGGAGGGCGACGAATACGTCACCGTTCGGCGCCACCTCGATGTGCCGGGCGCCCATGACATCACTGGCGAACAGCAGTGCGCAAAACCCGTCGGGCAAGGTCAGGCCCGCATTGTCCGGATCGCACTCAATGGTCTGCGGAGCAGGATACCGAAAGTCGATCAATGTGACTGCGCCCGCCCAGGTCGCTCCAAACAGGAGCCCGATGAGCGAGAGAGCCAGGACCACTCGGGTCCGATGCCATATGCTCATGAATCCCTCCATCATCCGCTGTACTTACTGCGACGGGCCTCTAAGGGCCGCCGCGTATGATTCGCGCGGGAAACCTACGGGGCACCATGCCGGCGTGACAGGCTCGGAGGGTCGCTACAACAATTAACGCCTCGCCGGATCGCCTAGCGCCTTTTTGATCTCCTCGGGGACCCTGATAGGCTGGCGCCCCTCTCCGATCCATACCGCCACGACACGGGCCTCCGCTACCAGATCCGCCGCGCTGCCCTCTTCTTGCGGGTCCCTCCAGGCCTCCTGAAGGATGATCGTTGCGGAGCGCCGGTGCCTGTCCACCCAGGTCTTGATGCGAAGCTCGTCTCCCAAGCGCACCTCACTCCGAAAGTCCACCTCGATCCGGACGACATGTACCTCCCAGCCCCTCGCCTGCAGGGCGTCGTGCGAGAAGCCGCCCGCGGCTAGGGCCTCCCAGCGTGCCTGCTCGAAATAATTCAGGTACACCGAGTGGTTGATGTGCCCGAACGAGTCCAGCTCGTATGGGCGACAGGTGATCCTGGTCTCGAAACTCTTCAGTGGGTCGCTCCACGGGTTCAGGCGACTCAGCGTGCGACGAACGCGAGTATTACCATGCGGCCCACCGTTCGCGCCAGCCTTGGCGCCCCGAGTGTCATCCACTGCTTGATCGGCTGGGAAGCCGGCCCTAACCTCCGGCCCTGATGATCAACGCGCTCGGACTCTTTTTGTTGCTCCTGACTCCTCGGGTCGCCGGACCGGTGAACGGCCCGCTCCACCCGGTGCGTGCGGAAGTGCAGGATCCGGAGCCCCTCCTCGTGCTCGCCGCCTCGAGTCTGCAAGACGTACTACCGACGGTCGCCAATGCCTGGCGTGAGGCCGGCGGTGGCAATGTCAGATTCAGCTTCGACGCTACATCGCGGCTGGCACCGCAGATCCTGAGAGGTGCTCCCGCCGACGTCTTCATCTCGGCCGACCACGAGTGGATGAACTGGCTGCGGGAGCAAGACGTCGTCGTTGCGTCCGAAATCGTCAACGTGGCTGCCAACCGGTTGGTCTTCGTGGTTCCGGCTTCGGCGGACGCTCCACCACGGGACCTCCGCGCCCTAGGGGCTCGCCCGACCATGCGCATCGCTATGGCAGGCGAGAACGTGCCGGCTGGCCGCTACGGTACCGCCGCGCTTCAGGCAGCCGGCTTGTGGGATGTTCTCGAAGGGCGGGTGGTGAGGGGGGGGAGTGTGCGTGGCACCCTGGAGTGGGTGGCGCGCGGCGAGGTGGACGGGGGCGTGGTTTACGAAACGGACGCGCTGGCTGAACCGCGTGTAAGGCTCGCGTTCGCTTTCGACGAGAACACGTATCCTCCCGTGGTCTATCCTGGCGCGGTGATCGGACGATCCGAGCGGCCGGCGGCGGCGCGCGCGTTTCTGGACTTCATGGCCGGGGCCGAGGGAGCTGCGCTGTTTGGCGCCGCCGGTTTCCAGGTGGGCCCGCCAGACTTCAGCGTGAGCAACGTGACGACCGCCACACTACCGAACCCGGTTTCCGCGGTGAGATTGTCGTTCCTGGTGGCGTTGGCGGCCGTGGCTTTGGGCCTCGTGCCGGCTATCGGCGCGGGCTGGCTGCTCGCGAGGCGTGACTTTCCTGGGCGAGGCCTGTTGAGCACCGTGCTGCTGGCCCCCCTCGTCATTCCACCGGTCGTCACGGGCTTCTTGCTGCTCAGTATTCTGGGCGCGCAATCTCCGATCGGACGCGCGCTGGCTGCGGTCGGCCTCTCGGTTCCCTTCACTCTGCTCGGTGCGACGCTTGCGGCGCTCGTGGTGGGCTTCCCACTCTACGTGGTCGCTGTGAGGGGCGCGTTCGAGGTGGTGGATCCGCATCTCGAGGAACTCTCGTGGACGCTCGGCATCCCTCCCAGGCAAACCTTCCTCCGGGTTTCCTTGCCCCTGGCGCTCCCAGGCATCGCGGCCGGTGCGCTCCTCGCGTTCGCCCGAGCGCTCGGAGAGTTCGGCGCTACGGTCGTGTTGGCCGGAAACGTCGAAGGACAGACGCGCACCATTGCCCTCGCCGTATACGCGCTCCTCGAATCCCCCTCCGGCCGTGGAGCTATCTGGGTCCTGGTCGGGGCCAGCGTCGTGCTCTCGCTCGCGGCCCTGATGGGGTTCGAGGCGCTGACCAGGCGACAGCGAAGGCTGCTGGAGGATCGCCGTGGACGGTAACGCAAACCTGCTGGAAGCGAGCGTCCGTCTTCCGCTGGACGCGGTGGAGTTGGATGTGAGCATCGACACAGTGTCCACCGCGGTCGCGATCGTCGGCCCGTCCGGGGCGGGAAAGAGCACGCTTCTCAGGATTCTGGCCGGGGTCGAACGGCGGGCCCAAGGCACGGTGCGTTTCAGAGGAGAGACGTGGCAGGACTCCGAAAAGGGAGTGTGGATGCCGCCGTGGAAGCGGGGTGTGGGTTGGGTGCCGCAGGACGAGTTGCTCTTCCCCCACCTCTCGGTTAGCGAAAATCTCGGGTATGCCGGCGCTTCGGATGCGGCGATCGACGAGATGGCCAGGTTACTGTCGGTGGACCATCTTTCGAGCCGCCGGCCTCGCTACTTGTCAGGTGGCGAGAGGCAACGTGTCGCCCTGGGCAGGGCCCTGTTGGCGAGCCCGAGGATTCTGCTGCTCGACGAACCGTTCTCTGCGCTCGACCGGGTGCTGCGCCGAGAGGTGGTCGAGAAGGTCAGTTCCCTGGCCCGTGATAGATCCATCCCCCTCGTCTTGGTGAGCCATGATGAGACGGACGCCGAGCTCATGGCCGACGAGCGGTGGATCTTGAACGGTGGTGTGCTCACAAAAGAGGCGGCCGGGCGGTAGGGCGTAGCGCCCCGGGCTACTTCAGCCGTCCAATAGGGAGCGAACCCGCTCTGCCAGAGTCCGCCGCTCGAAAGGCTTTTGCACGAACGAGAGACCGGCCCCATGCGTTCCGTGATCCTCCAGCACCTCGTCGGTCATGTACCCCGACATGTAGAGGATGGGCACGTTGGGCCTCAAGGCCGCGATTTCAGTGGCTATCGTCATGCCTGAGGTGGGAGGTATCACGAGGTCGGTCAGCAGGAGATCGAACTCGAATTCGCGGGCCATGCGAAGAGCGTCCTCGGCGGTGCTCGCCGAAAAAACCGTGTACCCCAGCTCCTCGAGAATTCGGCTCACGATGGAGAGCACGGCCTCCTGATCATCCACGATCAGGATGCGCTCGGAGCCCCCGGGCACCTCCTGATCTTCCATGGTCATACCTCGGTGAGGGGACGTCCCACGGGTGCGTCATCAATCGGTACGCCGTCGCCCACCGTGCGTTCCTCATCCCAGATGGGCTTCTCGAGTCGAACGGCCAATCGGACGATCCTCGGTCCGGGACCGCGTGAGGGCGATGAGCACGCTCATCACGCCGTTCTCCAAAATAATCCCGGCCTGACGGAGTTACCCCCCCAAAAACTCTCTCAGATTGGTACGACGATACGGAGTGCTTTGGGAACCGCTTCGATCACCACCTCCGGACCTTCCGCCTGCCAGACGTCACCATCCACTTCGTATTTCGGGGCCGTCTCGAACCTGAGGACGAAGCCTGTGTCCCGGCGTGTATGGACCTTGGGCGAGAGCACGTGGCGCCCAGTGGAGGCCTGGTGAAACAGGGCAGCGCGAGCCAGCGCGTTTGCGTCCCCGATGGCGCAGGCGTCCAGCATGCCATCCGCCAACTCAGCGGCAGGTGCGATCAGGATGGCGCCGCCGAAGAACGGCCCGTTCGACACGGTGACCATGAGGTACCGACCATCGACGCCGGGTTCGCGGTCCGGTGTCAGCGTTAGTGGCACGGCGCGGAAGGTGAACAGTTGGCGGAGCGCCGTCACCTTGTAGAGGAGTGGACCTTTCAGGAAGCGAACTCCGCTGCTGGCTTCGATCACGGCGACATCGAACCCGAAGCCCACCACGTTGATGAAGTATCTCGGACCCGTGGTGCCCGGCGTCTTGAGGCCGGCCGCCGTGCGCGAGCCGGCACTCGTCACGCGACCGGCGTCCACCCGAACCACACGCCCCTCGGCCAAGGTGCGCACGGCGTCCTCGGGGGTGCGGGTCGAGAGGCCGAAGTTGCGACCGAAGTCGTTGCCGGTCCCGGCTGCGAGTATGCCGAGCGCCACATCGTCACGACCCGAGGCGATGATTCGGTCGGCGACGCTGCCCCATGTGCCGTCGCCCCCAACTGCGACGATCAACTCGAAGCCGTCCTGAAGAGCCTGCTCGGCGAGCACGCTCTCTTCCCCGGGGAGGGTCGTTATGCCGTGGTGGAAACCAGGCAGGTGCGTCTCGAGGAGGGAGAGGTAACGGTCCATGCGGCCCGCACCGCGGCCACGCCCCGAGGCGGGATTGAAAACAACGAAGGCCCGTCTTGGCATCGTCTACCCAAGAGCGCCTCTAGAGGCTTCTCAGAGGAGTGAACTTCTCGACGCCCTTCTTCAACCACTGCTCCCTGAACGGGTAGTCGTTAACCTCGTCGAGGGTGAGCCCTTTGGTCATCTCGTGCTCGTAAAGCGTTAGCGAGCCTCGCTCGAACTCGTGCTCGCTGTAGCCTTCGCCTTCCATCGTGACGTGCGACACGAAGTCGCCCTCGTCATCCGACATGAAGGTGTGGAACAGCATCTCGGTGGCCTCGAACTTGTAGCTTGTCGCCGTCATGTCGAGGATCGGATCCCCGCCCGCACCGACAGAGATGTCGATGCACTCGTCCCCCTCCTTGAACGTCACCTCGATGTCCTGCATGAGGTGGGGGAGGCGCCAGCGATCGATTCCCTCGCGCCGAGACGGCTCGGTCGTAGTGCCCACCAGAAAGGGGAAAAGCGCGGCCTTTGGGAGGCGCTCGCCAGGTGTGAGCCGAGGTGGGACCAGGATCGCCAGTACGGCCTCCTGATAGATTCCGCCGTCACCCTTGTAGAAATCGAACGCCGTGACAGACAGGATGCTTCGCTCGTGCTGTACTTCCAACGGCTGGAGGTGTGCCGGGAGAAGCCGCCTCGCATCTGAGGTGGGCATCTCGAAAAGGCAGTTTACCCCGTTGTTGAAGTAATAGTGTCCGACGTCTGCGGGCATATCCCGTATCTCTCCAATACTCGTGTGATGATGCGTGCGCCTTGCTCCAACTCTTCGCGGGAGTGCGCCGCGGAAATAGACATCCTGAAACGTGATTTGTGCTTCGGTACAGCCGGGTATTGGACCGGGTTGATGTAGACGCCGTCACGCATCAGCGCCTCACCGATCTCGAGGACACGGGCATCGTCGTTCACCAAGATGGGGACCACCTGGGACTCGGAATTCCCGACCGGAACACCGCCTTGGTTCAGCAGGCTGTGCATATATTCGACGTTCGCCCACAGGCGCTGACGCAACTCGGGTTCGGCCTCGAAAATTTCTAAGGCCTTCAGGATCCCAGCGGCGACCACAGGGCTGATTCCGCACGAGAAGAAGCGCGAACGTGAGAAGCCGCGCAGGTAGTCGATGAGGGCCTTCGATCCGGCGACGAAGCCACCCTGGCCACCAAGACTCTTCGAGAAAGTCCCGATGTGGATGTCGACCTCGTCGTCCAGTCCGAAGTGCTCGGCCACGCCGCGGCCTCTCTCGCCGTAAATAAACGTGGAGTGAGCTTCGTCGATCAGGACGCGCGCGCCATGCCGCTTGGAGACCTCGAGAATCTCAGGCAGCACGGCGATGTCGCCGTCCATGGAGTACACGCCTTCGACGATCACCAACTTCTTGCCGTCGAAGCGCTTCAGCTTGCGCTCCAGGTCCTCGACCTTGTTGTGCCGGAAAAAGCGTGAATTTGCTTTGGACAGAATCATTCCGTCCACCACGCTGGCGTGGGCGTACTGGTCCGCGACGATGAGATCACCCGGGCGCATGAGGCCTGCGATCACCCCGAGGTTGGCACTGTAGCCCGTGGGGAAGATCAGGACCGCCTCTTTGCCCTTGAACACCGCGAGGCGTTCGGCCAGTTGGTAGTGGATCTCCATGGAGCCGCTCAAGACGGGTGATCCCGAGGCGCCGTTACCGTAGAGGTGCGTCGCCTCGATGACAGCTTCCTTCACCTCCGGTCGATACGAGAGGCCGAGGTAGTTGTACGAGGCGAAATTCAACAGGTCGTGATGGATCTGCCCTGTCTTGGTGTCCCGTATGTCGACGCGGGTCTTGGGAGCCCCCTGCATCGGAAGGCCGTAGAGGTAGTATCCGGCCGGATGGGACTCGGCCCACCACTCGGAAAACGGCTCCAGCATCGCGAACGCGTCATCGCCGGAGCCAAAATAAAAGTTCGTGTAGTCATACTGCATCGCCGAGGGTACCTGTCCCCCCTCGGCGGCGGCCGGACGATCCTCCGGCGCTTCAGACTCGACTACACTCACGTTGTGCCTTCCTGGTTAGCCTCATGTACGGTACTTAGCCATATAAAGTATGCTTGAAGCCCGGAAGATCCAGCGTTTGTGGCATGCGGTTCGGCGTAGGGAGAATAGAGATCCCGGTGAGGTGCCCGATGATCCCAGCCGGGGCTCGGGAACAGGTCCTTCCTTGCCCGATCCCCATGGGCCTGTGAGAATACCCGGAGCTGCCCGAATTCGTAGCCAAGCCGGTCCGCTGTGCATGCATTGATCGAAGATGCGCTCACGGTCCACCGAGGTGGCGTCCACACGCCGGAGTGATGCCCTTGGATTTCGCACGCCTCCACGAGTTGCTGGAGCGCACGAGCAGAACCTTCGCACTCTGTATTCCGCGTCTTCCGGAGCCAACGCGGCTCGAGGTGACGGTGGCGTACCTGTTGTTTCGAATCGCGGACACTTTCGAGGACGCTACCGGGTGGAGCGGAGCGGAACAACGTGAAGCCCTGGCGGCATTCACGGCGCTGCTGAGCGAGCCCTCCTCCGACCGGGCAGCTGAGCTAGCTGACACCTGGACGCGGAATCCTCCGGTCGAGAATGAGGCTTACGAAGAGTTGCTGCGGGAGACCCCCGGCATCGTCGCGACGCTGGACACGCTCCGCCCGGGAGCCCGCGCGGCCATTTGCCATCACGTGACTCGCACGGCGGAGGGCATGGCGGATTTTGTGAACCCGTCCGCGGACACCACTCCGACCGAGATCGTAGACCTGGAGGGACTGAGGGCGTACTGCTACATCGTCGCCGGGATCGTGGGAGAGATGCTCACGGATCTGTTCCTCCTGAATGGAGACCAACTCGCTCCCGTAGCTCAGGCCCTCCGAGACCGGGCCGCGGCGTTTGGCGAAGGCCTGCAGCTGACCAACATTCTGAAGGACGCCGGCGACGACGAGCAGGAGGGTCGTATGTTCCTCCCTCGAGGCTTGGAGCGCTCCCGCGTGTTCGATGTCGCCCGTGATGATCTGAGAATCGCTCGCGAGTACACCGGCATCCTCCAGGACGCCGGCGCCGAGCCGGGGCTCATCGCGTTCAACGCACTTCCCGTTGCCATGGCCGAGGCGACTCTAGACCGGGTGGAACGTGACGGGCCGGGGTCCAAGATCACCCGCCTCCAGGTTGCTGCGATCATCGGCAAGATCGACGGAGCGATCAAACTGGGGAGGCGCATCTTTCCGGAGGCGTCAGTGCCGAGCCCGGAGCAGGCCTGATCCGTCCTTACTGCTCGTCCGCCGAGGGTCCGTACAGCGCAGGAACAGGCACGCCGTTCAGCCGAAGGTAGACCGTCAACTGCCCGCGGTGGTGAATCACATGGCTGATGATCATGTTGTTGAACACCGGTCCGCGCGGCCCGCCGAACACCTCTTCTCCGCCGGATAGCAGACGCCAATTGGACATCATCGCCTCGTCCGACATGGTGGGCAGTTTAGCCTTGGCCGCGGCTACACCCGAGTCGAACATGGCGAGGAGTTCCTCGGTGGATTTGATCTCGGGCGGCGTGTAGGGCTCGCCCTCCGGCGGGTTCATGTCGTACTCGTCGGACTCGAGCACGGACATGCCCCAACCCGGCATTTCCGCAATGTGGCCGGCCAACCGCCCGAGGGTCATAGACTTCTCATGCGGCGCCCAATCGGCCTTGTCGAACGGCACACGCTCCAGCGCCCGGCGGGTGCCGGCCATCTCTTGTTCGAACTGGGCCATGAGCGCCTGGGCCATCGCTCCCCCTGTCTGTTCTTGGGGTTCGGTGCTCGCCATCTGAGCCTCCTGTGACGCTTCGGGTTTTGTTCGGGTAGACGTAAAAAAGCTACGCCCCCGCCATGCCGTCCGCAACCGGTGGGTGGTGAATGGACAAGTGAGGCTGTCGACAGCCTGCTGATGGCGAGGATGAGGGCGCAGAAAAGGTGGGAACTGATGCAACTCCCGCGGCAGGACTCGAACCTGCGACATGGTGGTTAACAGCCACCCGCTCTACCAGCTGAGCTACGCGGGAAATGCTCCGTGCACCGAGGGCACGGCGGCCAGAATGTTACCCGAGACGGCGATCGGTGTCAAGGCGCCAATCTCGTTGTTCTACAGGGGTTTGCGGAGTTCTAAGACGCCTCGGACGGAGCGCTCGAGGCGATCGTGAGCTCGGTCTGTTGCCGATCCACCAGGGGTACCTCGTGGCACCTTCGGCAGCGGGCCTCGTAGCTCTCCGAGCCCCCCACCTGAATGGTCGGCCCCTCGGCCGGTGCGGGCCTTCCGTCGATGAGGCGTTGGTTGCGCGAAGCCAAGTCGCCGCACACCACGCAGATGGCATGCAGCTTGTCTATGCGCTCGGCGATGGCCAGCAGTTTCGCCATCGGACCGAACGGATCACCACGAAAATCCATGTCCGTGCCAGCCACGATCACGCGAACGCCTCGGTCCGCCAACGTGTTGACCACGCTCACGATGCCATCGTCGAGGAATTGTGCCTCGTCCACCGCTATGACCTGGGAGTCGGGCCTGATCTGCTCAGCGATCTGGACGGAGGACGAAACAGGTAGGGCGTCGATCTCGTGTCCGTCATGGGAGGAGATCTGGAACACGCTGCCATACCGGTCGTCGAGGTGGGACTTGAAGACCTGCACCTTCTTCTTGGCGATGAGGGCTCGCCGCACGCGTCGGAGCAATTCCTCGGACTTGCCGCTGAACATCACGCCCGAGACCACCTCGATCCAGCCGTCTTGTGCGCCGTGATACATGACTGGTGATCAGTTGGAGACGAGTACGATCAAGCCTGCCATGGAGACCAGGATCGCCAGCACGCTTCCGTAGAACTGGATATCGTCCCGGAGCTTGGACTTTCTCCGTAGGGGCACATGGATCCAGTCCCCGGATTGGATCTTGATCGCGCGAGTTTCTTGGGTGATTTGCTCCGGCCGAAGATCGAGGATTCTCAGTTCACCGTTTCTCCTGACGAGCCTCACCTGGCTGGCGTCTGCAGCACCCCCGCCTGCGATGTCGATCTCCCCGCTCGACCCGCCGGCCTCCGCGAGCGCATCAAGCACAGTCAGCGTCGGATCCACGTAATAGCTTCCCGGCCGACGGACCATGCCTGTGATGTTGACGCGCAGTTGCACGACGACTTGCAACACAGGTTCGGCAAAGAGCACGCTGTACTCATCTTCGAGCAGGGCGCGGATCGCCTCTGCATCCTTGCCCAAAACGGAGATCGTCCCAAGGAACGGAAGAAAGATCTCACCGTTTCGATCGACAGTGCGCTCTCCCGCGATCTCGTTCGAACGGACTCCGGCGGCCGTGAAGAAATCCAGAGTAACCCTATCGCCAGGCTGGACGCCGTAACTGGGGTCCTGCGCCGAGAGGGATGGGGTGAGGGGGATGAGGAGCACCCAGGCGCACGGCACCGCGGCCCAAGTCATGCGACGCATAGGCTCTTTGCACCGGTGATCGTAAGTGGGGAAGGTCGCTTTTCTCAAGATGCCTGCAAGTCTAGGAGACACGTGGAGGCCTGTCCAGCGTAGTCTTTCCCGCTCCGCCTCGAGGACCGAGAACCACATGTAGCCAGTCTCTGTTTCTTGCAAGAAAATCTTGCGCGATGGCGCGGCATTCGCCAGTTCCCTGCGGTCGATAGACCTTACAGTTCATGATTTTCTTGACATTTCTCCTGGAATGAACCATAAGTGGGAGACACTCGTAAACATCTGATCAGCCCCCTCGTTACGATTACGGAGGTACCAATAGTCGGATGGGGGACGGGCGGCTCCCGGTGAGGCGAGCAAACCTCGCCGACCGTGACCTAGCGACCTTGACTCAAACCCAGGGTTGTGTGGCGACGAGACGGAGGGTCCAGTGGCTGGTCTTTTTGTCTCCCGGTCGAAACGGGTGACGACGCCGGAGCAGGATCCGATGCCCTCGGACGAGGGCTGGACGATAGCACGGGCGGAAGAGCTACTCAACTCTCTGGTCGGTGTGGTTTCCGCACGGGTCGTAGCGCGGCCGGGCGGATCGGTGGAAGAAATCCACCTCCTCACCACCAGAGACCTGACACCGAAGCAGATCGTGCGCAACGTCGAATCGGCGTTGCTGGCGCGTTTCGACCTCGAAATCGATCACCGGGTGATTTCGGTGGCCCAGACCGAGGGAGAGACCGAAACCGTCAAGGCAACGGCGGAGCGCAAACCCGAGGCATCGGGCTCGGAGAAGAGAATCCTCTTCGTCGGGCACCAAGTGCTGACGGAACGGGCTCACCGCGTCCGCGTTTCGGTGACTGTGGAGCGGCAGGGCAAGCGGTACACGGGTGAGGCCACCGGGGCTGATCTTCCCCGGGCCCGACTCGAGACGATCGCGGCCGCGACATTGGCCGCGATTGAGAATGGACTAGCGATCTTCTCGGAAGAGGATGGCGCGACGCTGTCTCTCGACGGAGTGAAAATGGTGGAAGCGTTCGACCAGACGTTCGTACTTGTGGCGGTCCATGCCATGCATGGTCGAGAGATCACGGCACTTGCGGGTGCCTCAGTCGTGGACGACAGCCCCGACCGGGCGGTCATCCTCGGCACGCTGCAAGCAACCGATCGTTGGATTCGTGGTCGAATCTAGATTTTTTTCTCTATGAACCTTTTGGTTCGAGAAAGGAGGGGTCCCCTCGACTCGCCCCGAGCGAAGCGTTGAGCGGATGAGCGGAGCGCAGCGGCTTCACTAGCGGAACGAAGCCGACACCATCCCGAGAGGAGGTGACGCGTGTGCTTTTTGGCTCTTTGTTCGACTTTTTTGGGGCACTCCTGGCGGTTTTGTCCAGGGGAAGCGTAAGCGTAGGGTAGTCATGATCGGTGAGTCGAGGGGACACCCAGAATATGCGTAACCGCAGGTTTAAGATTCTTGCCTTCGTAACGACTCTGCTGTCGCTTGCTCTCCTGCCTCTATTGGACTGGAGCAAGGTGGCAACGCTGCCCGTGGAGTCTTGGGTCGGACTTCTTGCCATGGCCGCACTCGGTTTGATTTCCGAGCAGTTGGCAGTAGGGGTGCGGTTGGGGAAGGTGGTTAGCGATAGCTCCATCACATTCCTATTGCTGTACGGGTCTGTTCTCTTGTTTGGCCCAGAGGCGACTGCCCTGTTCGCCTCAAGCAGTTGGTTCGTCTCTCAGTTCATGCTTCGTCGAAAACCGTTCCCGACAGCGGTATTCAATGTCGCCCAGTTCACTATTTCCGCTGTTCTTGCTGGATGGGTCTACTCAGAGCTTGGCGGTCGGTCATCCGTCGACATTTTCGAGTTCTCGCTCGGTCCGTTTGTGGCGTTTGCGGCGACATTTTCAGTAACGAATCTTCTTCTTGTCTCACTGGCGCTTTCGATCCTGGAAGGATCCTCACTTCGAAACATGGTTGGGCGCCTGGGTGGTCCAAAGGGCTCACACATCGCCTACGACTTCCTTGTTAGCCCGGTCTCACTGCTCATAACAGTTCTCTACATTGAGTTCGCTATTTGGGGCTTGGTTGGGGTCGCACTAACACTATTCTTCATTCGTCGATCGTACCTTACCAACTACCAACTTCAGCAAGCTCTCACGAACCTTCTCAAGGTGCTGGTGAAAGCTATCGAGACGCGGGATCCGTACACCTCTGGCCATTCGCAACGCGTGGCATCGCTTGCGAAACGTATTGCCGAGGAAATGGGCTTGTTGGCCAAGAAGGTCGAAGCGATCGAAACCGCTGGGCTACTACACGACATCGGCAAGATCGAGGAGATCTATACTGATATTCTCCGCAAGCCAACAGGTCTGTCACCAGAAGAACGCACCATCATCGAGTCACACGTGATCACAGGCGCGGAACTCCTTCGTTCACATACGGCGTTTCCTTCCGAGATTATCGATGCCGTCAAGTACCACCATGAACGTATCGACGGCCGTGGCTACCCGGATGGCTTGAGGGGGGATCAAATTCCGATAGGAGCTAGGATCATCAAGGTCTGTGACGCAATTGACGCGATGTTGTCAGACCGCCCGTACAGAAAGGCACTTGGTCTTGCTGAGGTTAGGGAACAACTGTGCCAATATTCCGGCACGCAGTTCGATAAAGAGGTCATACGAGCGGTGGTGGAGCGAGACTTACTCGAGGAGCATGCGGCCGAAATGGCCCACCAAGAAGAGAAGCCTCGGTCGTCGATCGTGGAGGGGGTTTCACCGGTGGCCCCCATCGCTCAACCTGAGCCTCAAGTTGCGAAGCCCCTGATCGCGAGTTCGTGAAGCACGCCTACTGAAGCCGCTCAATGATTCTGGTCAACTCCCCGACTCTCTTCTGGAGATTGAGGGCCTTGGCAACCTCGAGGACCTCCGAAGCCCTGGCCTGAGCCTGGTTCGGGTCGGTCTTCGCCAGCCGTGGGATTACCTCGAGGTGGAGCCGAATCGAGTGCGTGACCCATCGGTCTCTAACCGCGTCGGCGGTCGATGAGAGGAGTTCGAGAGCCTCTCTTCGTTGGCCTCTCCGCTCCATCTGTCGAGCCAGGAAGAGAATCGTCAAGGTTGGATCTGTCACCCAGTCGCTCGGGAGCGGGGGGAGGCGCCGTTCTCGGGCATCCGCCTCTTTGAGATCTCCCCGCCGTAGCGCGGCGAGGCCCGGTCCCGCTTGCCTGATCCAAGCGTGCCGCTGGTTTGGACTCTGCGCGAGGAGTTCATCGGCCATGTCGAAGTAGTCCACAGCCTCGTCTGTTTCGTTCTCCAGTAGAGACAGCTCCCCGAGGTTGAGGTTCAGCATTATCCCGATACGAGTCCGGTCCAAGCCGCTAACGAGTTGTTGGGCCTGAAGAAATCTGGGCCGAGCCCTGGCCAACTCGCCGATGTCGAGAGACCAACAACCCAGATTCATTTGAAGAAGGCATTTTAAGTGAAGGTCGCCACTCCTCTCGGCAAGACTCTCGGCTCTTGTGGTGGCCTCACGCCCTTCTGTGGTCTCGAGCAGTCCGTGGGCCACAAGAGCGGTAATCAACCTGACTCGGCACCCGAATAGGAGATCGACGAACCCCTCGGCCTCAGCGAGTTCCACCGCCTCGCGCGCCGACCTTAGTCCCAAGATCGGATCTCCGTGAAGGACGTGGTAAACCTCAGTTAATTTTGCCTCGCACTTTGCTCGTGTGGATCCACGTCTACCTACGCGCGCAACCTCGCCCAATACATCCCGTATGCGGTCAGGGCCCCCCATTCTCTCCAGCATGAGCACGGCCACGTCGAGAGCGAGAGCTAGCACCTCCCAGTATTGGTTGGCCTCTGCCTCATCTCTGCAGTGATCCAGTTCGAGCAAGAGATCACGGGGTTCCAGACTCGAGTCCAGCGCCAAGACATCAATCCGCTCCACCTCCGCCTTCAACGCCTTCTCCAACTCTCCTGCCTCCCGGTAACGCTTGGCGGCCAACTCCAGTAGAGGCGCTGCTTCGGTCCTGCTTCGATGGAGGTAATGCAGGTGGGCCAAGCTCCCCAGAATATCGTGGTCTCGCGGATCGTTCTCGGCGTTCCGTCGGGCAATCGTGAGGTAGTTGATGGCCTCCGAGATCGCGCCTGAGTCCTCCGCACGCCGGGCGGCGGCGAGTGCGTACTTGAGGGCCTGCTCCTGATCTCCGGCACGGTCGAAGTGGAGGGCGAGTTCATCCGTTGCCTTGACGGCATCGACCGAGAGGTGCTCCGCGATGCGACGGTGGAGCATCGCCCGGCGCACTGTGCTCAGCTCCGAGTAGACCGTGTATTGGATGAGATCGTGGCGGAGGCGGACGTGGGTTGCCGTTGTGGTGACCAGCCGCATGCGTTCCAGATCCTCGATCCAGTCGAGGAGGTCGTCCGGTGTTTGGTCCGTCAGTGCGGCTAGCATGCTCAGCCGTGCTTCCCTCCCCAGTACGGCGAGCGTGGCAAGCAATTCCACCGCGGCAGGTTGAAGCGCTCGAAGGCGTTCGGTGATGATCTGGCGTACCGAGCCAGGGAGGTTGGGAACTTCCGGGCCACGAGGTCGCTCGAGCCGCCCTGCCAGGTGCTCTTGGGTCAGCTCGATGAGAAAGAAGGGGTTTCCGCACCCGAGCACGGCCAGGTCCTCTTTCATGCCATCATCGATACCCTGTTCGGAACTCAACTCTTGGACCAACTCGAGCGATGGTTTCCGTGGCAACTCCTCGAGGTGGGTTCTTGTTGCTTCCCGTGACGTTTCTTGGGCTCTAAGGAACCGGGTCGCGGCACTTTCGCCGTCATGGGTGGTGGGGCGGTACGATAGAATCAGCACGAGCGATCCGCCCCTCCATCGTCTCGTCATGAACTCGAGTACTGACACCGAGGTCTCGTCCGCCCATTGGAAATTGTCGATCGCCATGATCATTGGTCGCTCGGACGTCAACTCCGAGACCACCATATGAATGGCCTCGTAGAGGCGGCGCGGCACACTCCCTGGACGTACGTACGGGGGCGGCACATCCGCTTCCCCCTCCTCGCGGAACTCAGGCAGCAGCGACAGCATCACCGCCCGCCAGGGGTCGTTCATCTCTCGCACCACTTCCTTGACCTTGGGTCCTCTCAGGCAATCCAAGACCGCGTTTAGGGGAATGGCCTGCTCGAGTTCGGAGCAGTTGGCAGTGAGGACCTCGAACTCCTGGAGGCGCGCACGCTGTAGCACTTCAGAGACAAGCCGGGTCTTGCCCATACCGGCCTCTCCGGAAATCAGGTGCAGTGTCAGCCCATGCGAGGCCCCGCCCGTGATGTGGGAGAGAATGCCCGCGAGTTCGTCGTCTCGCCCGCACATGCGAGCGTCCTGGGCTGGCCTGGCACCTCCGTTCAGGGCTCCAAACGGTTGATCGTCAACTGTGTCTTGGATCCTGTCCCGTAGCGCTGAGGTCTTGGGGTCGACCTCTCGTCGAGCGCCCCCGTTTTCGTCCACCGAGAATGCGTCGAATGCCGCGAGCGCCTCGCGCTGACGTCCCGCCATGGAAAGTGCGTGCATGAGTTGGCGGAGGGTCGCCTCGCTCTCAGGCTCGAGTGCGAGTGCGGCCTCGCTGGCGCGTGCGACCCGGGGCCAATCGTTGTCTTGTTTCGCCTTCGCTGCCAACGCCAGCGCCCGTTTGGCGGCGGTCGACCTTAGCGTGAGCGGCAGACTCGTCGCCCACCGGTCGAACTCGTGCGTGGGTGCGGGATCCACCAACGGAAGAAACGGGCGCCCCAGGATGGCCGACGCTTCCAGGAGGCGCTGCTCCTCCACGTGCCGATGGAACGACACCAGGTCGCAGGCCACCTCGTCGCTGCTCGAGGCAAGTCGATCGAGGGGAAAAGGCAGGATGACGTCGATCCCCGCCTTCCTCTTGAGCCCGTACATGAGCTGGCTCAGCCGGTGCCGCTGCTTCGGGCCGTCCATCTCATTCCACAGGAGGTCGATCACGCGCGACCGGGAGATCCCATCCCCGCCGTGTCCATACACGATGGACAACAGACAAGCCTGATAGGAGGACAGCCGCACCGGCTCACCGCCCACCTCCAGGATCGGTCCCCCGAACAACCTCAACGAGATCCGTTGTCCGTTTGTGCTCAGATCATTCATCTGCCGCTCTCGTGGTCGCGGTCAACCATGCCGGGCTAGGAACTCGCCGTCATCGGGCTCTCGCTCGGGCGGAGGGGGAGCACGGCGACCGCCTCCGCCTCGGGGACGGGATCGGTGCGACCGGGCCCTTCGCTGACCGCCACCTCAGTGAGGCTCCTTGGGGGGGGCGTCAATCTATGCTGGAGTCTGCTTGAGAAGCCAGCCGATGCGCATTCACGAATCAGCCAGGCCTCGACGATCCACTCCCATCCCAGGGCTCGCCTGACCGCCGATGGGCGGAGACCGGTCAGCCTCCGCATTTGATTGCTGAATGAGAATCCGTCGGAGTAGCCGAGGTCGTAGGCGATCGTCATGAGACTCTCGTCTCCCGCTTGGAGCCGCAGGGATGCCCGGAGGAGGCGGGCGAAGTGTAGCCAGTGAGAGGGCACGGGGATGCCTCGGGTCATGAAGCGCCTTCCCAGTGCTCTTCGGGACAAGTACATCGCACGCGACAGACCGCTGACGGTTCGGATGTGGCTGGACAGCTCGATTGTACGCCTCACCAACTGCCTCGTCTCGCCGTCGATTCGAAGCCCACGCCAGAGGAGGTAGTCCATGAACTCGATGCCGAGATCCGCCGGCGTTCTGCGGAGAACGGACAGCAACTCGTCCAGGTTGAGTTCCGGATGGTGCGGGAGAATGCTCTGGGGCCGGCAGGTCTCGACAGCTCTCAACAGAAAGTCGGCGTCGTGTAGATCCACGGCAGGAGGGAGGATCAGGATCAACGACGTGCCGGGTGCCCTCTGCCGCGCGAATTCGTGAGCGGCCTTCCAGTCTCCGACGCCCAGACGCCAGACGAGGGCCTCGCCCTCTGATCTCGCCGCCGTCGGCTCGCCCGGTGCGTCGGGTACCACTGGGAGGATTTGTTCGTAAGGTGGCCTCAACCGGGCCAGGGGGGTGTGGAGTTCTCGTGATACGGCCATGTGTCCCTCCTAAGCCATGCTCGATGGTTCACGAGACTCACCCTAATCATCGCATATCATCGTTCTATCATCGGGAAGGCTCAGTGCGCCTTGATGGAGTGTGTCGGGGGGGTTCAGCTACACGTCGAACGGCCCGGTCGGATGCCTCGGGTGCTCCCTGGTCAACTCCTGCTAGCGTGCCTGTAAGCGTGTAGCTCACCGGGTCGCGCACGCCCGCAACCAAGAAATGCCTAATAGCCCGACGCCAGAGTGCCGGTCACGTTGTAGACGGCCGGGTTCCGGACCCCGCTCATGTTGGCCGGCAGGATCGAATTTTCGGCGTCCGCTATGAGCGTCCCCGTGATGCCCGTCGCCATGCCGTTCGCGTCGAACTGGAGTATCCCGGTGAACGTGACGAGCACGCCCGGGAACCCTGCGACGCTCCCGCGACCCTGCGCGGTGAACGACCCGTCCGAGGCGACCGTGCCGGTAAGCTCGACCCACGGCGAGGGACCGGTGATCGTGATCGCCCCGTTCTCACCAAACGTCACGGTGAGCGCGCCCACGGTCGTCATCGTGATGAACGGCTCGTGACCATTCGGGTCGGACGAGACGGTGATGCCAGTGTCGTATTGGAAGGCACAGGGGGGCACCCGCCGCCCCGGCCTGCTTCCAGGGCTGTGTGAGATCCAGCGTTCCGGAAACCACGACCAGATCGTCGTCGCCGGCGGATCCGCCGGCCCCCGGACTGGCCCCATCCCCACCACTCCCGCCGCTCAGACCAGCTCCTAAGTGGGCGTCTCCATCGGATCCTTCGCGAGTTGTACCACGCAGGTCCCCGCGACCTGGCGTTCCGACCGCGGTGCCGCCGGCCCCTCCCGGACCCCCTGGCTCAGGAACGGGCAACGCGCACATCGAAGCGCCTATGCCTCCGTTGCCCAGGAACATGTAGATGTCACCTCCCGTACCCGCTTCGCCGACGAAGAGGCCACCACGGTTGTCGAAAATTTAGCTGTCTCCTCCATCGCCGCCGGTGGCGATCCCCGCTCCGCCGTGCGCGCCAGGTTTGAACTCGGCGCTTCCATCGCCGCCGTTCCCCACTTTGACATGTGCGAGGCCCCCCTGTCCCCCCTTGGACCGGATATTCGACCCTAACCTCGCCATGTTGAGGTTGATGTTCTCCGGGTTGGGGATCGAGCTCGCTTGAACGATGTCGCCGATCAGACTCACTGAGGTCGTTCCGCCTACGTTGCCACCCCTACCTCCCACCGCGGTTGCGTTCCCCCCGACTTCCGCAGGTGCGCTCGATGTGGCGTGGGCTCCATGGAAGGGGTCCTCGACCAACGCATCCCCGCCGGGCCCGCCACGGCCATTGATGGCGTAGTTGAACTCGAGTCCATTGCCGAACGTTGTGACGGTCCCTCCGACGACGAGCCGTGGCGTGCCGGAGTGCCCGCCGTCTCCGCCCCGAGCCATCGCATTGCGCCCGCGGGCGTAGGCGTGCCCGCCGGCCCCGCCCGCAGCGACGAAGAACTTGAGGGAGTTGGTTTGTATGTCTACCGGATCGTGATCGCGAAGAACGAGATTGCCGGTCACCTCGACTCGAACCTTTCCTCCATCTCCCCCGTTTCCTCCGACCGCCTCCACGCCATCCGCGTCGGACCACCCGTTCCCACCGTCGCCACCACTCTGGCCATCGACCGTGCTGTTGGTGAACTCGGCGTCGCCCGAGCACCTGATGGTCACACCCGCCCCGTCTTCACCGTTCCCCCCGGTCGGCGATCCGTTGGCGCCGTTGGCGGCGCTACCGAAGACGTAGAACTCAGTGTGCAGGAAGAAACAGGGGTCCACATGAGGATATGTCTTGAGCACTGCGCCGCTCGGCGCAGCGCCGTGCTCGGTGTTGCTGACGAGCATCTCACCCGCCGAAGCGATCGTCGCGTTTTCCGTGGTTAACGGACCGTCCGTGGTGAGACTCAACCCGGGAAGCGTGGTGGCTCCACCCGCGCATAGGTTTTCGATGGTGCCCGAGATCGTGAGGCTCGTCGCCGCGTTCACGTCGATTCTCACGCAGTCGCCCGTGAGCGTGCCGTCGATCGTCACCGGGCCTGTGGCGTTGAGCACCAGATCACTCGTCACCGTGATCGTCACACCCGCTGGGATCGTCACCTGAGCCACGGTCATGGTACCGCCGATGTCCTGATCGGTCGTAGGTTCGAACGGTAGAGGCACCAGGATCACGGTCGTCGTGGTCGAGCCCGTCACATTGCCGCTCGTCGCGGTGATCGTTGCCGTACCTTCGGCCACGCCCGTCACCAGGCCCGTAGCGCTCACCGACGCGATCGTTGCGTCCGACGACGACCAGCCCACCTCCGCCCCAGCCATCGCATTGCCGTTCGCGTCGCTCACTACTGCCGTCATCTGTTGATCCGCGCCGATCGAGACGGTCGGGTCCGCGGGCGTCACGATCACCGTGGCCGCTACCTGCTGAACCACCACTGCACCCGTGCCCGACAGTGCGGCGCTCGTCGCTGTGACCGTCGCGTTACCGTTGGCCACGGCAGTTGACCAGGCCCGTAGCCTCCACAGTGACCACGGCGGCGTCCGACGTTCCCCACGTGAACGTACCTCCGGCCACCGTGTTGCCGTTCGCGTCGACCAACGTTGCGCTGAGCTGGGAAGTAGCACCCAGGGCGTTCAGGTTCACCGTGCCCGGCGTGACCGCCACACCCGAAGGATCTCCCGCTACCGCCGTGGCCGTGAACACCAGTGGCGCCCGAGGCTCGGGATCGTTGCCGTCACGGTCTGCTGGCCTGCCGTGGGGCCCAGTGTCCATGCAGTCGATGCGGTTCCGTCCGCTCCCGTCGTCGACGACGGCGGGTTCACCGTGCCGCCGCCGGTGGTCACCGCCCAGGTGATCTGGACGTTGGCCAACAGGCTGCCGTTCTGGTCCGTTACAATCACGGCGATGCTGAGTGGCAGCGCCGTGCCCGCCACGGCCGTTTGGGTGTCGCCCGAAGCTGAGGCGCCCGTGGGCACCAGAGCGGGAGGTGGTGGAGTACCAGAGTCGCCACCGTCACCGCGGGAGCTTAGAAGAACGGCGAACAGGAACAGGACTACGGCTCGCACGGAGGAACGCTCGCCGATGGCTCGATTCATTGATCTGAAAGCTGTGAGTGGGGGTGTCGCATTGGAGCGACGCCCAGCCCCACACCTACAGTTTGGGAACGCCGAGCCTTCGACCGCAAGCATCATGTTCGTGCACGTACCTAGGCCGATCAGCCGTGCTTCACGGGTGTCTGCGAGGCCGATCCGATTCGCAGGAGTTGGTCGAGGGTGTGGGCGACCAGCATTACATAGTTCTCGAGCCTCACGGGGTCCGTCACCACACCGGTGGTCTGTACGATCACGTCGCGGGCACCCTCGCTGAGCTTGCGTCGCCGAGACCATGAAGGCCTCCGGATCTCGAGGCGCAACGAAGGCTGCACCATTATCAGGCCCCGAACCTCAGAGCTGTTGAGAAGCGACCGAGCCCGGCCCTCGTTGTTCGTGCGGGTGACGTATTTTTCGTCGAACATCCGACTGCCCACCTTTATGGTTCGCGCTCGCAGCACGATGTCGAATCTCGAGAGCCAATTGCGGCGGGCCACGGTGAGCTTGAAGTCATCGGAACCGGTGAACGGAGCGCGAATGCGGGTGTAGGTGACCGCCGTCTGCCCGGTGTTGACCGTATAGGTGTCGAGCACGATGGTCCAGCGGAGATGCTGGAAGACGGCTTTGTCTTTCACCGGCCAGGCCCCTTCCACGCATTGGCCGTCCAGGGCGGCAGCGACGGCGTGCCATGCCTCCCGTCGCGTCAGTTCTGGGCCGGCGTCATCCGGGCGGCCCTGCCGGGATTTTTTCTTGAAGAGCGCCATCCACTACCCCTTTCCAGTCATCTCGAGTACTACGAGATCACCATTCAACCTCTTCCACGCCGCAAAGCGGTTCCGGCAAAACCCTTGACGGCATTGAAGTTTCGTGCAAAATAGAACCTACGCTCTAGTTCTCCAGATGATCGATGAACGGTGTCTGAACCCTCCCCGAGCGAGTTTGTCCAACCGCCCAAGCAGGCTCGGAGCCGACGTACGCTCGAACGCATCGCGCGAGCTGCCCTTGAGCTTATGGCGGAGCAGGGCGTTGAAGCCACCACCGTGGCGCAGATTGTTGGACGTGCCGGTTCGTCCATAGGGTCCTTCTATGCCCGCTTCTCGGGTAAGGATGAGTTGATCCACTACCTCGAGGAACGGGTCTGGTCTGACGTGCGCGCAAGGTGGGACGATGCGCTGGCCTCCGACGCATGGAAGGATTTGTCGCTGCCGGACGTGGTGGCGGGTGTAGTCCGGCTCATCATCCAGGTGGAGCAGATGGCGGGAAAGGCAAGGCACGCCTTGGCTTTCTCCCCGAAGAACGCCTATGGCAAACCTCCTCCTCACCGTCTCTTCGCGGCCCACCTCGAGGCGGGAGTCGGCGCGCTCCTGCTCAACATGAGAGATCAGATCGGACATCCCCGCCCCGATGATGCGGTCGCGATCGGATATCGAACGATAGCGGCGGCCGCTCGCGAGTTCGCCGTCTCGGACGGGCATCCGTCCTCCGATGATTCCGCCATGCCGCCGAACGGCGTGGACCGGGAGACCCTCCAGGCCGAGCTCTCGTTGATGTTCCTCTCCTATCTAGGGACAGCCCCAACCTTTGGGGCCGATTCTCCGGAGGACGTGGACTTCTTCGAGATCTGGAGCTAGCCCCGATGGTGACGATCCCCTTTTAGTTGCGCCATTCTAGTGGATCCTCTAAATTGAATCTGAATTCACCTTCCGATATTGGATCTGGAGGCCCGCGCGCCGGTGGAAGACTTTCCTGGCGTACACCCACCCAAGCAGAAGCGTAGCCGGCAGACGTTCGAAAAGCTCGTCTCGGCTGCCCAGGACCTCATTCTCGAGCGGGGTGTCGAAGCCACCACCGTTCACGACATCATCGACCGTGCTGAGGTCGGGGTTGGAGCGTTTTACGCCCGCTTCGAGGGGCGCGAGGCCCTCATGGGTTACATGCGGGAGCGCCTCTGGTCCGAGGCCACTCGAGGCTGGGACGAGTTTCTGGATCCTGCCAAGTGGAAGAATGCGCCGGCCAGTGGCGTGGTCACGGGCTTTGTCAGGATCCTCGTCGTATGGAATGACCAGCACGGTCCCATGCAGCGCGCCTATCTCGTCGACGCGCTGAGGCACCGAGACCGCGACGTGCTCGCGCGCATCTCAGAGCTGGACAATGGGATCGCCGACCGCGTCACCGCGCTGCTCTTCGAGCGCACCGATCAGATCGGGCATCCCAAGCCGGTGACCGCAACCCGGCTGGCCACCCTTCAGCTTCTGGCCACACTCCGAAGTCGCAACCTCTTCGCGACGGAGGAGTTCGAGGAGGGCATCACCAGCGATGCGCTGATCGCGGAGCTCACGCGGGTGTTCCTGTCCTATCTCGAGATCCGGTGTGACTCATAGAGGGTCTGATGGAGGGTGGGCTCCCTGGCACGTTGGGAGCCTCCCCGCCGTCAGCTCAGCACCGTCACCCCATGGGTTTGATGCCGCTCAGGATCGCACCCCGCACGGATTCGGCGAATCTGATGACCTCATCAGCAAGCTCAGGCTTCGCCTCCAGGAGCTGGCGAGCCACCGGCGTGGACGAGAGCGCCTCGGGCGGGTAGGCACGCTCCCCTGTGATGGCGACATCCTCGAAGCCGGCCGCCCGGAGCTCAGCGACGTACTCATCGCGAGGCACCGGCAGGCACGCCGTCACCAGTTCGGCTTCCTCGCGCAGGTGGTCAGGGACGGCAGCCTCGGATATGAGGTCGGAGATGACGAGGCGCCCGCCCGGCTTCAAGACGCGGTACGCCTCTCCGAGGGCCAGGGAACGCTCGGGGGAAAGGTTCAACACGCAGTTCGAGATCACAACATCGACCGATTCGTCCGCGACGGGTAGTGCTTCGACCTCCCCCAACCGGAATTCCACGTTGTCCGCTCCGCGCTCCGATGCCGTCTTGCGCGCCCGTTCGAGCATCTCCGGTGTCATGTCTACCCCGATCACGCGACCCGTCGGGCCGACCTTCGAGGCCGCGATGAAGCAGTCCAGGCCGGCGCCAGAGCCTAGGTCGAGCACCGTCTGGCCGGGTTGCAAGTCGGCGGCCGCGACCGGATTGCCGGAACCGAGTCCGAGGTTTGCTTCGGCCGGAGCCCCGGCGAGGTCCTCGGCGGTGTAGCCGATCGCCTCCGAGAGCGCCGCTTCGGATGTGCCGCAGCACGAAGGACCGCAGCCCGTGCCTTCTGCCGCGATTGAGCCGTAGAGCTGTCGCACCGCAGACCGGATCGTTTGAAATTTCACGCTTCACTCCATGGTTGCTATATACAACTATTGAACGCAAGAACTATCTGACCACGCAGCAACTGCCTCCGCGGGCCTCGACACCTGCGGCGTAGGAGGACGCCAGGCCACGCACGACACCTGTGACCGCCTTGCGTGATTGGCCGTCGAGGTGCTCCAGCAGCCTGACCGACTCGCTCAAGAGATCCTCCATGATGGCCTGGTTGATCGCCTCCCCTCTGGGAGACGGACGAATCCGCAGAATCCGGCGATCCTCGGGATCGGGCTCCTTGAGCACGAAGCCAAGTTCCTCGAGTGAGTTTACAAGACGGCTCGCAGAACTCTTTTCGAGGTAAAGGCGCGCAGCGAGTTCGTTGACGCTCAGGCACGCGCCGTCACAGATGGCCTTCAAGCCGTAACATTGGCTCGGCGACATACCGTAGCAACACGCTCGGTCCCGGTCGCGGAATTGAATCACCCGCACCATCTCCAATAGGGCGTCAGTGAATTCGGTGGCCTCGAGGCGAAGCGTCGGATCGACGGAAACAGCTGTGGACATACGCGAGTCATTCTCCTGTCAGTTGTAACCCACAACTAATAATGAAGACGGGATACCCGGTCAAGTGTTTGGGTCGGGTGGTCAGCCTGCGGTGGCCCGGCCTCGTTGGGGACCGGCGACGCGCGGCCGCCGGTCCCTACCACGAGGTCCTACCAGGCCGTGCAGGTCAGCGGAGCGTCCTGGATGAGCCCGGCCCATGATGGGAGTGACCAAAGGCCCGGGTCCCCGATGGGGCTTCCCGGAGGCGCCGCCACCGAGGCGGGGGTCTGGCCGGGATCCATCGGCCTATCGAGGAATCGCCGCACGTCTTTGGCGATCAGGTAGAAGTGCGCACGGTCGGCGTCACCGCTGTCCGAAGCGGTCCACTGCTCGGAGCGTTCAGCGAGATCGTCCAGTGCGAGCGACGCCACGGCCCTCACCTGCGGCATCGGCGCCCGAGCCGCGAGGCCCATGAGCCTGTCCACGACCACGCGCTGTACGGCACGGCTTACCTCGGCCTCATAGCCGTTGTCGACATCGGCTTCGAACGTGGCCTCGACCAGCTCGCGGATTACGTCGCCGAGGCCCGGAAGGTTGTGATCCCTGGCCTCCTGCTGCACCAGCCTGGCAGCCCGTTCAGGCTGGAGAATCATCGCGACGGTATTGTCGGCGGCCACCACCGCCGGAGAGATCGCGTCGAACACCAGGCCAGTATACCTCCGGAACAGCTCCCGATGGAGCCTGTAGCCGGCGGGTCGCGGAGGGATGAGTTCGAGGACATTGTCCGGAAGCGTGAGCTCGGAAGGGTCGAGGGTCCGCAAGAGGGCCTCCATGGCACGTTCCTGCTCGCTCCCCGGAACGGGTCGAAGGGGCTGCTGCCCGTCGCCGCGAAGGGCATAGGTGTAGTAGAGCCCGCCCAGCACCTTGGCGGTGGCCTCCACCTGATAGCGGTGGTGCAGGTACAGCGGAACAAGAGCCTCCTCCAGGGTGGCGAGTGGCTGTCCATTCCGGATGGCCGCCTCGCTGAAGTTGGAGAGCGCCACACTGCGAACGTCCATCATGCGGTCGAGTTCGGTGGCGGCGTTCGCGCCGTTGTCCCACAGGTGGGCGAGCGGGTGGGCGCTTCCCGCCGGCCGGGCGTCCTGGTCGGTGATGAACGTGATGCCGTCGTCAAGGGCATCCTCGAGAATCCGGTCGAGCGCGGCTGCCTCGTCTGTCCCCCCCGGGAAGTCCTGATAACCATATCTGATCGCCACCTTGTCCCAGGCGCCGATTTCGTTCTCGTAGGCGTCGAGCACATCGATCCGGCCGCCGTTCAGGCCGATGCGCGGATGCGGGTAGTCCATGACCGACTGAGGTCCGTCCGAGCGTTGCGTGCTCGCGATGTAGTTGTGCGAGAGCCCGAGCGTGTGCCCGATCTCGTGGGCGGAGAGCTGTCGGATGCGAGCCAGCGCCATCTCGCTCATCGCTGTCGGCACCGCATCACCGTCGTCGTACGGCGAGAGCAGTCCCTCGGCCAAGAGGTAGTCCTGCCGGACCCGCAGCGAGCCGATCGTGACGTGGCCCTTGAGGATCTCGCCGGTGCGCGGGTCGCGTACGGAACTGCCGTAGCTCCACCCCCGGGTCGAGCGGTGCACCCATTGGATCACGTTGTAGCGGAGGTCCATCGGGTCGGCGTCGTCGGGCAGCACCTCGACACGGAACGCGTTCCTGTATCCCGCGGCCTCGAAGGCCTGGTTCCACATGTTGCCGCCCGTGATGAGAGCAGTGCGGACCGGCTCCGGCGTGCCGGGATCCAGATAGTAGATGATGGGCTCGACCGGATCGCTGACCGCGGCGGACGGATCCACTTTCTCCAGGCGGTGACGGGAGATGTAGCGCTTGGCCAAGGGCTCCCCGATGGGGGTGGCAAAGTCCATGAACGAGATGCCGCCGTACCCGGCTCTGGGGTCGGCCGCGCGCGGCTCGTATCCGGTGGGAAGCTCGACAAACGAGTGATGCTGCCGAACGGTCAGCGCTCCGGCGCTGGCGGATACGCTCCGAACCAGGCTGCCGGGGTCGTCCGAGGTAAACGTGAGCGTCACTTCGATCTCGGAGTTCTTGGGAAACGTGCGCGTGCGAGCTAGATAGAGCGCGCTCCGCCCCTTGTCGAGTTTCCACGTTCCCTGGTTCGATCTGCGCAGCGACGGGATCACTCCGTGCCAGTCGGTGAGGAAGAAGTCCGTGGCGTCGACCAGGACGCGAGCGTCCGTCTGGGCCGCGATCTCCCATCCCCAATGCACCGAGGGTGGGAACCCGTCCAACACGGACTTTCGCTCCATGGGGTCATCACTGATCGCCCGAAAGCGTTGGTTCGGCTCCTCCATGAGCACACGCGGCCCGACTCGGCGGAACACCACCACGTGCTGCGGGCCGAGGTCGCCCCGGTTCAGCCCCAGGTCGTTCTGGCCGAGGCCTGCCGGCAGAGACGTGTAGTGAAGCAACTCCTCCTCGAAGCGACCGATCTCCATCCACATCTTGCCCTCGTCCGCATCCCAGAACAGCGGGATGAAGCCGTCCATCTTCTGCATGCCCTCGGTCTTCCCTTCGATCGAGGGAACGGTGTCCGCGTCTTGCGCGTTGGCCTCGCCGGCTCCACCGAAAAGCATGGTGCTCAGCGTGAACCCCGTCATGATGGCACTGAACGACGCACGGTACATGTGATCCTCCTCCGAGCCCGTCGGCAGGCGGTGAGATTTGTGAGGGGTGGAGAATGTGGTCCAGCCGGACCGTGGACGCTAGGGAACCCGGTGGCCGCTCTCCAGTTCACAGCTGAGAAGTATCATCACGGCGCGGCTCGAGCCGCCACGCTCGGACGTGAGGGCCACCCTGCCGCCCGGTCCCAGCGCCACCGCCTCGCCCTGAGGCTCTCTCAGTCGGGATAGGGAAAGCGTGGCTCCTGCAATCGGTTGCAGCCGTCCGTCGACCAGGCGAAAGAACTCGAGCGAGGCGTAGCGCCGGATGACGATGAGGCTTCCGTCCTCGGACGCGCTCGCGCCGGTGACCATACCGGGAAGCGACTGGGTGCGCTCGGTGAGCTTCTGGATCTCCACCAATGTGATCACGCTGTCGGACCTGAGCGGTGGTGGATAGTGATAGACCGTCACCGGATGGTGGCGGCCTTTCGTGACCAGATAGATCTGTTCGCCGGGGAGCACGAACATGGCCTCTATGTCGCGGGGACCGTCGGGTAGGCGCATGCGGAACCGGTCGGGTCGAACCTTCTTGTCGCGGGACAGCTCGGGTTCGACCATGCGATACAGGTCGATGCGCCCTCTGGTCAGGTCGTTGTCCCCGGTATCCGCGATGTAGAGACAGGATGCGCCCTCGCAACGCCCACGGTCGAGCGCCTCCCAGTCACGGTTGCGGGCGTCCACCCGGATCCGTGCCCGAATCTTGCCGTCCATATCCAACGCCAGCAACTCGGCCCTGTTGCCGGCGTCGTTGTGAGTCCAGATGATCGCGGGATCGTTGAGGCTGAAGGCCGCGCCGCTGGTCTCGTCGAGGTCGCGCGAGAGACGGATGGGGGAACCCTCAGGTGTGCATCGCGCGGCTTGGCCGAGGGCTGCGTTCGGCGTCGCGAGCAGCCCGGCGAGCGGCAGGAGAAAGCCGAAAAGACGTGCTCCTAGCGTCCTTCGGCCTCTACCTTGGCCAGCACGGTGTCGATGACCTGCTTGAAGAGCTCTAATGGCAGTGCGCCTTGCACCGGTGCATATCCAATCACGAAGAACGTAGGTGTACCCCTTACCCCGACTTGTCGAGCCAACGAACTGTGGGCCTGAACCCGCCAGAGGTACCTGGACTCGTCGAGACAGGTTTGGTACGTGGTCATGTCGAGCCCGGCGGCCTCCGCGATCATCGCGACCGGAGGTGCGGGGTCCGCGACACTCTTCCAGTCCGACTGACGCTCGAAAAGAAGCGTGGTCATGCGGGCGGCTTTCCCCTGCTCGACGGCGCACTCGTTTCCCATGGAGGCTTCGACCGAGTTGGCCCAGTTACCGATCACGAAAGGAACGGTCTTCCAGAGGACCTTGCCGGTGTCGATGTAGTCTTTCCGGAGCGTGGGCCAGGTTTCCATGTGGAACTTCCGACAGTACCCACACCCGTAGTCGCTGAACTCCACGATCCGGACCGGTGCGTCTGCGTTGCCCAGGTCGAAACCCAGGGTGGCGATGTCCAGTGCCCCTTGCTGGCTCGGTGGTGTGGCGGGCGGACCCAACGAGACCCGCGGCCCGGCGGGCACCTGAGTGAAGATGGGGGGCGTTGAGTCCTGAGTGGCTGCTAGAATGTCCCCCGCCGCCGTGGAAAGGCGGGTGTCGCTTCCGTCGTTCTCTTCGGGTTGGTCCTGACACGCCGCGCCGCTCATGAGGAGCAACGCGCACATCAAGAGCGTGCCGTGTGGACGTGGTGTAGCCATCATTGGATCCCCAAGTCGATCCACTGCCCTAGGTCTGCCAACCGGGCGGAAATCGAAGCGAAAGTACCAGTAAGGAGCAGAATCCCTACTACTACCAAAAGGATTCCCGCTGTTTTCTGCAAGGGACCCACCCAGCGGTTCATCGCCTCTATGCTGGTCAAGAACCAGTTGAAGCCCACCGCGGCGACGAAGAACGGCAGGGCCAGGCCCAAGCCATAGGCCGCGAGCAGCGTGGTGCCCTGCAGCACCGTGGATTCGTTCGCGGCGTAGAAGAGAATGGTCGCGAGGATCGGGCCGATGCACGGCGTCCACCCGGCGCCGAACGCGATGCCGACCGCGAGTGAGCCCAGCGCGCCCGCGGGCTTCTTGGCCATGTGCACGCGCCACTCTCTCGCCATCGCCGGAAGGCGGAGCACTCCCGAGAGGTAGAGGCCGAAGACGATCACAACGCCGCCGCCTACCCTGCTCATGAGGGGCAGGAGGCGGTTGAAGGTCTGTCCGAAAGCAGTCGCCGCCGCACCCAACGTCATGAAGACCAGGAGGAAGCCGAGTCCGAACAGTGCGGCGTGGAATGCAGCGGCCCGCCGCGCATCCGTCCGCGTCCCGTCGGACAGTTCGTCGAGTGACATCCCGGACACGAACACGATGTAGCTAGGCACCAGCGGGAGCACGCACGGCGACAAGAAGGACACGAGACCGGCCAAGAAAGCCAGCGGAAGCGAGATGGCTATGGAATCCATGATGCGCTAGCGATCTGCGGCCACTAGATCTTGAACTCCTTGAACAGGCGCTCTTCGGTGTCGCCCTTGAGCGTAGCTCTGAGTTCTACGTGAGGCTCTAGCCCGCTTCCCTTGAGCTTCTCGCGAAAGAGTTGGTCGAGCTGGAAGACGCCCGCCGAGTTGGTCATCTGCACCGTGATGCAGATGGGCCGTTCGCCACCCTTGTCGATGCTGATGGAATCGATGGCGGCAGCCGAGATCGAGTGGATGCTGTCCGAGCCGGCCTCGAACGGGATTCTCGAGCGGCCCTTGGCCATGTCCAGCGCGTCGGCAATCCGCACCACGCCCGCCTCCAACGTGAGCGGCTTCCCGCCGCGGCGATGTGCGATGATGGCGTGCAGGACCTCGGAGCGAATGATGTTGGCCACCCGGTGGTCGTAGAGGTGCGGCAGGATCTCCTTGAGCTTCTCCTGGGCGATGAAGAGCGAGAAATCCTCGTGGTCCGCCCGCTGGATCGACATGCCCACGTCATGGAGGAGCGCACCCAGCGCGACGATCACCTCGGCGTCGTCCCTCGACAGCTTCCAGTCGGCGACCACAGAGGGCACGACATCACGGTCGAGGAGCAGGCGCAGCATGCGTACGGCGATGTTCATGACGATCTTCACGTGCACCGGTCCGTGGTCGGTCATGCCGAGTCGTTGGATCGCCGTGACGTTGCAGGCCAGCCACAGGCCATAGAGGTCGTCGTCGGCGTTCACGATCTCCATGAGCTTCCGGAGCTTCTTGTTGTGCTTGTCCGGGACGTTCATGACGATCCGAGCCTCGAAGCGCTCCTCGACGGTTCGCCTGGCGTCGGCCGCGGTGTCGAACTGGTCGGGCTGAATCTCCGTCATGTGCCGTCGCTCGGCGCATCCCACAGCCCCTCGACCTTGGGCGCGCCGTCTCTGATGACTACCGTACCTGCGATCTTGTCGTGTGTGGCCTGACGATTGGGGTCCCAATAGATCTGTAAGAACCCGAGAAGTCCGGTCGCGAAACCCGCCGCGTATCCTCCGGCGCGCTCGAACGCATGCCACCATGTGACCGTCTGGCCGTCGAGTCGTACGACCCGTATACCCAGCGCCTTCTTTCCCGGTGTTTGGCCCTTCATGAGGGGCATCAAGATTGCGAAGTACATGGTCCACCACCCCAACCCGAATCCGATGTTGTCCAACTTGTCGGTGATCCAGCCCCCGAAGCCGGTGAGCTCGACCTCCGTTGAATCCGAACTCGGATCCTCGGCGATGCGTTCCGAGGCGCCGATCGAGACGGTCCCGGAATCGAACTGCGCGACTACCCCTTCGACCACCTGCTCGAAGCCTCCACGCTGGTCTATCCACCGGGTGAAGAAAAAGATCGAGATCGTGACCGTGAGCACGGTGAGCCCCGCGCATCCCAGGAAGACCCGCAAACCCATCGACCGCCGGTCGTCGGCCCCGCCCTTTCTCGCCCGAGCCAGCAGGAATGCCGTGATCACGACACCGAGGATGAACCAAAAACCGCTGGTGAGCAGCGTGATCAGGACGACCAGCACCACGTCGATCCACAGCGCCAACAGCCTTCGCCAAGGTCTGGCGAGCGGTGTTCCCAGCAGGGATGGCGCTACAGAAAAAGCGTCCGGCGTGATGATGGTCTTGGGGTCACGCGCAGCTGCCGGCATGAGGGGGTCCTGGTGGCGTCGGGCAGGTGTAGCCGCTAGCGCCTACGGTGAGCGGCGAAGAAGAGTCCCGCGGCCACACCCAACAGTGCCGCCCCCAAGAGAGCCGGCGACTTGATTCCAGGCACGTGCCGCCTGGCAGGGGCTTTGGAGGAGGTCACGGCGGGCTTCGTGGTGGCCTTCGTGCTCCCCGCCTGCGCCCCCTCGGCACAGAAGGAACACATCGGCTGTTTCCGGTCCCTTGCCGTTCGGTTGGCGTACCCGGTCTCCTCGCCGCAGTCGGGGCACGGATCACCGGTCGGAAGAGGCACGAGCAGACCGTACAGGCGACCCTTCGAGAGATCCAGTTTCTCCGCGATCTGGTTTACGCTGATGTCGGAGTCCCAGTAAAGCTCGTTCGCCTTCCTCGCGGCTCCCTCGTCTTGCTTCGCTTGGTTGGCCATGGAGGTCTCCGTTCACTTCCTCCGGGTGAGAATGGGGGCCGGAACCGGCCGCCCCCGCCGTCCATTGACCTGCCGTCGGGGTAGCCACAACATAGCGCGGGCCGAAGGTCGAGGCGAGGCGCACCACGTGGAAACGGAGGCCTGTTCGTGAAGATTCCTGTGTCGCACGGACATCTGGAAGCATCCATGAGAGAGCCGCCGTCCGATCCGGTCGGTGCGGCGGTCGTCTGCCATGCGCATCCGCTTTATGGCGGAACCATGCACACCAAGGCCGTCTATCGGGCGGCCCAAGCGCTGGCCGATTCTGGCCTTCGCGGGCTCCGCTTCAACTTCCGGGGCGTGGGCGCCAGCACCGGCAGTCATGAGGACGGCATCGGAGAGCGGGAGGATGTGCGTGCCGCCCTGGATTGGCTGAGCGAGGATGCGCCGGGGCTGCCCATGGTTGCCGGTGGGTTCTCGTTCGGCTCGATGGTGGCCCTCGGCGAGGCCGTGTCCGATGATCGCGTGGTGGCGTTGCTGGGCATGGGGCTTCCCATCGACATGTACGACTTTTCCTACTTATCGGGTACGGACAAGCCGGTACTCGTCGTACAGGGTGAGGACGACGAGTTCGGCTCGGGAGAGCGGGCAGCGGAGGTCGTGCTCGCTCTCGGCGATCACGTCACCCTGGCGCGCATCGCTGGAGCCGACCACTACTTCACTGATCGATTCGACGATCTCCGCGCGGTTATCGTCGAGTATTTCACCAGAGGGGCGGGTGCCGCAGCATTGAAGATGACTCGCGGATGGCGTCGCTCATGAGGGAGCGCTCCAAGATTCTCACCAGCCTGGAGACGGTCTACCGGGATGCCTACGAGGCCGCCGAGGCTGCCGGTGACAAGCAGGAGATGTCCCGACTCGACTTCGGTTACCAGAGAGACCAGATCTACCTCGAGGCCCTGCTGGATATTCGCGATGGGCTGGCGGCCTCCGAAGAAGAGACGCCGACCAAGTCTCTTCTGGAACGCGCAGAGGCGCTCAAGCGCCTAGCACGGCTGCGTCCCTAAACTCAAGTCCGACTGATACATACGCGATGATAGGATGAAGATCTATTCCAAGACGGGTGATGGAGGGGAGACGGGCCTCTTCGGCGGAGGTCGGGTCCCTAAATCACATGCGAGGATCGAGGCGTGCGGTGCGCTGGACGAGTTGGGCGCCTTTGTCGGCAATGCGCGCGCTGCCGTGGAGGTGGGGCTCGTGCGCGACCGACTCGAGGCCGTTCAACACGACTTGTTCGGGTTGGGCGCGACCTTGGCCACGCCCGAACCGGCGGAAGGTCGGAAGCGGCCGGAGACTCCCTCGCTGCCACTGCACCGGGTGGATGAGATGGAGGCCTGGATCGATGAGGTCATCGGTGAGGTTCCGCCACTCGAGAACTTCGTGCTCTCGGGAGGCTCACCCGGCGCGATCGCCGTGGACCTCGCGCGCACGGTCTGCCGGCGGGCGGAACGTGCGGCGGTCACACTGATGAGTTTGGAGGCCGACGTGGATCCGGGGGTTGTTCAGTATCTCAACAGGCTGTCGGACGCCCTGTTCGCGTTCGCTCGCCTGGAGAACCATCGCGCCGGAATGGGTGACGTCATCTGGGAAAAAGACGGTGCCCGATGATCTTGACGACCATGCGCTTTCTTGCCTTAATCCTCTGTCGGATCGGCGGAGGCTGAGGGATCGCTCTCTGGAGATTTCATGACGTACATCATCGCAGAGCCATGCTTGAACACGAAGGACGCCAGTTGTGTGGAAGTGTGCCCGGTCGATTGCATATACGAGGGGGATGATCAGTTCTACATTCATCCGGACGAATGCATCGACTGTGGTGCGTGCGAGCCGGAGTGTCCCGTGCAGGCGATCTTCCCCGACATGGATGTACCTCCGGAGTGGACCAATTACATCGAGAAGAACAGGGTCCACTTCGACACCTAGCTGGTCAGCTAGGAGTTTCCTGCGGCTCTTAGATCAGATACCCAGCTCTCTGAGGCGTTCCAGCGAAATCTCGCTTGGGCCCGCTTCTCCCGGTGCCAGCTCACCCGCCACCTTCAGATCTTCCTGTTTCTGCTGACGGATCAGCAACAGGCCGGCGGCCAGTGCGGCTGCCCCCAAGAGACTGTACGTAACCTTGCGAATGCTGCCCTCCCCGATCCTCTGCGGTGATTCTTTCACCCAACCCCCTTTGCACGAACCATGCCTTCGCACGAGACACGGTCTGGCATGCTTAAGTGCGTGTCTGACAATAGAATACGCCACACCTGCGGATCTGTTTCACACGCTGAGTCTCCTGATATCCGGAGAACTCGTCCCGCGGGTCACGGAAATTTCTTCAAGGGGTCGCTTGTGGGCGCGGCCCAACGGGTGTGCGCGCGGGGGGCTTCCCAGGTAGATTCGGCGGGATTCAAGCCTTGGGCGCCCTAGGATACCATGGATAACTTGCCACCAGATTTGCTGCGCGATGCAGCGGGCGGCGACGCCCTGGCCCTGGCACGGGCGCTGGTCGCTACCCCGTCGGTGAATCCGCTGCTCGAGCCCGGGGGCCATGGCGAGGACTCGATCGCTCGGCTTACCGAGGCTTGGCTCCGATCCTGGGGCTTCGACGTCGAACGTACCGAGGTGGCGCCGGGCCGGTTCAACGTGGTCGGCTCGGTCGGTGCTGGAGGCGACGGGCGGACTCTGATCCTCAACGGCCACCTGGACACCGTGGGTGTGGAAGGCATGACCGTGCCACCGTTCGACGCTGAGGTGCGGGACAGGCGGTTGTGGGGCCGCGGCGCGTGTGACATGAAGGGTGGCGTCGCGTCGCTCCTATCGGCCTCGGCAGCGCTATCACGGGGAGAGGTTTCCGGCCGGCTCGTCGTGGCACTCACGTGTGACGAGGAGCATGCCAGCCTCGGCATGGCTGCCTTGGTCGACTCCGGTGTCCGTGCCGACGCAGCCGTGGTGTGCGAGCCGACCGGCCTGGCGGTGATGCCGGCGCACAAAGGGTTCGTATGGCTGGAGGCCGAGTTCCAGGGCCGCGCCGCTCATGGATCTCGCCCGGATGAAGGTGTGGATGCGATCGAGCACGCAGCCAGGTACCTGGTCGCGTTGGACGGCCTTCGGGAGACCATCTCAGCGAGGGATCCACACCCGCTACTGGGTCATGGCTCCTTTCACGCGGGCACGATCGAGGGAGGCTCCGCGCCGTCGGTCTATCCCGACCGCTGCAAACTGGTCATCGAGCGCAGAACGCTTCCCGGAGAATCGGCGGACGATGTCGTAGCGGAGTTCCAGGCGGTTCTCACGGATCTGCCCGGGTCCGGAGGTGAAGCCAGAATCACTCGAGGTCTCACGAGACCCGGCACCGAGGTCGACATCGAGTCCGAGCTTGTGAGAGGGCTGCTTGGAGCTAAAGAGGCGCTCGGCCAGACGCCCATGGTGGAGGGAATGACCGCCTGGGTGGACGCTGCCTTCCTCAACGAGGCCGGTGTGCCGGCCGTCTGTTTTGGTCCCGGATCCATCGCCAAGGCGCACTCCGCCGACGAGTGGATCGAGACCTCCGACATCGAGATCGCTGCTCGTGTGTTGGAGGTGTTTGCCGGTGACTTCTTGAAGATGGGCTCCTAAAGGCCGAAGATAGTGACCCGGGTCTGTCCGTAGTCGTACGTGACGCCCGTCGGCGGAACCTCGTGATCGGCCCGGTGCTCTACCGAAAGGACCTGGCTGAAGCGTACGTGCATCCATCGCGCGATGACGCGGTCGAGCTTCCTGGATCCGTACGGTGGGTCCGCAAACGCGATGTCGTATGTGTCCGCCTCGATGCCCTCGACGAAGGGAATGGCATCACGCCTGAAGATTCGAGTCCGGTTCTTGATGCGGAACGCCGCCACATTCGCTTTGAGGGCATGAAGACTCGCCGGCCCGTTTTCCACGAAGTCGGCGCGCGCCGCGCCGCGGGACAGTGCCTCGACGCCCAGGGCGCCCGACCCCGCAAAGAGGTCTAGCACTCGGGCGCCTTGGAGATGCTCCTTGAGCGCCGTGAGCCAGTGATCGCGCACCGCCTCCGACGTGGAGCGTACCCGAGCACCAGGGGATACGAGGTCCCGCCCGGCGAATTTCCCCCGTATGACCCTCAGGGCTCGATTTCCCCCTCCACGATGGCGCATCCACATCGGGATGGGTGATCGATGATCCAGGTGGCCCGCGCAAGGTCACGGATCAACCACAGCACCAAGAAGTCACCGGACGCCGCCAGGGTGAAGAAGACACCCCAGGCAGCCAACCAGGCCTCCGTAACGATCAACGAGACGACGAACGGGACGATCCCCAGAATGATCCCCGGGAGCACGGCTACCCAGCGGTATGCCGCTGCGGATACGGGCTCCTTACACCACGCATAAGGGGTGAGCACCTTCCAGTGAATCCCGATGCCCACGGCCGTCTTGGATGCCCTTCCGATGTGCCGAAAACTCGTCGCGTGAATCAACTCGTGCAGGTAGGTGCCCACCAAGATCCCGGCGATCACTGCGGTAATGGTGCCCCACCCTGGATCCCCATCGAGCACGGTCAAGATCGACTCCTGAGTGACCCGTCCGTAGAGCAACACCATGGGAGCGGCAACTACCAGAGCGACGGCACCCGCCAGGACATTGGCCAACGGAATCGATACGCTGCGATCATCCAACACGTTCACCCTCAGCCGCTCCGCTCGTGAAGGGAAGTGCATCACCACACGTGGAGCACGTGTAGCTCTCTCTTCTTCCATCCCTTCGACAGCATGTGACGCGGAAGGCTCGGGGTCAATCCGCAGGCGGGACATGCCAGATCCAGAGGTCGCGACGTGCCGTAGTTTGCACAAGATCGGCTGTCATGCTCGAGCCCATCTCCGTTGTGCACGCACATGGAAACGCCGGTCACCCCAGCGAAACTGCCAAGGGGTCTGGTGCGGGCCGCTCACGCAGTCTACCGGAGATCATGCCCTCTGCTGCAGCAAAGCCGGAGCCCCTGTGGTACTTTCCGCTGATCCGCTCGCGGTGGAGCCTTTGGCCAACTCAGACCTTGTGGTAGATATGACCATGACGGAAGCTGAAGTCGCTTTCGGGCTGGGAACAGGAGGGCCGAGGTGAGCGAGAACTCAGGCGGTGTGGGCGAGCGCAGTGAGCAGGTCGTCGAGGATCTGATGGAGCACTTCGCGAACGACGTCATGGACCTGACCGAGTTCGAGCGCCGACTCGACGTGGCCCACAGCTCCAATAGCCTGGAGGAGCTCAACGCCCTTCTCACCGACCTGCCCACGTCCGGGGCGTTGGTGCGGAGCTCGAAGCTCACACCCGCCCGAGGTGGCTCAGTGGTGGTGGTTCCGTCGGAGGACGTGCGGGATCATAGCCTGATGATCGCCGTGTGCGGTGGCACCAGCCGGAAGGGCCGGTGGGTGCCGGCCCGAAAGAATACGGCCATAGGCATCATGGGTGGCGTTGAGCTCGATTTCCGCGATGCCATGCTGGGACCGGGTGTGACCGAGGTCTACGTCTTCGCGTGTATGGGCGGAGTAGAGATCATCGTCCCCCCGGAGATGGCGGTCGAGGTAGACGGGATGGCGATCATGGGTGCCTTCGAGAACGAGAGCGACACCGTGCTCAACCGGAGCCCGGATCAGCCACTCCTCAGGGTCAAGGGTGTGGTTGTGTTGGGCGGGGCAGAGATCGCTGTTCGCTTGCCGGGTGAGTCGGCGCGCGATGCCAAGAAGCGGAAGCGGCTCGAGCGCCGGGCACTCCGCGAGCTGAAATCGGACTGGGACGGGTAGCCAACCACAGCGAACGATTCGCCGAACGGTACCAGCGACCGAGGAGGAGCACGAATGGCGCGCGCGATATGGAACGGCCAGGTGCTGGCCGAGAGCGACCAGACCGTCATGGTGGAGGGCAACCACTACTTTCCGCCGGACTCGGTCAAACGTGAGTTCTTCGAAGAGAGCACCACCACCACGACCTGTCCTTGGAAGGGTGAGGCGAGCTACTACACCGTGTCGGTGGACGGCCAACAGAATGCCGACGTGGCCTGGTACTACCCGAATCCCAAAGACGCCGCGATGAACATCAAAGACCACGTGGCCTTTTGGCGTGGCGTCCGGGTGGAGGACTAGGCCTTGGCAGCAGCCAAGGCACTGGCGGTCATCTCGGTCTCCATCGATCTGGGTGCGGGCCGCCGCGGCGTGGACATGGGCCCGTCCGCGCTGCGTATCGCGGGACTGACTTCCACCGTGGAGTCGTTGGGCTACAAGGTGATGGAGGTTGGCACGGTCACCGCGTGTGGCCCGGAGACGGTGAGCCAGGGCGAAAGCAACGCCAAGTATCTGGAGGAGATCATCCGCGTCTGCAAGGAAGCGGGCGCGATGACCATGCTCGGACTCGAGAAGGGGTGCTTCCCGCTCATCCTGGGAGGTGATCACTCGCTCTCTGCCGGATCGACGGCAGGGGTCGCCGCATACTATCGCGAGCGCGGCGAGTCGATCGGCTTGCTCTGGGTCGACGCCCATACCGACATGAACACCCCCGAGACCACTCCCAGCGGCAACGTCCATGGGATGCCGCTCGCGGCGCTGATGGGCAGGGGGCCTCGGGCCCTCACGGATCTCATGGGCCCCGGCCCTGCCGTCCGCGCCGAGCACGTGGTGGTGATCGCTGCACGGGAACTGGATGTGCGCGAGAAGGACGCTGTGAGAGAGGCAGGCGTGCGAGTGATCACGATGAGCGAGATCGATGAACGTGGCTTGAGTGACTGCATAGACGAGGCGTTGGCGAGGCTGACTGACGGCACCGCGGGGTTCCATGTGTCGCTGGACCTCGACAGCATCGATCCGATGAGGGCCCCGGGTGTCGGGACGCCGGTCGCCGGTGGACTGACATACCGGGAAGCGCACCTCATCTGCGAGAAGATCGCGCGTACCGGCAAACTTCTCGGGCTCGAGGTGGTCGAGCTCAACCCGGTCCAGGACCTCGAGAATCGAACCGCGCGGCTAGCGGTCGGGCTGGTGGCCAGCGCACTGGGCAAGACGATCCTTTAATCAGGTGGTGGCATGAACGACGGCGGTAGCGGCATCGGACACTTCACGCATAACGCTCTGCGCATCTGGGTCGGGTTCTTTTTTTGGATGCACGGAGTGCAGAAGCTCTTCGGGGTTCTGGGTCGTGAAGAGGTGGTAGAGTTTGGGACGAGGATGGGCACGGCGGGACTTCTGGAGTTCTTTGGCGGGATCTTGATCATCACGGGGCTCTTCACGCGCCCCGTGGCGCTCGTTTTGGCCTTGGAGATGTTCTTGGCGTACTACTGGGCTCACCTCCCCCGTTCAGTCTGGCCCATCATGAACGGTGGGGAGACCGCCGTGCTCTTCATGGCCGTATTCGTTTTCCTGGCCGCGAATGGGCCCGGCGCGTTCAGCCTGGATGGATTGATTCGCGCCAGGAGACGAGAAAAGACGGTGGGGTAGATGGGTAGATGGGGTAGGGGGCCCGTGCGATGGGCGGCCCCCTACGCCGTTGGGTCTGCGCCGTCAGGTCTGCGCCGTGGTGCGGTGCTCGTCGTAGGCCGCCTTGAGGTCCTCTGCGATCTCGTAAGGGTGCCGCCCCTCGATCTGATGCCGCTCGAGCATCCAGACCAATTCTCCCTCCTTGAAGAGGGCGACGGCCGGAGATGAGGGCGGATAGCCCGTGATGTACTCGCGAGCGCGCTCGGTCGCCTCGAGATCCTGTCCGGCGAAGACACTCACCAACACGTCGGGCGTATTCTCTTGTTGGAACGAAAACGCGATAGCGGGCCTCATGGATCCAGCCGAACAGCCACAGACGGAGTTGACGGCGAGCATCGTCGTGCGCGACTCGTTGGCCAGCGCTTCGTCCACATCTTCGGCGGAGAGCAGCTCTCGGAAGCCAATGCGGACCAAGTCCTCGCGCATCGGCGCTACCATCAACTCGGGATACGACATGTCCAGTACTCCTGGGTTGAAAACGTGCCCTCCATGACGGAGGAGCGCACCAGATTCAAGGTTACCCTCTGTGCCTTGCCCCGGTTCCCAGGACCCATCACCTTGCTTATGAGGACGTGACGATGTGTGGTTTGGTTCAGGATAGATATCACCGTAACTGCTGGTCCGACTGTAAGTTAGAACGCAACGCAGGGGAGGTGGGGTGAACATGAAAGGGATCAGAATGGGTGCGCTGATCGGGCTGGTGAGCGTGGCAGGCGGGTGCTCCGCCGGCTCGGACGCTCCTGCGGAGGCAAGGGCCACCGCCGAGGTCGCGTACGATCCGGCCACGGAGCCGAACTCCGACACCGACTGGAGGATCGTAGACGCACAGGCGCGTTGGGCATACGCGCAGCGACTCGACACGCTCCCCATCGGTGAGATCGTGGCGCGCATCGGGCAGAACTTTCTCGGCACGCTCTACACACCCCATACCCTCGAGGTCCCTGGGGAAGAGGGGCTGGTCATCGAACTCGAAGAATTCGACTGTGTCACTTTCGTCGAGAACGTCCTGGCGCTGGCGCGTATGGTGCAGCGGGCGCCGGTGGGGATCCTGGCAGAGGACCGGGTCTACAAGGCTTTCTACTCGGGCATCCTCACCAACATTCGGTACCGCGGAGGCCGTTTGAACGGCTATCCCAGCCGGCTGCATTACTTCAGCGAATGGATAACCGACAACGAGGCCATGGGAATGCTGAGGCACATCTCCGGAGAGTTGGGCGGTGTGGCCGACCATGAGCCGGTGACCTTCATGACAACCCACGCCTACGCCTACCGCCAGTTGGGCGAGGACCCGTCGTTCCTCGAGGCTGTGAAGGAGGCGGAGGCGGCGCTCAGCGCTCAGCCTCGGATCTACATTCCGGAGCAGGACATTGCCGCCGTCGCGGACCAGATCGAGAATGGGGACATCATCGCCGCCACGAGCACCGTCGAGGGTCTCGACGTGGCCCACACCGGCATCGCGCTCTGGGTCGATGGACAGCTCCACCTCCTGCACGCCCCGCTCGTCGGTGATTCCGTGCAGATCAGCGAGCTGCCTTTGGCGGATCGCATCCTGGGGAAAACGGACCAGGACGGGATCATGGTAGCCCGCCCGCTCGATGTCCGCCGTTGAGTCCGCAGCGTGCAGTCGTATCATATAACTAACAGTCGGACTGAGAGTTAGGCTGTGCAATGGCTCCTCGTGGGCGTCGCTCTTGCCGCCGCGATCGGGCTATCTCTGAACGCCATGGCGCTCCGGATCATTCGTCCACCCAAGCGAGCGATCCCGCGCACGGCGGCGGATCTCCCGTTCGCGTTCGACGACGTCAGCTTCGAGTCTGACGGTCGTACGCTGCGTGGTTGGCTCATCTATCCGAACGAACCGTCAGGGTGCGGCGTTGCGGTGGTCGCCCATGGTTGGGCGTCCAACAGCGGTGAGGTACTTCCGATTGCGGAGCCGGTGGCTGCTTCGGGGCACACCGCCTTCGTATTCGATTTCCGGCGTCATGGCAGGAGCGACGATGCACCGCACGTCACCATCTCCGACTACCGGGACGACCTTACCGAGGCGATCAGATTCGTGCGGGAGCGCTTTCCCGAGAAACGGCTGGTGGTCGTCGGTCATTCAATGGGTGGGGCGGCGTCCATCCTGGCGGTGGCGGCAGGTGCCCCGGTGGACGGGATCGCGATCGTGGCGTCGCCGGCGGACCTGGTGGAAATGACGGTGGAGTACCTGAACGAGGGCTGGTGGCCTGGTGCCTTTCTCGGCCCGCTGATCGTCCCCATCCTGTGGATGAAGGCGGGAGGCAATAGGGACGAACTCGTGCCGGAGCGAAGAATGGCCGCTGTCACCGTGCCGTGCATCGTGATCCATCCCGAGCACGACAAGAGGGTTCCCCTGCTGCACGCCCGTCGCCTGGCGGACCTGGCCGGCTGCGAGTTGCGCATCATCCCGGACGCCGGCCACGTGGACATTATCCGGCACCCGGGTCTGCACGAGGCGGTGGTGGAGTTTCTGGACAAGTGCGCCGACTTCGAGTCGCCTACCTCGCAAGCACCGCCGGAATCAGAAACGTCGCCGCGGTGGTGATCACCGCGATAGCGGTCAGGTTCAGCCAGATGCCCGCCCGGCTCATCTGGGGGATCGTGAGGTAGCCCGAGCCGAACACGATGGCGTTGGGCGGGGTCGCCACCGGCAGCATGAAGGCCATTGAGCACCCGAGCACTGCGGTAGCCATGAGGTTGAGTGGTTCCATGCCGAGCCCGCCCGCCACACCGGCCATGATCGGCATCGCCATGGTGGCGGTGGCCATGTTCGACGTGATCTCCGTGAGGAACACGAACAAAGCCGCCACCGCCGCCAGCAGCAGGACGACCGGCACCGTTTCGAGGCCAGCGACCGCGCCCCCGATCCACGCCGCGAGGCCGGATCGCTCCATGCCCCGAGCCAACGACAACCCCCCGCCGAAGAGCACCAGCACCCCCCATGGAATGCGGCGAGCGGTGGGCCAATCGAGCGCGAAGATCCCCTTCTTCCAGTTGACCGGAATCAGGAAGAGCGCCAAGGCCGCGGCCATGGCGATGGTGGAATCGCGCACGGCCGGTGCGAAGGACTGGATGCCCGGAATCGACATGTCCCCAAAGCTCTTTGGCGCGCGCAGGATCCAGGCCGCGGCCGTCAACGTGAATACGACGCCTACGATCCACTCGCCCCGGCTCGGTGCTCCGAGACGGGCCCGCTCCTCGCGGATCACTGCACCCCCATCCACGGCGCCCACTTTGGGCGGGTACAGGACTTTGACCAGGAGCAGCCACGCCAGCGGCAGCATGATCGCAACGAGTGGCATTCCCACCATCGCCCACTGCAGGAAGCCGATCTGCACGCCCAGGATCTCTTCGGCCGCCGCCGCGAACACCGCGTTCGGAGGTGTGCCGATCAATGTGCCCACCCCTCCGATCGAGGCCGCGTAGGCGATGCCCAACATGAGGGCGACGCCGAAGGGATAGCTGTCCTCGGCTTGCGCGGGCCGGAAGCTGTCGCCGACGGCGAGGGCGATCGGGAGCATCATCGCGGTCGTCGCCGTGTTCGAGATCCACATCGAGAGAAAAGCCGTGGCGAGCATGAAGCCCAGCACGAGGCGGGACGGGCTGGTGCCGACGGAGGTCATGACGGAGAGAGCGATGCGCCGATGTAATCCCCACCGCTCCATCGTGACCGCGAGCAGGAAGCCGCCCATGAACAGGAAGATCAAGTCCTGCGCGTACGCCGACGCCGCGTCCGTCATCTCGAGTACGCCCAAGAGCGGGAAGAGCACGAGCGGAAGCAGCGCTGTGGCCGGGATCGGGATGGCTTCGGTCATCCACCACACCGCCATGAGCACCGTTACGGCGGCAGCTCGCCAACCATCCTCCGGCAGGGCTGCGGGGCCCGGCAAAGCGAGCATGAGCGCGAAGACCGCGCCTCCGGCGAGGAGGCCCACACGCTGAGCCGTCCTGTACGTTCGCTCGACTCCTTGCTCGTCTGTCAGATCGATCCTCCCACGTGGCCTGGCTGCCCATGAACGCCGGCGCGTCGCGTGAGTTTGGCCCGCATATGAGTGCCCGGCAAGGGAATGTCCCAAGCGCGTGGCGTCCGGCGGACGAGTCATCTAAGTTCGGGGCGTGTTTCGTGCCGGACGGCCCCCACCAAGGAATCGCATGACAGAGGGCGCACTGGAGCCCCGGAGTCCCGCGGAATCGATCTCGGAGATCACCGAGTGGATGATGCCTGGCCACGTCAACAATGTGGGCAACGTCTTCGGGGGAGTCGTTCTTTCCATGGTCGACCGTGCGGCGGCCGTGGCCGCCATGCGCCATTCGGGGAGCCATTGTGTCACGGTGTCGATCGATCAGGTCGACTTCATGGAACCTATCTACGCGGGCGACCTCGTCATCTGCCGCGCCGTGTTGAACTTCGTGGGCCGCTCGTCCATGGAGATCGGCGTCAAAGTCGAGGCCGAGAACCCGATAACGGGTGAACGCCGAGTCACAAACGACTGCTACCTCACGTTCGTGGCCATCGACGAGGCTGGGCGCCCGGTCCCCGTGCGTCCGTTGGACCTCACCACCGATGAGGAGCGGGAACGCTTCGAGGCTGGCAAGCGGAGGCGCGGGCTGCGACGGGCCTCGGACGGTGGCATGGCGTAACCTGGCCCTCGGGAATGGCGAGCATCACTCGACAAGAATTCAAGGAAACATGACATGACTATGGATATTGGAGCCGTTGCCCCGGATTTCGAGCTACCCCTGAAGCTTGGGGACCCACCGATTCGGCTGGCCGACTATCGGGGCGAGAAGCCGGTGGTTCTTCTGTTTTTCCCTCTTGCGTTCTCGTCCGTGTGCACCGCCGAGATGTGTACCGTGGCAGAGAACTACTCCGCCTGGCAGGGCCTGGATGCGGAGATCATTGGTATCAGCGTGGACTCCCCGTTCGTGAACCAGAAGTTCGCCGAGGAATGCGGTGCGCCGTTTCCCATCGTGTCGGACTTCAACAAGGGCGCCTCGGAGGCGTACGGCGTGCTCTACGAGGAATTCGCGGGCCTGAAGGGGGTCTCCAAACGTGCAGCCTTCGTGATCGACCGCGATGGCCGGATCAGCTACGCGTGGGTCTCGGAGGACCCGGCGGTCATGCCGGACTTCGATGCGATCATGGGGGTACTGCGCTAGGCTCGCTCCACCACCATCGCGAAGCCGAGCGCGCCCGCTGCGCACACGGTGATGAGCCCGAGGCCCACGTCTCGGCGCTTCATTTCGTTGAGGAGCGTCGTCGTGAGGCGACCACCGGTGGCGCCGAAGGGATGTCCGATCGCCAATGAGCCTCCCATCACGTTGAGTCGGTCGATGTCCGGATGACCCACGGCCTCGGATCGGCCCAGCTCCTCTTCGGCGAACTTCTTAGAGCTGAGAGCCTGGAGGTTGGAGAGGACCTGTGATGCGAAGGCCTCGTGCATCTCCATGAGGTCGATATCCGCCATGGTGAGCCCCGCGCGGTCCAGCGCGAGGGGCACCGCGTAGGCGGGCCCCTGAAGGAGTTGGCCCCGTGGGTCCAGGCCGGAGTATGCGTAGCTGCGGACGTATCCGAGTGGCTCGATGCCCTCCGCCCTGGCCTTTTCCTCCGACATGAGCAGCACGGCGGACGCCCCGTCGGTCAGCGGCGATGAGTTTGCCGCCGTGACGCTGCCGTGCTTGCGGTCGAACACGGGGCGCAGTTTGGCGAGTGCTTCGAGGCTGGAGTCGGTTCGGATGCCGTTGTCCGTCTCCATGACTGTCTCGTAGCGAGGCGGGATGTATAGCGGCGCGATTTCCGCCGTGAGTCGGCCGTCCTCCGTACCCGCCGCCGCCAGTTGGTGTGAGCGCAACGCCCACGCATCCTGATCCTCTCGCGAGATGCCGTTCTCCTTGGCCATGCGCTCGGCCGACTGCCCCATCGACTCTCCGGTCGTGGGCTCCGCGATAGCCGGGAAGTTGGGGATCAGGTGGCGCGGCCGGATCTGTGCGAGGGTGCGCACTCGCTTGCCGAGCGTCTTGGCCCTCGAGGATGCGATGAGCGTCTCGGCCAGCTGTTGCTTGATCAGTATCGGAATATGCGAGAGGGATTCGGCGCCCCCGGCGATCACGATGTCCGCGTACCCTCTCGCGATCAGATCGACCCCGCTCGTGATGGCTTGGTTGGCCGATGCGCACGCCCGAGAAACCGTGAAGGCGGGCACGGTCTTCGGGATCGTGCCCAAGCCGACCTCGCGCGCAATGTTGCCGGCGTGTGGATCGTGCACGACGGTGCCGTAGACCAGTTGGTCCACGTCCTCTCCCTTGATGCCCGTCCGAGCTACCAGCTCCCTGACTGCGAGTTTGCCCAGGTCGATGGCGGTGAGGTCCTTGAGCACGGTGCCGGACTTGGCGAATGGGGTTCGGCACCCCGCCACTACTGCTGCGCGTTTCATTGCGTTTCTCGGTGGGGCGGGACATGAAGAACACGGATTGCGAGACGAATGGTAACCCCGTGAGACAGCCGGTGGTTCCTGGGGGTCTTGGTCTCGGGTATCTTCCGCGGATGAACCTGCCTCCTGGCGTCCACCCAGCGATGTCGGACTCGTGAAAGGCATCACGTTCCGAATCTCGATACCCCGCTATGCCGCGGCGAGGAGCCTGGGTAGGCTGTCGCCGTCCTTCCTCACGGGTGGGCTGAGCGGGCTTCGTCTCGAGGATGTCGAGGCCCCCGCGCTCCCCGGGCCCGACTGGATCAAGCTGGACGTCATCGCGTGCGGTGTTTGCGGCAGTGACCTCTCCGCGTTGAGGTACGCCGGGAGCCCGGCCATGGAGCCGTTCTCGTCGTTCCCCGCCGTGTTGGGGCATGAGATTCTCGGGCGTGTGAGCGAGGTAGGCCCAGGGGTGACGCGCGTGCAAGCGGGCCAAAGGGTTGTGGTGGACCCCATGATCTCCTGCACGACACGTGGCTTTTCGGCTGAAGAATGCTGCGTAGCCTGCGCGGCCGGCCGGCACGCCACATGTGCCCGTGCGGGCGAGGACGGTCTCACCAAGGTGGCTGGCCGGCCGCTCTCGGCGGGCCTCACCATCGGCTATCACCGTGACCTACCCGGTGGGTGGGGAGAGTACGTCATCGCGCACGAATCGCAGGTCTTCGGCGTACCGGACGAACTCTCCGACAACGCCGCCGTGTTGACCGAACCCCTCGCCGTAGCGCTTCACGCCGTGCTCGGGAACCCTCCGGCGAAGGACGACTCGGTCTTCGTGATCGGGAGTGGAGCGATCGCGCTCGGCACCGTCTGGGCGTTACGAGCCGTCGGCTTCGAGGGGCCGGTGCTGGCCCAGGTAAGACGACGGCCTGAAAGGCGGTTGGCGCTGGAGCTGGGCGCCAGCCAGGTCATCGGGCCGGGACCGGAGGCAAGGCAGGCGTTGATCGAGACGGGTGCGTCAGCCTATCTGCCGCCGGTTGGCCCGGAGGTGTTTTCGGGCGGGGGCTTCTCTCTGGTATTCGATTGTGTCGGAAGTCCGGCCAGCCTCGACCAGGCGTTTCGGTACACGGCGTCGCGCGGCCGAGTCGTTCTGGAGGGGTGCGTCTACCACGCTCGCGATCTCGATCTCACGTTCCTTTGGGCACGCGAACTCACGGTGCGCGGATCGCTCGGATATGGTCTCGAGGAATGGCAGGGATCGGCCCACCACACCTTCGAGTTGGTCCATGAGTTCCTGGTGCAGGGTAACGCGCCCGTCGAGAAGATGGTTACGCACGTTTTCCCCCTGAGCGAGTACCGCGATGCGCTACGGGCGGCTGGGAGTCACGCCAGAAGTGGCGCCATCAGGGTGGTGTTGCGCCCTGGAGTTTGAGCGCGTCACGAGGGTCTGATACACCACACCAGCTACAGGGGGAGGCGGAGTACCTCGGGGTGGACCTTGCTCGCCGCTCGGGGGCCCTCGACTTCGATTCCTTCCAGGCGAAGCAGCGTCACCTTGCGGACCAGACCACCGGCGTACCCTCCAAGACGCCCGTCACTACGCACGACCCGATGGCACGGCACGACGATCGGGAGGGGGTTGGCTCCGACCGCCTGACCTACCGCCCGCGCTGCGCCTGGCTCTCCGAGCTCATCGGCGATATCGCCGTAGGAGACGATTCTCCCGTGAGGTATCTGGAGGAGACGCCGGTAGATGCGGCGTTGAAACTCGGTTGCGCCTGAGAAGTCCAACTCGACATCGAACGAGGTGCGTGATCCGCCGAAGTACTCCTGGAGCTGCCGCACGGCGTTGCTCAAGTGCCTGGGCTGGGGCCCACCGTCTCCGTCCAGACCCGCCAGGTCGTCTACCGCGAAGCCGATCCGACGCACGCCGTTACGGGTCGCCCAGATACCCAGGTGCCCGATAGGCGTGTCGGACATGACGGTGGAGCGAACGCCCGACTCTCCCAGCCCTCGTGCCATCAATGCGCTGGCGCTTCGAGACGGCTCTGTTTGAGTGCTTCCTGAAGCGCGTCGAACCCGAGCAGCGCACACTTGATACGGACGGGAAACTTACTCACGCCTTGTAGCGCCCTCAGGTCGCCGAGACTACGGTCTCGGGCCGCCGCCTCGTCGCCGTGCATCAGGTTGACGAACTGATTGGCGAGGTCATCGGCCTCCGCCAAGGTAGCCCCCTCGAGCTTGACCGTCATCATGGACACGGCCGCCTGGGATATGGAGCAGCCCTGCCCGATGAACTTGGCCTCGGCGATGCGATCCCCATCGACGCGGAGCTGAAGCCGAATCTCGTCGCCGCACACCGGATTGTACATGTGAATTTCCACCGTGTGCTCAGGAAGCTCGGCCCGGTTCCGCGGTTTCCGGTAGTGCTCCAGAATGAGCTGCTGGTAGAGGGAATTGAGTGTGGGCTCGTTCATCGAGGCGTTGGTCCGTCGGGAGGCTCCCGAACGATATCACGACAGCGCCGCCCATGCGAATCACGCATCTTGTCGTGGGGTACACGGCGCGGGTATTTCAGGCTCCGAAAATTCCACGCACTGTGTCTAGGGCCTCCACGAGCCGGTCGACTTCATCGGTGGTGTTGTAGAGGTAGAATGACGCACGCGCGGTAGCGGCGACGCCGAAGTGACGCATGACCAGTTGCGCGCAGTGGTGACCCGCGCGCACCGCCACGCCCTCGGAATCGAGGATGGTCGAGATGTCGTGCGGGTGGGCGTCTCCCAACGTGAACGAGATGACACCCGATCGCTCGTCCAGGCTGTCGGGGCCGTAGATGCGCAGCCCGGGCACCTGGGACAGCTGCTCCACCGCGTAACGCACGACGGTACGTTCGTGCTCTGCGATCTCGTCGAAACCGACCTCCTCCAGGAAGTCGGCCGCCGCCGCCATGCCCACGGCGCCGGCGATGTTCGGCGTTCCGGCCTCGAACTTGTGGGGCACCTCGGCCCAGGTGCTCCCATCCCGCTCGACGATCCGGATCATCTCGCCCCCACCCTGATAGGGGCTCATCTCCTCGAGAAGTTCGCGCCTGGCCCATAGCACGCCGATGCCTGTGGGGCCACACATCTTGTGTCCGGAGATCGCGTAGAAGTCGCACCCCAACTCCTGCACGTCCACCGGGCGGTGCGGCCCGGCCTGCGCGCCGTCGATCATCATGAGGGCGCCCACGTCGTGCACGCGGCGCGTGATTTCGGCAATCGGGTTGACGGTCCCGAGGGCGTTCGAGATGTGAGCGAGCGAGACGATCTTGGTCCGTTCGCCGAGCACGTCGGAGAGTTGGTCGAGCAGGAGCCGGCCCTGGTCGTCCATCTCGATGTAGCGGACCTTGGCGCCCGTGCGCTCGGCGACCAACTGCCACGGCACGATGTTGGAGTGATGTTCCATGGTGGAAATGAGGATCTCGTCGCCCTCGCCCACGTTGTCGAGCGCCCATGTGCCCGCGACCAGGTTGATGGCCTCGGTGGTGCCCCGCGTCCAGATGATCTCGGCGGGCTCCGAGGCGTTCATGAACGAGGCGATCCTCGCCCTGGCGTCCTCGAACTCCTCCGTGGCGCGACGGCTCAGCTCGTGGATGCCACGGTGGACGTTGGCGTTGTCACGCTCGTAGAATTGCGCGACGGCATCCAATACCTTCCACGGCTTTTGCGCCGTAGCGGCGTTGTCGAGGTAGACCAACGGATGGCCGTTGATTTCCTGATCCAGCGCGGGGAACTGGGCCCTTAGGAAGGGGAGGTCGAACACTTCAATTTCCGCAGGCATAGGCTCTCAGGTTAGCCGTCTATCTGAACGTAGATCTCCTGATCCCGAACTTCGACTTCGTACGTCTTGACCGGCGCGATCGCCGGCAGTCCGGTTGCACGCCCGGAGCACACGTCGAACGTCGCGCCGTGGTAGATACACTCGAGCGAGGTACCCTCCAGTTCGCCATCCGAGAGCGGAAATTCCTGGTGCGAGCAGCGATTCTGGAGGGCGTAGACTTCGCCGTCGACGTTGGCAAGAACCAGCTGGTGTCCGTCGACCTCGGTCTCCAGAAGGTTGCCCGGTGGGCAGCGGTCCAGCGTACCCGCCAGCCGCCATTCAACCATGCGCGAGTTTGTTCAGGATGGCACGTTTCACCTTCTCCACCACACCTCCCAACGGCAGCCGTGTCAGGACATCGCCCAGGAACCCCTGCACCACGAGGCGCTCGGCCTGTTGCCGGTTCATCCCACGACTCATGAGGTAAAAGAGTAACTCTTTGTCCAGTTCGCCGACCGTCGCTCCGTGGGAACACCGGACATCGTCGGCCTCGATCTCCAGATTCGGGAGTGAGTGGGCGCGGGCCTCGTCCGAGAGCATCAGGTTCCGGTTCGTTTGGTAGGCGTCGGTCCCCTGCGCGCCAGGATGAACTCGGATGATGCCACGAAACACCGAATGTGATCGCTCGTCGAGCGCGCCCTTGTAGAGCAGGACGCTGGTCGCATTGGGCGCGACGTGGTCCTGGCTGGTGTTGTGGTCGAAGTGCTGGTCCGAGTCACCGAAGTAGAGCCCCAGCAATTCGCTGCTGGCACCGGGCCCGAGCATGCGTGCGTTCAAGTCCAGGCGACTGACCGACGCTCCCAGGGTCACGTTGAGCGTGTCCAGCTTGACGTTACGCGAGGCCAGCGTCCGTTGAGCCGAATGATAGAACACCCCGTGCCCGAGCCTCTGCACGGAGACGTACTGCACGTTGGCGCCGTCTTCAGCGATCACCTCGACGGCATCGGATACGAAACTCTGAGCGTCGAAGTCGTTCGAGAGGATCTCGTCCACGTAGGAGACCCGGCTGTCCGCCTGCGCGATGATCAGCGTTCGGGTGAAGACCGCCGTTCCCTCGTTCGAGATCCAGCGAGTGACCCGAATCGGCAACTCGACGTGCACCCCATGCGGCACATACAAGAGAACGCCGTCGCTCCAAAGCGCCGAGTTGAGCGCGTGGAACTTGCCGACCTCGGGCGTGACCGCCTGCGTGCCGACGTACCGCTCCAGCAATTCGGGGTGGTTTTCGATCGCCTCTCTGAGGGAGGTGAGGATCACTCCCTCGCCCGCGGCCTTGGCATCGATGTCGGTGTGGACCACCCTGCCATCCACGGTGATCACATGGCCTGTGGCGGGCTCGTCCTCGTCCATGGTCTCGCGGACCGGTGCGGGTAGCACCGGAGCGGGAACTTCGCCCGGGTCGGATGCCGCCGCCTCGGCGGACTCCAAGCGCAGCGGATCGAGGTCGAGCGTGCGGGACAGGTCGGTATAGCGCCACTCCTCGAGCCGTGTCGTGGGCATCGGTGTGCCCTCGTAGACGGCCCAGGCGTGTAGCCGCCGCTCTCGGAGCCAAACAGGGTCGGCCTCGGCGAGGCGCTCCACCGCTTTCAGGTTGAGAGCTTCCGTTACGCCCTCCGCCGGCGCATCCACAGGTGCTTCGATGACGGTGGTGTTGGACATCAGCCGACCGAGCCCTCCATCTCCAACTCGATGAGCCGGTTGAGCTCCACCGCATACTCCAGGGGAAGCTCCTTTGCGATCGGCTCGATGAAGCCACGTACGATGAGCGCCATGGCCTCCTCCTGGGTCATACCCCGGCTTCTCAGGTAGAACAGTTGTTCGTCACCCACCTTCGAAACCGTAGCCTCGTGCCCTACCGTGGAGCGTTTCTCTTCGATCTCGATGTACGGGTAGGTGTCGGTCCGCGAAGTGTCGTTGATCAGCAGGGCGTCGCACTCGACGTTCGACTTACTGTTCACCGCGCCCTCGTGCACCTTGATCAGCCCACGGTACGTAGAGCGCCCGTTGCCCTTGGAAATCGACTTGGATATGATCGTGGAACTGGTGTTGGGCGCCGCGTGGATGATCTTCCCGCCCGTGTCCTGGTGCTGACCGTCGCCTGCGTAGGCGATCGACATGATGGAGCCCTGGGCGCCCTCACCTACGAGGTAGCAGGACGGGTACTTCATGGTGAGCTTCGACCCGAGATTTCCGTCGAGCCACTCCATGGCGGCCCCCTCGTGCACCATCGCTCTCTGGGTGACCAGGTTGTACATGTTGTTGGACCAGTTCTGGATGGTCGTGTAGCGGAAGTGCCCGCCGGCGTTGACCACGATCTCGATGACACCCGAGTGGAAGGACTCGGTGGTGTATACGGGCGCCGTACAACCTTCGATGTAGTGGGCCTTGGCACCATCCTCGATGATGATCAGGGTTCTCTCGAACTGCCCCATGCGCTCCTGGTTGATCCGGAAGTAGGCTTGGAGTGGTGTCGTAAGCTCCACGCCGCGTGGGATGTATACGAATGATCCGCCGGACCATACCGCCGAGTTCAGCGCCGCGAACTTGTTGTCCGCAGGCGGGATTATCGTGGCAAAATACTTTCTGAAGAGTTCGGGGTGGTTCTTGAGACCATCTTCGATGGAGTCGAAGATCACACCCTGTGACGCCCACTCCTCCTTGAGGGAGTGGTAGACCATCTCGGACTCGTACTGCGCTCCGACGCCGGCGAGCATGGTACGCTCCGCTTCGGGAATCCCGAGACGCTCGTAGGTTTCCTTGATGGTGTCGGGCACGTCGTCCCAGGACCGCTCCATCTTGTCGGTGGGTCGAACGTAGAAGTAGATCTCGTCGAGCACGTTCTCGAGGTCGGTGAGGTCACCTCCCCACCTGGGCATGGGTTTCGCCTCGTAGATCTTCAACGCCTTGAGGCGGAAATCGAGCATCCACTCGGGTTCATCCTTATGACCCGAGATCTCCCGAACCACCTCTTCATTGAGGCCGGGGCGCGTGCGAAAGACGTGCTTTTCCTCGTCGGCGAAATCGTAGCGATATTCGTCGAGCCCTAGTCCCTCTACTAGTTCATTGCTTGGCATAGGTCTTAACCCTCCACCGCTGCTGTTTCCCGTTCCTTCCAGTCCCTGTAACCCGCTTCCTCCAACTCGAAAGCGACTTCGGCTCCGCCCGTCTTTACGATCCGGCCACCCACCATGACGTGCACCTCGTCGGGCACGATGTGGTTGAGCAACCGTTGGTAGTGGGTGATGAGGAGGATGGACATCTCCGGCGATTCCTCGCGGAGTTTGTTAACACCACTCGCAACGACCTTGAGCGCATCGATATCGAGCCCGGAGTCGGTCTCGTCCATGATCGCCACGGTCGGTTGCAGGAGAGCCATCTGTAAGATCTCGTTACGCTTCTTCTCACCACCGCTGAAGCCGTCGTTCACGGGCCGCTCGGCGAATGAGGCATCCATCTCGAGGAGCTCCATCCGCTCGAGCAGGAGATCCGTATAATCGAAGAGGTCGAGCTCCTCACCCTCTTTTGTTCGGGCCTGGAGGGCCGTCCGCAAGAAGTTGGCGATCGAGACGCCGGGAATCTCCACGGGATATTGGAAGGCGAGGAAGATCCCGGCCAGGGACCGCTCGTCGGGCTCCATCTCCAGAACGTCCTTGCCGTGGAGTTCCACCTGGCCCGCCGTCACCTCGTACCCGGGATGCCCGGAGATTACCTTAGCCAAGGTGCTCTTGCCGGATCCGTTGGGTCCCATGATGGCATGGATCTCGCCACGGCGAAGCTCGAGATTTACGCCCTTGAGAATCTCTTCGTCCTGGCCAGCCACCTTGGCGTGGAGGTCCGTAACCTTCAGAATAACGGGTGTATCACTCATCGATTTATGCTCACGAAGGGCTACTATTAAGAATGATTCTCTTTTTCAAGGAAGCTAGACGGACCCTTGAGTACCGTCAAGAGCGATGCGGGTTCCCGAGTTGTCAGGCAAAAAAATCAGGGACACGAGGGTTGACACATGTCCACTGACCCGAGGCCCGAGATTGCCCTGAACCAGGGAGGGGGAGGCCGATGGCTGGTCCTTGGGGGAGGTGGCCTCAAGGGGCTCGGCCACATTGGCGTCTGGCGCGCGCTCATCGAGGCGGATGTTCAGATCGACGGCGTGATTGGGACGAGCGTCGGGGGACTCGTAGGGGCATGCCTGGCCGCCGGCATGGACCTCGATGAGCTCGAGAGGCACGCGCGGGCGCTGAGGAAACCGGACATTCTGCGGTTCAACCGGAGGGTCAAGTGGTTCGGGGGAGTGCGGCAGCAGAGTGTTTTCTTGGGCGATCCGTTCCTCGGGTATATCCGAAGCCTGCTTCCATTCTCGGAGTGGAACAATCTCGAACTGCCATTCCAGGTCAACGCGGTGGCTTTGGGGACGGGCCGAACCCATTGGTTCGGGCCGGGAGCGCGGACGGATATCACGCCCGCGCAGGCGATTTACGCGTCATGCGCCTTGCCGGGGATCTATCCTCCCGCAAAGCTGGGGGATGACTACTTCGTGGACGGAGGTACCGAGCACCCCCTGGCGCTCGGGCGGGCCGCCGAGTTGGGGGCTACCAGCATCATTGCCGTGGACGCAGGGGCCGGCGCGGAACGAGATCCGCAGTCGGTCGTGGATCAGGGACTGATCGCGGTGCATCAACGGGTCTACGGCATCATGATGAACCACAACCGGCGCGAGTTGTTGGACGCCTGGACGGATCCCCCGCTACTGCGTATTCGGCCGGCGGTGGATGAGCACGACACCTTCGACTTCACGCAGATCGGGTTCTACCTCGACGAGGGGTATCGAGCCACACTCGATGCGTTGGAGCGGCGCGGCGAAGACTTTCGATGATACGACGTGCTTCCCGAATCGCGATTACGGCTCTGCTGCTTGCAGTGGTCGGTTGCGGCGGCGATGTCGGGCCCGAACTGCGGCCGGGCCTTCTGACCGCATCGCTCGTCTCCCCGAACGGCTCCGAGGGCGCCGCGCTGATCAACGTTGTCGGAGCCGGTCTGGGGTTCGTGGAGCCGGCCGGAGGCCGAGCCTTTACGTTTTCTCGCGGTGACACGATCCGCATTCTGCTGCTGCTCGACACACCGGGCGACCTGGGCTTCAGGATCTCGGTCCCCGACGTGGATAGGCCTCCGGTGGCGACGGTCGTGCAGGTCACTGACGGCGAAAACGCGCTCCGACCCGATCTCTCGGCGTATCGGGTGAGGTTCTCGCAATGAGGGGCCGGCTCGTTCCGGCAGCTTCGCTCCTGATGGCCATCTTGCCGTCCTTGGGTGAAGCTCAGGACATGGAGGCGGTCGCCGCCATGCGCGGCATTCCCCTGCCTGCGGGATACTACGAGTTGGTGAGCGGAAACCCCGACTTCTTCGAGTTCCCCAACGTCTGGAGGGGCGGCCGCCCTGCCGCGGTCGGAGGGGCGGGGGTGGACCCGGTGAGCGGTGTCTTCCCCATCATCGTGATCCCGGCGCTGTTCTCGGATTCGGGCACGCCCGTGTTCACGGCGGAAGACATTCAGCGCAGCCTGTTCGACGGACCTGCGCCTTCGGGCACCATCACGGATTTCTACCGTGATGCTTCCGGGGGCCTGTTGAGGGTAAGCGGCGTCACTGCCCCTTGGGTCCGTACGAGCATCACGATGGCGGAGGTAGTTGGGACTTCGGCCGGCATCGGCCAGGATTCCCGGGTGGGCGAGTATCTGGCCGAGGCCCTCTCGCTCGCCGACCCGGGCATCGATTTCGGCCAGTTCGACAACGATGGGCCTGACGGTATTCCCAACTCGGGCGATGACGATGGGGTAGTGGATGCCGTCACGTTCGAATTCAACGAGGTGTCCGGCTCCTGCGGCGGTCCCGCGATTTGGCCTCACCGTTCGGGTCTGGCCTTGTGGCTCGGGGCACCCTACACGACGGGGGAGCTCCGACCCGACGGGACACCCGTGGTGGTGAACGGCTACATCATCCAGGGCACGACCGACTGTAGCGGCACAGTACTTCAGACCGCCAACGTCATCTCACACGAGTTCGGGCACGTACTGGGCTTGCCGGACCTCTATCATCCCATCGACGGAATCGAGCCACAGAACCGCCGGTGGGTGCTCGGTTGTTGGGCGCTGATGGCTGCGGGATCCTGGGGCTGCGGAGACCCCTCCACGAGGCCCGCCGCCTTCGGCCCGACGCACTTCAGCCCCTGGTCCAAAGACCGCCTGGGATGGATCGACTGGATCGACGTCGAAGACGCGCTCGATCAGGAGATCAGCCTCGGCGGGGCACAGACTTCACGAAACGCCCTTCGCATCCCGATGGACGACCTCGGCCGAGAGTTCCTCGTGGTCGAGTTCCGTCCGCAAGTGGGGTTCGACGGGTTTCTGCCCGTGTCCGGCGTGCTGGTCTATCACTGGAACCTCGTCGGCGATATGCGGCCCGACCGGGGCTCTGAGGTGCCTTATGCGTTTTCCCTCGAAGAGGCCGACGGTCGAAGCGATCTGCTCGTCACCGGGACACGGGGCGGGAATCGTGGAGAGGCTTCCGATGCCTGGGGTGTCGATGGCAGGCTGGGCCCGATCAACAGCCTGAGCGTACCATCGACACGCCGAGACGCCAGCAACCAGGCGAGCACGGTCACGCTCCATTCGATCGTGGTTGAGGGAGAGAACGCGAGAGTACGCGTGACCACGGTGGCCACACCCACGTTGCTGAGCCTCGGTGAGTTGCCGGCTCCGACACTTTTTGGGACCTACGAGGGGCGCACGCGGATAGCCGGGGGTGCGCTACCCTATTTGGCTACGCTCGACGGTGGTGTGCCGACCAAGGGCCTCGGTGTCGCCTTCGACGGCGACCATCTGGTGGTCAATGGCGTCCCCGCCGAGACCGGGCCGGTTCAGCTTCGCGTGACGGTCACGGATGGGCTGGGCAGCGAGGCCGAGGTCGTGCTCGACCTGGTCATCGGGCCGTTCGTGGTTAGCGACGAGCGCTTGGTGCAGCCGTTCCTTCTCAGTGGCGAGACCCCCCTCACCGAGGCTGAACGGGACCATCTGGACGCCGTAGGAAATGGCAACGGCATCTTCGACATCGGCGATGCCCGTGCTCACCTGACCGGCGGGAGTTAGGCTCTCTACCGGCCCTTCAAGAAGGCCTCGAGCACACAGGCGAGCCCACCTTTCTTGATGACCTCTGTCGGCGCCAACCCGACCCTGCTTCTCAGGGCACGCCTCAAGGCTGAGTCGCTCGAGTATCCCAAACGGTATGCCACGTCCTCAACCGTCGTCTTCGGCTCTGGTAGCAACCGTCCCGCCTGAAAGAGCCGGCCCCATAGCAAGATTTCTCTGGCCGACGAGAGTCCCGAGTCGGGGAGGGCGCGAGCGAGTCGCCACGGGCTCAGCCCCATGGCTCGCGCGAGGTCCTCCACGCCGGGCCGCGAGAGCGCGTGTTCGGCCGCCCACAGCAAGGCCTCCAACTCCACGCCCGAAATGGTGTTCGCGAGCCGGGACTCGAGGTGCGTGGCCACGGCCGCGGAGAGGGCCCGCGCAGTGGCTTGCTGAATCTGCCAGGTACTGTCCTCGAAATCCGCCATGATGATGGCATCCACCTGCTGCTGGCCGAGCCGAAAAAGCTCGAACTCCCGCCGGGCGAAGTCCGAATAGACCAGGATCGCAATGCCTGCTTTGATGCCGGCGAGCTCACGCAGATCCTCGTCCGAGATGGAGCTGGAAGGGCTGTACACGTCGATGATGCATCCCTGAATGGGATGATCGCTGACCACTCCAAGGAGGTCCGCCCAGGTAGAGCAGGCGAGCAACTCGTGCTGCGATCGGAGCGCCTCTCGAACGCGCGCGAGCCCGCGGGCGTCGGGCTGGAGGAGCGCCAGGAGTGCCAATCGAAGCTACCTAGGGGGTCTCGTCACCCTCGGAGGCAACGGTGTTGACCGCGGTGCCGTAGCATAGCATCTCCGCCGCTCCCTGCATGATCATAGACGTCTGGAACCGCACCGCCAACACGGCGTCCGCACCCAGGGTCTCGGCTTCTTGCAGCATGCGGTCGATCGCCTGCTCGCGGGCTTCGGCCAACATCTTCGTGTACTCGTAGACCTCCCCGCCTGCGATGTTTCGGAAGATCGCCATGATGTCGCGACCGACGTGGCGCGCCCGGATCGTATTTCCTCGCACGAGGCCCAACGTCCGGGTGATCCGCCTTCCTGGAATATCCTGCGTGGTGACGAGGATCATCGTTGTAGGTCTCGGTATGGATCAGTCAGCCAATCGCGATAGCGCTCATAGATCACGCTACCCAGGAGCATCAGTACACCGATGACGATTGCCGCGCTAGCAAGCTTTTCCAAGAGGTTTGCGGCTGAGATGACGTATAGGTAGATCCCGTACACGGTGCAGACCAATGACCCGGACACGATCAAGACCCAGCCGGCCGGTCGGGTCAGGCGGCGGTTCACCCTTTCCCAGACGGATGGGCCCTCGGATCCGGCGAACGACATGGCGCGGAGATCCTCTTTCATCTTGCCGAAGACCGCCACATCCCGCTGCAGCTCGGTCGAGGCCGAGATCTGCCCCTCGACGCGGGCACGCTCATCCGGCGACAACTCACCGTCGAGGTACCGCATCAGGTCCTCCTGACTGACTCCTCCTGTCACAGCCGATCCCTCATCCTTCTACGTGGAACTTGGCGCCCATCTCTTCGAGCGCGCCCCTGAGGGCATTGCGGGCGTGGTACAGCCGGCTCGCGACTGTGCCCTCGGGAAGGTCGAGCATCTTGGCGATCTCCGTGTAGCGAAACCCCTGCACCTCCTTGAGAACCAGGATCTCGCGGTGCTCCTCACCGATCCGCGCCAGGCCATCCCAAAGCATCTCGGCGGCCGCCCGCCGCTGACGCCCACGCTCGGGCCCGTGCTCGAAATCCGCGGGCCGGAGCTCGAGTCGCTCGTCGCGTACTTCCAGCTTTCCTCTGGACTGTCGGCTACGGATCATGTCCCTGCACTGGTTTCTCAGAATCTGGAAGAACCACGGACCGAACGGCCGCATCACATCGAACTTGCCGAGGGACGTGTAGGCCTTCACGAAGGCGTCCTGCAAGGCGTCTCTCGCGTCGTCCACATTTCCTAGCATTCCTATGGCTAGTCGAAGACCCGAGGCCTCATACGCACGCACCAGGGGCTCATAGAACTGAGCTCCTCCGGACCTGCACTTGAGTATGAGCTCGCGCTCGACCTCCGGTTGCACCGTTATTCTTCGCTCCTCGAGATTAGAATACGGGAGTCGTCCGCAATTTCTTCATGACGAACTGGACGAGGCGAGAAGTTCTGCGAGGGCCGAGACCAGCGCATCGATCTCCTCGTCCGTGTTGTAATAGTGGGGCGAGATGCGCAACGCCCCTTCCACCCCCTTCTGGTCGAAATCCAGGACCGCGTACGTGCGTGTCGAGATCGATGTGTTGATCCCGCCCTCGCCGAGTCGGGCGCATAGCTCGGCCGGCGTCCAACCTTCTACCGAGATGGTCACGATGGCACAGAGATCGCTCCCGCGGTCCTGGACGGTCACGCCTGGCAACTCGGACAGTTCCGTGCGTGTGCGTTGCGCCAGGGCGCTGGCACGATCCATGGCGCTCTCCATGCCCACGGCCTGCGCGTAACGGGCTGCCTCGCCCATTCCCAAGACCAGCGCGTATGCGAACTCCCAGTTCTCGAACCGGCGCGCATCGGGTGAGGGCTGGTAGAGGTCGTCGTCGATCCAGTCTGCGCCCCGCATGTCGATGAAGAGGGGCTCCAGCCCGGCATCCAACGCTCGGTCGGAAACGTAAAGGAAACCAATGCCGCGTGGCCCCCTGAGGAACTTGCGTGCCGTAGCCGACAGGAAGTCGCATTGCAACTCCTCGACATCGATGGGCATCTGGCCCACGGACTGGCAAGCGTCGAGCAGGTAGGGGACGTTCCTGGCGCGACAAAGGCGTCCAACGGCTGCCGCCTGCTGCACCAGGCCCGAGTTGGTCGGAACGTGTGTGAGCGCGACAAGTGCGGGCCTGAACCGGTGGATCAACTCCCCCATGTGGATGAGGTCGACCCCGCCGTCCGGGTGGTCGTTGGCCCGCACCACCTCGATACCCAGGCGCGCCGCCATGGAGAGGTACTGGATCTGATTGGAGACGTAGTCGTTCCGCGTCGTCAGCAGCACGTCCCCCGGTTTCCACTGGATCGACGATAGGGCTTGGCTGAACCCGGCCGTCGCATTCTCCACCACCGCGATGTTTCGGGCCGGGGCCCCGATCAACTGGCCGATGGCTGCGTAGGCCTGGCCGATCTCGGACTCGCGCTGGTCAGCCGCCTCGTATCCGCCAACACGGGCTTCGAGCTCCAGATGGTCCTGTACCGCCGCGAGCACCGAGGCCGGCATCAGCCCCGCGCCCGCGTTGTTCAGGTGGATGCAGTGTTCGCACCCGGGTGTGTCCGCGCGAAGCTGATTCAGGTCCATGGCTGGCTGGTCACCCGAATGGATCATCCGCCTCCGCCTTGAGTCGTGACGCGCTCCTTGGCTTTGGCCTCCCGCACCATTTCCCGAACATCCTCGAGGAGCTGTTTGGCGTCGTAGACGATGCCGTCCTTGATCGTGTACTTGATGCCGCCGACGCGCTCGACCGCGCCCGTCTCGTCGTTGATCTTCACCGCGCCTGTGCCGTAGAGCACCTTGAGGTTTTGGAGCGGGTTCTGGTCCACGATCACAAGATCGGCCTTGAGGCCGGGGCGTATCATGCCGAAGTCTGGCTCGATGCCTTTCGGCTTGTGAAGCTGCATGGCGCCGTACATGGTGGCCGAGCGTATGACCTCGAGCGGATGAAAGCCCGCCTCGCGCAGCAGTTCGAGCTCGCGGATGTAGGCGAACCCGTACAGCTTGTAGATGAAGCCCGAGTCGGAGCCGGTGGTCACGATCCCGCCCCGGTTCTTGAATTCGTTGAGGAACCGCATCCACCGGATGTAGAAGTTCTTCCACGCAACCTCGTCCTCTGTGGTCCAGTAGAACCAGTATGATCCATGGGCGTTGCGGCTCGGCTGGTAGAACTCCTCCTGGCTGGGGAGCGTGTACTCGTCGTGCCAGTCGGCGTTGCGCGCGCGCATGACGTCACGGCTCGCCTCGTAGATCGTCATGGTGGGGTCGAGCCCGAAGTCGAGCTCCAGGAAGCGGTCCATCAGGGCGTACCACTCGTCGCTGCCCGGCTCGTAGATCTGGTCCCACAACCGGGCGACGTTGCCGAACCGGTTCTGTTCGTCGTTGTAGTTGTAGTCGAGCGGCCAGTTCTGGATCGAGTAGTCCTTCAGCAGGGACTCGAAGAGCCCGTAGTAGTGGGTCATCATGTCCAGCCCCGCCTCGGCCGCGTCCAGAGCCGTCATACGGGCGACCCCCGTCTGGCCCAGGTGCGCCACGGTGCCTAGGCCGTGCTTGTGGGCCTCGTCGATGAGCGCTTCCATGATTGGAGGGTCCAAGGAACCGAGCTTGAGCCCGTCGATCTTCTGGCCGTCTACCTCCACCTTCGCTGCCCACCGCACCCACTCCCTGGCCTTTTCGGGGTCCGTGATGTCTCCCTCGTCCCACGCCTCTCCCGGGCGCGCGTACGTGAACATGCGCGGCGCCACGATCTCGTTCCTGGCCGCCAGGGCTTTTTGTTCGAGGGCCCACATCATGGGGCCGTGGCCCACTCCTCTGGAGGTAGTGACGCCGTGAGCCATCCATAGCTTGTACACGTATTCGGGCTGGGGGGCCTTGGGAGAGCCGCCGGTGTGCGCGTGCATGTCCACGAAGCCGGGCATGACGTACATCCCGCTGACGTCGATTACGCGGTCCGCTTCGCCTGGGCGCCCGCTCTCGTCGATCGGCACTCCCGGGAAGCCGACAGACTTCACCTCCACGATGCGGTCACCTTCGATCACGATGTCCATCGGGCCACGAGGCGGTGCGCCCGTGCCGTCGATGATCGTCGCGCCTCTCAGGATCAGTCGGTTGAATGGACCCTCCCCCTCGTCTGGCCGACGGGGCGTGGTGGTCTCCATCTGGGCGGCGGCGTGGCCTGCCAGTGCCAGCATCATGGCGGCTGCCAGGCCGGCCAGCGGCGAGAGTCTCGTCGGTCTCATCGGTCTTCTCCGAATGTCAGCGAGGATCGGCGAACGTAGGGAGCCGACCCGGAGGTGTGCGGAAGCCTCTGATATACTTGTTACATCCCAGGGGGCGCAACGGGAGGGTGCGGGTGAGGTGCGACCCTGGCTCGGGCGACGAAAGCCCTGTACCGTGGCGTGGTGTTTGGCCACGTTTTAGTCTTCAACTGAGTCCAACCGGGTCCATTCGTACGTGTCACTACGGAGTGAACGCACTTGAGTGAACGCCGTGGTGATGGCCATCCTGGTGAGTCGAACCGGGAAATCGAGGCGCTCAAGGCCGAGATTCGGCGGCACGACTATCTGTACTATGTCGAGGCGCGTCCCGAGATAGCCGATGCCGAGTACGACCGGCTCTACGGGCGGCTGACCGAAATCGAGGCCGCCCATCCCGAGATGGTGACACCCGACTCGCCCACCCAGAGGGTCGGGTCGGAGGTGCGCTCCGAGCTTCCATCCGTGCCTCACACGGCACCGATGCTTTCCCTCGATTCGACCCAGGACGAGGACGAACTCCTCCGGTTCGACGAGCGGGTGCGAAAAGCCCTCGGTGAAGACGTGGAATACCTACTCGAGCCGAAACTCGATGGCGCTTCGGTGGAATTGGTCTACGAGCACGGCGTGCTCGTCCGTGCCGTTACGCGCGGCAACGGCCTCGAGGGCGAGGAAGTCACCCAGAACGTAAGAACCGTTCCGTCGCTTCCGCTTCGCCTCCGCGAAGAGGTACGTCCTGCGCCGGCCTTTCTCGCGATACGTGGCGAGGTGATCATGTATCTCTCTGCGTTCGAGGCGCTCAACCAACGGATGGTGGAGCGGGGCGCCGAACCCTACGTGAACCCCCGGAACTCGGCGTCGGGCTCGTTACGACAGTTGGATCCCCGGGTCACAGCCGAGCGCCCGCTGGATATCTTGGCGTTCGACGTCTTGTCGGTGCGCGGAGCTACTTTCGCGCACGATCACGAGATTGTCCAAGCGCTCCGCGAGTGGGGGCTCTGCATACCCGAGCGTGTGGAGCGTGCGGTCTCGGTCGAGGAGATCCTCGAGTACCATCGTCGTTTTACGGAGGACCGGGACTCCTTGGACTACGAGATCGACGGTGTGGTTGTGAAGGTCAACGACCTCGCCGCCCGGGCAGCCATGGGCGCCACGTCCCATCATCCCCGGTGGGCGCTCGCGTTCAAGTTCGAGCCGCGCAAAGAGATCACGCGGATCGAGCGCATCGCGATATCGGTCGGCCGTACCGGACGCCTCACGCCGGTGGCGCTCATGCGACCGGTCCAGGTGGGAGGTGTCACCGTATCGAGGGCGTCGCTCCACAACCGCGAGGAGGTCGCCCGTAAGGACGTGCGGGCGGGAGACAAGGTTCGGATCCAGCGTGCCGGTGACGTCATTCCGCAGGTTGTGGAGCGTCTCGAGGAAGCCGGAGTCGACCGGGGGCCACCTTTCGAGATGCCTGGGAAATGCCCGGCCTGCGGCACGCCCGTCATCGAAGATGGTCCCGCGACCCTGTGCCCTAATCGGTTCGGTTGCCCAGCTCAGCTGAAGGGACGGCTGGTTCATTTCGCCTCTCGTTCCGGTTTGGACATCGAGGGTCTGGGCAGTGAGACCGCCAACATGCTCGTGGACCGAGAGTTGGTCCGTGACCTCGCCGACCTCTTCCGGCTGCGTGCGGCGGATCTCATGCCGCTGGAAGGCTTCGCCGAGAAATCCGCTCGGAACCTGGCGCGGGCCATAGAGGACAGGAAGCGCGTCGACATGCAGCGTTTTCTCTACGGCCTCGGCATACCCGAGGTGGGCGCCACCGTGGCTCGCGACCTGGCGCTCCACTTCCGCGACTTCCGCCGCATCATGGATGCGAGCGCAGAGGAGTTGGAGGTCGTCGAGGGCATCGGACCGATCATGTCCGAGAAGATCACTGGGTTCTTCGAGGATGAGCGTAACCGAGGGCACATCGAGGCCGTCTTGGCGCAGGGCATGGACCTGATCGTGCCCGAGGCGGCCGGTGAGTCCGCGCTGGCCGGCCGGCGGTTCGTGTTCACCGGTGGGCTCCCGTCGATGTCGCGGCCAAGGGCCAAGAAGCTCGTCGAGTCGGCGGGCGGGCGGGTCACGGGCTCGGTGAGCGGAGAGACGGACTACGTGGTCGCTGGGGCGGAGGCGGGCTCCAAACTGGAGAAGGCTCGCAAGCTGGGGATCACCATTCTCGACGAAGCCGCACTGGTCGAGTTGCTGCGGGCCGCGGGCGTGGACCTCGCGTGATCCAGACGCTTCGCGCACACGGCCGGAAACGGCAGGGCTGAGAGATGGAGAACATCGAGATCGTGGCCGTCTTGGGCGAGTTGGCCGATCTGCTCGAGATCAAGGGATCCAACCCTTTCCGCATCCGTGCCTACCGCAACGCCATCCAGACCATCAACAGCCTGACCCGATCGCTCGAGGGCATGGTCGAGGACGGCGAGGATCTGACGGATCTGCCGGCCGTCGGCAAGGACATCGCAGGCCATATCGAGGAGCTCATCTCGACGGGAGGCCTGAGTCGCCTGGAGGAGGTGGCGGCCGAGGTGCCCCGCACGCTGGCCGAGTTGGTGAAGCTCGACGGCGTTGGGCCGAAGAAGGTCAAGAAGCTGTGGAACGAGCTGGGCGTGACCACCGTCGATCAGCTGGAGGAGGCGCTCGAGGCCGACCGGGTCGTTTCCCTGGAAGGGTTCGGGGCCACGAGCGCCGAGAAGATCCGGAGATCGATCGAGGACTATCGGAAGCAGGTGGGACGGTTCTTGCTGTCCGAGGCCGAGGTCCTGATCCAGCCGTTGCTGGACTACCTCGGGGCAGTCGATGGGCTGGATGAACTGGAGATCGCGGGTAGCTTCCGCCGGCGCTCGGAGACCGTCGGCGATCTCGACGTCCTGGCCCGCGCGCGGGAGGGGCGCGAGGAAGCGATCATGGATCGTTTCGTGAAGTTCCCGTCGGTCGACCGTGTGGTTTCGGCGGGAGTCACCAAGGGGGCTGTCGTGCTCCGGTCCGGGCTCGAAGTCGATCTCCGGATCGTACCCAGAGAGTCCTGGGGAGCTGCTCTTCTCTATTTTACAGGATCGAAGGAGCACAACGTTGCGTTGAGGGCCCGGGCCGTCAGGCAGGGACTCCGTGTCAACGAGTGGGGCGTGTTTCGGGTGCCGGATGGCCAGGACGACGAGGACCGGACCGACGACATTGGCGAGCGACTGGGAGGGACGGAGGAGGAGGATGCGTACCGGATTCTGGGCCTGGAGTGGATCCCGCCGGTTCTTCGTGAGAACCGGGGCGAAATCGAGGCCGCGGAGACAGGATCACTACCGTCGCTCGTCAGATTGGATGACATTCGTGGTGATCTCCAGATGCACTCGACGTGGAGTGACGGCAAGGCGAGCATCGAAGAGATGGCGCTGCGGTGCCGGGAGTTGGGCTACGACTACCTGGCCATGACGGACCACAGCCCGAATCTGGCTATGGTTCAGGGGGTGACCGCTGAAAAAGCGAAGCTTCAATGGAGTGAGATTGAAAAGATCCAGGGGCGGTTGGAGGGGATTACGGTTTTCCGAAGCATGGAAGTGGACATCCTCAAGGATGGCTCACTGGACATGGAGGAGGAGATTCTGGCGGGATTGGACCTTGTCGTCATCTCTGTGCACACGCTGATGGACATGGTCAAGACGGAAATGACGGACCGCGTAATCGAGGCGATGCGGCACCCCAGTGCCGACATCCTCGCGCACCCTACGGGGCGGCTCCTGAACCGTCGGGAGCCGTTTGCGCTCGACGTGGAGGCCGTTCTGCGCGCAGCCGCTGAGTTCGACGTAGCGGTAGAGCTGAATGCGAGCCCACGGCGCTTGGACCTGAGCGATGTCCACGTTCGCCGCGCGAAGGAGTTGGGCGTCAAGGTGGTGATCAGCACCGACGCCCACGAGCCGCGCGCACTCGGGAGCATGCGCTTCGGCGTCGAACAGGCGCGGCGCGGATGGCTCGAGCCCGGCGACGTGTTGAATACGATGTCCGTGGAGGCATTCCGTTCCTGGCTCGGCCGCCGCTCGGAGTCGCAGGCTTGACCACCGACATCCTCAAGCTCATTGGCGGCGTCGGAGTCATTTTCTTCGGCGCCGAGTGGCTGGTTCGCGGCGCCGTGCGGCTTGCCACTAGGTTGGGTGTGCCTCCCGTCGTGCTCGGCCTGACGATCGTTTCGCTGGGCACGTCCGCGCCGGAGTTGGTCGTAGCTGTCGTGGCCTCCGCCAAGGGTGCGAGCGGCCTCGCGCTCGGAAACGTCATGGGCTCGAACCTGGCGAACATCGGCTTGATTCTGGCGGTGAGCGCGATGGTCCGCCCTTTGGCTGTCTCGGGCCGCGTGGTCACCAGAGAGGTGCCGGTCATGCTTCTGATCACGGGGCTCGTCTATCCCGTGCTCATGAACTTCCACGTGAGCCGCCTCGAGGGGCTCGGCCTTGTGGGCCTGCTGTTCGCGTATCTGGTGTTCGTTTTCAGGGTGGCCCGCGACGAAGACGAGAAGGTCCTGGGCGACTTCGAGAGGTTCGCGAAGGAGACAGCGGGACTGGATCCCCGTGCCGTGGTCCGCATCGCGGGTCTGCTGGTCATGGGGTCGGTGGGACTTGCGTTGGGTGGGTTCGCTGTGGTGGAGGGGGCCACGGCTATAGCCTTGAAGCTGAACATCTCCGATTCGGTGATTGGCTTCACCGCGGTGGCAATCGGCACCTCAATGCCCGAGTTGGCCACATCGGCCGTGGCGGCCTACCGTAATGAGGCGGATATCGCGGTGGGGAATGTGATCGGGTCCAACGTGTTCAACCTCACCGGGATTCTGGGCGTGGCCGCGCTGGTGCGTCCACTCGATGTGGAGCAAGCTGTGCTCAGCGTCGAGTTTCCGGCAGTCGTGATCATTTCCGTGCTTCTGGTTCCGATCGTGAGGGCCAACTTGACGATCCGGCGCTCGGAGGGGGTGCTCCTGTTGGCCACATACGTGGCACTCGCTTTCTGGGTGCTGTCCTGAGTTGAAGGAGATCGATAGCGAATGCTGGGAATCGACCTGACAGGGAAACGGGCGCTCGTGGCCGGAGTGGCCGACGACCGCGGTTACGGCTGGGCGATCGCGCGGTCCCTCGCGGAGGCGGGCGCTTCGGTGTGCGTTGGGACCTGGCCTCCCGCCTTGAAGATCTTCACGAAGAGTCTCGAGCGAGGGAAGCTCGACCGCTCGTTGCCCGGTGGGGGCACGCTGGAGTTCGAGAAGATCTACGCCATGGACGCCGTCTTCGATGAGCCGGAGGACGTGCCTGGCGAGGTCCGGGAGGGAAAGCGCTATCGTGACTTGAAGGGGTACACGATTCAGGAGGTCGCCGACACCATGCGAAGCGACTTTGGCGAGCCGTGCCTCGACATCCTGGTCCACTCGCTCGCCAACGCGCCGGAAGTTAAAAATGCGCTCCTGGACACGAGCCGAAGCGGTTATCTCGCGGCGGTGAGCGCGAGCGCCTACTCCATGGTCAGCATGGTGCAGCGCTTCGGGCCCCTCATGAGGCCGGGCGCGGCTGCCGTGTCGCTGACATACTTGGCGGCCGAGCGCGTGGTGCCGGGTTATGGAGGAGGAATGAGCTCGGCGAAGGCGGCACTCGAGAGCGACACGCGCACCCTCGCGTACGAGGCAGGCCGGCGTTGGGGCATCAGGGTCAACACCATCAGCGCGGGTCCGTTGGCGAGCCGGGCGGCCAAGGCCATCGGGACGATCGATCGCATGGTGGAATACTACCGTGCGAATGCTGCGCTGCCGGAGGTCAACAGTGCCGAGGATGTTGGACACACCGCTGCGTTCTTGTGCTCGCCCCTGGGCGCTGGAATCACCGGGGCCACCATACACGTCGACAAGGGTTTCCACGTGATGGGCATGGCGGCGACCGATCAACTCGGCGAGTCCTGACCGGATCCCTCACCCCCGGGCGGACATGAGCCAACTGGGTGCGCTACTACCGCAGATCTCCACCGCCGTGCCCGGGCCACGCTCGATGGCCTTGGCAGAGCGGCTGCGCGGTGTCGAATCACGGAACGTCACCCACCTTTCGCCCCACTTTCCCGTGTTCTGGGAGGAAGCCGCGGGGGCGAACGTTCGCGACGTGGACGGCAACGTCTACCTCGATTTCACGGGAGCGTTCGGTGTGTCCCTGGCGGGACATGCCCACCCCGCGATCACCGCCCGGATCCGACGGCAGTCGGAAACGCTCACCCACGGCATGGGCGACGTGCACCCCTCGGCCCTCAAGGTGGAACTGCTCGAGCGGCTCGCGGCGCTCTCACCTTGGCCCGACGCCCGCGGGGTCCTCGCTTCGACCGGCTCCGAGGCGGTGGAAATCGCGCTCAAGACCGCCGAGTTGGCGACCGGACGGTCCGGCATCCTCTCGTTCGAGGGGGCCTATCATGGCCTGACTCTGGGCAGCCTGGCCGCCACCGCGCGCTCCGACTTCAGGGAGCCGTTCCGCCGCCGCCTCTTCGAGGGCGTGGTGTTTGCGCCTTTCCCGGCCGGAGGTGGCATGGCACACGCCCTCACGGTGGTCGAGGAGGCCCTGAATCAGGGTGCGCCTGCAGGCCACCCGATCGGGGCCGTGATCGTGGAGCCGATCCAGGGGCGCGCCGGTGTCCGCATTCCCGCTGAGGGTTTCCTCGCCGCGCTGGTGGAGCTGGCGCGGCGGGCGGGCGCCATGGTGATCTTCGACGAGATCTTCACCGGGTTTGGACGCACCGGATCCATGTTCGCCTTCCAGCACGAGGGTGTCGCGCCGGACCTGCTGTGTGTGGGGAAGGCACTCGGCGGCGGTCTTCCACTCAGTGCGTGCCTGGGGTCCGAAAGGATCATGTCAGCCTGGCCGGAGTCTACCGGAGAGGCGCTGCACACCAGCACGTTTCTCGGGCATCCGCTCTCGTGTGCGGCTGCGCTGGCGTTCCTCGATGTGTTGGCCGAAGAGAACCTGGTGGAGCGTGCCGACGCGTTGGGCGGCGAGATCGCCGGTCGGCTCCGGCACCAACTGGAGGGTGTCGTAGGCGTGGGTGAGGTCAGAGGGCGAGGCCTCCTCATCGGCATCGAGCTTGCCTCTGCGGGGGGACAGCCGTTGGAGGGCGGAGGCGCAGCCGTGGCGTCCGCCGCGCTGACCAGCGGACTTCTGACGCTCCCGGCCGGTGAGGCAGGCCACGTGGTCGAACTGGCGCCTCCCGCTACGATGACATCCGAGCAAGCCGAGGTCGGGGTCGGGCTCCTGGCCGCGGCGATCCGCTCCGTTTTGGACCCCGCAAATGGGTGCGCCGGCATGACGCGGCCGGCTTCCCGATGACCTGTGGCTCTCCACGATGGGCAAACCTCTGAGGGTACAGATGCAGGCGTTCGCATCATCGCCGGAGGAGCATGCAGGCATGGGCACCGCTGCGGCGTCATGGGGTCCGATCTCCGATCGCGCGGAAAGTGCTAGGAGAGGCTGGGCCCGACTACTTTATCGCCGCACCGTGCGACGTGCTCGTGACCAAGATGTCCAGCTAGACCTCAGCGTGCCGAGGTCGCATATTCGACCCTGTCCGCGAAGTCGATATCCTTCTGAGTGATACCCTTGGCTTCCTTGGTCGTAACCGACAGACGGACCTTGTCGTAGCGGATGTCGATGTCGGGGTGATGGTTGAGGTCGTCGGCAATGCTGGCTACCCGGTTCACGAACACGATCGTGTTTCTGAACGTCGGAAAGCTGAAGTCCTTCCGTAGGTGTTTTCCATCATGCTTCCACCCTGGGCGATCACGTAACCAGCCTCGGATGGACTCGTCATTGAGCTTTTCCGCCATATAGCGCTCCCATGCGGGACCGTGCTCCTCCGACTCCGCGGGCCTTCACGGAGGAGTACCGAACTGCCGCCAAAGGTAACCTGAAATGGCATGGATCGTTCCAGGACTTGAACCACCTCCACGGACTCTATATTTTTTTCGTCCGCTTCCGTAGCGGGACCAGGAGACGCCCCCATCGTCTAGTGGCCCAGGATACCTGGTTCTCAGCCAGGAGACCGGGGTTCGATTCCCCGTGGGGGTACTGAAGGCCCGGGCTGCGTGCCCGGGTCGCAGGGGGTTGGTCGCTTAGCTCAGTTGGTAGAGCGCTACGTTCACATCGTAGAAGTCACTGGTTCGAGTCCAGTAGCGACCACTTTTTCCAGCCAAAATTTGCGACTGAGAATGGCGGTCTCACTGGGGTTTCAGGGGGGACTTGTCGTTGGCCCTGAAGGACTTACATGGCCTCCGGTCGATCAGATTGTCCGTTGCCGCGAATGTGAGGAATGGCGCTGGATTCTACCCTTGTCGGTAGTTAATAGCCCACCACTCGCCCACTAGCGTGCTCTCGCTACCCACCTCTTTCCTGGTTTGTTTGGGAGACCGAAGGGGGGGGGGTACTCATGTGCCCTCCAGGTCCTCCACTCCTGTGGTGTCAAGCAACATCAACCACGGGTGGCACCATGGAGTTCATAGCGAGAAGGGATTGGCAGAAAGGCCAGTCGATAATCAAGGGGCGCTCGAAGCGCGGTCAGATCGTCTGGAATGGGATGCGTGGCGCGAAGAACATCTTCCTGGTCCGGCTGGGCAAAGATGTGGCCGAGCAGGTCGTCGGGTCCAAAGAGGATGCCCGGCTGGCACTCGAGCGCCTGGCTAGGGGTCAGGAGGCGGGGTACGTGAAGCCAAAGCGTGGACGGCTTCGGTTCGGAACTCTCCTGACCGAGCATTATCTGCCCGCGAAGTTCAAGTCACTCAAACCCAAGACCTACGGCGAGTACGTCAGGACGATCGAGCGCGAGATCATTCCGGCGCTCGGACATCATACGCTCGCAGCGTTGTGCGCGAAGGCCATCCAGGAGTGGGTTGATTCGCTTTGGGCGCGCGGTCTTTGTGCAAAGACCATCAAGGAGTACTTCTCGATGGTTCGTGCACCCTTGAGATGGGCCACCGACCGGGGATTCATTCACGTGAATCCGGCACTCGCCGTCGATATCAGTCAGCGGGCCGATGAGTGGTGGCTGGCCCCAGCAGACGAACCCGGCGCTTGTGGGGGCGTCGACGTGATCGACGAGAAGCAGGCTGAGACCGAGGCTGGGTCAGTGTGGTCAGTGGACGAAATGGTGACGTTCTTCCGGGCCGCTCCACAAGACGATGAAATGACGAGGTGGGTGCGCTTGGCGGTGAGAACGGGGCTCCGTCCTGGCGAGCAGTGCGGTCTGCGCTGGTCCGACATCGACTTGGAGTCGGGTACGCTTAGTGTGACGCATAGCGTTATCGAGGTTGACAAGAGTCGACGAAAAAAAATGGGTCGATGGGTGCTCTCGCACGTTCCCAAAACCGGAAGCCGAGTCATCCTGCTGCCGCCGGATGCCATCTCGGCACTTGTTGAGCAGAAGATGTACCTGGACGAGCTGCTGGCGGACGAGCGAATCTCTGCGGCCGCGGCCCGGTTTGTGTTTCCGGCGAGGCGGGGCAGCAAGGCCTTCAACAATCCGGGGAACATGTCGAACCGGTTACACTGGTTCATCGATGGTCGACCGGCTCGGGCTAATCCTGGCGGACTGCCGCAGGTGCGACGAATCTCACTTTACGGCCTTCGACACACGCACGCTACCGATCTTCTCAGGAACAGTTGGCCCGTTTGGGACGTGTCCAAGCGGTTGGGTACAAGCGTCGAGATGATTCAGCGACACTACGGGCATCTTCTTCCGGATCTCCAGGAGGCGCGCATGAATGATATGACGCCGCTTGCCGGGTGATGAAGAGGTTGGAGGTGTCGGTGACCCGGAGGTGTCCGCTGGGTAGGTCGGGCGGCGTTGGGAGGATCCTCGGCGGTGGTCAGGTCCCTGGTGTTCGCAACGCTCCTACGTTCTGAAGCGCACCTGAATGGGGTTCAGGGGGTCGCCGGTTCGAATCCGGCCGTCCCGACTGAGGGAAAGCCTGTACCGGCAGGCAGATACGAGATCGGGGGAGTCCGCGCGGTGGGCTCCCCCGATGTCGTTGTGTGCCTATAGTGTGCCGGAGGCGTTCCGTTCCGTGTTTTCTCCGACCTCAGCCAAGTGGCTCGTCCTCGACGGTCACGCGGCTCGGCTGCACCCTAAGCGGCAGCCTTCCAGCGGGGATCCAGGGGTTTCCCAAACGGCCCCAGGTGCCCCTAACTGCAATGTCGGCAAGAAGGCTACCTGCTGCCGCGGCACCGTCGGACTTCCGGAGCGGACCGCGGCAAAAACACTAGCGAGCCATAGTCCCGCCCAGTGAGATATGAACGCCGCCGTGGGGATCGGACCGGGTGCCTCAGCACCTTCAGGGTGAACGCATCGGGCGCACGGGAGACCGGCACCGTGAACGGACATCATTGCCGCGTAGCCTTCGGTCGCCCCTATTCCAAGCCATCGAGGTTGGGCCGTCTGCACCGCCCATCTGGATGGGACATGGTCAACTCCCACCAACACCGAGGAAGCGAGGGGACCGATGGCGGCGACGGTGCTCCCGTCATAACGAAGCGGAACACCGCTCAGGCTCAGGCCGCCCAGATCGAGGCTGGAGAGGTGGTCAACCTTCAACGTGTGGATCGCACTTCTGTGTAAGAACGCGTAGCGATTGATGTTCGAGATGTCATTGGTGTCAGGTTCAATCACCCGGACTTCTCCCCGGACATCAGGGATTCGAGACAAGGCGTAGAGTGCTGCTTGCGCAATCGCCCCTCCGCTAACGAAATCAAAAGCTCCCAGGTCTGTGCTCGTGAGGCTAAGATCTGTATCCGCACCGGGCAGAGCGACGTCTGAGTTCGTTGCTGCACTGAAGAAGTCTCTGAATACCGGCGAGGCTGCGTGATGAGACAACCTCCGCATCGCTGCCTTGTAAGCCTCGGCCGCCCCAAGGCCAGCCGCCGCCAACGCCCCAAAAGGAGAGCCTTGTTCTCGCCAGCGTTCCCCGACTTGCCCCGCATGACCCCGCCAAGCGTCACCGCTTATATGCAGTACTGCGCCCGCAGACACGAGTCGTCGGGAGTCACCAATCACTAACGTGAGGTCCACCTCGTCGTTCGGAAGGCCAGCAACGATTCTCTGACCGGGCACCAGGTCGGTGCCGATATCAAGTAGGCCATCCATGACGCGAGGTTTCCGGAGCGGTGGTTGGGTGCCAAGCAAGCCGACATTGGGCGCGTCTACGAAACACTGAGCACCAGAACGCGCCACGAGCAAAGCAGTAGTCACGAGAGCATGCTGCCCCTCGGGCGAGGTGAGATTGTTTTCGTCCGCCACAACGGCCACACGGATGGTCATGAGAGCCTCGAGGAGAGCCTCGTCGCTGATATCTCGCTGGAGGTCACGCCGCATCAAGAGCATGGTACGGGCGAGAGCATCCGAGGCCGTCATCGAGCCACCTCGATGTGATCGGAGATAAGCCTAGAGCGCCACTTACCGCTTCCGTCCAATTCCGCTAGATATGCCCCTTCAAAACCGACACTACCCTTCGCGAAACCTGGAATGACCAGCGATAAGAAGCCCGGTGTTTGGACAATGGGCCACCGATCATCGGTGGCGGAATGAAATGCACGCCCCGGGTGCGTATGGACCTGCATCCTCACGCCGACTCGCTCCTTAGCGAGGCGCATGAAGAAGGTTACGAGCCATCGATCTTCCAAGTCGAAAGAGACCGCTGTGGACACATGAGCCGGATGAATGACTTCGGTGATGGCCTCGGGATCGCCCCCCGGGCTAACCCACAACACCTGGCACTCGCGTCTACCGTTCCCGCACCGGCGCAACTCCGAGAAGGTTTCCCGAAGTTGCGCCTCCGAGATACGGTATCGTGGTGTGCTCACGCTCCCCCGCTCACGCGGCGGGGCCTGAGCAGGAGCCGCGAATCCGCGTCGATACCTGCGTCCTCGACAGAGCTCTCGAGGTTCACCTCCACACCCTCCGTCGTGAACAGACCGAAGTTCTCCCGGCTCTCTTTGATTCCGAACACATTCAGGGAGTGCTGGAGCAGGGCCTGGACGGCCTGGTTGGGGTTAACCTCCACCTCCTTTGATACACCATTGTAGATTACGATTACCTCGAACGCCGCCACCGCTGTCTTGCTCATGTTGGTTCTCCATCG
>JACZXQ010000031.1 GCA_022571515.1 Gemmatimonadota bacterium
GGCCACGATGGATCCTCTCACTGGTCGTTTGGGGGCGGGCCAGGCAGGTCGCCGGCCCGACGAAAAACAATATAAAAGGGCTTGGCCGGGGGGTACCCCGGGGCCCCGTCCCCTTCTACACGAACTGGCTGAGGGCCTCGTCGAGCCTCTGGACCGTCCCTTCGACGTCTTGGAGCTTGTCCAGGCCGAAGAGCCCGAGGCGGAAGGTCTGGAAGTCCTCCGGTTCATCGCATCGCATCGGCACACCGGCGGCGATCTGTACCCCGCATTCCGAGAATTTCCTACCCGTGTGGATGCCCTCGTCGTCCGTGTAGCAGACCACGACGCCGGGGGCCTCGAACCCCTCCGCCGCAACGCTCTTCATGCCCTTGCTGGCGAGCAGTTCCCTCACTTTCGTTCCGAGCTCTTCTTGCTGGGCACGAACAGTATCGAGACCGCACTGCACGGTCTCTTTCATCACATCACGGAAAGTCTTGAGGGCGTCTGTGGGCATCGTCGCGTGATAGGCGTGTCCGCCATTCTCAAACGCTTCCATGATCTGCAGCCACTTGAGCAGGTCACAGGCGAAGCTGGTGCTCCGCGTCGATTCGATCCTCTCCCTGCCGAGAGGGCTCAGCATGACCAGGCCGCTGCAGGGGGACCCACTCCAGCCCTTTTGCGGCGCACTGATCAGGACATCCACGCCGCTGGCCTCCATGTCCACCCAGACCGTGCCCGAGGCAATGCAGTCCAGGACGAACAGGCCGCCGACCGAGTGGACCGCGTCTGCTACCGAGCGGATGTACTCGTCGGGCAGGATCATCCCCGATGACGTCTCGACGTGTGGGGCAAAGACGACCTCGGGATTCTCCGAACGGATCGTCGCCACCACTTCATCGATGGGTGCGGGTGCGAACGCTGGTTGTCTGCTCTCGTCGACAGGGCGGGCCATCAGAACGATGGCCTCCGAAGGGATGTCGCCCATATCGAAGATCTGGGTCCAGCGGAAACTGAACCACCCGTTGCGGATGACGAGGCATTTCTTGCCCGTGGCGAACTGTCGTGCGACCGCCTCCATCCCAAATGTGCCGCCACCCGGGACGACTACGACGGCTTCGGCGGTGTAGACACTCTTGAGGGTAGCGGAGATATCGTTCATCACGTCCCGGAACGACTGCGACATGTGGTTGAGTGAGCGGTCCGTGTAGACCACGGAGTACTCCAAGAGTCCATCGGGGTCGACCTGGGGAAGTAATCCTGGCATCTCCGCCTCCGCTGGATTTGTGTTCGCTTCGCCGCCGCGTCGTCAGGGCGTGGTTAGGATCGCACGAACTCAATGGCCGAGCAAACGTCTGAGTTGGACCTTGCCGGAGGACGGACGCGGATCACCGGGCGGATGCCGTACTGGTGTGTTCGTGGAGGCGCCGGCACATTCCCGGGTAGCGGTGGGAGGGCCTCACCGCGCTGCCACCACGAGTACTGGAAGCCAGGAAGCCGACATGGATCACGACGGAATGGACCGCAGGGATGTCCTGAGGCTCGGCGCCGCCGGCCTGGGCCTCGCCGCGGTTGGGATGGCGAGTGCCTGTGCGCAAGGTTCGAGCGCCCACCCGGTCTTCCAGGCGCCGGCGGCTCTCGGCTCGGCACCCTTGGAGCCGTTCTCCGCCCCGCCGATGGACGTGGTGCGCATCGGCTACGTGGGCGTCGGCGGCATGGGCAGCGCACATGTGCGGAACCTGCTCAAGATCGAGGGATGCGTCATCCAGGCCGTGTGCGACATCGTGCCCGAGAAGGTCGAGCGCATCCAGGGCTGGATAGAAGAGGCGGGCTTCCCCCGGCCCACGGGCTACACGCGGGGTGAGCGGGATTTCGAGCGGCTTTGCCAGGAAGAAGACCTGGACCTGGTCTACAACGCCACACCGTGGGAATGGCACGTGCCGATTTGCGTCGCGGCCATGGAGAACGGCAAGCATGCCGCGACCGAGGTGCCGGCGGCGTACACGCTGGAGGGCTGCTGGAAGCTCGTGGAGTACGCCGAGCGGTACGAGAAGCACTGCCTCATGATGGAGAACGTCAACTACGGCCGCATGGAGATGATGGTCTTCCACATGGCGAGGCAGGGCGTTTTCGGCGAGATCCTCCACGGCGAGGGCGGCTATCTCCACGACCTGCGCGAGATCAAGTTCTCGGAAGAAGGCGAGGGCCTGTGGCGGCGCGCGCACTCGATGGTGCGTAACGGCAACATGTACCCCACGCACGGGTTGGGGCCGATCGCCAACTGCATGGACATCAACCGCGGCGACCGTTTCCACACGGTGGTCTCGATGAGCGGCCCGTCGCGCGGGCTACAGGCTTACGCGGAGACCAACTACCCTCCAGGGCATCCCAAACGGCAGGAGCGCTACGTGCTCGGGGACGTAAACGTGAGCCTTATCAAGACTGCCAACGGGCGCACCATCTACGTGGGACACGACACCAATCTTCCGCGGCCCTACAGTCGCATCCACACGCTCCAGGGGACCAAGGGCATCTTTCAGGGCTACCCGGACCGCGTGTACGTGGAGGGGCGAAGCGAACGGGCGCACAGGTGGGACGAGGCCGAGGCGTGGCTCGAGGAATACGAGCACCCACTCTGGCGTGAGATGGAGGAGCGCTCCCAGGGCGCCGGCCATGGCGGCATGGACTTCATGGAGGACTACCGCCTCATCAAGTGTCTCAGGGAAGGGATCCCCACGGACATGAACGTCTACGACGCGGCCGCCCTGAGCGCTGTCACGCCGTTGTCGGAGTGGTCCGTGGCCAACGGCAGCCAGCCGATCGAGTTTCCCGACTTCACACGGGGTCGGTGGGAGTCGTGGCCGCAGTTAGGGCTGGTCACCGCCTGACGGACAACGCCCGGCTCGCTTTCGAAGCCCGCTTCGGAGAAGGCGAGCCTCCCCGCGTGGCTCGCGCCCCCGGCCGCATCAACCTCATCGGGGAGCACATCGACTATTGCGGCCTGTCGGTCCTACCCATGGCCATCCATCGCGAGGTCCGCGTGACGTTTCGGCGGGCGGAGTCGTCACGCTGCCGGTTCACCAACATCGATCCGGCCTTTGGCGACAGGGAGTTCGACCTCGCCCAGCTCGACGAGGCCGCCGCTCCTGGCGATTGGGGGGCGTACCTGGTAGCCGCGGCACGAGAGCTGGTGGACCGCCACGGCTTGAGCGTCGGCATCGACGCGCTCGTTTCGTCGGATCTGCCGGTCGCTGCGGGCCTGTCGTCGTCCTCGGCCCTCGTGATCGGGGCGGGTCTGGCCCTGATCGACGTGAACGGGTTGGACGTGCCGCCCCTGGACCTCGCAGAGGCCATGGCGGCCGCCGAGCGGCATACGGGCACCCGGGGTGGCGGCATGGATCAGGCGGTTTCTTTGATGGCCGAGGAGGGGCACGCCTGTCTGATCGAGTTCAGTCCGCTGGCCGTACGTCCCTCGCCTCTGCCGCCAGGCTGGCGGTTCGTGGTGGCCGACAGCTTGGTCCCGGCCGAGAAGTCCGGCGCGGCGCAGGCGGCCTACAACAGTGGACCGGTCGTCGCGCACGAGGCGCTCGTCGCGATCGCCGAGGGCCTCGAGACCGACGGACCGGCCGAGCTCACGTACCTGGGGCTGATCTCCGGGTACGGGGTTGCCGAGCTGTTGAGCCGCGCACGTGCGGCCGCGCTGGACGACCCCCACTTCAGGCGGTTCCGGCACGTGGTCACAGAGGCAGACCGCGTGCGACTCGCGCTTGCGGCTTTGGGGCAGGGCGACATCGAATCCTTCGGCACGGCCATGAACGCGTCTCACGAGAGCCTGCGAGACGATTGTGGAGTGAGCTGTCCGGAGTTGGACGAAATCGTGGGTGTCGCGCGCGATGCCGGCGCGGCCGGCGCGCGCCTCACGGGTGCGGGCTTCGGCGGCTGCGCCATCGCGCTCTGCACGGCCGAGTCGGCGCCGCGGGTGCTCGAGGCGCTGGAGGCGGGCTTCTACGCCCCGCGCGGCGTAGGCGCGAAGTTGGACGCCCATCTGTTCTTGGCCGACTCCGGACGCGCCGCCTCGGTGGTGGCTACGAGCTGAAGCCCACCCGGGGTAGCAGGCGCAACACGCCCCATCCGGCCAGGCCCGCGATCGCCAAAGAGACCACCCCCGGCGCCGTCTCGCCGTAGAGCAAATAGCCGGTGCCGAACAGCGCTCCGTAGACGAGGACGCAACCCAGGAACCAGCTCATGAAGGCCGCGGTCAGGCTTTCGCCCGACGGGCTGGCCTCGGCGGCGGATGTGTCCACGGCGCCGTCCCAGCCCCGGCCCAACGGCCGAATCCGGTCGTAGAAGACCTGCAGCGTTGCCCGATCTACCGGCGGAGTCAGGAATGTCGCCAACACCCAGGCGACGGTCGTGATGCCCACACCAGCCACCAGCGTCAGGGACGGGTCCCAAGCCTCGAAGCCGAGACTCGTGTGCACGAACTGAAAGTAGATGGCCACCAGGAACGATGAGATCATCGCGACGATCTCACTCCACACGTTGATGCGCCACCAGAACCAGCGAAGCAGGAAGACCAGCCCGGTGCCGGCGCCGATCTGCAACAGGATCTGAAAGGCCTGCATCGCATTCTCGAGCCAAAGGCCCACCGCACTCGACAGCACGATGAGCAGCACGGTGGACAGGCGAGCGACCCGGACGTAGTCACGCTCCTTCCTGTCGGGCGCGACGAACCGCCGGTAGACGTCGTCCACGATGTACGAGGCGCCCCAGTTGAGGTGCGTGCTGATCGTGGACATGTAGGCGGCGGCCAAAGAGGCCACGACGAGGCCCAGCAGGCCGTGTGGCACGAACACCAGCATGGCCGGATAGGCGAGGTCGTTGTGCACGATGGACGGGTCGAGCGACGGGAAGGCCGCAACAATCGAGTCCAGGCTCGGATAGACCAACAAGGAGGCGAGCGCGACGATGATCCACGGCCAAGGCCGGATGGCATAATGGGCCACGTTGAACCATAGGGTGGCCTGCAGGGACTCCTTTTCGTTCCTTGCGGCCAGCATACGCTGGGCGCTGTAACCGCCTCCGCCCGGCTCGGCGCCGGGATACCAGGTGCTCCACCACTGTACCGCGATCGGCACGATGAACACCGCGGCAGCCGTGTGCCAATCCGAAAAATCCGGCATGAAGCTGAGCTTGTCGCTCAGCGCAGGATTGCTCATCAGGCCCGAGAGCCCGCCCACCTCCGGCCGCTGGAGCGCGTAATACGCGGCGGCCAGCGACCCGGCCATCGAAATCACGAAGAGGAGCAGGTCCGTCACCACCACACCCCAGAGTCCGGACGTAGCCGCGTAGAGTGCCGTAATACTTCCCGCCACCAGCACCACGGCGTACTTGTCGACCCCCAGCAGCACGCCACCGATCTTGATGGCTGCCAGCGTGACGGTGGCCATGATCATGACGTTGAAGAACACGCCCAGGTAGATGGCGCGGAAGCCACGCAAGAAAGCGGCGGGCTTTCCCGAGTAGCGCAATTCGTAGAAGCCCACGTCGGTAAAGACGCCCGATCTCCGCCAGAGCTTGGCGTAAAAGAAGACCGTGCACATGCCCGTGATCAGGAAGGCCCACCAGATCCAGTTCTGGCTCACCCCACCCGTACGCACGAGGTCGGTGACCAGGTTGGGCGTGTCCGTCGAGAAGGTAGTCGCGACCATGGACGTGCCGAGCAGCCACCAGGGGGCGTTTCTGCCCGCCAGGAAGTACTCCTCCGTACCCTTGCCGGCCCGGCGTGAGAAGAAGAGCCCCACGCCCAGCGCCAGGACCCCGTAGAGGCCGACGACCACCCAGTCCACCATGGTCAACTGCATGTGCTCTCCTGTGCGTTGTGGGCCGCCATGCCTGCGAATGCCGTGGCGAGGTCGTGTGGATACTCGCTGAGTGAAATCAGATCTGCGACCCTGTGAGCACACGGGCCGAGATCCTCGGCGAACGTGACCCCGAACGCGCGCTCCTGCGTCGGAATCGCTTGTACGGTGATGCTCCCGGCCCGGATCAGCGCGTCGATGGCCGCGCTAAGATAGAACTCGTCCTCGGGATCCGAACTCCGCGTGTCGATGAAGTCGGATAGCCGCTCACGAAGGAGCGGGAAGATCGCGGGCGTGAGCGCCCATATGTTCATGGATACCTGCTCGTCCCCGCTCAGGGTAAGTGGCTTTCCGCCCAACGCTGGACGGCCCTGAATCGTCCCAGCCACCCGCCGCACGTCGAGCAGTTCCTGCACACCGGTGAGCCTCCCGTCGGGGGCCACCTGGCAGATGGCGCGTGACACACCACCGGCCGACGCGAGCGTACGGTCCAGGCGGTAGGTCGGCATGGCGAACTCGTTCGCTCCGGTGTCTCCGAGGGACCGGAGATGGGCGGCCATGGCCTCCAGGGCGCCGCGACCGTAGAAATCGTCGGCGTTGAGCACCACGAAGGGCCTGTCAACGACAGGTTGGGCCGCCAGGAGGGCGTGCCCCGTCCCCCACGGCCGAACGCGATCAGCGGGCGCCGTGAAGCCGCCCGGGAGGTCGGTGAGGCGCTGCACCACGAACGTGCACTTCATCGCGTCACCCGTAAGACGCTGCACGTGGCGCTTCACCTCGTTTCGGCCCCCGTCGCTGACCACGAAAACGGCGTGCCCGAACCCCGCCCGCACGGCGTCGTAAAGCGTGTAGTCGAGCAGGCTTTCTCCACGGGGGCCTACGGCCGCTAGCTGCTTGAGCGACCCGTAGCGCCGAGAAAGACCGGCGGCCAGGATGACAAGGCTAGGTTTCACGCTCGTAGTACCTCGGGTTAGGAGCAGACGGAGGAGGCAACCTGCCGGAGGGCCCGACGCATTGCAAGCGACGCCAAGAAGGCTATCATTCCTGTTCAGCGCTTGGCAGCCGGGGTGGCGGAACGGTAGACGCGGGGGCCTCAAAAGCCCTTGCCTTTCGGGGCGTGCGGGTTCGATTCCCGCCCCCGGTATTCAAGCCTGAGGTGCTGAGACGAGAGCCGGTACGGTGCTGGAGATGAGCACGCTGTAGATCGGGGATTCCCGGGGCCCACCAAATCGCTTGTGGCCGAGCACAACCTAGGCGCATCTTGCGGCCATGCCCGATCCGATCTCCCACCTGAATGCAGCCCTCGAGGGCCGTTACTCCATAGAGCGCGAGCTAGGCAGGGGCGGCATGTCCACGGTGTACCTCGCCGAGGACCTGAAGCACCGGCGCAAGGTAGCCGTGAAGGTGCTGATTCCGGAGCTCGTGTCCGTGGTCGGCTCGGAGCGGTTCCTTCGCGAGATCGAGATCGTGGCGAGGCTCCGGCATCCACACATCCTTTCGCTCCTCGACTCGGGTGAGGTGGGCGCGCTTCTTTTCTATGCGATGCCTCATGTCGAGGGCGGTTCCCTACGAGACAGGTTGCACCGCGAGAAGCAGCTCCCGATCGACGATGCTGTGGCTATCGCCGGCGAAGTGGCCGACGCGCTCTCGCACGCCCACTCCCGCGGCGTAATCCATCGCGACGTCAAGCCATCGAACATCATGCTGGATTCAGGGCACGCGGTGGTCACAGACTTCGGCATCGCGTTGGTCGTGCAAGACGTCTCCACCGAGCGGCTGACCGCTTCTGGACTCACGCCGGGTTCGCCCGAGTACATGAGCCCGGAGCAGGCCGCCGGCGATCACCAGTTGGACGCGAGAAGCGACGTCTACTCGCTGGGGTGCGTCCTCTTCGAGATGCTCGCCGGGGATCCACCGTTCACAGGCTCGATTCCGCGGGCCATTCTGGCCAAGAAGCTCATCGAGTCGGCACCGAACCTTCGAGTAGTCCGGGATTCGGTGCCCGAGCACGTGGAGCGCGCGGTCACGATCGCGTTGGCGAAGACTCCTGCAGACCGGTTCAGGACGGCGGAGGAGTTCGGCAGGGCTCTGAGCGGAGACTTCGGTGACCGCGCGGTCGTCGGCACCACACCGGCTCGCGCGGAGGTGTCGACTCCCGGTGTCTCCGGCTCCAGATTGGCTGGTGTGGTGGCAGCGGTCGTCGCCGGTGTCGGTGCTCTTCTCATCACCGTCGGCTTCCTGAGCACCCGAGCCTACGACCTCAAGCTCCAGATCCCGCTCGAGTACACGCCGTCCCGCACGGACTTCCCGGTCATCGGCGCGAAGGCCCTTTTTCCGACGCTCATATTCTGCTTCGCGGGTGCGGTCGCCTACGTGGGCCTGCGGTTCGCGTGGCGTGGGGCTGCACTGGGCCTGCACCGCGTTTCCGGCGTCGGACAGACGCTCGAGTCCTTGCAGCAGCGCTCGGCCGATGCCTGGCGGAGGCTCTGGCGGCTGGCCGCAGTGGAGACGGTCGCTGACGCGTACTTCATCGGCGGCATCATCGCCACGATCGTTGTGCTCAGCCCTTTCCGGCGCCTGCTCGCCGGGATTGTGGGGACTACCGACTCGGAAGTGCTGTCGTGCGCGTTCCGAATGCTACACTTCACGTACCACATCACGATGTCGCTGCTGACCGCCTGTCTCGCCCTCGGCTGGTACGAGTTCGTCCGGTACCTGCGAAGGAGACGCGCAACCGGCGGGAGGGTCGCCTTGGCGAAATGGGGAGGCCTGGGTTGGGTGATCATCATTTTGATCGTGCTGACGCTGCCGTGGCGGCTTCTGTGGGACAACACGCACCCGAGGGCCTTGCTCGACGGTGAGCCGACCTACATCCTCGTGGAGACGGAGGCGGAATGGGTCATCTTCAGCCCGGGAACGCGGTCCACGGATCGGATTCGGAGGGGAGAAGGACAGCAGCTGGAGCGCTTGGGCACGGAGGGATACCTCTTCGAGGATCCAGGATCGTTCCTGAGCGAGACGCCGGGCTGCTGACGACTCGGAGGGACGAAGCAGAGCGGAAGCCAACCCACGGAGGTAGACATGAAGAAGCTCCTGTATTGCTCGGTCGTGATGGCCCTCATCGGCCTCGCCGGCGCCCCTCCGCTAGAGGCGCAGGGGGTGCGGGGTGTGATGGACTGGATCATGAAGATGAGCGGTCCTGGACTGCGGGGATGGGGGGTATCGGGGTGGGTTCCGGCCGGGGAGGCGACGGTGCGCATCCGCGGGTCGATTGCTTGGCGGGATTCCGGCAGTTCGGATGACGCGGTATCCCCGCCCGGCTCACAGATCGACATGACGTCGTACCAGCTGACGCTCGAGTACCCACTAGCCCGGGCCGACTGGCTGGTGTTGGGGGTCGGGATTGCGAGACACGACTTCGGTGGGGATGCGAACGAGTTCACCAAAGTGTCCTTGCCGGTATACGCCCACGCCCGCTTCCGGATATACAAGTGGATCCACGGGGTCGGAGAGCTCGGCGTCCACTACTTCAGACCGTTCGACTCCACCGACTTCGCGCCCCTCACCGTTGACGTTGCGAGGGACGGCTTCGGTGAGCTTGCACCCTGGATCGTGTTCGGGCTGGAGATCGTCTGGCCCTGAAGGGCTGGGGCGGCATGGGGCGCGTATTCGACGGTGGGTATGCCGAGTGCACCCTCGTGCCTGCCTCCCAGGTCATTCCGATCGATACCGACCTCGACTGGGAGACCGTGGGATCGCTGCCGGAAATGCTCCAGACCGCGTACGGATCGCCCACGCTACCGGACACGTTGCGAGCTACGCGAGTGCACGGGGTCGTCCGCTTCACGGGGATGTTGTCCAACCGATGGATCGGGAAGGAGTTTAATCCCACCGGCTGTACACCCGGGACCAGCTTCGACAGGCCCACGGGGACATGGAAGACAACCAGGGAATAGGGCAAGCTCGTCGTGTGGGTCGAACACTAGGATCAATCCACCATGTCCCGAATAATAGCGGGAGGTGCCTCAGAGCACGGAATACCGGTCTAGATCCGCGATCCGTAATTGGGTAGGTTTCAAGGCTTGCCGGGCGCCAACATTCCGTTTCCGTCCCGCATCCGCACCACCCTCGGCGCTGCCTCTCGAGACCAGCCTGCCACGGCCGCGCCGGCCGGATCTGCCTCCTGGGAGAGTTTAATGGCTGATAGTGGGACCGAGGGGAATGGCACGCTGTCCATAAAGGACAATCGCACAGGAAAAGAGTACGAGATCGACATCCTCGAGGGGGATGTGATCCGCGCGATGGATCTCCGGCAGATCAAGGTGAACGACGACGACTTCGGGATGATGGCCTACGATCCCGGGTTTACGAATACGGCGTCCACTCGAAGCACGGTCTCGTACATCGACGGAGGCAAGGGCATCCTCCGTTACCGTGGCATCCCCATCGAGCAGCTCGCCGAGCGCAGCAGCTTCCTCGAGGTGGCCTACCTGCTCCTCAAGGGTGAGTTACCCACTCAGGCAGAGTCCGACGACTTCGTCCAGAACATCACGATGCACACGTACGTGCACGAGAACATCATCGACCTGTTCGACGGTTTCCGGTACGACGCCCACGCGATGGGAATGCTGATCAGCTCCGTAAGTGCGCTGTCCACGTTCTATCCGGAAGCCAAGGACGTCCGTGACGCGGACAACCGTGGGATTCAGATCAGGCGCCTGGTGGCCAAAATGCCTACGCTGGCTGCGTTCGCGTATCGTCACCATCGTGGGCTTCCAGTGGTGTACCCCGAGAACGAGCTGTCGTACACGGCCAACTTCCTCAACATGCTCTTCCGCATCGGTGGCCGGGACTATACCCCGAGTCCGGTACTGGAGCGGGCGCTGGACGTGTTGTTCATTCTGCATGCCGACCACGAGCAGAACTGCTCCGCCACGGCCATGAGGGTGATCGGAAGCTCCGAGGCGGACCCCTATTCGGCGCTCGCCGGCGCGATGGCCGCGCTTTACGGGCCGCTCCATGGTGGGGCGAACGAGGCGGTGCTTCGCATGCTCAACCGCATCGGTAGCCTGGACAAGGTCCCGGCTTTCATCAAGGGTGTGAAGAACCGCGAAGAACGGCTAATGGGCTTCGGGCACCGGGTGTACAAGGCCTACGATCCCAGGGCCAGCATCATCAAGAGGACATCCGAGGAAGTATTTGAAGTAACAGGTCGTAACCCCTTGTTGGATATCGCGTTGGAACTTGAGAAAATTGCGCTGGAGGATGAGTTCTTCGTCTCGCGGAACCTCTATCCCAACGTCGACTTCTACTCCGGTATCATCTACCAGGCCATGGGCTTTCCCGTGGAGCTGTTCCCGGTGTTGTTCGCGATTCCGAGGACCGTGGGATGGTTGGCCCAGTGGGAGGAGTTGCTCGAAGATTCCGAGCAGCGCATCGCAAGGCCACGGCAGATCTATGTGGGGAGCGACCTCCGCGATTTCGTGCCGATGGAGGAGCGAGGCTGAGCGTCACTCCGGTCGACCTGCTGCACCTCGGCCTCCGGGGCGCGATCACCACCTACTTGATCGACGATCCCGAGCCCACCTTGGTGGATCCGGGACCGAGCACCACTCTCGAGGCCCTGCGAACCGGCTTGGCCGAGCTCGGTCTGTCGGTTACGGACCTTCGCCACGTGCTCCTGACCCACGTTCACCTCGACCACGCGGGTGTGAGCGGCCACTTGCTGGCGGAAAACCCCAAGCTGACAGTCCACGTGCACCGTGATGGGGCGCCCCACATGGCGGAGCCGGATCGGCTCGTCGCGAGCACTCGGCGCACGTTTGGCGAGGCGCACGACGAACTCTGGGGCGAGATGCTGCCCGTGCCGCCTGGCGCGATTCGGACCTGGACCGGCGGTGAGGGTAACCCGCTCGCGGGGATCCGGGCGTTCGCGACGCCCGGACACATTGGCCACCATGTGTCGTATCTGGTGGAGCGCTCGGGCGTATTCCTGGCCGGTGACGCTCTGGGGATCGTCCTGGCACCCGGTGGCCCGACCTATCCGCCCACGCCGCCGCCGTCTCTGGACGTGAAGGCCTGGGTGTCCACACTGGAAGGCCTGGCCGACCTGGATCCGGAACTCCTCGGCGTCGCCCACTCGGGCCTGCACGAGGACTTCAACGATCGCCGTGAAGAGGTTCTGAGGGAAATTCTGGCCCTGGAAGCCAGGGTGGAGCGGGCTCTGGCCGACAACGACCTTTCGGACCGGGCCGCGTTCGAGGACGAGGTGCGGGAACGGCTTGCAAACTATCGGGACCGGGACGAGATCGACCAATATTTCAAGACGTTCTCGGCCGTCACGGATTGGGACGGCATGAGGTTTTATCTAGAGCGAGTGAAGCCAGAGAGAGCATGAGAGTCCAAATGACCAGATCGAGCATTGTTGCCGTCGCCCTCGCCCTCGTGGTGATCCCGTCCATTTCCGTCGAGGCCCAAGCTCCCACCACCCCACGCCGGCCGATTCCGGGTCCGGTGGTGCCGCCGGCCTTCTACCAGACGGCGATAGAGAACGAAACACGTAGTCCGACCGGCGCTCCCGGACGAAAGTACTGGCAGAGCTACTCCAGCTACGACATTTCGGCCGAACTCGATCCCGAGACCGGCGTCGTGACCGGAAAGGCCTCCATTCTGTACCAGAACCGTGCGTCCATCCCGATGCGGCTCGTCTTCATGAACCTGTATCAGAACCTCCATCGAGAGGGTTCCGTCCGGAACGAGCCGCAGGAAATCACGGGCGGAGTCGCAATCGAGAGGCTCGTCGTGGACGGCGTGGAGTTGAGCCCGGCGGACGTCCAGTCGTCCCCGGGCTACCTCGTCGATGGCACGGAACTCCGGATTCGTCCCGAGCGGCCCCTCGATGACGGTGACGTGATGGAGATCGAGGTCGAGTGGAGCGTGACGCTGCCGCAGAGTGGCGCGGGCCGGATGGGCTACAGTGACCGGGAGGTCTATCTCGTGGCCTACTGGTTCCCGAAGATGGCGGTCTTCGACGATCTGCGCGGGTGGGACGTCGAGCCGTATCGGGCGGGGGCGGAGTTCTATGACGGTTACGGCGATTATTCCGTCGATTTGACGGTGCCTACCGGATGGACGGTCATGGCCACGGGTGAACTGACCAACCCCGAGGAGGTTCTGTCGGAGCAAACGCGGGATCGCCTGGCCGTCGCGGCCACATCGGACGAGAAGGTCGTGGTGGCCAGTCGGCCGGATCGGCGGGACGGGCTCGTGACGGCGCCCGGCGTTGACGGGAAGCTCACCTACCACTTCGACGCCCGGAACGTTCGGGACTTCACGTGGACGGCGTCGAACGTTCAGCTCTGGGACGCGACCAGCGCCGTAGTGGCCGACCGGGACGGCGACGGATCGGAAGACCGGGTCATGATCCACTCGTTCTGGCGCGATGACCGGGCTCCCCTATGGACCGACCAGGTTCTGTACGGCAAACACTCGATCGAACACCACTCCCGGTTCACCGGCTACCCCTACCCCTGGCCCCACATGACCTCCGTCGAAGGAGCCGACATCATCAGGGGGGGCATGGAGTTCCCGATGCTCACGCTCATCGGCGACTACAACGGGCGCGGCGCGGAGGCCCTCTACAACGTGACGGCCCACGAGTTGGCTCACATGTGGATTCCCATGATCGTAGGCACGAACGAGCGGCGGTATGCCTGGATGGACGAGGGATCGACCACGTTTCTCGAGAACCAGGCTCGTCCGGAGTATTGGCCCGGTACGTCCCCGGACAGCGTGGAACAGGAGAACTACCTCCAGACCGTCCGGAGCGATCGAGAACAGGAGCTCATGCGGCACGGCGACTTCTACGAGCCGGGCCCCGGGTACGGGACAGCCTCGTACGCCAAGCCGGCCACCTTGCTGGTGACGCTGCGCAACCTTCTCGGCGAGGAGGTTTTCATGGAGGGTTACCGCTCGTTCATCAGCGAGTGGGCCATGAAGCACCCGTCTCCCTGGGACCTTTTCGCCACGTTCGAGCGGGTTGCGGGCGTGGACCTCGATTGGTTCTGGAACTCGTGGTATTTCGAGACATGGTCGTTGGATCACGCGGTCGGTGACGTTCGCACGGACGGTGACGAAACCGTGATCGAGATCGTGGATCGCGGTTTCGTGCCGATGCCTGTGCACGTCCGGATTCGGACGACGCGTGCGGGAGTGGTCGAACGCGACATCCCGGTCTCCGAATGGCTGGCCGGAAAAACGATGGTGGAGATTCGGCTGCCGTCGTCCGTGGGCACGGTGACGCGCGTCGATATCGATCCCGAGAAGTTGTTGCCTGACGTCAATCGCGGAAACAACGGCTGGCGGGGAACGCAGAACTGACCGACCGGACGGTGGGATGAAGGGTGCCCCTAGCCGAAGTTCTTGATCCCGGGCGGTGACTGACGGAGTGCCGTGAGATACTGGAAGGGATCACTCTTGTCGGATTTCGCCTCGGCCCCGTACTCGTCACCTGCCTTGAGTGCCCTCACCTCATAGGCGAGCACGTTCATGGTCAGGCCGTCCTTTTGCAGCCTCCCCCGGACCGTGATGAACGGCTCCATACGCACGGCCGTGCGGTCGCGCTCATAGATTGTAGGCTTCACAATCACGTTTATCAAACCTGACTCATCTTCCATCAACACAAAGACATAGCCATTCGCTGTCAATGGCCTCTGTCGCGCTACGACGATCCCGGCTACGGTAACGGTGGAGTGCTGCGGAAGATCTGAGAATCGGTCCGAGGACACCGTCTCGGCGGGGAGCTGGTCACGAAGAAGCGCCAGAGGATGGAGCGCGGTGGAAAAGCGTAGCATGCGGTATTCCGCCACCATCCTGTCCGTGGGATCGAGAGCTGTGAACGAGAAGTCTCGGTAGGGCTCCTCCAGATGCAACTCGGTCTGAGGGTGGTCGTCGCGGCCGCCGCTTCGCCGATCATCGTTCTCGGGCCCGAGCCATAGGCCTGCTTGCCATAGCAGCTCCCGGCGCCCCAGGCCCAGTCCGTCGAATCCGCCCACCCAGATGAGATCCTCGACGGCCGGCCGCTTCAGCGTCGCCGGGGTACGGCGCAAGAAGTCCGGAAGCGAGAGGAACGGCCCTTTCGCCTGGCGTTTTTCGACGACCTGCCGGGCGATGTCCTGACCCCATCCGCGCACGAATCCCAGGCCTACCCTCAGGTTGTCACCTTCGGCGGTGCAGCGGACATCGCTTCGGTTGACGTCTGGCAGCAGGATCTCGATGCCGTGACGGCGGGCGTCCCGGCCGAGCGCGTCCAGCGAGTAGAAGCCCATCGGTTGGTTGTTGAACAGGGCCACGTAGTACTCGGTGGCGAAATAATGCCGCAGCCAGGCCGATTGATAGGCCAGAAGGCCGAAAGCGGCGGCGTGCGACTTGGGAAAACCGAACGCGCTGAACGCCGCGACCTGATCGAAGACCTTGCGGGCCGTGGTTTCGTCGGCGCCGCGCGCTTTGGCGCCGTCCCGGAAGGCCTCCCAGTGGGAGTTCATGGCCTCCTTGGAGCGTTTGCGGCTCATGGCACGTCGCAGGCTCTCCGCCTGCCCGTCGCTGAAGCCCGCGAGAGCCTGGCACACCATCAGGACCTGATCCTGGAAGATGATCACGCCGAGCGTCTCGCCGAGTGCCTCGGCCAGGAGGGGGTGGTCGTACGGCACCTGGAAATTCGGATTCTCGCGCAGGAGCTCTCGCCTCCGGACGTACGGGTTCACCGCGCCGCCCACGATCGGGCCTGGCCGGACGATGGCCACCTGAATGGCCAGATCCTCCAGGTTCCTGGGCTGCACGCGCCTCAGCATCTGGATTTGGGCACGGCTCTCCACCTGGAATATTCCGATCGTGTCACCGGAGCAGATCTGATCGAACACGGCCTCGTCCTCGAAGTCGATCCGCGAGAGGTCGGGCCCCTCGCCGACCGTGCCCGCGGTGCCCCGCACGGCGATGAGGTCCACGGCTTCCTCCACCAGGGACAGCATGCCCAGAGCCAGGAAGTCGATCTTGATGAAGCCCGCGTCGTCACAGGAGTCCTTGTCCCACTGACAGACGACCCGTCCTTCCATGGCGGCGGGCTCGAGCGGCACCAACTCCACGAGGGGACGGCTGGAGATGATCATGCCTCCGACGTGCTGGGAGATGTGCCTAGGCAGCCCTTTGATGTCGTCGGCCAACTCGCAGAGGGAGCGCCACATGGGTGTGTGGGCCTTGGCCTTGAACTCCGGCAGGCGTTCCAGCTCTGCCATCAGCCCGCCTCCGGAGTGCCGCTCCGCCAGTTTGGAGAGTTTTTCGAGCTCGCCTAGTGGGAGTTCCAGGGCCTTGCCGATCTCACGGATCGTCGAGCGCATGCGGTACGTGGGGAACGTGCAGACCAGGCCGGCGTGCTCGCTTCCGTAGCGCTTATAGACGCGAAGAATCAGCTCTTCACGGATGTCCCGTGGGAAGTCCAGGTCGATGTCGGGAACGCTCTGCATGGCCTCGTTCAGGAAACGGCCGAGAAAGAGGTTCGTCTTGACCGGGTCCACATGTGAGAGGCCGATGAGGTAGCAGATGATGGACGAAACCGAAGAGCCTCGGCCCCTGCCGGGGGGAAGGCCCGCGCGGCCCCTCGGAGCGTCGCCTCGAATATCGGCCGCGACTTCACGGGCGAGGTTCATGATGTCACGGTAGACCAGGAAGAAGCCCGCCAGGCCATGAAGGTCGACCAGCACGAGCTCTCGATGCAGGCGCTCACGGGCTTCCTGTTCGTCCTCCGAGTCCCGGTAGCGCTCGTCGAGGCGGGCGAGGCATATGGCCGCCAGGGTCTCGAGTGCCGCTCCCCGATCGCTGCCCTCGAAGTCGGGGAATTCGTAGCCCAGATCCTTGGTCAGGTCGAAGGCGCTACAGCGCTCGGCGATGCGAAGGGTGTTGGCCAGCGCGTCGGGCCGTGCGCGGAAACGGTGGGCCATCTCCTCGGGGGAAGCCAGGTAGGACTGAGCGTTCGGGCGGCGCCGGTCATGGGAGTCGTCCAGAGTGGCCCGAACACGAATCGACGAGAGGATGTCCTGGAGGCGATGTCGTTCGGGACGGTGATAGTGCACGTTTCCGGTGGCCACCACGGGGATCCCGAGCCGATCGGCCAGACGCCCAAGAATGCGGCCCCGGGTCGCGTCTCCGCGTACATGATTGTCCTGAAGCTCGACGAAGAGGTTCTCCGGTCCGAAAGCCCGCAACAGGTGGCGGGCCAAGATCTCTCCCGTGGCGACACTGTCCTGTAGCGCGAGGAGCAGGGGGCTCCGCCGGCACCCGGTGAGGACGATGAGTCCTTCATTTCGTCCGAGGAGGGATGACAGAGGAAGGGTAGGGAGGCCGCGTTCACTTTCGAGGTGGGCCTCACTCAGGAGCCGGCAGAGGTTCGCGTAGCCAGTGGGGGTTTCGGCCAGGAGCGTCATGTGCGTGCCTCTGGTCAACGGATCCTGCCGGTCTCCGGCCTGGGACGAGTCCACGATTCCACTAGGAAGTCCCGGAAGGTCGAGCTCGAGCGTGACCTCGGCGCCCGTGATGGGCTGGAGACCTTCAGCGCGGGCTGCCTGGGCGAACTCCATGGAGCCGTAGAGGCCGTTGTGATCGGTCAGGGCGAGGGCCGGATAACCCAACTCCTTTGCCCGAAGGACCAACTCTTCGGTATGGGATGCGCCGTCCAGGAAGGAAAACCCCGAGTGGGCGTGGAGCTCGATGTAGGGAGGAGTGGCCACAGGTTGACGATCTTCGGGTTTTCTTCGGCTATGGGACCGAATATAACCCGAAAAAACGAGACACACAAACAGCCAAAAGCCAAGCCGCGGAGTGGGAGTCCCTTGCAGAGCGATGCACGAGATATGAGACTAGGAAACGGCCCCGCCGACACCGGCAACCGCAGCAAGTAACGAGGGAGGCACTTCGATGAAACTCTCGATCAAAGGATTGGCACTAGCGTCCGGCATCTTGTGGGGGGGTTGTATCCTGCTTGTCAGCGTGTGTAATCTCATCTGGCCATCGTATGGCGTCGCATTTCTCGATCTGGCGAGGGCGATCTATCCTGGCTACGGAAGCACAGCCGGCTTCGGTGGAGTGATCGTCGGGACGCTATATGGCGTGGCGGACGGGGCGGTGGCAGGCGCGATCTTCGCATGGCTGTACAACGCGGTTTCCGGGTCCGAGTCTCAAGGAGCTTCAGTCTAGAGCTGCTCGTTCAGGAGTCGGTTTACCGCCACCCTCAGGGCCGGCGGCGGCATGAACCCGAAGATGCGGTGACGGATGACCCCGTTCCGGTCGATGAGGAACGATGTCGGAATCGCCGAGATGCCGCCGAACGCCAGGTTCACCTCGCGGGTCTGAAGCGCGACCGGATACTCGATGCCGCGCTCCCGGAGAAAGGCCTCGACGGCGGCTCGATTCCCACGGTCCGTCGAGATCCCGAGAACGGTGAACCCCTGGTCCGCCTTGTCACGGTAGAGCTTTTGGAAGCCCGGCATCTCGAGGCGGCACGGGGTGCACCACGTGGCCCAGAAGTTCACGAGGACCACCTGGCCGTCGTAGTCGGCGAGGGAGACGGTCTCTCCGTCCAGGGTCTCCAGCGCCACGTTTGGCGCTCGACCCACCGGACCACCCACGCCGGCGAACGCAGAGAACTGTGGCCAGAGCCGGTGCGCCACGAAGACGAGCAGCGCGACGGTGACCAGGGTCTCGACCCGCTTCCACGAGATCCACTTGCGACGGGGTCCGCCGGCGTCGGCGGATCCCGATCGCTTGGGTCCGGGCCCCGGTTTCAGGTTCTTGGTCTGCATGCCCGCGTAATACAGAAGGCTCGGGGCACGTTCCTAGTCTGTCGGTTGGTTCAAAACGTGATGAAGAACGTGGTCTTCAAGTAGATATCCGAGTCGATCCCGTCCGTGTCGTAGGTAACGACCTTGATGTTTGGAACAAAGTGGACCTGATCGTTGACAGCGATATCGACGCCGGCGAGGAAGAAGTTTCCTTTTGATGTCGAATTCATCCGGAAATAGCTGATGCCGCCTCCATCGGGGATGGGGCTGTTCATGCGGTCCCAGCGGGCCAGGAGGTTGATCTTCTCGCTTGCGTCCAACACGCCGAACACCGAATAAACGTCCACATCCACGTCCGGCTCGCCTGGCGTCCGCCGACTCTGCCGCGCAGCGAGGAACCCGACGCGGCCCTGATCGCCGGTCGCGATGGCCGTGGCCGTGTAGGTCGACCGGTCTCGGCCCTCGGGTCGATCCTCGAAGTCGGCGTAGGCCTCGAAGATCAAGTTGCTGGTCGGGAAGAGTTGGAGCGCTCCCATGACCTTCTTGCCCTTGTTCGTCTCGGTCTTGGTCGAAGAGCCGTTGCCGACCATCACATGGTATCTGACCTTTCGGGCCTCGTCGAAGCTTCCTTGAAAGGCCACCCCGAAGTCGCGGGACGAGCCCATCTTGAACAGATTCAGGGGCGTCTTCTCGACGGCCCGGTAACCCCACTGGGACTCGAGGAGATTCCACGTCGGACTGGAGGAGAGTCCGATCACAATGCGCTGGTTTCCTCTCCTCCACCGGACCCACAGATCCTTGAGGAACGGCTCCATCGTTCGGGAGGTCTCGAAGTCTCCGGCGGTCGCCGCCTCGAAGCGAACTCGCGAGTCCCATTCCGAGTCGAGGCGGGAGTCGAACGTAAGGTACATCCGTCGAGCCCAGAAGCCGTTGGCGCCTTCGATATCGGGATCATTGTGGGAGAGCACTGCATAATAATCGCCGAAGAATAGGCCGCTGATGGTCGTCTCCTGGGCGGAAACCGGACCCCCGGCAGCCATTAGCAGGACCAGGAATGCTCCCATCTTCGAAAACCACTTCAACCTCTCATCTATGCTCATCATCGTCTTGATTCAAGGACGTTTGGTCGTTTATCATCCTGCGGGGAACAGAGGCGGGATGGGTACAAACTTACCCTTGATTCAACAGGGCGTCCTCCAGCACACAGAATTCGGTCATGACGCTCCCGAGCACCCGGTAGAACGCATGGGAGTTTGCCCGGACCAGGCCGCTCGCAAGGTTCGGAAGCCACAGGCCCAGGTGCTCGATCCAGAAGCGCTCCTGCCGTCTCCGCCACACTTCATCTGCCGTGACCGACTCCTGGAAGGCGAGAAAGTACATGAACTCGAGTTCGTGGGTCACATGGTCCGGGGCATCGTGGGGACCTTCCCTCGGCGCGAGTTTCGCCTCGGCGTAGGCGTGGGCTGCGTACTGGCTGGCCGGACCCATCAGCTGCCGCTGGGGGTCGAGGTAGAACGAAGCCCATGGAGCCACTTCGATCCCGAACGGCCCGATGAAGAGCTTCGCGTGAACCGGGGCGACGGTATCGGGGTCGTCAGCGACGGCGGCGGCAAGGTCTGTGAGGTGGGCGCCCAGTTCAGCCAGGTCTTGCGCGAAGGACTCGAACACACCGTCGAGCGCCGCCGCGAGATCGGGCTGCCACTCCAACGGTGGCTCGAGCGCCCTGGCTAGAGCGTGATAGGCGTTGGCTCGTCTAGCGCAATCCACAGAGGCCGCCATGGCCGACGGTGGTTCCACCAAATCGCCACTCATCAATAATCGCGGATGTAAAAGACTCGGGGCCCCGTTCCTTGCTCCTCTTGCAACACCCGCGGGGCGTGTTCCGCAAGAGCCCGGCTGACCGGGCTCTCGGGGTCGTTGAGGTCCCCGAAGATCCGAGCCCCCGTAGGGCACGATTCCACGCACCATGGGAGCTCCCCCTGAGCTAGCCGATGGTCGCAGAAGGTGCATTTCTCCACGACTCCCCTGGGCCGGACGCCGGGATACGTCTCCGCGCGCGCGGGGTTGTAATAGGGCAGGGGCACGCCCAACAACTCGCTCAACTCTCGGCCCGTGGCCGTGCCTCCTGGAATAGCCGCCTCATCGTCCTCTTGAAAACGAGCATGAGGTCGGTCTTCGTTGAAATAGATGACACCGTATGGGCAAGCGGCCTGACAGGCTCGGCAGCCGATGCACTTGTCCGCATCGTGGAGCGTAAGCCCCTCCTCGGACTTGTACATGGCCGTTGTCGGACAGTTCTGTACGCAGGGCGCGTCTTCGCAATGGTTGCACAGAGTAGGGATATAGCGATAGCGGACGTCAGGAAACCTGCCGACCGTCTCGATCATGTGATTGGACCAGGAGAACCCGTCCGGGACGTTGTTCTCGCTCTTGCAAGCGATATCACAGGCGGCGCACCCCACACAGCTGTGGAGGTCGATCACCATGCCGTATCGTTTACTGGCCATGTCTCGCTCCTCCTTGGCGCCTCGTGCTCATGAGCGAACCACCTTGACCCGAGCCACGCCGCCGTGCCGGGCGGTCGAACCGCTCAACCGTTCGTATTCGGCAGGGAGAATGGCATTGTTGTTTCCACCTCGCGGGATTCGTCGTGCGAAGTCTGCAGCGGCGATCCGGCCGTAGGCCCAATGGCCCTGGCCGTAGCACTTGGCCACCGTCCCAGGGCGGACGCCCTCCCACAACTTGAGACGCACGGTGATCTCTCCGGTGGACGAAGTGACGAGCACCATCTCCCTATCCCTCAGGCTGAGGCTCGCCGCATCCACGGGGTTCATCTTCAGCACGTCGTCCCAGTTTTCGTCTCCCGGATCAGCGTCCTTGTGTGCCTGGTACCACGAGCAGTTGGCCGAGCGGCCCTCGCGATTCAGCCGGCTGCGGTGCTCGAAGAAAATCAGCGGATACTCTTCCTCGTCGCCCCACCGGAGCGCCGGCTCGAAATGCGGGACGAAAGCGACCTCGCCCGTGGCCAGGTAGTTGCATGCGGCAAGGACATCGTCGATCGAGACCCGGTGTTTCTCGGCGTGGCCTGCCAGGGCCTTCTTGAGCGTCTCGCTGTAGAACTCGAACTTGCCGGTCTCGGTCCCGAAGCGCCCCCACTTCTGCCGGTATTGGAAGCGGTGGGAGTTCCAAACACCCTTGTCCACGAAGTCGTCCCATCCCTCGAGAGCGTCCCCGTACCTGCCGTAGTTCGGGTGTGTGGCGTCCCAACACGGCCGGGTGAACATCTTCAGAGCCGTGAGGGTGAACTCCCCGCTGTTGGTGGGGTGAGCTCCCGTCTCCGGGTCGGCGAAGGCCTCGTGGAAGTAGCGAAGCATGTCGTCGAAGCCCTGTTCAGCGAGTTTTTCTGCCAGGAGCCACGGAACCTCGGTCTCATCTTGCCGCACGTCCCAGAGCGGCTCGATCATCGGCTGCGTCAGGCTGGAATAGCCGTGCAGGTTCTGCTTCGATTTGAGGAAGCTCCACTTCTCGAACAGCTGGTGGGCCGCCGGCAGCACCACGTCGGCGAAGTGGGTCATCTCCGACGCATGGGTCGTGACGTGCGCGAAGAAGGGCAGCTTGGTCAGTGCCCGCTCCCAGCGATCCGTTCCCGAGCAGGAAAAGGCGAAGTTCGCCCAATAGGCGATCGCCACCTTGATGTCGTAGGGATCCTCGTCGAGGATCGCGTCCGCGGCGTTGTTGGTCACAACCCCGCCCCCACTCGTTCCACCGTTGAGCGCAGGGAACTCGAGTGTGCCGCGCTGGTCCATCTTGGGCTGCTTGGTGAGCCGCCACACACCCGAACAAGAGACTGAGCCACCACAGGAAGAAGGTGCCCAACTGGAGCATGAGGGTGGCAACGAGCACATTTCGAACCGGCTCGATGTCCTCGAGGAACGTCGCGACGTGCTCATTGTCGTCGAGGCGACCGGCGACGTTCATCCGGATCAAGTGGATCAGCATCACGGCCGCGATCCCGGTGGCGGCGAACGCCAGGAGCGAGGCCACGACCGTCGGTCCCGTGTTCCAGAGGGGTCGGGCGGTGATGACTGCGAGAAGCAGGCCGTGATAGGCGCCGACGATGATGGCAATCGGAGTGAGCGCGAGGCCCAGTATCCGCCTCCCCCGGTCCGCCTCCGTAGTCCGCCACTTCCAAGCGTACCACGTCGCGCCCGCGATGAAGATCGTCTGGAACACGCCACCCCACCACAACGGAGACGTGGGCGCGAAGTTCGTGAACGTTTGGAAGATGAGGAACAGATCGGCCGCCACTTTCCAATCCCAGAAAGGGCCGGCCTGCACGTGGTAGACAATCACAGGATCCATGAGGCCTCTCTCAGTTGCCGAGGGCAGAGAGGATGGGGTCCTATGCTACCTGCAGAAAACCGCCGGATTGCCGTTAGGCGGGCTCACGTCAATCCTCAAACTGAAGGAATTGTAATGAGGTAGAAGGCGCGCCGGTGTCGGGGGAAACGTTGGACGCATGTCGGGGAAACTCCCATATTTCTATCTCCGGATCCGCCGGCCGCTCTGCCGTGCTTCATTTCTCGGTTCCGCACACCTTGAGCGGTTCCGGGTATGCACCGCGAGCCGGTTATTCCCAAGGCTGGAGAAGCATGTCGGAAGGTGCCAGAGATCTCGATACGGTCGTCGCGGCGAGTTCTGCGGATAAGACGGACGCCGCTCCCGACGTCGTCGAGCGATCACTCCCGGAGTTGCCGCGGTCCCCGGTGGACCTCACGCCGTTACCGGTCCCCGGCCCGGACGGCGAGTTCGACCTCGATGCGCCCGAGCTGCTGCTCAACCGCGAGCTGACCTGGCTGAACTTCAACTTCCGCGTGCTGCACGAAGCGGTGGATCCTCGGACGCCACTCCTGGAGCGCGTGAAGTTCCTCTCGATCGTGTGCTCGAACCTCGACGAGTTCTTCATGAAGCGCATCGGGGGACTCAAGCAGCAGGTCGGGGCGAGGGTGCAGGAGCTCACCGTGGACGGCCGGACCCCGCGGGAGCAGATCGAGGAATCGTACGCGATCGTGCGGGAGTTGGATGGCCGAGCGCGTGAGACCTTCGTCGAGCTGCAGAGGTCCTTGGCCGCCGAAGGGATCGTCCTGACCACGTTCGAACAGGTGTCGCGGGAGGCACAGCAGCAGCTTCGCGAGCATTATATCGACAACATCTACCCGCTTGTTACGCCCCAGTCCACCGACCCGGCGCATCCTTTCCCGTTCGTATCCAACCTCTCGCTCAACCTGCTGGTGACGCTCAGGCACCCGGGCGAGCCCACGCTGGTTCTTGCGCGGGTCAAGGTGCCGATGGGCGCCGGAATCCCACGGCTGCTCCAGATTCCGGGCGAGAACACGTTCGTGACGCTGGAGAGCGTCATGGCCAACACGCTCGATCGGCTTTTCCCGGGCATGGAGGTCGTGAACTGCGAGCTCTTCCGCGTGACGCGGAACGCCAACACCGAGCGCGACGAGGAGGATGCCGACGATCTCATGGCGATGATCGAATCGGAGCTTCGCGACCGGCGCTTCGCCCCGATCGTGAGGCTGCAGGTCGGCAAGGGGATGTCGCAGTACCACCGCGCCATGCTCGCCGCCGAACTGGGGTTGGACGAGGAGGAGGATGTCTTCGACGTCGACGGCTTCCTGGGCATGGCCGACCTGATGGAGCTCTACCGGGTGGAGGCGCCGCACCTCAAAGACCCGCCGCACCATCCGCCCGACCATCCGCTGCTCACCACGGACCGGTCGATTTTCCACGTGATGCGCTCGGCCGGCTCTCTGCTGCTGCATCATCCGTATCAGTCCTACGTGTCGTCCGTCGAGCAGTTCCTCAAGGAAGCCAGCGTCGATCCCAAGGTGCGGGCGATCAAGATGACGCTCTACCGAACGTCCGAGGACTCGATGGTGGTCGGGCACCTGATGGAAGCGGCGCGGAACGGCAAACAGGTCGCCGTGGTGCTCGAGCTGAAGGCGCGTTTCGACGAGGAGGCCAACATGCGCTGGGCCAACCGGCTGGGGAGCGCCGGCATCCATGTCACCTACGGAGTCGTCGGGCTGAAGACGCACTGCAAGGTGATCCTCGTGGTCCGGCAGGATTACGACGGGCTTCGGCGCTACTCACACATCGGTACCGGCAACTACCACGCCGGCACCGCTCGTGGCTATTCGGACCTCGGCCTGCTGACCTGTGATGAAGGCATCGGCAGCGACTTGACGGAGCTCTTCAACTACCTGACCACCGGCTACAAGCCCAAGCGGAATTACCAGAAGCTCATAGTATCGCCGAAGGGCATGAAGCGGACGATCATAAAGAAGATCGAGCGTGAGGTGGAGCTGCATCGCGAAGGCGCGGGTGGCCTGATCCGACTCAAGCTCAACGGGCTCGAAGACGCCGAGGTCACGCGCGCCCTCTACGCCGCGGCGAGGGAGGGCGTGAAGATCGACCTGATCGTCCGGGACACGTGCCGGCTGCGGCCGGGCATTCCCGGACTGTCCGAAAATGTCACCGTGTGCAGTGTGGTGGGGCGATTCCTGGAGCACTCGCGGATCTACTATTTTCGGAATGGCGGGGAGGACGAATACTTCTTCGGTTCCGCGGACTGCATGACCCGGAATCTCGAGAGCCGTGTCGAGGCACTGGTCCCCGTCGAAGCCGCCGAGCTCAAGGACGAGCTCCGCCGGGTCTTCGATGCGCTGCTCGCCGATCGGCGGGGGGGATGGGACATGCGTGCCGACGGCAGCTACGTGCTGCGATCGTCCGTCGACGAGGAGGTCGCCAGCTCGCAGGACGCGATGATCGAGTGGGGGGAAGCGCTCTACAAGGAGGCGACCCGTCTCAAGCGAAGACGGGCCAAGGGCCTCGTGGAGGACGATCTCGCGTCCGGCGGGGTTGGTCCGGGGGGCCCGCCGACCCGGGCTGGGTAGGCCCTGCCACCGAACGACTCTCCTCATGCGCGCCCGCGCCCCACGTCCTACCTTGCTCCCCTCATGACCTGCCTGGGGATGCCCCCGTCGATCTTTCACACGGAGATGTCGGCGATCCCTGACTTCGGAGGAGGTAGACGGTGCATACCACGATGAGATCAGCCGGGGCGTTTCTCGGCTTGGTGATGGCGGCGGCGCTAATGGCCCCCACCCCCGTTTCCGCACAGCGCACGGCCAAGCCCGTCCTGCATGGCCGGCACTGGATGGCTATCACAGGCAAGCCGCTCGGCGCCACGGCGGGCTCGATGATCTTCCAGCAGGGTGGCAACGCCGTGGACGCCGCCGCCGCCATGCTGGCGGCCACGGCCACCATGTGGGATGTGCTGAGCTGGGGCGGTGAGACACAGGCATTGATCTACAACCCCAATACGCAAAAAGTCATCGGCATCAACGCGTTGGGCGTTGCGCCGACCGGAGCCACGGCGGAGTTCTTCCGCGAGCAGGGCATGGAGCATCCGCCCCAGTACGGCGCGCACGCCGCGGTGACGCCCGGCACTCCCGGGGGTTTGATGACCATGGTCGCCGAGTGGGGTCGGCTGAGCCTCGCCGAAGTGCTGGCGCCCGCCATTCAGATGGCGGAGGGCTATCCGATCGAGGCAAGCGCGGTCAGGAGTATTCGCGGCCAAGCGGAGCGGATCAAGCAGTGGCGGTACTCGCGCGAGGTCTACCTGACCCATCCGGATGACGAAGAGAACCCCGCCCCTCGCCCGGGCGAGATCTTCCGGCAGTCCGACCTGAAGGCCACGCTCGAGAAGCTCGTGGAGGCCGAGGCCGAGGCCCTGGTGCGCGGCGCCAGCCGCAAGGAGGCGGTCTACGCGGCCTACGACCGGTTCTACCGGGGTGACATCGCCGAAGAGTTCATCCGGGGAGCCCGGGAAGAGGGCTCCATGATGACGATGGAAGACCTCGACAACTGGCAGGTCTACATCGAAGAACCGGTCAAGACCAACTACAAGGGCATCGACGTCTACAAGCTTACGAGCTGGACGCAGGGTCCCGTGCTTCTCCAGACGCTCAACATCCTGGAGAACTTCGACGTGAAGGCGATGGGCTACAACAGCACGCGCTATCTGCACACGCTCTATCAGGCGATGAACATGGCGTTCGCGGACCGCGACTTCTACTACGGCGATCCGTACTTTCCACCCGAGGAACCGCTCGAGGGCCTGCTCTCGAAGGAGTACGCCAAGTCACGCGCCGAGCAGATCGACTGGGAGCGCAACGACCCCGACATGGGGCCGGGCGATCCCTATCCGTTCCAGGGCGGCACGAACCCCTACCTCCACTACCTCGAGCGGTGGAACTCGACCGCGCGGCCGGTCACCGAGGCGGCGGGTGCCCAGGCGATGGCCGACTTCGACGAGGACTTCTACCGAGGCACAACGTCCATCCAGGCGGCGGACGAGGAGGGTTGGGTGGTGTCCATAACGCCCAGCGGGGGATGGATCCCCGCAGTGATCGCGGGTCGCACGGGCGTCGGCATGAGCCAGCGGGCGCAGAGCTTCGTGGTGAGCGAGGCCGAGAACCCCTACAACGTGATCGAGCCGGGCAAGCGGCCGCGGGCCACGCTGACCCCAAGCATGGCGCTCAAGGACGGCAAGCCGTTCCTGTCGTTCGCCGTGCAGGGCGGGGACGGCCAGGATCAGAACCTGCTCCAGTTCTTCCTGAACGTGGTCGAGTTCGGCATGAACGTTCAACAGGCCGCCGAAGCCGCCAACATGAACTCGTCACAGATGCGCGGCTCGTTCGGCGCTCACGAGTCGAGCCCCGGCCGCATGCTCCTGCAAGAGGCGACGTCGCCCTGGGTGAGGCAGGCGCTCAGAGACATGGGCTACCGGCTCACATTCTCGGAGCGCACGTCCGGCCCCATCAACGCGATCTACTTCGATTGGGAGCACGGCAGTTTCTGGGGCGGCTCCAGCCATCACGGCGACGACTACGGGATCGCCTGGTAGGGCATGGCGGACTGACCGGCCGCGTCAGCTCGTAGCGGGGTCCTCGGCGGGCGGCGAGTTCCGTCGCGAGGATCGTGCTACGTAGAGCCGGTAGGCTCCGAACAGCGCCAGCGATCCGGCCAGCACCCAGGTTGCCGCCGGAAAGCGCTCCAACAGGGAGGGCAGCCCGGCCCCCGCCGCCGTGAACACGAGCGCGCCTGGGAAAATGCCTACCGCCGTGGTCCAGAAGAACCGCCATCTGGGCACGGGCGTGAGGCCCGCCCCCCAGTTGAGCGCGGTGAAGGCGATCAGGGGAATGAACCGGGGGAGCAGGAACCCCCACCAGTCGGCGCCCATGACGATCCGGTCCGCCTTGGCCAGCGACTTGGCCGGGATGAAGCGCTCGGCGAGCGGCCGCCCTAGCCGCCTTGCCAACTCGAAGCTGATCTGGGCGCCCACCAGCGCGCCGCCCCAGGTGATCAAGGTGCCGATCCACGGGCCGAACATGAGGCCGTTCAGAAAGGCGGGGATCTCGGCGGGAATCGGCAGGATCGCGACTGCGGCCATCAGCATCGGTGCGAACACGTACGCCCACGGGCCGATCGACTGAATCCACGTGCTGATGTCGTTCAGAACGGCTTCCATTCATGGAAACTAGAACGAAAGCGAATGAAGGCTAGCCTCGACGGATCAGCGATTCCGCCTCGTCGAGCGCGGCGCGGGTGGCGCCGGGGCTGAAGCCTCGACGGGTGAGGAACCCGTAGAGCCGCCGCCGGATCTTCTCGCGAGCCGTCGACGGCGGGGGCGAGACGAGGGCGTTCAGCGTGTCGAGGCTCTGGCTGCGGATCCACTTCTCGAGGGCCTTCCGAGCGAGGGCGGACTCGGTGATACCCTCGGCTTCGAGCACACCCGCCACCGCATCATGAGCCACCTCGGGCGCGACGCCCTTCTTGCGAAGCTCCTGCTCGATACGAAAGGGGCCCCGGGGCCGGGCGGAAATGTGGCTCCGCGCATACGAGGCGGCGAAGGCCCGATCGTCGAGCAGGCCCTGCTCGGAGAGCGTCTCCAGACACTGCTTGATGAGGGGGGCCCGAAAGCCCTTCTCCCTGAGGCGTCGCCTGAGCTCTTCGGTTCCGCGGATCCGGTACGAGAGCAGGTGGAGCGCGGCCTGGCGGACCCGCCACTTCGCGTCGTGCTCGACGAGCGTGCGAAGCGTGCGGGATGCGACCGTGTCGCCGGGTCCGAGGCTGTGGCGTTCCAGCACCTCCAGGGCGAGCTCGACGGGCTCGCCCGAGTCCAGATGGAGGAGTACGCGCTCCCTCTTACGGCGCAGGAACTCGACGCGGACGATGATCATTGGCTGAACCACCCGCCTCCCAGCAGGTCCTTGTACAGGATGACCGGCCGGCCGTCCTCCAGGACCAAAGCGAAGTATTCTCGTGAGATGGGATCGCGCCACCACTCGTCGTCGATGCGCCAACGCTCGCGGACGGAGATGACGCGGAACCGCTTTCCTCGGCGTGACAACTCGACCGGGAACCCCTCGCCGTCGATCCGGACACGAGCGGGTGCGGGTGTTCTCAAGGGACGCAGTCGTTCGGTAGATGGTTTTATCGGCGGCGTTCCAGGTTTCGGGATCTCGTCTTTGATGAACGGATGTTCGCTCATGGGTCGAAGTGCAGCAGCGCATGCCTGCGTTCCGGGATGCGGGACCAGGGATCCACTTCGACCACACGGTACAGGGGAGAGTAGCCCAACTTGAGCTTGAGTTCCTTCACGGCTTCCCGTAGTGCGAAGGGGACCTCGCCCTGCGCCAGCTCGAGGCCCGCCGCCTCACGTCCGCCTTCTTCCTTGCGGTCGAAGATGTCCATCTGGGAGGTGGGGGGGCCGAACTGGAAGAACTCCAGGATCAGCGTCTCCACGGCCCGGGGCGGGGGGGAGATCGACATCCGAGAGCGTAGGGGGAAGGCGATCTTCTCCCGTTGGGCCGTGGGCTCGCGCAGCACGACCTCGATCGACCAGGATCCGCCACCCTCCAACAATGCGTCCATGCGTACGCCTTGAATGCTCCTGCCCCGCCTGGCGGGACGTGACAGCCCGCGCTCCAGCAACCGGTCCAGCGCTCCGTGGAGCGTGCCCACTTGCCCCACCGGCGTGGGGAAGTCCAAGGAAGATCGAATGGGGAGTGGGCGATGGCATGGCCGGACACGATCGATGCGCTCTCCCGTGGACCAGGCCCTGGCTTTCTGGCCCTCCGGGCCGAACTGGCCCACCAGGGCAGGGGTGGGGAAGGCTCGCAGCTCGTCCAGCGTCCCGATTCCCAGCCGCTCGAGCCGCTCGATCATTTTCGGCTCCACGGGGAGGACGGAAACCGGGCACTTGGCCAGGAAAGCGGTCAGTTCTTCGTCGGTGATGATGGTGGGCCTGCCCGGACCCGCGCTGGCCGCGGCGACCCAGGCGCCGAACTTTCCGGGAGCCCATCCCGCCCGGGTGGCGGCCACCAGCGGTCGCGGGAAGACGCGGAGCAGGATACGCAGGGCCTGCTCCACCTGCCGGGGTGGCGAGCCGTAGAGCCGTTCCAAGCCGTCCATGCCCACGAACACCCGCCCTCGTCCCGCCGGCTCGATGATGGGGCTCAGCTCGGCGAGCGCTTCGAGCAGTTCTTCCTGGGTGGCGTCGTAGTGCGCAGGGTCGGGCTCGAGAAAGGTCAAAGAGGGGTTGAGCGAGACCGCCTGGGAGACGAGCTGCCCGGGGCGAACACCGGAGTGGGAGGCCCGCTCGGAGACCTGCCAGACCGTCCGGCGGGTGGTTTCGTTGGGGGAGAGGAGGGCGACCGAGGTGGAGTCGAGTTCGGGGGAGCGGACGAGTTCCAGGCGTAGCTCGAAGGTGGGTAGCCAGAGGCATAGGGCGTGGCGGCTTCCTCGATGGGAGGCCGATGCACTGGACTCCCACCCTCCATCGGTCAGGTGGGTGGGAACACTGTAGTGACGCCGCCGAGTCTCGGACATGGTTGATTGGGACACGTTCGCCTCGAGGATACCGAATATAAACCGAAAGACGAAGATAAGCCGAAGATCGTTGGACTGCAAGCATGGTGAGGCTGGGCCCATGGGGCCATGCGGGTGCCCCCAGATTTTGTTCACTGTCCGGTTCTGGGCAGGGAAGGCTTATCGTTGACGTCATAGCGTTATGACGTCATAATGCGTCATGGACACCAAATCAAAGCGCACGACCGTTTACTTCGACACCGAACTCCACAGGGCGCTGCGCTTCAAAGCCGCCGAGACCGACCAGAGCGTGTCGGATCTTGTGAATGCCGCCGTGAGAGAGAGCCTTGCTGAAGACGCCGACGATCTGGAGGCCTTCGAGGCTCGCGCCAAGGAGCCGAGTCTCTCCTTTGAAGACGTCCTCAAGGATCTGAGGTGTCGTGGCAAGCTATGAGCTCCGGATCAAGCCATCGGCGGTGAAGGAGTTGGAGGCTCTGCAGGACAAGGAGTGCCGCCGCGTCGTGGACAAGATCCGAGGCTTGAGCGAGGAGTGCCGGCCACATGGGTGCGAAAAGCTCGCAGGGCACGACCGCTACCGAGTTCGTCAGGGCGTGCTTCGTATCCTCTATGAAGTCGACGATGTCGAGCGGATCGTTACGGTGGTGAAGATCGGGCATCGCCGGGACGTGTACCGGTAGGGGACTCTCCGTGGGTCAGGCGCTCCGCTCGTTCTTGCGGCCTCTTTTCCGCGACCCTATCGTGCCCTAAGTGTCCGTCCCGCGGGTTAGGCGCCCCATCCTTCGTCGGTGCGCCCCATACTTATCAGTCACGGAGGCACCATGCGCGTCCAAGCTCAATCACTCGCGTTGGGATTTCTCGCTGTCCAGGTCCTCGCGTTCGCGGTCCCTGTCACAGTCCACTCCCAGAGCCTCAAAGACGACCCAGGGGTGATCGAAGCGATCGACCTGCTGGACCGCTGGATCGATGCACAGCGTGCCTACGACCAGATCCCCGGACTCTCGGTCGCCATCGTGCACGATCAAGAACTCCTGTGGAGTGCCGGGTTCGGGTATGCGGACCTGGAGAGCCAGCGGCCCGCGACGCCGGCCACCATGTACAGCATCTGCTCGATCTCCAAGCTTTTCACGAGCGTCAGCGCGATGCAGCTCCGAGACGGAGGCGAGTTCCGCCTGGACGACGAGGTGCGTGGACTCCTCCCGTGGTTCCAGTTGGAAAACGCGCATCCGGACGGACCGCCTGTAACGGTGGAGGGGCTGTTGACCCACTCGGCCGGGCTTCCTCGTGAGTCCGACCATCCATACTGGAGTGCCCCCTTCGACTTCCCTACGCATGAGGAGATCGTCGAAGGCGTTCAGAATCAGAAGACGCTATACCCCGCGTGGCAGTACTACCAGTACTCCAACCTCGGACTCACGCTGGTGGGCGAGATCGTCGCAGAAAAATCGGGCCAGAGCTATGGTGATTACGTTCGGGAACACATTCTGAGCCCCCTTGGGATGGAGTCGACAACTCCTGAAATCGGTGAGGTCATTGGCACCGACAAACTCGCCACCGGCTATAGCGGGATAACCCGCGAGGGACGCCGCAAAAGGGTCGAGCCATTCGAAGGACGGGGGATCGCCGCCGCGGCTGGATACGCCTCGACGGTCGAGGACCTGGCCAAGTTCGCCTCGTGGCAGTTCCGGTTGCTCGAGACCGGCGAGCACGAGCTTCTGGATGCCAACACGCTCCGGGAGATGCAGCGGGTTCACTACATGGACCCGGGGTGGCAGACCAGCCGCGGTCTGGGATTCGGCGTCAGCCGCCGGGGAGACAAGACGTTCGTGGGCCACGGGGGAAGCTGTCCCGGATACAGGTCCAACTTCCAGTTGCAGATGGACGACCAGATCGCGACCATTGCGATGGCCAACGCCATGATCAATCCGTCCATCTTCACGCGCCGTGCTTACGAGATCATCGCGCCGGCGGTGAAGGCCGCCAAAGCCAAGGCCGAGGGGTCCGGAGCCGAAACGAACGTTACCGAATCAGAACCGGACGAAGGTGAGCATCATGGCCCGAAGGACGAATCCAAAGTCGACTTCGAGCCGTACGTGGGCATCTACGACGCCTATCCCTGGGGTGGCGAGAGCCACGTGATCCGGTGGAAGGGAAGCCTCGCCATCGTGAGCTTCCCCACCAGTGACCCGATGGGGGGCATGACGAAGTTGAAGCACGTCGAGGGACACACCTTCCGGCGCATACGCAAGGACGAATCGCTGGGTGAAGAGGTGACCTTCGAAGTGGACGAAGAGGGTCGGGTCGTGCGCGTCTGGAATCACGGAAACTACTCGGAGAAGATCGGCTAGCGAATCGGGGGATCCCTTGCACGGCCCTTGATCGGACGACCGATGCTGCCATCGCATCGCCCATCCCGATCCGGCAACGTCCGGCATGGTCAAGCACGCGCAGCCACCCACCGTCGAATCCGATCCCGAGGAATTACTCTCACGGATGGACGAGGAGATCGTGCTCCGCGGCTTCGCTCGCGGGACACGCAGACTCTACTTGGCGCACGTTCGCCGTTTTCTCGAGAACTCCGTGCCAGAACCCGACTCCGAGGAGGAGGTCCGCAGGTGGGCCCTGTCGCTTCTTTCCCAGGGTAAATCCCACAGCTATGTGAATCAGGCCCTCAGCGCGCTCCGATTCTTCTATAGACACGTCTTGGAAGAACCCGCACCGGGGGTGCGCGTCCCGCGTCCCAAGAGGAAACGTCAACTCCCTCGCGTACTGTCGGAAAGCGCAGTACGTCGCTTCCTCGAGGCACTCGAGACTCCAAAGAATCGAGCGATCGCCTTCACGCTGTACTCCAGTGGCATGCGGGTCGGAGAAGTCGTCCGCCTGAAGGTCCCGGACATCGATTCCGACCGGATGATGATCCACGTGCGGGAAGGGAAGGGACGGAAGGACCGTTATGTGATGCTGTCCCCCGTATTGCTGAAAGTAATGCGGGAGTACGTGCGGGGAGAGCGCCCCACGGACTGGCTTTTCCCTGCCGGGCACCGCCGCGATCGCCACATCACGACTCGAACGGTACAGCGGCAAGTCGCGGCTGCGGCCGACCGAGCCGGCATCCCGAAGAAGGTCACGCCGCACATGCTTCGCCATAATGCCGAGTCTCGGATTATGCCGAGTAGACCACTCAGATTGAGGAAGATGCTGGATCCTGGTGCTTATGGACTCGGCATAATCAGAGGCTGTCCAAGAACGCGAGGAGTTGATCGTTGGGGCGGTATCGCCCGGGATTGGTGCCGAGAGGCGTGGTGCGGGCCAGCGCCTGCTCCTTCAGGCGCATGTCGGCGTGGAGGTAGATCTGGGTTGTTTCGAGGGACTCGTGGCCGAGCCAGAGGGCGATCACGGAGCGATCGACGCCGTGGTGGAGCAGCTCCATGGCGGCGGTGTGACGGAGCACGTGCGGCGTGACTCGTTTGCGGTCGAGAGACGGGCAGTGCTGCTGGGCGGTAGCGGTGTGCTTGGCGACGAGCCACTCGACCGCGTCGCGGCTCAGGGCTCCGCCTCGGATGCTGGGAAAGACCCGATCTTCAGGTTGGGCACGTTGCCACTGAAGCCAGGCACGGAGCAGGGTCTGGGCGTCCCGACGTAGAGGCGTCGAACGATGTTTCCTGCCTTTTCCTTCGCAGCGCAGATGTGCACCGTTGCCGAGAGCGATGTCCTTCCAGTGTAGGCCGATGAGCTCAGAGACTCTGAGCCCGGTCTGGACAGCGACCAACAGCAGGGTCCGGTCTCGACGCCCGGTCCAGGTCGATGGATCGGGAGCGGTGAGCAAGGCCTGGATCTCCTCTCGGTTGAGGAACTCGATGGGCCTCTTTTCGAAGCGCTTGCTGGGCACCGCCAGGACGCGCTGACAGACGAGAGCGTATGCGGGTTCCGTCAAGGCCACGT